>NZ_FNXF01000038.1 GCF_900108485.1 Rheinheimera pacifica | reverse complement strand
AGGCCCCGAATGCCGCACTTTGTTAGGGCTGCTCTGTATTTGGTTTGTAGCGAGTATCATTACCATTAAGTTTATTCCATACACCGTAGATTATTTCCATTGAAGCATCATCTGGATGACACTCATCTGGACCACAGATTGACACTGTTAGCTCTTTATTGCGTCCCCAAAGACCAAATGAGTTTCTAATACCGGTGCCCCAACCATGATGGTATTGGATAAGGTTATTAAACGGAGTATTTTTAACCGTCGACTTATCATCCTCTTTCAAATTAGAAACGATTCTGTCAACGGCCTGCTCTAAAGTCTGAGGTAGCTTTTCCTCAGACTTGTCCTCCGCATTCCCAAATGCTTGCATTGATATCGATAGAAAAACAGCCAAAACCAACATGCTCACTTTATTCAATTTTAAACTCCGTGTTGGATGGTTGCCCTAACGCCCGCAACAAATGCGAGCGCAGCGAGTCGAGGGCGATAGCCCGTTTGGTTGCGATTGTTATGTGTTAGATATTGCATCAGGCTCATACCAAATACCATATTTGTCACCTTGCCACTTCAGCAAGTAAAACAAGTAGGCTGTTGCAAGCATGATGATAGCACCTGCCAGAGCCGCTTCACTCACAAGCCCAATACAGCAAAATAAAAAGCCAAAAATGTGCGATATTTTTTCTACTCTCTCAGCCGTTCTGCGAGCGGGTCTAATTTGCAAAAAATTTAGCGAAAACCAAACCTTCAAAAAGAAAGGTAATCTTTGCCAATTAGCGGTGTTTTTATCAATCATAAAAGTCTCCTGGTTCAGTGTTGTCACGTCAACATCAAGAGCAGCAGCAAGACATTTTAATGATTCAAAACTAGCGTTATGACCACTCTCAATGCGCTGAATGGTTCGGACATTTAATCCTGACATTTGCGCTAATTGCTCTTGAGAAATATGTCTACTAAGTCGCAGTTCTTTTAAAATCATCAGATGGCTCCTGTACTCCTGAACCAAGAGTGTTACTTATATTTTTATCTGTCAGGTACGTAAAGTACCCGACATTAAGCCGACATCTGCCGATATGCGCACATAACGCCCAAATTTAGCGCGGAAAGCCGCGCAGCGGGTTGACGTCGCAGCCAGCGCTGTTTGCTGGCGATAATATTTGATTGTTATATTGGGCCATTACCAAACCTTGATTGATTTTATGCTGCATGTAAATTACATGAAAAATTGACGTGATCAATGGTTTTAACCATAGCTTGTCACCTTTACTTGAACCCGTTATCAAATTAATACGATTACGTACGACAATTATCCAAGTTACGTCGAATACACTTGAGACAATGTGAATGCCGATTGTTCCTATTAAAATAGTTGGGTCATGAAGGTTAGCTAAACCATAAATCAAACTACCCAAGTGGATAGCGAATAATAAAATTGTTATTCCAATGAATAAGTTAGATATTTTGTATTCAGTTTTTTGATTAATTAGGCTTGAGAAATGATAAAGCTTATAAATTAGGTAAGCTCCAATAGTCAGTATGCAAAGCACTAATGTCTTTAACGCTGACTCAGCTTCAAATATTTCAACAAATCCTTTTTGCATTTACTCTCCAAAAGTGAAAGTACATCAATACTACAGCCCAATATAACGCAAAGCTTTGGGGCGGCTGGAGCGCAGCGTAAGCCGTCCCAGCCGCGATAGCGGCGACAATAGCGCCTTGTTATGTGTTTGATAAAGCATTGAATTTTCTGATTACGTAGAAAACCATAGCAATATTTACAGTACCCATGATTGCCAGAAGTTTAACTAAAATGCCAATTTCTGGCGCTTTAGCATATACAAAACCAATGGCAAAAAATGATATAGCAACGAGGAAAAATGCCAAAACAACCAACATTTTGAAATCGGATTTGGCATTACGTAACTTAACCACATTTAAGACGTTTGACATTAAACTAATACCTCTGAAAACACATAACGCCGCGCACATGGGCGACAAAAACGCGCCAGCGGGTTTGGCGTCCCAGCGACCAGCGGGAGCGAATGTTGCGCATTGTTAGCGGCGACAAACACACTACCCACGCGGCACTGCCGCCAAGCGATGCCAACCAACAGCACCCATGTGCAAAATTAAAAAACGTAACCAGCCAAGTGCGATACAGAAAAATGGCTGGAACCTAAAAACTTTAAAGCCAGCGGAGCAAAAGTGCCAAAAGGAACAACGCTACCGCACCATCAGAGATTGCACCTTGCCAACAAACTGGTGAACTTGATGGAGTAAATTAACATGTGAGATACAACTTAACGCAAGCAGAGCCGAAAAGTAAAACAGATTTTTGTACCTAAACCTTCTCGACAGCCGGCTAACGCTTTGCTCACCGGAAAATGACGAGCGCCAGCGAGTTATTTTTCCGGTGCAGTAACTTGTTAGCAGCAAATACCACACTTGCGCGGCTTGCCGCGACGCGATATTTACCGAAGCCACTGCACCCACAAATTAAAAAACTAACCAGCCAAGTGCGATACAACGAAACAGCTGGAACCTTGAAACCTTTTGTAAGCGGAGCCATGAATTTCAAGGAACAAAGTTACTGCTCCAGCCGAGATTGCTCCGAACTAACAAACTTGCATGCTCTGACTATTTGACTTTGCCGCTAGAAACACAAAACGCGAGCGGTGCCAGAACAGAAAACCTTACTAAAACTTTTAATACTCGAAAGCGGCTAACGCCGCGCACATGGGCGGCCGAAATGGAGCGCAGCGGAATATAGGCCGTCCCAGCCCGCGCTTTTAGCGGGCGAATGATACGCCTTGTTATGTGATTTACTCGATGCCAATATTTGACGCCCATTCATTAAGACCAAGCTCTCTGGCTACTCTTATTAGAGTCAACCTCTCGTTCTCGGAGGCCCCCTGAATAATAGCAGCCATATCTTCTACGACCTTAAGATCATCATCTTCCGTGAAATCTTCATCATTTCTTTCTGACCCTAGGTACTGAATCGCTAAAACGAGCGCCTTGCTTATCGACTCCACTTTCGAATCCTTGTGTTCACATAACGCCGCAAGCAGCGGCGAGCGATAGCGAGTCCAGCACCGAAGGTGCGATGCTGCCTTGCCTTGTTAAGTGCATTATCTGCTAGGGTCAAAATAGTCGAAGCTATCATTCGGAATCATTTCACCTTTAAAAAAGCCTTCAAAAACTAGCTGCATTCTTTCTCTGCGGTCAAATACCTGGTCAGAATCCAAGTCTTTAATGGCGAAGAAGTCATTTTTGTTGTGGTGTGCTTCAAATGTCATCATTAGATAGCTAAAGATTCTAGCTATCGGCCAAGCAATCTCTCTAGGTATGCAATCATCGTCGCCATACTTTATTGCAAGGTCGTAGATCGCGTTATCTAGTTTCCAGTATTTATCATCGTCCCATATGTGAGACTCATTAAGTTTTGATATGAAAGATTGCTCATCAAACAACTCGCTTGATGCCCAATTCCTAAACAGATCTTCGATAATATAATCTCCTGAGCACTTAACGCTCAAAGCAGCTGCGCGGTACGCGTCGGCTGCCTTTGCTTGTTAACAAATATGAACATCTGATACGCAGCAACGCCGTACCATACCAAAGTAATTGCTACCCAAATTCTTTGAGTTATACCTTTATATTCAACAGGCATAAAACCGTAGTAAAAAAACCAGAAAAAAATCACATGGATCAGCGTCACTAAAATTGAAAACTCTTGGAATTTTTTTGACGCATAGAACTCCCGCATTTCCAGTGCGAAAACCACTGGCACAACAATTAATATGGTTGTTAACCCATAAATGTCATGCAGAGGGCTATTCATAATAAAAATACCAGCAAAAATCCATGTCATACCAAATGAAAACATTGTTAGAAAAGTAAACTTTGCCTTTGCAATTGAAAAGCACGCGAATGCAAACAAGCACATGGACAGGCCTATTAAAATGTCAGCCAATCGATGAGAGTAAGCAAAAAATTCTGCCTCCAGCGCTAGCTCACTAATATGTTGAGACGTGACACTATAGCCAGTAACAAATAACCCGATTAATATATTGTAGAAGGCAAATACTGGAATGAGCATTGCCTGCTTTACCGCTAATATATTGTTTTTATTCAATGATTACTCCGAGCATTCAACGATTGCTAACGCCGCCAACAGCGGCCGAGCGTAGCGAGGTCCAGCCCCGTAGGGGCGATGCTGCTTGGCCTTGTTATGAGCTGACCGCTACTTTGATTTGAATTCAAAATGTTTACCACCTAACCAGCAATGTACCCACTCAGGGTCAATTCGATACTCGAAACCCGCTGGTCTAAGTGAATCGTGTATTACCCACTCTGGACCAGGTGCCGAAATTACTTCGACTGACTGGAAGGTGCCACCCCTTACTCGGATTTGACTCGCTTTATTGCAAGATGGGCAAATAAAACCAAGAGCCTCCATTTGCGGATAAGAGTACTGGCAGCCCGATAGTATTTGCTCTGCCGTAAACTCACTATCACAATGATGGCACTTTAATTTTCCATCCATACTTCATTCTCTATTTGGCTCATAACGC
>NZ_FNXF01000021.1 GCF_900108485.1 Rheinheimera pacifica | reverse complement strand
GAGACGAAATGGGGTGAGAAGTACCCGGTGGTGATTAAATCCTGGCGCAACAAATGGCAAACGCTATCAGCCTATTTTAAATACCCTGACTACGTCAGAACGGCTATCTACACCACCAATGCCGTGGAAGCCGTGCATCGCCAGTTCCGTAAACTGACCAAAACCAAGGGCGGATTCGCCAATGAAAACAGTTTGCTTAAGCTGCTTTATGCCGGTATCTTGCAGGCATCTGAGCGTTGGACACACCCGGTGCAAAACTGGAATCTGACGCTGTCACAGCTGTCGATACACTTCGAGGGGCGCTTAGACGCTCATATCGACCTGTGACCAAGCTGACACAGAATATTGAACACCCTCTCTTCACTCTTGGCGGGAACCGGGCATGCATTCCCAAAGCGTATGAGTTCACGGATGTAACTTAGGTCCATATTTTTCGTAAAGGCGATACTTTGTTTATTAGTTTAGGCTAAATGAGATTGCTAATCTTTGCTGAGTTCGAACTACCGAGGAATCCTCAGGTGTTGACTACCAGAATAGATGAAAGTGAATTAACCTGAATACCTTAATTAAGATAGTTTTTATTGCTGTTCTTCACAGCTCTGCTAGATTATTGATATTAGTGAAAAAGAGTACAGCAGCTATGCAAGAGCCCCAAAAGCCTATACCCGGCGATAACAGCACTTATGTACGAATTGAGCTTAGGACAACTCCTGAGATCAAAAAACTGCTAAAGTTAGCCGCAGAAGAAGTCGATTTAAGCGTGAATGCGTTTATCCTGAACCAGGCCGTTAAACATGCTCACGACGTGTTGGCATGTCGACACACGACGGTACTGAATGACCTAGCCTGGGCTTCACTGAATCGCGCAATCAAGAATCCAAAGCCAGCATCTGATGCACTGAAAAAATTGATGTCTTCTGAGCATTAATATTGTGTTTAGCGAGACATACAACGGCTGTTTCGGGAGGACTCTTTCTCGTGTTAACGGGTTACTCAGTTGGCTGAATCTAGATAACTCTTAACATTGCTAATAGTCACCCCAAAATGTGCCAACAACATACAGTCATCTCAACGAGAGTGTCTATGATATGAGATTAGGAGGCAGTTCACCGAGAGCTAGAACTTCTACGTGATCCTCAAATATGTTTCTAGTTAAAGGATGGTACACGTTATCCTTGTCTATTTTATTGCTGTGCATTCCAATTTTTCATTGTAATTGACACTTATATTGCAAGATTTCTTCAATACACTATCAGCCACCTATACGGCGGAATCCACGATTTGAACCTGCGACTTTTGCTTCCGGTTCCTCAGCCACCTGCTCGGCGGAGCACCATAACCTCAACTTTAAAACTTGCATTGTTATTTTCTCAGCCACCTGCTCGGCGGAGCACTATAAATAGTTTAAAAGATGAACCCATTAAATCAAGGCTTTAGCCAGAGTTGACAGATAAAACCCAATTTAAAAAACCTAGAATAATATTCTCAACTAATCAATCACTTACTAGAGCGTCTTAATAAATGGTGCCAAGCCGGGTACCGAGCCTGTCATATTCACCCGGTTACCTAGCCCATAACTGCTAAATTGATCATTTATCAGTTGATTGCAATCTAACCGTCCGATACATAAATTAAATACACGCCCACTTGAACTGCAAAATGGAATAAGATGAGACAAGGGTAAAACAGATTCTTTCGATTGAGATTCTTTGGGCTTGTATTCTACTCCTCTACTTATCGCGCGATTCTGCAACCTCTTAAACTCTCGCTTCTTGGCCGCAGCTGTTTCTTTTTCCAAACGACGCTCTCTGTAATATATAACTTCCGGTACACCAAGCTCTATAGGTACGAGTAAGATGTCACTCAACGCAAAATATCCTTCCTCAACCATCCGCGTGAAATAGTGTTGAGTCCTTAGCATTGCCAATGAGCGCTCAGATTCAGAGACAAATGCAATTGAAGTTCCGATGCTGGAAGCGCTCCACTCAGGAAACGCTACTCCAATGCTTCGAAGTTCAAACCGTGATTGAAACGCGTGTAAAATACGAATACATTTACCTGCCAGGAACTCGCAATTTACGACTTCTGGTAAATAGCGAATGTAAAAAAAGTACCTATTCAATTGGCGGCCCCTTTCTGAAATAAACCACCTTTAATCAGATTAGCTGCCAAAAAGTGAGCTCTGTTGTTGGATTGTTTTTTTGCATTTATCTCGTCGGTCAGTTGCTCAACCTGCGTAATGGTACTGAAAAAATCTAATCCATTTTCAGGTGTGCGCAATGCTGCACTTATCTTTTTATCTACCCCGTATTGACCCACTCGTAATGGCTCGACAGCGTCATCAAGCCAATCGTCAATCTGAGCGATTGCCGCTCCAATTTTATAGGCACCTAAAATTGGGCTCTCAGTGCCATCTACCATAGTTTTTTGGAATATCCGCCCGGCAGTATCTGCGCTATCCCGATCACTAAATGCCTGACTGGGGTATATCTCCTGACAGGTTATTGGGATAATCTCAGCCTCTACCTCGCAAAGTAAAAATGTGCCCGGATTAATTAGTGCTTCACTAAACTCATCAACCAAATCTGCCCAGCCAGCTAAATTCTGTTGCCAGCCTTTTTGCCCAGAATGCGGCTGTACATTTTCAGCTACCAGATTTCGACCTTTGTGGGTTCGGATCCTGATTGTAGTACCCAGTGAATACTGATTTCGCCATAACCAGGCACCAGAAATGATCTGTATCAGGTAACGCTCGGCAAGATAGTTATAGCCTTTCACGGCTATGTAGGACTTCACAAATTCAGACATGGCCTCTATAACTTCAGTGTCATTGCACACCTCGGGCGCTATAGAGTTTGCATTAACAGTCAACGAGAATCTGCAGAAGACCCGGTTCGCGTCGTAAGGGACATGGCAATATTCAATAGTATGTGGGTTTCCCTCGCCAAGTTTCTTCGCTGTAGCTGAGGCTTTGGGAATCATTTTGTTATCAAATCCTTCCGCCACCCCCTCTTTTTGACCGAGTACTTTCACTGTTTTAAACGGCAGTGATCTTTCCTCTCCTTGCTTATTCACATAAGTGAAAACACCAATGCTGGGTGACAGTGAGCGGCGGTAGCTAAATCGTTGAGGCAGCTTCATGTTCAGTTCCTTCAGTCCCTAATAGAAAGGCATTTGGAAGTACTGCAAGCTTCCAGAAAAATTCATGATCCAAAGCATCAGCGCCGGCATGGCGCTGGTACACGTTCCCGAGAACCGGTTCAGCAAAGGCATGTGGCATATCATCTACAGCTCCCGTTTTTTCAGTAGGCGTTTCCAGAAGTTGGTAACCCACTGTTGTGAGCAGTAGCTCGGGTACAAGAGTTAATGTTTCGACATCACTTGGTGAAAAGTTAAGATCCGGTGTCAGCCAGCGTCCTCTTTTTTCCGGTATCGCTTGGACTGCGCGATAAAACGAATCCATCCAGAGAAAACTCTCAAGCCGATCTATTTGGGCGTGCACCGCCCCCTGACACAGTGAATTTGGCAAGTATGAAATCAACTGGATGGGCTCCAGTTGTAACTGAGCTTTGCGTACTTTTAAAACAAAACTGATGACGAAATCACAATAACGTGTTGGCAGAGTTGCAGGGGTAACAAGCCTTTTGCTGTCTAGTTTAACTTCTCTGGTTAATCCACGGTCGTCTAATACAAACTGATGCAAACACAGGGCGAAGCTCTCAATTTGAAAAGTACTACTCGTCCGGCGTTGGATATTCCGTTCAAATGCGTGCAGAAAGCCCCATATTCCCATTAGCGATGGGATGCCCACTGTGTAAGCCGAGCTAAATGCCGTAGCACCGGAAATTTTAATGCCTGGCAATACCAGATATTGATAGTTTCCCTGCGTTGTCGGAGAAACGTCATAATCGGATGCTGCTTTGCTCATCAGCTGGTTGAGTAGTCTTGTTACATCGGGCTGATACGCTAGTTCACGACCGATCTTTGTCTTGCTGAGGTGCACGTTAAATTGCGCGACTAAAGTGCTGGCATTGAGCTCTATTTGGATGTCGTATTTCTTAATCCAGATATCAATGTAATTAAGGACTTCTTGTTTCCACTCATCGACCAGGCGCTTTCGATTATTGTCTGTCAGCAGCATCTGCTCAGCCTTGGTAAGCTGCTCTAATGCCAGCAAACCTGTGTCCGACATTGAATACTTCGGATTAAGGCTGTGCCACATCCAAAGTTTTTTTGGCACAGTCCTGAAAGTGAACACCCGGCCGGCAGTTGCAGCAGCCAAATCACCTACGCTTGCCGCTCTGGTGTGTTTAATAACACCTCGATGCCGTTTCTCGGCCTTTAACGCCAGATGTATCTCTCGCTGCAACATATGCGATGGGATCGGAGTGACAGCACAATAAGCGTTGCGATAAGGTAGCCGAATTTGGCGTAACTCCGGGCCAAGCTCAAGCAAGGTTTGTTTGGGCGCAATTCTCTGCAGTTCTTGAGTCAGCCGGATAATATCCTTTTTATACACCCCAGCTTCAGAGAGAAGCTCTTTAAAATTCGAATCCCCCTCGCGGATCAAGTCAGCTATACAGCTTAACCCGCCCAGCCAATTGAATGAGGCGCAGAGAAATAGCTGGTAATTGATATCGGCAGAATTATGTGACCAGCCAAGCCTGGCATGGTCCTTACACCATTGAGACGATATGTAGCCAGTCGGGAGACTCCCTAATGGCTCAAGTCGCAATACGCCACGGTTCTTATAGTCAGGATACTTTAAATTATGTGAATGTCTGAACCTCACAGCCGAAAGGCATTTACATAACCAGTCTTGAGATTTTAACAGGCTACAAGATTCTGTTGCCGAGGTGACATCCAACGCGTCACTGAGTTTTAAAGTCAGATTTGCCAATATATGGATAGCCTGAACTTCCAAACCGTCAATACAAACTCCTTCACTAAGAGCATTAAAAGCCCGCTTCAACTCGACATTTCTAACCTGCACATCTGGCAACTGTAAAAGCTCTGTTAAGTGCATCCGATTTACCACTTTGAAACCAGATAGCGCCGGTTTGACGTCTCACTCTGATAGGACGTGAGCCAGCAGCAGAGCACATCCGACAAACGAAATACCGGAGCAGTCACGGCCACAATTTGACTGCTCCTAAGTTGATATTTGGTTTGTAAGATACCTTGGTCATAAAGTGATGCTATCTGCCCAGTGGTAGTGTTAAGCAAAATCGCAGCCTCAATACTGTTAATGGCCAAATCGCCGAGTACACTACCTTTATCGATCACCTCATCAGACAAAAACTTCACAATGCTTCTAAGTACAATGTTGTCTGCAAGTGCCGAGCCCGGCAACCGGCAAGATACTATCAAGAGATCACCAAAAACGTCCTGAAAGGTCATTTCATTTAAAGGTGAAACAGCAAGTTCAATGGCCTTTGTGAAGTCCGATTTTAGCTTCTCGAATAAAGAATCAGGCCAAGCCTTGAAGTAGCTAAAAAATGAGTCCTCAGCGATACAATCATCAAATGCGACATAATGCCTGAACCAGTGAACAAGCCCCCACCTATGGCTTTGTGCAACACTTGGAAGATGCTCCGTCGTCTCTCCTGATAGCCAGGCTGATAGTTTTAGCTCGGGATCGGACGCATTTTCAATTTGCTCAAGCAAAGACGCCCCGCAAGAATGACAACTGCCAGAAAACTCCTGTTCAACCATATTCAAAGATGCGCCACAACGGCAATGATTTATCAGCGAAATGCCATGCTGATGGCAGGCCGTGTAGGATCGAAAATGCCACAGTTGCCGGCGATATCCATTTTCATTAATACATGAAGGACATACAGGAACTTCGTGAAGTGGTCGCAGCTCATCGAGCGGTATATTTACACCTTGTCTGTACAGACTCACGCGTCTTTTCGAAAAGGTAACCGCGCCGCGGGCCAAACAAATATCCAGTAAATCAGACAGCGTACAACCGGCCAGCTCTGCGAACTGACGCAACATGTCGATACGACGACGACTGGAAATTTGAGAGTGGTGTAAGTTAGCACTTGCGATGTCTTCAGGTAAGAATGACTCAAATCTTCCAGCTGAGGAGCCAATAACACTGCTTTTTGCAGACTGAATGAACGTTGAAAAATCTGAATAACCGTTACCTCTGGCAACCCGCAGCATAAAGGATTCAAGACTTTCGTCAGATTTGGGTTTGGGGCGGACAAGGTAGCGCAAGGCAGTCTCAGATTATTCAAATATCTCTTTGTAAACCAAGCATAGACCGCCTATTGCTTAATTCAATATTCAGATTCGTAACGAAGATAGCTTCGATGGTACTAGATGGTTGACTACAACATGTCCAGCAGTTGAAATAATTCCGAATTAACTAAAAAACAAAATTAATTTACCAAAATGGTTGAATTTAAGTTTGTTTTAGATAAAATCAACATAGCAGCTGGGATGCTGTTAAATTATAGGGGCTTGGGGATCGGTTGCTGAGGAAATATGAAATGGCTCTAACTGAATTTGGAAAGGCGGTCAGAAAAGCCAGGATAGATGTTGGCTACACTCTTTTGACAATGGCTGAAGAGTTAGGCACTACACCTGCGTTCTTAAGTGGAATGGAGACTGGTGCAAAAAAAATACCTGCGAAATGGGTCGATTCTATTTACGGCTTTTTTAAGTCAAAGGATTACGAAATTAAACATTTGAGTGAATTGGCTCACGTATCAAATGAGAGCATTCCAGTTGATGGGTTGTCGCTTCAACAAAAAATGTTGGTAGCTGGTTTTGCTAAATCTCAATTTACACCTGAAGAGCTACAACGCTTTGCCGGTTTGTTGAACCAATTAAATGGTCGTAAGGATAACGATGAGTAGTGATTATCAATTTCGTGGACAGCGTGTGAGTCCTTTAGCTGAAGCTCAAATACAGAATTCAGCAATAATATTATGTGAGGTGCTGGGGTTTAAACCCAGCAGATCAAAAAATAAAAAGTTTGATGTGTGTTTTGAGCGATTGGCTGAATATGGAATCACATTAGATCCTGTTGAAGATAGAGACTGGAGTTCAGCGACACACTTATCAATTATTGGACATTACGATCCACAAACTCTGACTATCAGGGTTCCAAATAGTAAATACGTCGAAGCCTGTAAAGGCGATAGAACAGCACTGGCAATATTATTTCACGAATTAGGCCATTTAGTTTTAGGGCACCAACCGAGTATGCACTTTTCAGTGATGCCCCCTACACAGGCTGAGGACGCTGAGTGGCAGGCGGATATGTTTGCAGAATATGCTCTAGCGCATTTGAATTATGAAATGAGACAATTAACTTTCGACTTTTATTAAAAAAGCCCTGTTGGCACAGGGCTTTGTAGGGGGTAGATGTTGGCACATCTACTGGTGTATGGAGGCAACCCACCATGACACTTTCTAATTGGCGTTAGTAAGTCTAGTGGTTCTCCCAGCAAATCGCAAATTTTTGTGGGTTCGATATTTGCGAAAGCCATAGGGGTTACTACATGAAGACGGGATACTGTCCGAAATGTGGTAACACTTGCGAGGTAGTCTTTGCACGTTATGTGACAAAGAATGGCAAAACCATTTACCCAAAGAACGGTAAAGTTTTTGTCTTTCCTCAATGCAAGTGTTGCAGCAATAAGTAAGTTTTAGATACGGAATTAATGCCTATCGTAGGCATTTTAATGATAAAAGCCCACCTTCATTGCTGGGCTTTTTTATATTCATGAAAGCGCCGGAATGCCCCTGACGCGCAGCGCATAGTGCAGCAGCTGTTACATCATCGAGATCCAGATTCTCTGGCGTGATTACACTGATATTGATTTTCAATCACATTAGAGCTTGTGCTGCCAGGATGATGCCGGAGCCCAAAAAGCGTGGACGTAAACCAAAAGATGAAGTTAAATGATCTCTTTAAACGGAAAAACCCACAGCCTAAGCAATGGGTTTTTGCGATATCTTTTGTCCCTGGTGGTCTGCTTTCGCAGTGATGTGCCAGAGCCCTCATTGACAATACTAGACGTTATTGACCTTTCCGTCAATCATTATACTAATTAAGGAAGCCTGATGTCCCACGCCGCAATAGAGAAAAATCTCTCAATAAACAGGCTTTCAACCTATCGCAACGCCATACTCAATTTTCTTGGTCAAGACTCAGTAGAATTCGCTATAGAGCTTTACGAATGGAACGCGAAGCTTTCGGCTTCCTTCATATTGCCGCTTCACATTTACGAGATCACATTAAGAAATGCAATTAGTGAGGCAATTGCGCTCAGATATGGTAACGATTGGCCAATTGATCCAGCATTTAGAAATTCATTATCGGGCAAACAGAAAACTGAACTGATAAAAGCTTCAGCCGGCTACATCGGTGTTGGTAAAGTATTGCCAGAATTAAAATTGGTTTGGTTCGAAAATATGCTTAAAAATACCCACAATGTCAGGATATGGGTACCATATATAAAAATGGTATTCCCGCACTCTATGGGACCGGACGAGGACACCATTCGTGATGAGCTAAAATCCGACTGCTTCGTCATTCGAATGCTTCGGAATAGAATTGCCCACCATGAGCCAATCTTTAACCAGCCAAACCTAGCCAATCTCCTCCCTGCCATAATTAAAGCAATTGACTGGCGATGCGCGGTATCTAAAGTATGGCTATCAAACTTGGAAGATGTGACTCGATTAATGACCAAGCCAGTAATTTAATGGTCAGGCTCAGGACTATTTGCTTAGAAGTGCCAATTTAGGCCTGTCCGATTTGTTGCTGTGCGCAAAGACTGCGTTAGTATAGTTCATATCAACATTTAATCGATTCAGGATATACAGGGCACCCAATGGCCTCCAAAATTCAAAACTTGTACGACGCGCATCATGCCGAGTTTGAAGCTTGGTTCACTAAGATCCATCCGAACCATGGGCTCAGTTTTAGTTGGGAGCCTGTTTTTGATTCTGGCTGGTACAAAGAAGACATGGCAAACGGAGCCTGGATAGCTTGGCTTTCTTTGACAGGTAAAATTTAAAATAGAGGAAACATTTGTGAAAAAAATAAAAATAACCGTTTTAGCCCTTTTATTCGCTTCAGTATCTCAGGCGTCCGTACATGATGTTGCTGTGACAACTGTCGAACCTATCACCCCTTTATCTCGCGTTGAAACAGGGGCTCGCGTTGAATTTAGAGATCTAAATTCAGATTGTCGATTCTACGGCAATGTGAGAGAGATTGGTAATACAAATATACATGGTAACCGACTTCAGTTTTTTGATGTATCAGTGACAAAGCAGGTCTGCGGCAACACAGTGAGCTCTGTTAGTTTAAGGTCCAGCCATTTTGAAATGCCTCCACCGGCAAGCTACCAGTTTAAGTTATTCCAAGAAGCAGAAGCATCTCCAAAGTCAAAGTAGGAATCACAAGCAGTGGAACAAGATAAAAAAATATTTAACTGGGTTTTGATTATTGCGCTATTTGTTTTTCCTGTTGTGGGGATGATATTTTTGGATGCGCCTGAAGGTGTTGAAGGCTCTGATGCATTATTTTTTTCAGCCGCAATTGGTTTAGGCTGGGGATTATTTCTTGCGGCGATTTTTGCAATATTCTGGGTCGTTAAAAGGTATTTAGGTAAATAACCTTAATAGGAAAACCGACAGTGGCCAGCAATCCGAACCTGCTTTGTCCGTCATGCGGTAAGCCAACAAAAACACTGTCGCGTCAGATTACCAGTGGCTCCGGCGCAGTGCTCGAAAAAGTTTGGAAAACCAAGTGCAGTAACGTTCATTGTGTAGGCGGTTGCATGTATGAGGGTGATGGCTGTACAGCTAAAGCGGCCCGTGCTGATTATGGCCGCAAATTCGATGACGATTTTAACGAAATTAAGCGATAGGAAACAGCATGAATACAGGTAATCCGCAGCGCAGTCATTGGGCTACGAGTATTGGGTGGGTCATCTACTCCATGAACGAAATTGACTACCTATTAATAAATGTCTATGGAATAGTCACTCAACAACCAATACCAATTAAGTTACCAGCGAAGTGGATGAAGGCTACCACTGCTGAACGTCTAAAAATAGTTGAAAGTGTCTTGAGGGATGTTCCGGAATCACCTGCCACTCAACGAATCAATCGAATCTTTACCCGCACAAAGGCTTTGCTGGATAAACGAAATCACATCGCTCATGGTGTGTTGGCACTGGTAGACGGGGGAGGGTTTGAGATGCTTAGGTTTCACAAAGGATCAAACCAGATGATTTCTATGAGTTATTCCGAAATCTTAAGTCTTAAGGAAACGGCAATAAAGCTATCTGATGATCTTTCACTACTAATCGCTCTTTGTACACTGCACAAGGATTTCGTCAGTCCCTATAAACCAGGTGAGACTCTAGGTTCTGAAATAATCACGCCTTATGACCCTGCGCCTGCCGTACAGTAGCAAAACAATTAACCAGAGAGGATACCCCGGCTATGGCCAGCGTTAATGAAAAAGAATGTGAAGCAGCGGGGTTAAATCCATTGGACGTTAAACGGATTGCTCAAGGTTTGTCGCGCTATGCAAAAGAAGCGCAGAAGCTCGGTATTGAAGTTTTTGGTGGCTCTGGTTCTGGTAGTCTCCGCTTTGATGACCGTGGCAATGGAAACCTTTTCCTTGCCGTTTTGGATGGTGATTTTAATGGTGGTCATGGCGCGGCTGACGAAAGCGACGATGGCCTGATCCGTGGCGAATATTGATATAGGACACAATTATGGCTGATGAAACCCAACAAATTACTTGCCCTAGTTGCCATCGGAAATTTGAACTAACAGAGCACAATGCTGATGGTATTCCAACTGAGAATGAACACTATGAGTGCCCCTACAAGGGCTGCGATTATTCAGCTTCACAGCGGTCTGCTGGGAGCTTTTCAACGAAACGATTGGCGAAGTAGGGAAAGCGATGAAATTTGAAATTAGAAATACCGATTTGGCAAAACGTGCTGCATTGAACGTCGGTAAGTTCAATAGTTTGTACAATGAATTCACACAAGCGTTGCTGCAATATTTGGTAAGCAGCAAGCGTGAATTCCCGATTGACGTTAAGGACGCTGGCAGTGCATCTTTCGTTTTGTTTTCCCGCGAAGTAAAACCAGAATTTCAATTTACTTATGACAGCACTAAGAGTCGATTTATTGGGGTGGTGAGCTTTCATTTGCGAGTTGCGGATGGATATACCCCTCTGTCTGCTCTGTTCTTTGATGAACTTGGCAATACATATTTCTCTGAATCAATTACATCTGCGTCAACCGGTATTGGTGAAGAAAAGACTGCTCGTGTAGCCGTCTCTCAGGTTGCTGCGGCTATCATGGAAGTGCAGGAACTAACTGGTGTGTGCGCTGAATTAAGCGCAAGAGCAGCTAAATACAATGACCAATTTAAGTCATAACAACTGAATAGGAAAAACCATGAAAAAAGATCTGATTATAGAGCTTTCAATCGCTGATCGAGGACTACCTTCTGAACTGGCAAAGTTGCATCTCGATACTAATGGTCAGTTATCGACAAAACAACTTTCTATCATTGAATCTGAAATTAGCAAGGCTTCAGATTGCACTATTTGCGGTGAATTTGCTGGCTTTAATGGTGAAGCAATGTGTGAAGAACACGAAAAATTTGAATAGGAAAAAACGATGGGTAAAGCAAAGCCAGTAACAATCGCTGGGCGAATGTTCACCTCGCAAGGTGAAGCTCAGGATTATTTTAAGAGCCAGAAGAAAGAGCTATTGCCCGAAGGGCCGATTAAAGAAGGCCTGTTATTTAATGCTTTGAAGGATGTGTACGAAAGGTATTGTGACAATTCTCCTGGTTATGAGTTAAACGGAAGATTGATTACTGCGTTTAGCGTAGATTTTGAGAAGCGGAAAATAGGCAATAGTTGGGTTACTCACCCATGTTACAAGGTTCATTTTTCTAATAACGAAATAAGGCCGTTTTCCGTAGACAAAGCTGTTCAATCAGTGGCAAACAGCACTAAATAAATCAAATTAGATTAACTGATGGCCAGTATAGGAAGTGACGCAAAAGTTATTAGCTCAAGCGGCAGATGGAGCAGTAAGTTTATCGGCCAGACCGGCGTTGCTGTTAGCCGCCTTAACAGCTCCGGAAAAAAACTATGGGTACTCCGATTTCCATCAGTGCCGCCTCAAATGGAGGAAGGCCTGTTTGATGAAACCGAGTTAAGTTGGATTAATTGATATAGGACACCCGAAGTGAAATTTACCGGCATTTGCAAGCAAAAAGGGCCAGATGGCGTCTGGTATGTTCGGACAACTGACGGGGACATGGATTTTGATCCGATCACTGAATCTGAGTACCGATTGTCTATGATGACTCCAAAATTTGAGGATCTGCGCGAATGCGACTGGATGCCTCCGAACTGTGGTTACAAAACCAACCAATAATTAACCTGGCAGGAAACAGCAGATGAATACATCAGCAGGGGAATTTTTAACCTTCAAAACGCCTGGTGGCTACACTCGTTCTGTGCCTGTGGACAGGCTTGTTTTTAATGAGCATAGTTGTTCACAAAGTGGTACGTCCTATTATTTTAAGGAGATGGGTGAGTTAGAAAATGATCCTTACAATTCAACTCGTTTATCTCAAACAACGGCTGAAGAGTTGAACAGGTACAAGAAATTATATAGCTCAGTCCCTGTTACATTTACTTCATCTGACTAATTTACGGATATAGGACACACCTTACAACGCTAAACGCTACTGGTACAAATTTACGTTGGGGCTCACACCTTCGTGCGGTTTTTCGTGCTTGGGTAAGAGAAATGAATAAAATAGATGCAGGTTGTTTAGACAACAAACTTGCGAATGCCACATGTGCAGCTGCAGTGATATACGTGATTCGTTTGTGGTAGTACATCTAAGTGCAATTAATTGCACTGTCTATTTATGTGTCTTTTGTGGCAGCGGTGAATTCAGGCGTGATAGGTTATTTTACATGGAGACAAGATATATATAAATACTTAGTAAAATTTATCGCAGGAATTGACAACCGTATTAAAACACATCAGAAAAGCTAAGCTCCTTAGGGTTATCTTTGAAACGAAGGTTAACTCCTTTTCCTTGGGTATAGTCGTCCCAGCCTACATATTTTCCAGGCTCTATAACTTTTAACTTATGCATAGGCAGCAAAAATGGGTTGTTTTTTTCTTCAACGGTAGAGCTGCGGGATCTAGCCTCTTCGGCAAGTCTGTTTTTACTTATGTGAAGTTCGCCGTTTTCGATAGCGGCTTTATAAGCCGAATTAAGTAAATTCTTTAATTTTTTAAAGTTGCCACTCGAATATGCATATAATCGACGAGACATATCATCAGATTGAAAGTTTGATGGCTCTGGCAAATCCATTAGGGTTTCAAAACATGATAATAACTTTAAAAATTTGTTTCGTTCATCCTCGGTACTGATACGAAATGGGCTTAGTGTTCTTCGGCGCTCGAACCGGCTTGATAGCTGACTGACGCTATCCAAGATCACCGAACTGTACGGCATACCAAATAGCGCCATAGGTATTTTGGTATCGACGATCAGGCTTTTTATAGAGTTTGCCGTTTTCTTGAGTATTGTCAGGCTTTTTTTCTCCATCAAGTGTTGGAATTCGTCGACAATGATAAGTTCCAATCGGCAGTTGCGCGCAAGGTCCTTGATTTGCTTACGCAGTTGTACCTCGTTATTTGATTCAAACGGATAAGGATGGCCGAGATCAGTCAGAATTTGTTGAAACAGGGCCACTGAATTGGCCTCGCCAGGCAAAGTAGTCAACAAAACTGGTATAACGGTGCCTTCATATGAGTTTTTTCTTGCGTTCAGTTCGAGGTACTTGTTAATGAGTGAGGTTTTACCGGCTCCCGTATCACCGGTAACAATCATACATTCAGGGTCGCCACCAAGCTTTGATAACTCGCGGCACTCATCAAGCTCATCTAGCACGGCTTTGAGAAACGGGCTTGCAAGAAATGCTGAACGAAAACGAGCTAGCTTTGCCTTGATGTCTTCTTCACTGAGTTTTGCTGCCATGTTAAAGGAACTCCCAGCCAGTGGTGTCTATAGTTTTAGTTGTACTCTTTTTCAATTTCTTTTCACTGTTGGTGTCAGGAAGTGTGACCGAATGCTTATCATGCTGCTCAGCGGCCAACGTCGTTGCCAGTTTTGAATCCTCTACATACCTGGCCGCTTTGGAAATACTGCCTGTCCGTCTTTTGGACTGACCTTTTGCCAATAACCCTTCGTCAATCAACAGATGAATTTTACTCTTTGCTTCGATAATGTCCTCTTCGCAATAGTTGTCCCCAACGATTTTTCGGGCAACGATACAGTTGATTTTATGCTGATGGAGAGTTACTGAAGATGCATACTCAAATTTAACTGCCGGAATTTTAAGAAAAGACTTTTTTAGTTGGTTAGAAATATACATATAGCCCAGATTTTCTGGGTCTATTTTGTATGTTACTTCATGATCACCAATGCGTCCTCGGAGTTGGGCTGAAGCATCACAGGAGTAGTGGAGGCGTCTGAACGTCACTCCACCTACTCTTAACTGGCCGGTAAAGGTCCGGCACATGATTAGATTTAAATCTTCAGCATCATAATCATATTGAACCGGCGCAAATTTATCTAAAGCTTTGACCCATGTAAGATTAGGGATGCGGTCACGTCTAGAGTTAGGGCCCGCCTGGAGGACATCACAAATCCAGATATGAATAATCTGCAGCAACCTATCCATATCAACAGCAGCTGTTTTGGCGGGATCATAATCTACTGAGCCTTTTAATGAAGCCAAAGTATGACCGGGCTGTGCTCGCAGTAGTTCAGAATTCAGCTTCCCAAAGAATCTTTCAATAATTGGTTTTAGATAGGGCGTTGCGGTTGGATTCTTGCCTGAATTAATCAGCAACTTGCCCAATACCAACTTGAAATCCTTATCATCGAACTCTTTGCCGTTGTCCGACACGATGAGTTCAGGCTTACCAAAGCAGAGCCAAGCGTTTTTAACGGCGGGATATCTGCTTAAAATATAGTCCTTGGGTAAAAGTGCGTGCTTTAACGCTCTGGCAACAGCGACAAAACTGGGAGGTGTGAACCCGATATAAAAACCAAGTACAGATCTTGAATGCACATCACAAAGCGTTGTGATCCAAGGCCTTCCGAGCGGAATAAAGCTGTCCTTTTCTACGACGAAAAAATCCAGCTTGGTATGGTCAATTTCTACTCGTTCCAAGAGACGGTTTGTTTTTATCATTTCACCAATGTGTTTAAATTCTTTGGTTGCTTTAAACTTGCCTTTGCATTTTACCGCCATTTCATATGGCGAAATTTTCTTAAAACGTGCCCAAAAAGTCTGAATTGATGGTGCCTTGAGGGCTAAACCAGATTTTTGATTAAATTGGAACACCAAATGCTGAAGATAACTGTAGGCGCTGGATACCGCTCCTGACTTAGAGTCTTTGATTCTGTCCAACGCTTGTTGAATGAGATCTTCCATTTCACTGGATAATCTATGCGCTTTGTTACCACGTTTATTGATATTGGGTGATAATCCCTTTATAGACCTGCCAGACTCTATATAAATTTTTGACCAACGTTTAACTGAAGATATTGATGGCGTTTTATCCGAAAATTCTGACTCAAGTTCTGGATAAACCTCTTTAAGCCGTTGGTTCGAAAGCACCCCGTTGCATAATTCGTCGACTTTACTTAGTACTTTCCAGCGAAATATAGCCTGCTCACGTTCTTTCTCTGTTAGAGCGTCCAAATGCTCATAGGAGTCGGCTTCGTCCAAACTTTGTTTTACTTCTTTACGGAAAGACTCTGTAAATTCGTCGTGAGTAATATCATCAGGTACAGGAAATAATTGCTCAAAAACTTTATCTATCCCGCATTCTTTTACAGATTGTGGTATCTGAAATACAGTATTGAGGTTTAACTCCGCATATAGTGGGAAAGACAGCAGTTTTTTGGCAACCAGATTGAGCAAGTATGAAATTGTCATACTTTCCTGTAGTTGAAGTTGCGTAGATAAGTTGCTTACTGATAGCGGGGAATGACTTATGAGCTTTAGAATACTTTCTTGCTCAGCAGTATTGGGTTCACGTGTCATATATCGATGAACCAGTTTCAGATTTTCAGCCATCTGACCACGCATAAGTTGCCTGTCTGTAACTAACACTAAGTAAAGCCCTCTATCGGAAAACTCCTTTTGCAACAATTCCCACTTATGCTTAAACTTTTCTGTGAGAGTCACAGCATAGGGTTTGATCTCCATATAGACACTTGGTTGGCCATACAGTCGAATTAGAAAATCGGGTGTATAGATAAGAGGTCTATTGCTGTTCTCTACCGGAAATGCAAAACGCTGAGGTTGGGCTTCAAAATCGACTACCAAAGGGGAGAATTCAAAGTAGTGACATGCTATGAATTCGTTGTAACCCTCTACGGTGATAGGGGCGGGCTTGTTTGAGGAAACAAATCTAAAAATATTAGTGACTGCAGATTTAGTGATTTTCCGTTTCTGCATAAGAGGGCACTGTTTGTAACTAAGTTACATAAGCGTGGCAGAAAATTACAAAAGTTCAAGTTATGCTTAAAAAAGTTCACTTTATACTTAAAACGACATCAAAAACAAAAAACCGCCGAAATGGCGGTTGTTTGTTTTGGTGCACCCGCCGCGATTCGAACGCGGGACCTCTGCCTCCGGAGGGCAGCGCTCTATCCAGCTGAGCTACGGGTGCACAATCTGCAGTTATGCAGAAGCTGCGCATTATAGACAGCCTTGCCTTGTGTGTCTATCGCTTAGCTGAGCGTTTTTTCGGCACTCAGTTTGCGCAGACGTATTTACAAGTTCGCCGCCTTAGCGCTACAGTGGTATCCGACCTTCTTTTGGTGTAATGCTTTAACTCATGCGCAATACATTTCTGCCTTCTTCCTGGCAATGGCTGTTACTGATAACACTGCTGCTTATTGCGATATTTGCTACCGAAACGTTAGTAAAGCACGAGCAACAACATGCCCGCAGCCAGCAATTACGCCATGAAATTGCCAGTGCAGGGCAATTGCGGGCGCTGATTGAGTCTGAGCTGAATATACCGTTGTACCTTACCATTGGCCTTACTGCCCATGTGCAGGCCCGCAATGGCGAAATTTCGCCGGCCGAAATGCATTTATTACTGCCCGAACTGGTACACCAGGCCCGGCATATCCGCAATATTGGTATCGCGCCTGGCAATACTTTGCGTTATTTGTATCCACTGATCGGCAATGAACAAGCCATTGGCCTGTATTACCCCGATATAAAAGAACAATGGCCGGATATTGAAGCCATTATTGCCCAGCGCGAAGCCCGGCTGGTGGGGCCTATTACCCTGCTGCAGGGCGGCACGGCTTTTATTTACCGCCTGCCGGTATATATGAATGCTAACAGCTACTGGGGCATTATCAGCACAGTGGTTAATATCGATTCAGTATGGAAGCTGCTGGAGCAGCAAACTTCTGAGCAAGAGGTGCAGGTTGCCATTCGCAGCCTGTCGGCTAAAGGCCGTGCCAGTGCAGCGTTTTACGGTGATGAGCGGCTGTTTCATGACGACAGTATGCTGCTTGCTATTAGCCTGCGGGGTGCTTTATGGCAAATGGCCGTGCGCTCGCTTACCCCACCACCAGACCGCACGCTGCCTATTCGTGCCACTGCATACAGCGTAACAGTATTACTGCTGGCGCTGTTGTGCTGGTTGTTTATGTCACGCCAGCATTTACGTAGTAGTGTTGCAGAGCAACAGCGCAACAAACTACAACTGCGCAGTATTATGGATAACGTAGCCGATGCCATTATTACCACCATGCCGGACGGCACTATAGAGCAGGTAAACTTGTCGTGCTACCCGATGTTTGGCTATACAGCGGCCACCCTGCCGGGCATGCACTGGTCTGCCTTATTGGCTGATCCGCAGCGACTGGACGAGTTGTATACGGCCACCTCTACTAACAAAGCAGAATATGAAACACTGGGCCGGCGGCGCGACAACAGCTTATTTCCGCTGGCAATAAGGCGCAGCAATATCCGGCTGCAGCGTCAGGCCCGCCAATTGCTGGTGCTGCGGGATTTGTCTGAGCAACAAAAAACCGAACAGTTAAAACAAGAGTTTATTGCTACAGTCAGCCATGAACTGCGCACCCCGCTAACCTCTGTTTCAGCCGCACTGGGGCTGGCAACAGGCGGCGCCCTTGGCGAATTAAACTCATCACAGCTACGTATGCTGCAATTGGCCCAAACAAACTGCCAGCAACTTACTACGCTGGTAAATACGCTGCTGGATGTAGAAAAGCTGGCCAGCGGCAATATGCAGTTTCAGTTAACTATATTGCCGCTGTTGCCACTACTACAGCAATGTATTAACGACAGCCAGGTACTGGCCCAGCAACGACGTATTGAGTTAGTGCTGCTTTGTCCCCCCGAGCTGCAACAGGCACAGGTGCAGGCCGATAGCCTGCGTTTAAAACAGGTGTTACTGCATTTATTGGGTAACGCAGTAAAGTTTTCACCACCAAACAGCACAGTGCAGGTAAATGTACAGCTGCGCCAGCACCAGCTAAGGGTGGTCATTGCCGATCAGGGGCTGGGTATCAGTGAGCAATTTGTGCCTAAATTATTTAGCCGCTTTAGCCAGGCCGATAGTTCTGACAGCCGCCTGCATGGTGGCAGCGGCCTGGGTTTGGCCGTGAGTAAAAGCCTGATTGGCCATATGCATGGCAGCATTGGTTATATGCCCAATACGCCGCAGGGCAGCTGTTTTTATATAGAACTGCCATTTGATGCATCAATTCAGCCAGGACAGTTGCCCTAAGCCGGTTTTTGTCTTAATTTGTTGGCGTCTGGCTGCAAACTTGGTTTATCGCTGAGTATTTTTGGCATACTCGGTCAGGCAGCCTGCGCTAAGGCGCAATTATTACAACAAAGCTATACATCTTCCAGGGAGATACTCATGCGTAAAACGCTTATCGCCACGGCCGTTGGCACTGTACTGGCGCTTACCGCCTGTTCTGACAACACGGCACCACAACAAACCGACACCACTCAAACTCAGACGCAGCAAGATGCTGCACCGGTGGCCGATGTGACTTCAACTAACCCGTTATTTGCCAAAAGTATGCTGCAGTACGAAGCACCAAACTTTACTGAAATAAAAGATGAGCATTTCCTGCCAGCTTTCGAAGAGGGCATGAAACAGCACATGACCGAAGTGCAGGCCATTGCCAGCAACCCGGAGCCGGCCACCTTTGAAAACACGCTGGTAGCGCTGGAAAAAAGCGGCGAGTTATTAACCCGGGTTTCACGGGTGTTTTATAACCTGGCGGGGTCAGATTCTAACCCGGAGCGGCGCAGCATTCAGTCAGAGTTGGCGCCGAAAATGGCCGCACACTCAGACAACATTAACTTAAACCCACAGCTGTTTGCCCGCATTAAAAACCTGTACCAGCAACGCAACGAGCTGAAGCTCGACAGCGAATCAGTGCGCTTAATTGAAGTGTACTACGAGCGCTTTGTGCGTGCTGGTGCCCAGCTGACTGAAGAGCAAAAAACCGCTATTCGCGCACTGAACGAAGAGCACTCTAAGCTTACTAACCAGTTCTCGCAAAACCTGCTGGCTGAAACCAAAAAAATCGCCGTTATTGTTGATACTAAAGAAGAGCTGGAAGGCTTGTCAGATTCAGATATTACCGCTGCCGCCAAAGCTGCTGCAGATGCCGGCCACGACGGTAAATACCTGCTGAGCATTACCAACACCACGCGCCAGCCGGTATTGTCGCAGCTGAGCAACCGCGAGCTGCGTAAACGGGTATGGGAAGCATCAGCTAACCGCGCGCAAAGCGGCGAAACCGACAACCGCCCACTGGTAGCCCGTTTAGCCCAGCTACGTGCTGAGCGCGCTAAACTGTTAGGTTATGACAACTGGGCCAGCTATGGCCTGGAAGCGCAAATGGCAAAAACACCACAAGCGGTGTTTGATATGCTAGGCAGCATGGTGCCTGCAGTAATCGCTAATACCAACCAGGAAGCGGCTGCCATTCAGGAAATGATCAAGCAAAAAGGCGGTGATTTTGAGCTGGCACCGTGGGACTGGGAATACTACGCCGAGTTTGTGCGCCAGGCTAAGTTTGATCTGGATGAAAACGAAGTTAAACAATACTTTGAGTTTAACCGCGTATTAAAAGACGGCGTGTTCTTTACGATGAACCGCTTGTACGGCGTGACGTTTAAACCGCGTCCGGATTTACCGACCTACCACCCGGATGTAGACGCTTACGAGCTGTTTGATGCCGACGGCACCAGCCTGGCAATTTTCTACGCCGATTACTTTGCCCGTGAAGGCAAACGTGGTGGCGCCTGGATGAGCTCATTCGTTGGTCAATCACATTTAACCGGCCAAAAACCGGTAGTGGTTAACGTAATGAACATTCCAAAAGCACCTGAAGGTCAGCCTACGCTGGTAAGCTATGACCACGTAACTACTATCTTCCACGAACTGGGCCACGGCTTACACGGCATGCTCTCAGACGTGAAATACCCGACTCTGGCCGGTACCTCAGTATCGCGCGACTTTGTTGAGTTTCCATCTACCTTTGAAGAAGACTGGGCAGCACACCCTGAAGTGATCGCTAACTACGCTAAGCACTATGAAACCGGCGAGCCCATTCCGGCTGAACTGTTGCAAAAAGTAATGAACTCACGCAGCTTCAACCAGGGCTTTGACACGCTGGAATATATGTCTGCTGCGCTGTTGGATATGGAATGGCATTCACTGTCGGCAGACGAGCCACTGCAGGATGTTAACGCTTTTGAAGCAGCAGCACTGAAAAAACACGGTGTAGATTTAGCTGCGGTACCACCGCGTTATAAATCTACCTTCTTCTCACACTCAATGGGCGGCGGCTATTCTGCCGGTTACTATGCCTATATGTGGAGTGAAATTTTAGCGGCTGATGCTTACGCTTATGTACAACAACAAGGTGGTTTAAAGCTGGAAAACGGCCAGAACTACCGGAAAAACATTCTGTCTGTCGGTAACTCACGCCCACCAATGGAGTCTTACAAAGCCTTCCGTGGTCAGGAGCCTACTACAGATGCACTGTTAATCCGCCGCGGCCTGAAAACCAAAGTAGATTAATGAGAAATATATAACCGATTCTCATTAAATTGCGTATAAAAAAGCCCGGCTAACTTAGCCGGGCTTTTTGTTGGTGGCCGCTTAATTAACTACCAGCCACCTGCATCTGACTGATCAGTACCGAACCGGTTAATACCCCGCCACGGCGGTCAATGTCGTTACCTACGGCGCTGATATTCATCAACATATCTTTTAGGTTACCGGCAATAGTCACTTCTGATACCGGAAACTGAATTTCGCCGTTTTCTACCCAAAAACCGGCCGCACCACGCGAGTAATCACCGGTTACGGTATTTACGCCCTGGCCCATCAGCTCGGTAACCAATAAACCTTTGCCCATAGTACGGCACAGTTGCAGCAAATCTTCATCACCGTGATTTACCAGCCAGTTATGAATGCCGCCGGCGTGGCCGGTGCTGGCCATACCCAGCTTACGGGCAGAGTAAGTGCTGGTAAGGTAAGTAGTCAGTACGCCCTGCTCTATTACCGCTAAATCGCGGGTTTTTACGCCTTCGCCATCAAACGGGCTGGACGCCAGCGCTTGCTTTAAATGCGGCTGCTCTACAATGGTAATACCCGGCGCCATAATCTGCTGGCCCACTTTACCCACTAAAAAGCTGGAGTTACGGTAAATGGCGCCACCACCAATAGCCGACACTAAATGGCCAAACAAGCTGCTGGCGATATCTGCGCGGAAAATTACCGGCACTTTTTGCGTGGCAATTTTACGGGCATTTAAGCGGGCAATAGTTTCCAGCGCCGCTTCACGGCCAATTTGTTTGGGGTCCAGTAACTGGCTGTACTGGCGTGCTACGGTAAAGCTGTAGTCACGCTGCATATCGTCGCCATCTTCACCTATTACCACACAGCTAAAGCTGTGGCGTGAGCTGGGATAACCCACTAGCTGGCCATGGCTGTTACCATACACCTTTAACCCCTGATGCGTTGAGAACGACGCGCCTTCAGAGTTGGTAATACGTTTGTCGGTGGCAAAAGCCGCCTCTTCAGATGATGCACACAGCGCTATGGCTTCATCGGTGCTGATGCTGTCGGGGTAGAATAAATCCAGATCCGGCGGTGACATTTCCAGCCAGCTGGCATCTGCCAACCCGGCGTGCGGATCTTCAGAAGTATAACGGGCAATATCAGCAGCGGCTTCAACCGTGCGGCGCAGTGCCTGCGGGCTTAAATCGGCGGTAGACGCCGAGCCTTTACGCTGGCCAAAATACAGGCTGATCCCTAAACCGCCATCCTGATTAAATTCTACCGTTTCTACTTCGCCATGACGGGTTTCTACGCTTAAGCCTTTGGTGCGGCTCATCGAGGCTTCAGCCGTACTGGCGCCCAGCTGCTTGGCATGGGCCAGCACTTCAGCTACAGCCTGCTTTACTTCGTCAATTTCCTGCCAGATAGTCGGTTGAGTTACTTGCATAATGTCTGTTCAGCTAAATTATTTGCCACAAGCTTATCATAGTCTGCGTAAGCTGGCTGCTGCTGCGCTGCACTATCATGTATACTTAGCGGCATTATTGTTAAGAGTGAAGCAAGCATGACCGATTTTATTAACGGCGATACCTGGGATGAAGAAGAAGGTAAGAGTAAATCTCAGGTAAAGCGTGAAATGCACGAGTTACAAAAGCTGGGCGAAGAGCTGGTGTCGTTAAGTGCGGCTGCCCGCGCCAAAGTGCCACTGGATGACGAGTTAAAAGATGCGCTGCAGTTGGCCGACAAGCTAAGCAATAAGCGCGAAGCACTGCGCCGCCATATTCAGTTTATTGGCCGCTTAATGCGTACCCGTGAGCTGGAGCCGATAGAACAGGCCTTAGCGGTATTGCGTAACACCAACCAGGCGGCCACACGGCAGTTTCATAAAGTAGAGCAATGGCGCGATAAGCTGCTGGCCGACAATGACACCGTAACCGACTTTATTGCCGCCTACCCTGATGTTGACGTACAACAGTTGCGCCAGCTTATTCGTAATGCGAAAAAAGAGCAGGAAAAACAGCAGCCGCCTAAAGCATTCCGCGAGTTATTCCAGCTAATTAAGCCTTTGATTATTCAAGAATAGCTAGAGCTAGCTGGTGTTACAACTCTGTTGTGCTAACAGAGCCAGATTGGGATGCCGTTGCGCACAGCCACAGACCATTTTCGCGTTAGCGAAGGCGGGTAAGGCATTCGTCAGGAACGAATGCCGTCAGCGCAAGCTGGCCCGCCAGATGAGGGGCAGGATTGCCCCGAATTCCACTGTGGCGAGCACAGCGGAATTCCAATCTCAGCAAGCCTTGCTTAACAAGCCCGACTTAACAAACTTTGGTTAGCCAGCCATGTTTATCTTCAGCCTTGCCCCACTGAATATCATTTAGTGCCTGGCGCAGTGCATTGGTAGTACTGCCGGCTTCACCTGAGCCCACCTGATATTCTTTGCCGTTATGGATCAGCGTACCCACCGGCGTTAATACCGCAGCGGTGCCCGATAAGGCGGCTTCTGCGCCCGGTTTTGCCGCACGTTCCAGCAGTTCATCTACCGTTAGCTCACGCTCGGATACTTTCATACCGCGGTCGCGCGCCAGCGTTAAAATAGAATCACGTGTTACGCCGTGTAAGAACGAGCTATCCAGTGCCTTGGTAATAATTTCGTTGCCGTCGATCAGCAAAAAGTTAGCTGCGCCGGTTTCCTGTACGTCGCCATTAGGGCAAAACAGTACCTGATCGGCCTGCACTGCGGCGCGGGCTTTCATAATGGGCTGCAGTGCACTGGCATAGTTACCACCGCTTTTTACCATACCCATATGGGCGGCACAGCGGGCGTTGTCTTCCAGCAACAAGCGCAGTGGCTTGGCACCACCGGCAAAATAATCACCTACCGGTGATAACAACACATACAGCATGGATTCCAGGCTCGGTGCCGCGGCTTTGCCAATTGAAGCCTCAGTACCGATATGCGTCGGGCGGATATACATAGAACCCGGCGGAGTCGGCACATCTGCGGCATAGTGCTTCACAATATCCAGAATCATCCGGCTTAGCATGGCGCCGTCTACTTTGGGCAGAGACAGCAGCTCGCTGCTTTGCTGCAAACGGTTGACGTTGCGGTCCATGCGGAACACATAAATACCGCCATCAGCGTGGCGAAATGCCTTTAAGCCTTCAAAGCAAGTGCTGGAATAATGCAGCACATGCGCGCCCGGGTGCAGGCGGATGCTGTCAACCGGAACCATTTGTGGCTGGCTCCAGCCGGATTGCTCATAACGGGAGATCACCATCTCTGGGACAAACACAGTGCCAAACGCTGCCATCTTGTTCTATTTCCTGCTGTTGTTTTGGTTTAAATGCCGCCTTCACGCGGCTTTGCCTGTTATTTAGTGCTGGGTGCCACCTACGGTAATGGCATCCAGTTTTAATGTCGGCTGGCCCACACCTACCGGCACGCTCTGGCCCTGCTTACCACACACACCTACGCCGGCGTCCAGTGCTAAGTCGTTACCCACCATTGAAACCTGTTGCATCGCCTCCGGCCCCATACCAATTAGCGTTGCGCCTTTAATCGGTGCAGTAATTTTGCCGTTTTCAATTAAGTAGGCTTCAGAGGCCGAAAACACAAACTTACCGGAGGTAATATCTACCTGGCCGCCACCAAAGTTAGGCGCATAAATGCCTTTTTTCACACTGGCGATAATCTCAGCCGGGTCGCTCTGGCCGGCCAGCATATAGGTGTTAGTCATACGCGGCATCGGCAGGTTGGCGAACGACTCGCGCCGGCCATTACCGGTTGGCGCCACACCCATTAGCATGGCGTTGTGTTTGTCCTGAATATAGCCTTTTAAAATACCGTTTTCGATCAGCACATTGTGCTGGCTGGGTACGCCTTCATCGTCGATATTCAGCGAGCCACGGCGGTGTGCCAGAGTGCCGTCATCAACAATAGTACACAGCTTAGACGCTACCTGCTCACCAATGCGGCCAGAAAATGTTGATGAACCTTTACGGTTAAAATCGCCTTCCAGGCCATGGCCTACGGCTTCGTGCAGTAACACTCCCGGCCAGCCGCTGCCCAGTACTACCGGCATAGTACCGGCCGGTGCATCTATGGCGGTTAAATTAACCTGGGCCTGGCGTATGGCTTCGCGGGCATAATGCTGCCAGCGCGGTGTGCCATCAACAAGCTCGTAGAAATAACTATAATCGGTGCGGCCACCGCCACCGGCATTGCCACGCTCGCGCCGGTCGCCCTGTTGCAGCAACACGGAACAGTTTAACCGCACCAGCGGGCGGATATCACTGCCGTAGGTGCCATCGGTAGCCGCCACCAGTATTTCCTCATACACGCCGGAAATACTTACCATCACCTGCTCGGCGCGGTTATCCAGCGTGCGGATATAAGCTTCAATCTGGTGCAGCAGGGCCACTTTGTCGGTATTGGTTAAGCTTTGCAGCGGCTCGCATGGCAAATAAATATTGCTGTTACTGCTTTTGCTAAAGGCTTTGACACTGCCGTTCTGGCCTTGAGCGGCTATGCCACGCGCCGCTGTTGCTGCCTGCTTTAACGCCGCAGCGCTGATGGTGTCGGCATAGGCAAAACCGGTTTTTTCACCGCTGATAGCTCGCACACCCACACCACGTTCAATATTAAAAGAACCGTCTTTAACCAAACCGTCTTCCAGCACCCAGGATTCATGCACGCTGGATTGAAAATACAAATCAGCAAAATCAAGCTGATGGTCAAATAAATAGCCCAGCGTTTGCTGTAAATCAGCAGCGGTCAGCTCGGAAGCGGTGATCAGATTCTGCTCTGGTGCAGTCATGGTTTGAGCTCACTGTTAAATCGGTTATGTTGCGCCAGCGGCATGCTTTGCCGCAGTTGCACAACGTCAGTTAAATCTATTTTTGCAGATACCCAACCCGTTGCAGTACCGGCATCGGCCAGTACCCGGCCCCAGGGGTCGATAATCAGGCTGTGGCCGTAAGTTTCGCGGCCATTGGCATGCACGCCGGTTTGGTTGGGTGCCAGCACAAAGCACTGGTTTTCTATCGCCCGCGCCCTTAGTAACGTATGCCAGTGTGCCTCGCCGGTAACTTTAGTAAAAGCCGATGGCACTGTCAGCAGGTTCATGCCTTTACTGGCTAACGCCTGCGCCAGGCCAGCAAAGCGCACATCATAACATATAGTCAGGCCAAGCTTTAACTCAGCCAGTTCCACCAGCGTGATTTTCTGCCCCGGATAAGTGCTGGCCGATTCGCGGTAACTGCCGGTGCTGTCACTCACTTCGACATCAAATAAATGCATTTTCTGGTAATCGGCCACTATGCTGCCATCCGGCGCAAATAAGATACTGCTGGCACTAAAACGCTGCGGCTGTGGGCTGCTGGTGGGTAAAGAGCCTGCCAGTAAATACACGCCAAACTGTTTGGCCAGCGCAGAGCAGCCCTGCTGAATAACACCCTGCCCCAACGGCGCCTGATACTGCAATTGCAGACCGTCGCGCCCACCAAACACGGCAAAGCATTCGGGCAGTGCCACTAAATGCGGCAGGCCGTCGGTATAAGTATCTGCCAGCTGTTGCAGGTACAGTGCTACCTGCGCCAGGTTTTGTGCAGGATCAGGTGTACTGGTTAGCTGAATGGCCGATACACGCCAGTTAGCCATGCGGTTTATTCCTTTGCGGGTCTGGTTGCGTTGCCGCCGGCAGCTGAATAATAGCCTCGGGCTGGGCGATCCGCACCGGCACTGGTATTTCTGTACTATGGCGGTTTACTTCGGTAACCACTGGCTGCTCGAAGCTACCGGTAACGGTAAAATTAATTTTCGAAATCACTTCTGCGCTTTGAAACACTTCATCCAGCGCCAGTGCCGCCAGCCCGGTAGCGGGGTTTACCATCCAGGCAATAATCACCGGCAAACTGGAGGTTACTTTAGGTGAAAACGCCATCTGATAATCCAGTTGTTTGCTAACCAAGTCGGCATAACCCTGAATTTGTAAGTTGCCCGGCACGCCATCAATACTGGCATCGCTGGTTTGCGCCACACCTTTTGCAATAGCCAGATTACCGCTCATTTTGTTGTAAAAAAAGCCTTTGGCGAATACGTCACGAAAATCCAACCGCAGTTTGCGCACCAGTGAGTCAAGGCTGAATATAGAAAACAGCCGTGAACCCTGATCGCTGACTTCAGTTAACGAGCCCTCGCCCAGTGTATAACTGACATTGCCGGATAAATCCGCTAAGGCATACTGGTTAGGCGCACCGGGCCAGTTCAGCGCAAACTTAATGTCGGCATTGCTGCCGGCAATGGCGGATGTCAGCTGAAACTCTGCCAGCATGGCGCCAATATTCGGGCTTTGCAGCTTGCCGGTAAACTCACTGTAACCGGCACTGCCGTCGTCTTGCCAGAAACCCTGTACATTTAGCTGGTGTCTTTTATAACGTGCATTAAGTTTGGTGAGCTCCCAGCGCTCTGCGCTACTGTGTGCCTGGGCTTCAACCTGGCCAAAACGATAGTTACCTATGCTGCAATCGGCGCAACTTACTGTTAGCGGTGGTAACTCTAACAGCCAGCGCTGGGCTGTCAGTGCCAGTTTTTCGGTTACTTTGGCGGCCTGCTCACTGGCGCTGACCGTTTCACTCAGTGGCAGGTGCAGGTAATCAAAAGCAGCCTCTATACCCTGCTGCTGCCAGTTTTTGCTAAATTGCCAGCGGCTGGCCAGCTCGGTGCCATTTAACTGTAATTGCCAATGATCCGGCTGTTGCTCAGCGTCAAACACCGTATTGTGCAGCCTGACTCCCGGCGCTACGTCCAGTTGCGCTACCTTACCGCGCACCTGAGCTAAGCGCGGAAAAAATTGCTGCTCGGTATCGCTGGCACTGGCATCCAGCTGCTGCTTTATCAAATCAAACCAGGCCAGAAAATCGAGCTCAGGTAAGTTAATGCTGATAGTAAACTCATCCGCCGCCGGTACGGGTTCTTGCTGGCCCAGGCTAAGGTGGGCGCGACGTAGTTGCTGGGTATCGTGTTGCAATAAAGCATTAAAGTGCAGCTGTTGGGCATTCTTCTGTTTGGCACCATTTTGTTGAGCATAGCCAAGCGCTATGGCAGATTGCGCGCTGTTACCGGTTACGGTTAGCGTTAGCTCTGCCGTTTCATCTTCAGCTTTGGTATAGGGCGCAGGCAGCAACAAAGCGGTGTTGTGCAAATTGCTGCGCAGCTGGGCCTGATAATTTATGTCATCCGCTGCCAGATTCAGCGCCAGCTGCAATTGCCAGTCGGTTGTACCAGCCACCAAGGTAGCAGCCGGGGCATGTAGCGCCTGCAATAATTGCTGGCTGTTCTGGCCGCCATTTAACTGCAGCGCCAGCTGGTAACCATCAGCGGTATTTTCGCCCTGCATGGCGGCCGTAACCGGCAGGCCGCGCCAGCTTAGCTGCAGTTTATCGGCTCGGATGTTGTCATTGGCAAAACTCAGGCTGCCGGTAAGCTGTTGCACCTGCATTGCCGGTGCCTGCAGGTTAAGGCTGGCGTCAGTAAAACTGACCGTGCCGCTGGCCAGCACTGCAGTTTGCTTCAGGCCGACAGCCAGCGTGACATCACCGTCGGCCAGCCCTTGCGCGCCCAGGTGCTGCAGTGTTTTACCCAGGCTATCGTGTAACGGCGATTGCAGCATTAACGCCGTAACAGCACTGGCTTGTACCTGGCGCTGAATATGGATATCCAGGGTTTGCGCATCAAACAAATCCGGGATCACGGCGCTAACGCCCTGTTCAAGTTCAATGCCGTTTAAGCTGCCCGCTGCAGACTGAATAGTCATGGCGGCATTTTCAAACCACAGCTGCGCGCTTAAATCTTCTATTTGCGGCCAATCGGGGGCGAAGGCGAAACGGCCTTGTTCCAGTTGTGTCAGTACCTGAAACACGCCTTGTTGTTCGGTGTAAGGAAACTCGGCCGGTTTACCCTGCCATAGCATAGTGGCGTTGTTTACCCGGCCACTGATAATGGCGTCGCTCAGATATTCGCGCACACTTTGCGGCATATACCGTTGCGGAAAATAATGCGCTGCCCGGCTGGCATCAAGCTGCTGCAACCGGGCCAGAATGCTTAGCTCGTCGGTTAGTTTTATACTGGCGTCTAACTGCAAATCGGCACTGTGCATACTCAGCTGCGGTATACTCAGCTGCCAGTTACCGGCTACGTTGTGTAAATACACCCGGGCCGACAACACATCGTAAGCAGTGGCCTCACTGAACAGGCCATCCCAGCTTAGCTCACCGCCTAAACTTTCAAGCTGTATTCTGGCCAGCGTTGGCGTGGCAATAAAATCGCCGCGCATATTACTGACACCGGGAATATCGCCCTGTGCCAGCGAACTGACATTATCTAACCGGCCCTGCAGCTGCCACTGTTGATCGGCAAAGCGCCATTGCAACTGCTGTATGTCACCGGCGGGCTGATACGCCACCAGTTGTTGCAAAATACTGATATCGTCTGCCAGCAGGTTCGCCAGCGGCGTAACGGCGTTAAGCGAAAAGTTATTTACCTGCCCCAGCCACTGTTGTTCGCTGCGCTGCAACTGAAACTGCAGCCCTTGCCAGCGCTGTTGTTGATCCGACAAGGTTAACGGGCCGGAATGCAATACCCAGCCATCTGCTGCCGGCTGCCATAACAACTGCCCCGGGCCCAGTTGCAGGCTATGGGCTGTGTCGCCGCGGTGCCAGCTTAAGCTATTATCGGCCAGCTCTACCTGTATCCGTTGTAGCAAACCTTTGTCTACCTGGCCCCAGGCTTTAAAATTGATGCTGGCCTGCTGCAGTTTCTGGCTGGGTGGTAACAGGGTACGAAACCATGGCAGTACGTCCAGCTTGTCGCTTTCCAGATACAGCTGGCCGCTGGCATCGTCCAGCGTATCGCCGTGTAAATCGAGAATAAATGACACCGTATTGGCTGTAACACCAGCCAGTGCTAAATCGCCGTAGCCCTGATGCCGGTTGCCGCGGTTAGCCCAGTCCAGCTGTTTAATATCTACAACCAGATCCGGGTTGTGATCATTTTGCAGTATCAGTTGGCTGTCTACTACAGAGAAATAGGTCAGCTGCTGAAAAAACAATTGCTCCAGCGCAGCAAAAACAGGGGCGCTGTCCAGTGCTGCCGCGCCTTCACTGCTTAGCAGACTGTCGGCGTCAATATAGTACTGCAGGCCACTCAATTCAAAATGTTGCGCAGTCAGTTGCCAGTTTCTCAGGCTGCGCCAAAAATCCAGCCGTACCCGGGTTTCACTGATACTCAGTTGTAATTGGCCGGTACTATCCAACAACTTAACATCTCGCAGCAACAGCGCCGGGCCATACTTTTGCCAACCGGCACTAAGCTCGCCAATGCTGACATCGGCGCCGTAACGGCTGCTAATCAGTTGTTCAATATGGTGCTTGTAACTGTCGGCATGTGGCAGGGTGTAACGCAAAACGGAGATCAACACAGCCAGCAGCACCAGCGTAACAGCCAGTGCCAGCCAGAACTTATGTAAACAATAAAAACATACCCGTTTTGTGCGTTGCACTACATCATCACCACATCAAATTGTTCCTGCGTGTATAAAGGTTCAGTGTGAATACTGATTTGTTTACCAATAAACACCTGTACTTCGGCCAGGCTGTGAAACTCGTCGTTGGTTAAGGCATCTTTTACTGCCGGCGACACATATACGACAAATTTGTCGGCGGCATAAGCCCGGTTTACCCTGACGATTTCGCGCAGCACTTCAAAACACACCGTTTCAACGGTTTTTAAACTGCCACGGCCCTTACATACATGACACTCTGAACAGAGGATATGTTCCAGACTTTCGCGGGTTCTTTTACGGGTCATCTCTATCAGACCCAGTGCCGAGAAGCCGTGAATATTGGTTTTGGCTCTGTCACGTGCCAACGCCAGCTCTAAACTATGGTATACCCGGCGTTTATGCTCTGCGCTTTGCATATCAATAAAGTCGATAATAATAATACCCCCCAGATTACGCAGCCGCAGTTGACGGGCAATAGCCTGGGTAGCTTCAGTATTGGTATTAAAAATGGTTTCTTCTAAATTGCGATGGCCAACAAAAGCACCGGTGTTGACATCTATGGTGGTCATCGCTTCGGTTTGGTCGATGATCAGATAACCACCGCTTTTTAGTGGTACCTTGCGCTCCAGCGCGCGCTGAATTTCATTTTCAACATCAAACATATCAAAAATCGGCCGCTCACCGGGGTAATACTCCAGCAATGGCGATAAATGCGGAATAAACTCTTCGCAAAACGCGGTCAGTTGCTGGAAGGTCAGCTTGGAATCTACCCGTACCCGCTCCAGATCGGCGCCAACAAAGTCACGCAAAATACGGTACGTCAGAGTTAAATCTTCGTAGACCACGCCTTCTTTACGGGTTTTTTGTTTACGTTTAACTATTTTGGCCCACAGCTTTTTCAGGAATCTGGCGTCCTGTGCCAGTTCTTCAGCGCTGGCACCTTCGGCAGCAGTGCGCACGATAAAACCACCGCTGTCGTCCAGGTTCTGGCTGACAATATCTTTTAAACGCTGACGCTCGCCTTCGCTTTCCAGCCGCTGCGATACGCCAACATGCGGCGAACCAGGCATAAACACCAGATAACGCGACGGCAAGGTAATGTCGGTAGTTAACCGCGCGCCCTTGGTGCCCAGCGGATCTTTTACCACCTGCACCAATAAGTACTGCCCTTCGCGCACCAGCACACGGATATCCTTGCTGACTGCCGGTTTGGTTTCCAGCTCGGCCAGGCTATCGTGCTGTACTATATCTGATGCATGTAAAAACGCGGCTTTATCCAGGCCAATATCAACAAAAGCAGCCTGCATGCCTGGCAGCACCCGGCTGACTTTACCGACATACATATTGCCAACCAAACCTAATTTGGCCTGACGCTCTATATGCAGTTCCTGCAGTACGCCGTTTTCGATTAAAGCAACCCGGGTTTCACTGGGTGTCACATTCAGTAGTAGTTCTGCGCTCATACCGGCTCCTGCCACTGCTGCAATAATTGTTCGGTTTCACATAATGGCAGGCCCACTACGGCGGTATAGCTACCATTAATGCGTTGGACAAACTTTGCCGCCAGCCCCTGAATACCATAACCGCCGGCTTTATCGTGCGGCTCGCCACTTTGCCAGTAGCTGTCAATATCTTGCGCCGTTAATGTCCTGAAATACACTTCAGTGCTAACCAATTGCTGCAAAGTGCGCTCACTGCTTACAAGCGCCACGGCTGTCATCACTTTATGGCTGCGGCCAGACAATAACTGCATAGTGCGGTTAAACTCGGCAAAATCGGCTGGTTTACCCAAAATTTCATTATTGGCTACTACTATAGTATCGGCGCCCAGCACAGGCATTGCGGTGGTTAAACATGCCAGCCCGGCCAGCGCTTTTTGCCGCGCTAAGCGGGTAACATACAGCCTGGGGGCTTCATTTGGGTAGGGCGTTTCGTCAATATCAGCTTTCACCAGCTGAAAATCTACACCGAGTTGCGCCAGCAATTCACGCCGGCGAGGAGAGGAAGAGGCTAAGGCAATACGTGGATAACTCATTGAATTTTCAACTGTCGGCGATAGCGCCGCAGTAACCAGAACAACCAGGGCCATACCAGCATACCGGTAACAACCGGCCACAGATACTGCGGCATAAAGTATACGCCGGTTAGAAAATGGCTAAGCCAGAATAGCAGTAACTGATACAGCGCCAGCAATAACCCCAGCAGTAAAGACTGCTGCACCACGGAGAAATTACGGATCTTAAGATGGTGCTGGGCAACAATAAAAATCACCACCGAAAACGCCAGCGCATTAACACCCAGCACAGTGCCCACCAGCACATCAACAATAAAACCACTGAAAAACGCCGTACCAACACTGATCCGCTGCGGCAAGGCCATGGCCCAGTACATCAGCACCAGCAGTACCCAATCGGGCCGAGCCAGCTTTACCAGTTGCGGCATAGGCATCACTGTCAGGATCAGCGCCACAAATAACGACAGATAAATAAAGCCAATGCGGCCAGCTTTTCGCATCAGGGTTGCTCCTGTGGTACAGCGCCAGCCGCGGGTTCTTCTGGCGGCTCGGGCATGCGCGGCGTATTGGATAACAATAGTACATGGCGGATGCGATCGAGTAAGGCGTAAGGCTCAGCATACACCACCATAAAAGGTTGGCTGGCGTCCTGGCTTATTTTCGCTACCCTTGCTACCGGGTAGCCTTCAGGGAAACGGCCATCCAGCCCGGACGTTAACAACCTGTCGCCTTCGCGGATATCAGTACTGTGTGGCAGGTGCATTACGCGCAGTGCATCCCACTGGCCCAGGCCTTCAACAATAGCGCGCACACCGGTACGTTCTGCCCGTACTGCTATGGCATGGGTATTATCAGAAATCAGCAGCGCCCGGCTGCTGGTGGGGCCTACGCTGACAATCTGGCCAACAATGCCCTGATCATCAATTACTGCCTGATGCTCGGTTACGCCATCTTTAGTGCCTTTATTCAGCACTACCTGATGGCTGAACGGATGGCTGTACACCGCCAGCACTTCTGCCACCAACCGTTTATCTTCAATTACCGCAGAAGACCCCAGCAAAGCCCGCAGTTTTTCATTCTCTTGCTGTAAATAGCGCAATAGCTGTAACTGGCCACTTTGCTGCAGCAGGGTTTCTTTTAAACGGGCGTTTTCGTCCAGCACGGCCTGCTGCGACATAAATTGTTCTGACGCGCCGGAAAACAGGGTTTCCGGCAAGCTGGCCACATAAAACAACGGGCTTACTGCGGTAGTAAGATAACTGCGAAGCTGGGTTGAACTGTCGGTGTAACGGTCAAGAAACATCAGCCCAGCACTGCACACTACGGCCAGAAAAAGCCGCAGTGGCAGTGACGAGCCCCGACTATAACTTTGATTCATAACGCTGCCTGCACCGGCGATGGCTCAGTTAGTCATAACTGAACACATCACCACCGTGCATATCGATCATCTCCAGTGCCTTACCGCCACCACGCGCCACGCACGTTAGCGGGTCGTCAGCCACTACTACCGGAATACCGGTTTCTTCCATCAGTAAACGGTCCAGATCGCGCAGTAAAGCACCACCACCGGTTAGTACCATACCACGCTCAGAAATATCAGATGCCAGCTCAGGTGGTGATTGCTCCAGCGCAACCATAACGGCACTGACAATACCGGCTAACGGCTCTTGCAGTGCCTCTAAAATTTCATTGCTGGTCATGGTAAAGCTGCGCGGCACACCTTCGGCCAGATTACGGCCGCGTACCTCAATTTCCAGTACGTCATCGCTGGGATAGGCTGAGCCAATTTCAGTTTTAATGCGTTCGGCAGTGGCTTCGCCGATCAGAATGCCGTAGTTACGGCGGATGTAGTTAACGATGGCATCGTCAAACTTGTCGCCACCAATACGCACCGAAGACGAGTACACCACGCCGTTTAACGAGATAATGGCCACTTCAGTAGTACCACCACCAATATCAACCACCATAGAACCGGTAGCTTCTGATACCGGCAGGCCGGCACCGATAGCCGCAGCCATAGGTTCGTCAATTAAATACACTTCGCGTGCACCGGCCCCCTGGGCAGATTCACGGATCGCCCGGCGTTCTACCTGGGTAGAGCCACAAGGCACGCACACCAGCACACGTGGGCTGGGGCGCAGAAAACTATTGCTGTGCGCCTGACGGATAAAATGCTGCAGCATTTTTTCCGTGACGTAAAAGTCGGCGATAACGCCATCTTTCATCGGTCGGATCGCTTTAATGTTGCCGGGGGTGCGCCCAAGCATACGTTTTGCTGCATGGCCTACCGCCGCAACACTTTTTGGCCCGCCAGCACGCTCCTGACGAATTGCAACAACTGAGGGTTCATTCAGTACTATGCCCTGATCTTTAACGTAAATCAGTGTATTGGCAGTACCCAGGTCGATAGATAAATCGTTTGAAAAGAGGCCACGCAATTTATTAAACATGAAGAAACCGGATCCTTATAAACCTGAGCCGCCAAAGGCAGGTCAGCACTGCACCGCACTAAGGTCGCAGCAATGGTAAATATAGCGGCGTTTATTCTAAGTAACTCGCCAGCGTGTGAATAGCCTTATCTTACATTTTTGTGCAATTAAACCAAGTATTGCCTGCATTTATCTGTCAGCAACCACTTACCAGCGCTCAGCCTGCATTAGGCTGGCGTTTAACGGAATAGTTCACGCCAGAAAATTTGCCTTGGATTACCGCGAAAACGGCCAAACATAATCTCTGCCTGCGGGTTTTGCTGATAATTCGCCGAAGCGCCACGCCAGTAATATTGCAACCAGGGTTCTGCCATATATTCAACCTGCCAGACACCGGGAATACCAGGTGGCGCCAGCGTTAAAGACTGTGCAGGGAAGCGGCCATTTTGTACCACACCGCCCACACCTGTCATGCTTAGCGCCGGAGTGCCACTTATTGTGCTCAGTAAAGCTGAACTGTTGCTGATTAAGCTGCAATTATCGTCAATGTTATTGATAAAACGCCCGCCCTGCCAGTACTCCGTATTAAAAGCCAGTGGCACAGGCTCATCCTCAGGGCCGCCGCTGTTTTGCAGTACCAGCCGGCCATAGCGCATATTTAGCGTACCGCTTAATGCCAGTGCATCAGTACCCAGCGTAAATGCCGGAAAATTACGGCTATCCTGCTCTGACACTATCTGCAACCCCAGTTGCATATTGCTATAAGGCCCGTCAGGCACTGCTGCCCGGTTAAAACTGACGTTATTCTGCTGTACCCGGTACACACCATGCTGCCATTGTGCTGTCTGCACGGCTAAACGCTCTGCCGCCAGCCGTGTGCTATTGTCCTGCGCTACCGTTAGCATAGTTGCAGCACCGGCAGGATAATGACCACTGTGGTAGTTTTGCAACGTATTACCACCGCGGCCTTTGGCTTCCAACTGGTAATTCACGGTCAGAGCCGGTTGCGACATATAACTGAAATTGGTGCAGCTGTTTCTGACTTCACTGCTAGCAAGGGCAAAATTATCCGGATAAAACCGGCCTACGGTTTCACTTACCGGTTTAGCCGAAATGTCGGCAACGCCAAGATAGGTATCATTTAACAGTTTTGCCCGCAGTGTGATGCTGCCGGCTTCATTCCAACTGACGCCTGTTACTGTTTGCCGCCCGTTAAGTGCAGCAGTAGCAGTATCAACTGCACCGCCACTAAGGGTACCGTTGTTACCTGACGACGGATAAACCAGCTGATTAAATACCGCCTCTACTCTTTGCCGGTTTAGTTCTTTACCAAAATTTGGTGTGGCCTGCCCGTCAGCATTACGGGCTTCCATTACCACATTAAATGGCTCTGAGGCAGCGACAAAGCCATTTCCACCGATTTGAGTAGCCGGGTTAGCGCTACCGTTTTGCCGCAGTGCCTGCACCACTGCCAGCGTATGCGGCCGCACCACAAAGGCATTGCTGCTGCCGTTTAGCGTTATTGCAGGATCAGGAGATTGTTCCGCCAATGCCAGGCTGGCATGCAGAGCTAACTGGCCCACATCGGAATAGCGCATGGTAAGCGGTGCACTGCCGCTGGCATTAAATGTCAGATTAACATTACTACGGTTAGTGCTGCTTGCGGCACCATTGGCAGCAATCTGAGTATTGTTAATACTAAATTGCTGGCCGGCAATACAGCTGGACGGATTTTCACAACTAAAGCCTAAACGTACTGTTTGGCTGCCACTGGCTCTGGCTTCACAGGCGCCGGTAGTGGTATTAGTGCGAATGGCCCTTAGCACGCCGTTAAAAGCAACACCGGCGGTCTGATGGCTAAGAGGGGTAACACCATCGGCCTGCGCAAACAATAAACCGGCATTGGCAAAATTGATCTGACAATTACTGCTGTTGTTACCTACCTTGCATACCGTTTGGCTAAAGGCCTTTCTTGGCGGTACTGTTTCTGTTACCCCTATAGTGGCCACCCCACCGGCCGGGTGCCTTAAATAAGCCGTGCCCACGCCATTGGTTAGGGTTATTGGATCTGTTTGCCAGTTACCGGCCGAATTAGAAAGATCAACCGATACCGGGCTGGTAAACAAACTACTGCAATCTGCATTCAGACAGGCTTTTACCTGCACAGCAGACGCCACACAAGCGATACCCGCTGCCTGGTGTGTTAATTCAATATGGTTAATTTGCTGGCCAACCGGCATAGATCTTTGCGCGCAAATACTCAGGTTATCCAGTTCGTGAATATTATTAGAACCACCGGTAGAGCCGGTAATGGAAACAAAGAAATTCTCTGGCACTGGTGCCTGCCCGGTTTGGCCTTGCGCATTAAAAGGCGCAATTAAATTAACAAAACCGTTGCCTGTGTTGCGATCCACAGACACCAGGGTTGAGCCAGCCTGACGGGAGTCAATAGTAAAACGGTAACGGTGCGGGTTGTTCTGGTTGCCATCTACGGCAGGAGTGAGGCAATTACCATTAGTGTTAGTGGTACCGTTGTTGCAGGCACCACGTAAATAGCGATAACCCGTGGTGCCGGAACCTGAGCCACGCACCACCACAGACTGCTGCCGTCTGCCAACATTGGTACTACCACCCTCAGCAGAATAGTTACCATACTCATCCAGACCAAAACCCAGCCAACCACCGGAAAAACCCGGAATACCCGGTTTAAAACCATAGCCCAAAGGCCCGCCAAAAGCACCGGGCTGCGGCGTAACAGTAGCGTCTGACAATACCAGTGCCATACCATCAGCACCGTTGCCGCCATAGGCTAAATAATCAAACTCAACCACTACCAGGTTATTTGCTGCCGGGTATAAACGCTGATAGGTCACCGAGGTTGACTGGTTACCGACATTTTGCGTCATACGCAAACGCCCGTTAACCACCGACGGGGTAAAAGTACCGCTACTGCGGGCAGTGATCCAGCTGTCTGATAAGGTACCGGTAAAGCTATCCGCAAGGCATTGCAGTGGCAATTGCGGACATTGACGAACTTCACCACCCAGATCGCGTTTTTCCCGCTGCAAAGTGTAAAGGCGCTGTACCTCCTGCGAGTCCAGTACACTGTTATAAACCAGTACTTCATCAAGCGTAGCATTCAGATAGTTAAAACTGGTTCCATTTGTATGCCGCACTCTGCCGATATCATTAAACAGGTTGCCAACCGTGCCTTGCATTACGTTATAGCTGCCACTTTGATTTAATGTGCCATCAATAAAAATCTGAAAGGCGCCGGTACCGGCGTTTCGGGTTAGCACCACATGGCGGAACTGGCCATTGTTTATTGCAATGCTTGACTTGGTATTTGCAACGGCAGAGTTGTAGTCACCTTTGGTTAAGCCAATACGTCCCTGGCTATCAATCCAGCCCCAGAAAATATCATCAGCGCCACCGCTTTGCTCTACCCCGGTTACAGCCGGAGCCTGCCACACTGTGTCGTTACCTGTTGCCGTGGTTTTAATCCAAAAACTCAGCGAGGCCGTGCCGGTTAGTACTGATAAGTCAGGCACGGTAACATAACTACTGCCATTGAACTCGCCCGCCCGGCATATTTGCCCGGCACTTGCTGCGCTCGTTTGCGCAGCAAAAGCAGTGCCGTGATTATTACCAATAGAATCGAGAACCTCAGCGGTTGCTCCTGTCCATTCAGACTGATCAAAACGATATTCATATCTGGGTGCGGTATAAAGCGTGCAGGCACTGGCTGGGGTTGAATTGGGCAAACATTGGCCATACACCTGGCTACCCGTTTGCACATTAACACTTGAATAGCCTGGTGCCTGTAATACGCCGTATACCACACTGTTATTGCTCAGAGTAATGGCACCGCTATTACTGCTGACATTAATCATATTACCGGCAGAGCCAAGCTGACTATTGTTGATAGCAACGGTACTGGCACCGCTGATGCTACCTGATGTCATCGTTACACCGGTAAACGTAGCCTCATTGTGGGCATTAAGCACAAAACTGCCGGCAATAGTGCCGCCGGTAATAGAAAACCCGGACAGAGCAGTCGCCCCGCCCGTCAGATTAGTGCCATTGGTAATCACTTTGTTACTGCTGCTGGTTACCCTGCCAGCGACACTGCCACCGGTAAGATTAACATCGCTGTTTGCCGTTACCGTACCCGACACGGCCACACCAGTCAGCGTGACACCGTTATTCGCGTTAATAGCGCCGTTTACCACGCCGCCATTATGGGTATAAGTATTGTTGGTCTGCACATTACCATTGATGGTAGCTGAGGTAGCAGAAACAGCACCGCTGGTTGTCTGCACATTGCCCCAGATCACACCGCCGGCAGAAATAACCACAGTACCGTATTCTGCTTGCAGGTTAACCCTGTTGGTGTTGCTACCCAGCGTAACATTTGTGCCAAGTTGAACGCCATTGGCAGCTATCAGCGTAATACTGGCAGCTGAAGCGGCAATGATATCGCTGTTTGCCAACGTTACCCGGCCATCGCCGGTGCAGGTATAAGTATTAACATTAACTGACCAACTGGTACTACATGGCGGGCGGCTTCCCTGGGCCATAGTGTAAGTGGCTGCATAAGCACCAACAGGTAACAGCATTATGCACAACATCGCGAAGCGATATATTGCCAACATCAACGCACCTCTATTTGCACTGTACGGCGGGTTTGAAAACCTCCTGCCGTGCACTCGGCTGTGCTGCTAAGCTGAAACAAAGTAATGCTGTCTGGCGCCGCAGTGGTAAAAGGGGTGCAACTGATACTGACACTGCAACTTTGCAAACTGGCGGCATTAAAACTGCGCGACGCTGTAACAGCACCACAACCAGCTACACTGCCATTTAGCGGAAAAAGCTGTGTTAACGCAATATCAAGCCCGCTTTGTGCGGCAAACAGTGCCCGTGTGCCCTGCACTTCATATACTACAGTTTCACTGCTGCTGATTAGCAGGCGCGACAAACCCACTGCCAGCGCCAGCATAACAACGATAACAAAAACGGCGATAACCAGCGCACTGCCGCGCTGCTTTTGATAGTTAAGGTACATTGGGAATATGCACCTCGTAATTAAAAAACATATCGGCGTTGCCACCATAGCCAAACTGCAAAAAGATATTCACCACCGAGTTGCGGGTTAGTACGGCGTCAGTTACCCGAAACACCTGAGACTCTCTTAACCCCTCAGCCATAAGCACATTATTACGCATAATATTAAAACGGCCACTGCCCGCACCAACAAGGCAATACTGCACTATGGCATCGGCGATATAAAAACGCTGCTCAGGTGATTGGCGGGTAAAGCGAAAGTTAGCAAAATTCAGCGTAAAGCGCGCAGTGGCAGAATCTACTGTGCTGATATTGTTCAGCTGTACGGCACCTCCCGGGTTTTCTGCGCTGGTAGGGTAAACCATCAGCTGCGGCCTGCTTGCTGTAGCATAGGTACGCGGACTCACCGCCCGTAAATCGGGGCTTATTACAGTCATGCTGGTGCCGTTTTGTTCAAAGGGCGCATTGGTATAGATACCGCTATATAAAATCGGCCGAAACTGCAGGCAGTTGCTGGTACTGGAAAACACCACGCTATTGGGCACGGCATTACGCAGCTCGCGTACCATCCGCTCAGCAACAAAGCGGCTTTGTCCCAGCACCTGCTCACGCTCGGCGGCATCGGTATACATACGGGCGCCCAGGCCAATATAACTGGTAATACCCAGAGCCAGTATAGCCAGCACTACCATGGTGATAACCAGCTCAATCAGGGTAAAACCGGCGTTGCGCATTACCAGTTTCCTTTGTAGGCGGCAAAATCTATTTGCGAACCGGTTGGGGTAGTAACCGAGACAGTAATTCTTTTAACCTGCTGGTTATTTAAACCAAATTCCGCGCCAGCATAGGCTACGGTAACATTAAGTTTGTAACTACGATAATAATCAGACAGTTCTGGCTGGAGATCTAAAATATTGCTAAAAATTTCACCCGTGCCGGTAAAATTATGAAAATCATCTACGTCGTTAAAACTCAGCCTGGTTTCGCTGCCATCCGGGCCAAAGTTTGCCTCAGCAGTGCAGCTTTGAGCACCCGTTTCATTACAGCGTAGCAAACTACCGCTGCGGCTGCTGTTTTGATCATAGGAGCGGCCCAGTATTTCATTAATAAAACTTTGCCCCAGCTCAGCAGCACGCACCTGATGCCAGGGATCAGCGCTTTTAATAAATAACGGGCCTAATACCGAGGTAATAATACTTAAGCTAATGGCCAGCACGACTATGCCGACAATTAGCTCTATTAAGGTAACGCCGCGGCTATGTTTCAGGCTGAGTTTTAGCATGGGTGAATATAGCCTTCGGCTTCAATACAAATGGGCAGTGCCACGGCCCCCTCAATGGTTATGCGGCAAGTGCCTGTTGCACAGTTACTTAGCGGGCGGCCATTGCTGTCAAAATTCAGCTGAATATTAAAGCCTGTTTTGGTTACCGTAATAGTACTGCTATCGCGCGGCGCTATACATAAGTGTGTGGCATCATTTAAACAGGCATTAGTGCCTGAAAATATTCTGTCGCTCTGTACTATAACGCCCTGTGATACACAGTCGGTACATTGCATGGCCTGTATTTGCACCCGGCGCAGTATATTCAGCGCCTGGTCGCGGTATAAATATTCTGATGTACCGGAAGCATCAAAAAAACGGGGTACAACGCTAACCGCGAGTACCCCGATTAATACCAGCACCACAATAAGCTCAATTAAGGTAAAGCCGCGGTGCTGTAATTTCATATTAGTTTACTGCTATCAGCAGCCTGTACTTACAACGGTAATCACGGGCTTGGTGACTACAACCGGAGAGCCAGCACTGGCAGTAGCAGGCTTATATAGCACATGGCACGCTAAATCAGCGTTTATTGTCGTTCCGGTGGGAGCAACCACAACGTCGCCGACTGCACTATTAACTGGTTCACCCGCTGTAGCCACGTCCTGCACTACCCATTCATCAGTTGATAGCTCTGCCGCAGCGAGTAAAGATGTAGCATTAGCTGGATAACCATATATTAACGATATTGCAGCAAACGGAGCATTCAGACTCTGGCCAGAAGCCTGAGTATGCTTACTTTCAATGATCGCCTTACCATAAATCAGTGCACCTGCAGACTCCAATGCACCACGTACACCACTTAAAGTAGATGCTCTGGCATCGCCCGAAAAATTTAAAAACCTGGGTGCAGCTGTAACTGCCAGAATACCCAGAATAACGATAACAATAATTAATTCAATTAATGTAAAACCTTGGTTACGTTTCATAGTAAGACCTTATAGCTTAGGGTTTAGTTAAAAATACGGTGACTTGGCCCAACGCTGGAGCGTATGTAAAACCATTACTGTTTGACTGATCAGACGGGATAGCCGTTAAACCAGCAGTTTGGTGATATACACATAATGTCGGCGTAGCGGGGGGCTGGTTCGAACCTTGCTGAGTACGGATATACAGCTTCTGAGCCGTCATGTCAGCAACAGTAAGGCCCTGGCCTGCAATAACCGAACTGGGTGCTGCCTGTAAAATCGTATTTAACACTGTCTGGCATTCTGCTGCACTAATATCATTTGCAGTTTCTGCTCCACCAGCCGGATAACCGTTGGCCGCCACATTAACGGTAACGCCATCATAGTTTACCGTGCCATTTGCAGGGCGGCCTTCAACTTCCCACTGCGCCCTAACCAAACCAACGGCAGAGGCAAAGCCACCGGCGATGCCTTCAATCGCCGCATCTTCGGCTTGTGCGGTAACATTTAAAAACCGCGGTAAGGCGGTTGCGGCCAGTAATCCCAGAATAATAATTACTATAACCAGTTCTATCAGGGTAAAACCTGTTTGTTTTTTCATACCTGTGCCTCCAAGTTGCTTATTGTCGTTAGTATATCGCTAATATTAGTAATTACATCCCAATGTAGCCCACAATTGTAAAAACGTTAACCGGTATTACCCTTATAAGCATTGAGCATATCCCACATTGGCGTAAAGATACCCAATGCCAGAATCAGTACCATCACCGCCACTATAGCGATAAGAATGGGTTCAATTTTTGCGGTCAGGCTCTTTAAATCAAAGGCCACTTCACGCTCATAAAAACCGGCTACTTCACCCAGCATATCGTCCATGGCGCCGGTTTCTTCGCCTACGGCGATCATTTGTAATACCAGGGGGGTAAACATCCCGCTTTGCTGGCTTACCCGCAATAAACTTTCACCGCGCTCAATATTACGCCGCATATCACGGATTTTTTCGCCCATATATTCATTGTCTACCGCATCAGCTACCAGAGTTAGTGCGCTGGTCATCGGTACACCGGCTTTTAGCATCATGCCAAAACTACGGGCAAAACGGCCCAGCGTGGCGCGGTAAATAACATTGCCGATAATGGGAAATACCAACCGCCAGCGGCCCCAGACAACCCGGCCTTTATCGGTTTTGATATAACTACGAAAGCCAAACGTAGCACCAATTGCAGCAATAATAATTAACGGCCAGTAGGCAACAAAAAATGCCGAACTGGCCAGTAATGCTTTGGTAGACCAGGGTAATTCGGCATTAAAGCGGGCAAACATATTGGCAAATTGTGGAATAACCGCCAGGTTAAGAATAAACATGGCCACTACCAGTGCTATCAGTACAAAAAACGGATAACGGGTGGCTTGCTTAATTTGTTTGCGGGTTTCCAGCTCTTGCTCAAAATAATAATTCAGCTGTAAAAAGGCTTCGTCTAAACGGCCGGTATTTTCACCAACATGCACTATGCTAACCATTAAGCGGCTAAATACCTTGGGGTGTTCGGCCAGCGCTACCGATAAACTGCGGCCATTTTCCAGCTGGCCAACCAGTTCGCCCAAAACCTTTTGCAAACGTTTAGAGCTGGTACTTTGTGCCAGGCCTTCAATAGCCCGCACTATTGGAATGCCGGCTTTCATCAGTGAATACATCTGGCGGGAAAACAAAATTAAATCGGTTAACGATACTTTAGCTTGCCATAACTCTAACTGCCCAATGGAGGTTTTACTTTGCTCCGCCTGGCGCTGAATAGTTAACGGGATAAAACTGCGCCGGCGCAGTAAATCAGCGGCGGCGCCTTCGCTGCCGGCCTCTATCTGGCCACTAACAGCATTGCCGTTGGTATCGCGTGCGGTGTAAACAAAGTTAGCCATTGTGCTTAGGGCTCCACTGTCACTAAGCTTTCGGTATCAAGATATTCCGACACCCTTATTACCTCGTCCAGGCTGGTAATGCCTTGCTGCGCATAATGTAATGCCATAGTACCCAGGCTGACAAAACCTTCACTGTGGTGCGCCAGATGGGCAAAACCGGCCGTATCGTTGCGCCGTAACGCATCGGCCAGTGGCTTGGTGATTAACAGCAGTTCAAATACACCCAGGCGGCCTTTGTAACCACTGTGATTACACGACTGGCAGCCTTTAGCATGCCAGTACGACGCGCTAGTATCTGCTTTATGATGGCGTAACCAGCTACTTTCCAGCTCGTCCGGCTGATAGGGCTGTTTGCAGTAATCACATAAACGCCGTACCAGCCGTTGTGCCACTATAGCGCGCAGTGCCGACGCCACCAGATAGGGCGCAGCGCCCATATCAATTAAACGCAAGGTACTGGTTACAGCGTCGTTGGTGTGTAAGGTAGATAGCACTAAATGGCCGGTTAACGCGCCGCGCAGGCCCATTTCGGCGGTTTCCTGATCGCGCATTTCACCCACCATAATAATATCGGGATCTTGCCGTAAGGTGGTGCGCAGCACGTTGCTGAAACTCAGGCCAATTTTATGGTTAACCTGCACCTGATTAACCCGCGGCAAACGATATTCTACCGGATCTTCCACAGTAATAATTTTGCTGCCAGCCTGGTTAAGTTCACTTAACAGCCCGTACAAGGTGGTGGTTTTGCCAGAGCCGGTGGGGCCGGTTACCAGAATCATGCCATGCGGGCTTTTGATAATACGCCGTAGTTTACTCAGCAATGGCGCTGGCATGCCGGTTTCTTCCAGTTGCAGCAAACCGGCAGATTGATCAAGCAAACGCATTACCACTGATTCGCCATATTGCACCGGCATAGTGGAAATACGCACATCTATCTGGTGTTTTTTTACATTAATCTGAAAACGGCCATCTTGCGGCATGCGCTTTTCTGAAATATCCAGATTTGCCATCAATTTAAGCCGCAGCACCAGTGCTGATGCAATACTGACTTCATTCAGGATGTTTTCCTGCAGCACACCGTCGACGCGCTGACGAATACGCAACACTTTTTCGTCCGGCTCAATATGAATATCCGATGCCTTTACCTGCACGGCATCTTCAAACACCGACTGCAGCAGTTTAGCGATGGTGTTGTCGGCATCGGCCTGTTCATCCAGTACATTCAGCTCAAGGTTGGTGTCGGCACCATGCTCGGCTTTAAGCTGGGTAGCAAAACTTTCAATTTCTTTGGTACGCCGGTACAGGGTGTCGAAAGCTTCAATCAGCTGGCTTTCCCGCACTACCGCCAGAGCCACCTCTTTTGGCGCCAACAGCCGTGAAATCTGGTCCAGTGCAGCCAAATCTGCCGGATCGCTCATGCCAAGCAGCACGGTATCGCCATTATCTTCCAGCACCAGCGCTCTGAAACGCCGCGCCTGCACCTCTGGCAATAACTGTACTGCTTTAGGGCTTATCTGTTTTTGCGCAATATCAAGAAAGGGCACATTAAGCTGCTGCGCCAAAAACTGCAGCAACTGTACCTCTGTCAAAAATTTTAGCTCGGTAAGCGTAGACCCCAGCTTACGGCCGGTTTCCTGTTGCCGGGCCAACGCCTGCTGTAACTGGGGTGGCGAGATAATACCCTCGTCTACCAGTAAATCACCCAAGCGCATTTTTAAACGAGGTCTTTGCATAAGGCTACTCTGTTGCCACTAAACGTTGTTGAATAAAAGTTTTGCTTTGCACTGACAAGCTGTCACCCCATTGCAACGCATTAAGATAGTACTGATGTGCCTCTGCCGGGCGTGCTAATGCCTCCAGCGATACCGCGCCACCAAGCCACCATTTACCCAGTTGCGGCTGCAGGCGGCTTAGCTCGGCAAACCATTCAAATGCCTGCTGATGCTGCTCCAGCTGTTGTAGTGCTGTAGCTTTAAGGCCGTAATAATCGGGGTGCAATGGCACAGCAAAACCGGCAGGTAATAATGCCTCTACCTGCAACCATTGCTGACGGCTGGCAGCTGCCTGGGCCAACATTAGCTGAATATCGGCATCCATAATTCCCTGGGCTTTTGCCTGCAATAAACTGGCCTCAGCCTGCTGCGGCTGGCCCAGTTGCAACCAAAGCCTTGCCTGCGCCAGATAAACCACCGCATCCTGTGGTGCTAACTGCTGCAACTGCTGCCAGTATCGCAGTGCCTGTTGCCCCTGCCCGGCCTGCGCGGCTGCCAGTGCCTGCTGGCGTAGTTTGGCCTGACTTTGCGCTGCCGTAGGCTCACGGCTGGTTACGCTTAAACTGCTGTCTGTTTTAGCCGCTGGTGGTACTGGTACCTGTGCAACTTTAGTAGACTGCGGCACAGGTGCTGCTGTATCAGCCGGCTGTTGCTCTGGTTGTGATGCAATCTCGGTCACGTTTGCTACTGTCTGAACAGGCAGCTCTGGTGCCGCAATAATGGTTGTGGCTGTGTTTTCTGGTGTTGCGCTTTGCTCTGGCGCTGCGCTTTGTGAAGGCTCAGGGCTGTCTGTTGGCTCAAGGCTGTCTGTTGGCTCAAGGCTGGCTGATATGACTATTTCGGCCGGTATTGCCGGCTCTGCAGGCAGCTGTTGTGCTGCCGGTTCCGGCACTGCACTGGTTAAATCGGCCGCTGGCATAACAGGATTACGGCTTAATACTGCGTAAATAGCAAAGCACAGTAAACCAAAGGTCAGCAGCAGTAGCACGGTTAACCAAAGCGGCTGACCAGGCCGGCGGGCAATAACCTGGTTTACATTGGCGGCATTGTGGTTGCGCTGATCTAAATCGCGCAGCATTTTATTAATGACACTCATTGGCCACCCGCCAGCCGGAACAAGCCGGATTGCGATGCGGCAGCCACACATGCCATTGCCAGCAAGCCCGTGCTACCGACGTACCACCACCAGGCTTTGGGCTTGGCGGTAACATCTTCGGTATCCATTGCCGCCAGTTTTACATGCCGTAGTGCGGCATAAGGCTTACCTTCACCAAAAGCCAGCAGCAGTGCTTTATGCGCCAGAATATTTACCAGCCTTGGTACACCGCGGCTGTAGCGGGCCAGAGCAGTTAAGGCAAACCGACTGAAGAGTGCACGGTTGCACCCGGCCTGCTGTACGCGCAGGCAGACATAAGCGCTGATCTGGCTTTTGCTCATTAAGGCTAAGTTACTGGAAAAGGTAATACGCTGGCGCAACTGCCGAAAACGATAACCGGCCAGTTTTTTATTCAACTCTGGCTGGGCAAACAGTACCACTTGCAGCAATTTACGTTTTTCTGTTTCCAGATTAGTTAGCAGACGCAGCGCCTCCAGCGTTTCATCCGGCAGAGCCTGGGCTTCATCAATCAACACTATGGCTTTTTTGCCTTGCGCAGCCAGTAACAGTAACTGACGTTGCAGCAATTGCAGCAGCTGGGGCGGTTCGATATTGGCAGAGTGCTTCAGCCCCAGCTCTAATGCCAGAGCCCAGCGCAATTCCAACGGCGTAAGACAAGGATCCGGTATATACGCCAGTTGCCAGTCTGGCTCAGTTTGTTGCAATAGTTTACGGCATAGCAGCGTTTTGCCACTGCCTACTTCACCACAGACTTTAATAAAACCTTCACCGGCACACAGCGCCGTTTTCAGCACAGCCAACACATCCTCATGCTGCTCAAGCGGCACAAAAAAGGTGGTATCCGGTGTTAAACCGAACGGCATCTGGCTAAGCTGAAAATGCTGCAGGTACATAATTAGTTACCCTGGCTCCAGTCAGACACCAGCTTTGAAGACTGCTGAATTTGCTGCTGCCATACGCCTTCGGTAACCACTGTTGGCTTTAGCAGTATTACCAGCTCTTTCTTTTTCTCCACTTTATTGATGCTGGTAAATAATTTACCCAGCAACGGAATAGCGCTTAATACCGGCGTACGCGACTCGTTGTCGGTGGTAACGGTTTGCATTAAACCGCCTATTACCACTATTTCACCACTACGGGCGCGGATAATAGTGTCAGACTCGCGGATATTACTTTGTGCCAGCGGCAGCACTATTTGCTCGTTGCTAAAGCGAATCGTTTTATTTTGCTCGGCCGTTTCTGTAACCGAAGGGTGAACATGCAAAATAACACTGCCGTTTTGATCAATTTGCGGCGTAACATCCAGTGCTATGCCAGAGAAAAAGGGTTGCAGATCGATAGACGGCGAGCTGATGGTGCCGCCCACTGTCGCCGTAGTTTCGCTACTGACATTGGTAACAAAGTACTCATCCTGCCCCACTTTAATAACCGCTTTCTGGTTATTCATGGCGGTAACCCGGGGGCTGGACAACACCTGAGTATTACCCTGAGTTTCCAGCAGGTTAATCACACCGTTAAAATCGGCATTGTTAAAGCTGATTGCCGTTACGCCGCCCAGTGAACTGCTAATGGCATTGCTGGCGACACCGGCGCTGGTAGTAAAATTAAAGCCGGTGCTGCGCAGGTTCATTATGGCATTTTGCCAGTTAATGCCTTGCTGATATTCGTCGTTCAGCGTCACTTCGATAATTTTTGCCTCCAGCACCACCTGGCGCTGCAAATGCTGCTCTGACTGACCAAGGTAAGCCTTAACAGCAGCGATTTCTTCCGGCATACCGCGCACGGTAACTAAACCGGCTTGTGGCGTCACTACCACCATACGCTCCGGCCCGGCTCCCAGCACTGTACTAACGGCTTTTTCCAGATCTTTCCAGAAATCGGTTTTGCTTTCACTTTGAATAGTGCTGCCGTTAAATTGTTGCTGACCAGATTGCGACTGGCTCTGATTACTGAAATCGCCCTGATTGAAATTACTTTGTGACGAGCGATTGTTTCTGTTGTTCTGGCCATTCTGATTATTCTGGTTGTCTTGTGACACACCACCGGAATTGACCGCCACAGAAGAAAACCCCTGGCGCTGCATCATTAAATAGTTAACCGCTATGCTTTCCGTACGCAGGCCTGCCGGATATATTTTGTAGATAAGCCCTTGCTGGCGAACGTCAAAACCATACAGTTGCTGCACTATTGCCATCGTTTCCGGCAGGGTTACCTGTTTTAGCTGCAGGTTAATTTCGCCACTGACCCCCGGATGCATCACCACGCTGTACGGTGTATCTGCAACCAATGACTGGAAAAAATCATTCAGCCCGGCATTTGCGGCCGCCACATCAAAACGTGGCAACTCGGGCTGTACCGGCGTGTAACTACTGCTAAGCAAATCCTGCGTGACAGCCAGCGGCACAGGTGCGGCTGAAGCGCGTGCCGGAGCCTGCAGCGCGGCTGCTTGCTGTAATTCACGCTGAGCGCCTTGTGGCACATCACTTTGCTGAAAAGCCTGACATCCGGTTAATAAAATACTTCCGCACAACCACCCTAACTTATTCACTGGCTTATTCTTCATCTTGTTTGATCGCCGTATTAACTAAACGCAGTATTTGCCGTTCGCCATTTAGATCCAGTACAACATGATCAGCTGCAATATCATGCAGTTGATACTGTCTTATTTTTTCACCTTTACGCAGCAAGCTACCGTTTATTACGGCAATGCGGCCATTTGCTGTCTGTTTTATCAGTTGCAAAGATAATGCTTGCGGTTGTACTGCCGAGTCTGCTGTTGCCGTAGCTGCCAGCCAGGAAGGCGCGGGCCGGGTAGGATCGGCCAGTGCCGTGGCACTGAGAAGCCACAGGCTACAAACGAATAAAGTCTTCATACTCACTCACTGTAATAAGTGTCAGGGTTAGCTCTGCCTGCGGATATTCAACCACCTGGTAATCCAGCGCGGACCAGTTCAACAACCAGGGCAATTGTTCCATACGTTGCAATGCTCTGAATAAATCCGTGTAACCACCGCCAATCACCAGTGTTGTAGTGTGTTGAAATAACATAACAGGGTCGTCAGGTTGCTGCCCCTGCAAACGCACAGCTTTAGGTACCGACGTCAGCAGGCTTTTTACCTGCACGCCTTTACTGCTTTGCAATATATTGCGCAGCAAGGTTACCATTTGCTCCGCGCCAATAAAGTAGCTGGCGCTTTGCCGGATACGTTCGTTCAGCTGTTGCTGCTGTTGTTCGAGGTTGCTTATACGCTCGCGGTAGTCCTGGTTTAAATCGGTGCTGAGCTGGGCAAGCAATACCTCAGCCTGTTGTTCTGCACCCTGCAATTGCTGGCTGGTTTTAAGTTGTAGTGCACGCGTCTGCTTTGTTTGATGCCACAATGGCTCCAGTACATAAATTACACTAAGCCACAGCAATAATAATAAGCTGCCAAAGAACAACAGCGACTTCTCACGCCGCTGTAGTTGGCTGAAACGATCTGACAGCAGTTGCCACTGGCTCACAGCGTTTCTCCTTTTTGTGCCATCAGTACAAAACTGACGGCGGTATTATCAGGTACCTGCGCCATGCTCACCTGGCTGAAACGTTGGCCTTTAAAATAAGCGAGTTGTTGCAACCCTTCCAGCCACAGCGTAATGCTGGCAGGCTGTAACGTCACACCGCTAAAGCTGCTGCTGCCCTGGCGTAAGGTGAAATTAGTTAACCATAACTCGGCCAGATCAACTTGTTGTAAATGCTGCAGCACCGGGCTATAAAACTGGCTGGCCTGTTGCTGCTGTTCTGCCAGATAACTTAGCAGTTGCTGTTTTTGTGTTACAGCGTATTCAGCCTGCTGATACTGTTTTACCAGTGCTTCATCTGGTTTACGCTGCACTAATGCTTGCTGATATAAATCGGTTTGTTGTAATTGCCGCTGTAACTGCAGCTCAGTCTCTGCCAGCGCTGCACCAGCCTGTTGCTGTTGTTGCGATAACAGCAGCCATCCCAGCGCTACTACTGCTGTTAATGCAGCTGCGCTGCCAACCAAACGTTGCAGGCTTAACCGCTCACGTACCGGATGCAGCCGGGCCTGATATAAGTTTACCCGTTGTTTAATATGGCTGGTTTTAGCGGCTGCACTGGCGGCAGCCAGGGCTGGCCAGTTATGCAGTAAATCGTCCTGGTTTACCGCCGCAGCAGACTGTGCCACATTTAACGGCTCTACCCGGCTAAACCCACTTTGCACAAACAACTCACATATCAGCTCAGTTTGTGCCATTAAAATACGGATATCGCGCACCGGCGGTTGTTTTAACTGGCTTTCGAAATAGTCCATTGAGCGCTGCAGTTCAAGCAGCAAACGTTCCAGCGTGCCTTCGCGCAGCTCTGATTCTGAATTAAGGTGTAAATGGCTAAAACCACGGGTACGGCGAGAAAAATACAACTGACCATCACGGATGATCTGAATTAGCATTTCCTGTTCGGGTTGATGCACTACCAACATGGTCGCTTGCGCCGATACAGGCAAAATATGGCTGAGCAGCCATTCTTCGGGTTGGATCGAACTAACGCTAAGACCCGCTGCATCAACTACTGCGGTTAATTGCTTTAACCAGGCATAACTACACACCACTACATTGATTTTTGCCTGTTGGGTGTTACCACCGGGTAAGTCAATGTAGTCGAGCACCATATCTTCCGGCGCTATTGTAACCAGATCTTTTATCTGCCAGGGCAATGCCTGCAGTAATTCGTGCTCTGCCAGTGCTGGTTTATCTAATTGCACCAGTTGATAACGCTCGGCAGACAGCACCAGATGCAAAACACAGCCTGCGGGGACTGACCGTAATGCAACTTGCAGGCTGTCCTGCCAGTTATCAGCTTTGTAACTAAATGCCTGGCTCTGTTTAAGCTCAGCGCCTTGTAATATCACCAGCCGGATGTTGGCTGTTGCCAAATGAATTGCAACAACCGTGTCTGAATTTATTGCTGCCGGGCGGAGCCGTTTTATTATTTTTCTCAGCATAGCGGTGCCATGATCTCCTTATATGCAGCTATACTAGCGGCTATTCCGTTAACTGTCATTATTTCATACTGTTATGCAATCAGCAGAAGTTACCGCCGTACCTGTTTTGGCTGGTTGGCAACAAGTGCATCAGCCTGTGCTGCTACAGCATCAGGTTGAGCTATGGGTTTACCAGCTAAATACTGCAATTCCACAGCTGTCGGGCAATAAATGGCTGAAGTTAAAATACCACATTGCCCTGGCGCAACAAGCGCAGAAAGCCGGTTTTCTGACCTTTGGCGGTGCTTTTTCTAATCATTTAGCCGCAGTAGCTGCTATGTGTAAATATCATGGCCTGAAAAGCCTGGCTTATGTACGTGCCGATCAGCTCGACAAACATAACCCCACTCTGGCGTTTTGTCTGCAGCAAGGCATGCAAATTCAATTGCTGAACCGTAATCAATACCGGTGGCGTAACGATGCCGACTTTCTGCTGCAATTGCAACAGCAACATCAGCACTTGCTAATAGTGCCGGAAGGTGGCTCGTCAATAGCAGGAGCAATGGGAGTTGCAGAACTGGATCTGGATTTAACCCCGGCAGGAAATGCCAGCCATATTATTTGTGCTGCTGCCAGTGGTGGCACTCTGGCGGGTGTGATTAATGGCTCAGGCTGCAAGATACTCGGTATCGCGGTGGTAAAAGATCCGTCTTTACCAGACCGTATTACCCAGCTATTACAAAGCGATGATAAGCAACAACACTGGTCATTAAACACGGACTTTTGCGGCGCTGGCTACGCCAGATTTGATAATAGTATCTTGCAGTTTTGCCGTGACATGGCACAGCAGCGGCTTTATCTGGAGCCCATTTATACCGGCAAGGCTCTGGCGGGTGTATTTACACTGATAAAGCGGGGTTATTTTCCACCCGGCAGCCGCCTTAGCTTCTTTCATACCGGCGGCTTGCAGGGCTTGGCTGGCTTACACTACCGCAACCTTATTACTACAGCTGACTTTGCGTTATTATCTGGTTCATCGGCTGGCTGAAATAAAACCCTTGCCCACCGGCAATACCCAGTTTTTGTAAAACCTGCCATTCTGCTTCAAGCTCAACACCTGTCGCCAATACCCGGATACTCTTACCGGCATAACTGGCGATTAAACCCCGGACGAATAACTGTTGTTCCAGATGCTGATCAATATTCCGGACCACAGAAGGATGTAATTTTACCGACTCAAGCGGCAACTCATCCAGATAAACAGCGTTATCAATTACCAGCCCAACCTGATCAATAATCAAGGCAAAACCCAGAGTATGTAATTTAATTAAACTCTTACGCAGCTGTTTATAGTGCTTTAACAGATGATGTTCAGTTATCTCAAGCGCCAGTGTATCTGGCTCTAACTGGCCAGAGATCACCATATGATCCAGCCACTGCCACCACTGGGGTTCAAGTAAGGCCTGAATGCTAATGTTTACACTGCACCGGCTATAATTACCCATGTCTGCGGCACACAATTTAGCGGTTTTAATAAGTACATGCTGATCAATCTGGCTTGATAAACCGCAGTTATGCGCCATAGGCAAAAATATGGCGGCAGGGATCTGGCCATTATCATTGCTTTGTAGTCTTACCAGCACTTCATGCTGGATAATTTCACCGTCATGCCAGGAAAACACAGGTTGAAAACTTAAAGCAAATCGTTGTTCCTGCAATGCTTTATTAAGTTCTGACCGCCACCAGACAGAACCTTTTGCTTGCGGTTTGTCACTTTGTAAAATAAAACCAAAAGCGGCGTTCGGGCCATGCAGCTGTGCTGTCTTTAACGCCATATCTGCTTCAGATAAAATCTGATACGACGTTTGCTCTCGCTGATATCCGGCATAGCCAATGTGTAATACATCCTGCCCGGCACAATCGGCAAAACAGCTGGCCCGGCTTAACAGCACTGCCATCCTGTCACCGAGCTTTTCCATTTCTTTTCCGCTCAGCCCTGCAATCAGCATCACCAGATCAGTATCAGATAAACGTGCAATAACGGTATCGGCATAACCAGCCGCAATACCATTGAGCACATCGACACAACCTTTAAGCCGGCTTACCTGCTTGATGCCTGCACGGCTGATCTCAGGGTGCGATAACTGGACAATATAAACCGCGCCATAACCCACTTCAGACTGGTCACTAAGATAATGCTGCAGCTTGCTTTCAAAAAATACCCGGTTGCCAACGGCCAGCTCATGATCGATCAGCCCCTGCACCCGCACCAGATGCCGTACTTCCTGATCGCGCTTTAGCAAATGCGTAACCTGGCTGGTAACTTTAGCCAAAGCAGCTGCAGGAGAGTCATCCCGCGACGCTTTAAGCTCCAGCTTATCTTCCAACAACGCAACAGCTGAGCGCAGTTTATCAGCATCAGCCATATAGATTTTTTGTATACGAATGCTAAACCAGAGCGTATATGCGCCAGTACATAGCAGCACAATGTTAACACTAACATACAATAAAACAGCAGACACTATCGGCTGAACAGCCAACATGACAGCATTGATAAACACAGCGCCAAGCAAAAGCGCAGCAAGCTGCAACCAAACAGAGGAAGAATATGATTGAGGTGTGCGGGCCAAGGACAACTCCTTTTGAACCTTGTCACAATGCTATAGCTTAGCAGCTGAGTTGCAGGTTAATATAGAAAAATAATCTTAACAAAGCAAAAAGCCCCACGCTTGCGCGTGAGGCTTGTTTACTTAATTGGGAGCCTGGCGGTGAACTACTCTCGCATAGCGAATGCTACACTACCATCGTCGCAGCTGCGTTTCACTTCTGAGTTCGGAATGGGATCAGGTGGTTCCACAGCGCTATTGCCACCAGGCAAAAAACTGTTTGTTGTTCTTTAACTTAGCAGGCTGAGTAGTATTTACACACTGTATTCTTTCTACGCTGCTCTTTCTTAGCAGGCGCAAAACATCTTGGGCGTTGTATGGTTAAGCCTCTCGGGCAATTAGTATGAGTTAGCTTAACGTGTCACCACGCTTCCACACCTCACCTATCAACGTTGTGGTCTCCAACGACCCTTTAGTGGACTTGAAGTCTAAGGGATGACTCATCTTGTGGCCGGCTTCCCGCTTAGATGCTTTCAGCGGTTATCCGTTCCGAACGTAGCTACCGGGCAATGCCATTGGCATGACAACCCGAACACCAGCGGTTCGTTCACTCCGGTCCTCTCGTACTAGGAGCAACTCCACTCAATCATCCAACGCCCACGGCAGATAGGGACCGAACTGTCTCACGACGTTCTAAACCCAGCTCGCGTACCACTTTAAATGGCGAACAGCCATACCCTTGGGACCGACTTCAGCCCCAGGATGTGATGAGCCGACATCGAGGTGCCAAACACCGCCGTCGATATGAACTCTTGGGC
>NZ_FNXF01000003.1:80529-409575 GCF_900108485.1 Rheinheimera pacifica | reverse complement strand
GTGAGTTGAGTCTGGTGCTTTTTGACGATTTGCGGCTCAAAGCTACCGGCACGGTCACGTGGTGTATTCAATTCAAAGCTGCCGGCGGTGCTTTTCATGGTTTTGGCAGAGCTGCCGTTCTTGCGATTAGGGGCTTCATCTTGCTCAAGGTGCTGCTCTAACTCGGCCTGCATCGCTGCTTCGGTCAGTTGTTTAATTAACGGCGTTAAGATACCGTCTTTACCAGACAAACCTTTGCCATCACGTAATGCCTGAATGGCTGCTTGTATATCGAAAGTTGGGTTGGTCATGTGTCATCTCGTTTTCGCTTAGTTTAATGAAATGACACAGAATTTTGAACACTACCTAACCAGCTTACTTAACCAAAGCGAAGAGCTAATAAAAATACTAACCAAAATAGTAAAAACCTCCCAACTCAGCACTAAGCACTAAGCACTAAGCACTCAACACTCAACACTCAACACTCAACAAGGAGACAGGATGTCGACATTGTATACTTCCCCCCAATTTATCCACCATGGCGCCGTAGATGGTGTTACTGGTTCTTGCCATGAATACCGTATAGGTGACGATTACGGCCTGTTAATTGACTGCGGGCTGTTTCAGGGCGCTGAAGTATCAAGCAGCGGTTCTGCCAGTACCCCCCAGATCACATTTGCGCTGGCGCATATTCGTGCCCTGATCGTAACCCATGTGCATATTGACCATGTTGGGCGTATTCCTTATTTGCTGGCAGCCGGTTTTACCGGGCCAATTTTTTGTACTACTGCGTCGGCCACCTTATTACCTCTGGTGCTGGAGGACGCACTTAAAGTAGGCGTTACCCGTGATGAGGCGTTAATTAATGCTTTTTTAGCCAGAGTGCGCCGCCAGTTAGTGCCTTGTGAATTTAAACGGTGGGTGGCTTTGCCCGCGTTAGATGGCGCTGCAGTTAAAGTGCGGTTTCAACCAGCTGGCCATATACTGGGCTCTGCTTATGTTGAGTTAAGCCATAATACGGCCGTAAAAATGGCTTACAAAACGGTGTTTTCTGGCGATTTAGGTGCGCCCTATGCACCATTATTACCTGCACCCAAGCCACCTTATGCAGCAGATGAAGTAGTAATAGAAAGCACTTATGGTGACAGATTACATGACAACCGGCGCCAGCGGATAAAACGTTTAGAGCAGGTGCTGCTGCACTCATTACAGGATAATGGCACCGTGTTGTTTCCGGCTTTTAGTATCGGCCGCACGCAGGAGTTATTGTATGAGCTGGAAGCTATTATTCATCGCTTACGCGGACAGAAAATTCATCAGAACCTGCACTGGGATGAGCTGCAGATTATCGTCGACTCACCACTGGCGGCAAAGTTTACCCAGGCATACAACGATCTAAAAAGCTGCTGGGACAGCGAGGCGAAACACCGGCTGCGCCAAGGACGTCATCCGCTTAGCTTTGGCCAGTTACACACTGTTGACAGCCACAACCAGCACCTTGAACTGGTGCAATTTTTAGCCCGCACTAAGCAGCCTGCTATTGTTATTGCCGCCAGTGGTATGTGCGAAGGTGGCCGGGTAGTGAATTATTTAAAAGCCTTACTGCCCGAAAAAGCGCATCAGGTGGTGTTTGTTGGTTATCAGGCGCGGGGCACTCTGGGGGCGGCAATACAGCGTTTTGGCCCGCAGGGCGGTTATGTTGAAATTGACGGCCAGCGCATTAATATCGGCGCAGAAATTATTACGTTAAGCGACTATTCAGCCCATGCCGACCAAGCTGGTTTAATTAATTTTGTCAATCGTATGGTACGTAAGCCACAACGGGTGCGCATAGTGCATGGTGATAAAAATGCCAAGCAGGCGTTGAAACAGGCGCTGGCGACTTATGTCAAAGAAGTGGTTATTAGTGTTTAGTTGTGAGTGTTTAGTGTTGAGTTTTGAGGTAAACTCCGCACTTAAAATTCACAACTCACACCTCACAACTCATAATTAAAAAAGGTTGTTATGTCAGGTTTAAAAATTGCTATCGCCGGTACCGGCTATGTCGGGCTATCTAATGCCATGTTGTTGGCACAGCACAATAACGTAGTCGCGCTGGATATAGTGCCGGAAAAAGTAGCACTGTTAAACGCTAAACAATCGCCAATAGACGACAGAGAAATAGGCGATTTTTTACTGAATAAAGCGCTGAACTTTACCGCCACGCTGGACAAACAACAGGCTTATGCGGATGCTGATTTCGTCATTATTTCTACTCCGACAGATTACGATCCGCAAACCAATTACTTTAATACCAAAAGTGTTGAAGCGGTGATTAGTGATGTAATGGCAATAAACCCGAATGCAGTAATGGTAATTAAATCTACCGTGCCGGTTGGTTACACTAAAATTGCGCGGGAAAAGTTTGCTACCACCAACCTGATTTTCTCGCCGGAGTTTTTACGCGAAGGCAGGGCGTTATACGACAACCTTTACCCGTCGCGTATTATTGTTGGTGAACAAAGCGAGCGGGCCGCGCAGTTTGCAGCTTTATTACAACAAGGTGCTATTAAGCAGGATGTGCCGGTATTATTTACCGATAGCACTGAAGCTGAAGCGATAAAGCTGTTTTCTAATACTTACCTGGCGATGCGGGTAGCGTATTTTAACGAGCTGGATAGCTATGCCGAAAGCCATGGTTTAAACAGCCGACAGATTATTGAAGGTGTAGGCTTAGATCCTCGTATTGGCAAACACTATAACAACCCCAGCTTTGGTTATGGCGGCTATTGCTTGCCTAAAGACACTAAACAACTGCTAGCTAATTATCAGCATGTACCTAATAACATTATGCAGGCAGTTGTTGATGCAAACCGAACACGTAAAGACTTTATTGCCGAGTCTATTTTGCAGCGTAATCCGAAAATAGTCGGGGTATACCGGCTGGTAATGAAAGCCGGCTCGGATAATTTCCGCGCGTCTGCTATCCAGGGGATTATGAAACGCATTAAAGCCAAAGGCATTGAAGTGGTGGTGTATGAGCCAGAGCTAAAGCAGGACGAGTTTTTCCGCTCACGCGTAATTAAAGATCTGGCAGAGTTTAAGCAAATCTCAGATGTGATAGTGACAAACCGGCGCAACGACGCTTTAGCGGATGTAGAAGATAAAGTTTATACCCGTGATTTGTTTGGTAGTGATTAAGTTAGTGTTGAGTTATGAATGGTGAGTTATGAGTTGTTAACTCAACACTTACCATTCAACACTAAACACTGAGTATTGGAGTTTACATGAAAGTATTAAAAGCGGTAATACCGGTTGCCGGGCTGGGTACCAGGATGCTGCCGGCAACCAAAGCAATACCGAAAGAGATGCTGCCGGTGGTAGATAAGCCCTTGATACAGTATGTAGTAAGTGAGTGTATTGCGGCAGGTATTAAACAGATAGTGCTGGTAACGCATTCATCGAAAAACAGTATAGAAAACCATTTTGATAAGAGCTTTGAGCTGGAATCTATGCTGGAAAAGCGGGTTAAACGGCAGTTATTAGATGAAGTGCAGGCGATTTGCCCGAAAGATGTGACTATTATGCATGTGCGTCAGGGCGAGGCAAAAGGCCTGGGCCATGCGGTACTATGTGCTTTGCCTTTAGTAGGCGACGCGCCTTTTGCTGTGGTATTGCCTGATGTATTAATAGATAGTTACGACAGTGATTTACGCCGTGATAACCTGGCAAAAATGGTACAGCTGTTCGAGCAAAGCGGTGTTAGCCAGGTAATGGTTGAGCCAGTGCCGCATGAAATGGTAAGCAGTTATGGTGTTGCCGATGTGGGTGGCCACCAAATGCAAGGCGGTGAGTCTGTCAGAATGACAGCAATAGTAGAAAAACCAGCAGTTGAGCAGGCGCCATCCAACTTAGCTGTAGTAGGGCGCTATGTTTTTAGCCCGAATATCTGGCAGCAGTTAAAGCGTACTCCTGTGGGGGCGGGTGATGAAATTCAGCTTACGGACGCCATTGCATTACTAATGGAAGCGGAAGCCGTAAATGCCTACCATATTACCGGCCGTAGCCACGATTGTGGCAATAAGCTGGGCTATATGCAGGCCTTTGTTGAGCATGGCTTGCGCGATAAGTATTTAGGGCCGGATTTTAAGCAATGGTTAACCAGGCTGCTGCATACGGCAGGTTAGGCATAATGAAATTAACAGTGGCTGCGGGTGCTATACTTGCGCCAGTTAAAATTGATTGTTGGCCACATAGGCTAACCTTATTCTGGAGTAGTTAATGCTGGCTTGGTTGCTGGGGTTGCCCCGTGCGATAAAACGCTTAATTTCAGTGATAGCTGATATGTTTTTTTTAATCAGCTCTTTGTTTGCTGCATATTTTTTAACGCAGCATCAAGAGCGAACTGATATCCCAGAAATTGCCCTGGCTTTTGCGGTAACACTGCCTGTTACGTTGTTTATTTTTACCAAGCTTGGTTTGTACCGTGCTGTTATACGCTATATAGGCCAGCATGCGCTGGGGGCGGTGCTGGCCGGTATAGTAAGCAGCGCTTTTGTACTGGCATTACTGTTTGGCCTGTTTAAGGTACATGATAAAGGTAACCTGATTTTTGTTTACGCTATTCTGGCCTTAATTAGCTCAGGTGGTTTACGTTTATTAGCCAGAATGTTTTTGGTGCAGCGTAATAACGGCCATAAAGAGCGGGTGCTTATATATGGTGCCGGTTCATCTGGCCGCCAGTTAGCGCAAGCGCTTATTAACGGCGAGCAATATCATCCGGTAGTGTTTGTTGATGACGACACCACCTTGCACCGTTCTACTATTCTGGGGGTGCCTGTTGGTGCGCCGGCCCAGATTACCAGCCTGATAAAGTCGCATAATATCAGCCGTATTTTACTGGCATTGCCCTCTGTTAGCCGCTCGCGCCGGCGCGAAGTGCTGGATGCTTTAGAAGAGTTGCCAATACCGGTGCAGTCTATCCCCGGCATGAGTGATTTAGTTGATGGCTCTATGCGCATTGACGAGTTGCAGGATGTAAAAATTGAAGATTTGCTGGGCCGTGATCCCGTTGCACCGAAAACCAAATTGATGCGGGCCAATATTCATGGCAAGGTAGTTATGGTAACCGGAGCCGGTGGCTCTATTGGTTCTGAGCTATGCCGGCAAATAATTACCAGTGAACCGAAAACGCTGGTGTTATTTGAATTATCAGAATTTAGCCTGTACAGCATAGAGCAAGAGCTAAGCGCGCTGATTAAACAGCAGCAACTGGATATTCAGCTGGTGCCAATAATGGGTACTGCGCAGCGGCGTAACCGGCTGGAAACGGTAATGAAAGCCTTTAAAGTGCAAACGGTTTACCATGCTGCCGCTTATAAGCATGTGCCGTTGGTAGAATATAATGTGGTTGAAGGGGTGCGCAATAATGTATTTGGCACCTGGTATGCAGCTGAGGCGGCTATTGCCTCTGGTGTAGAAACCTTTGTGCTTATTTCTACCGATAAAGCGGTGCGGCCTACTAATGTGATGGGTGCATCAAAGCGTTTGGCTGAGTTGGTATTGCAGGCTTTGTCAGAGCGGCAAAGCGCTACCAGATTTTGTATGGTGCGTTTTGGTAATGTGCTTGGCTCCAGCGGTTCTGTGGTGCCGCTGTTTCGCGAGCAAATACGCCGTGGCGGCCCGGTTACGGTAACGCATAAAGATATTATCCGTTATTTTATGACCATACCTGAGGCGGCGCAGCTGGTGATACAGGCCGGTGCTATGGGGCAGGGCGGCGATGTATTTGTGCTGGATATGGGCGAGCCGGTAAAAATTGCTGATCTGGCCAAACGCATGATTCACCTGATGGGTTTAGAAGTTAAAGATGAAGTACACCCAAATGGTGATATTGAAATTCAGTATTCTGGCCTGCGGCCGGGAGAAAAGCTTTATGAAGAGTTACTAATTGGCGAAAGCGTGCGTGAAACCGCACACCCGCGGATTATGGCCGCCGATGAAGTGTGCCTTGGCTGGAGCCAGATGGAAAGTATGTTATTACAACTGGATACCCTGTGCGATAGCTTTGCAGTAGAGCAAATTATAGAGCTAATGCGGGTTGCTCCAACAGGCTTTAATTATAGCTGTGCCAGTAGTGACCTGGTGGTTAAAGCCGGTTGTGATATTGAGTTTGGCGTGCCGGTAGCGGTGCCGCTGAATGTGGTAGTAAATACCGCATCAGGTGCTGGCGCTGTAATTGCAGCACCGGCAAAGAAGTATTGCTAGCCAATACTGTTAACAGTAAGCTGCAAAAAAAGCAGTTAATATGCAGTTAGGGGTTGAGTAATACTTGTGTTTACGTTACTCTTCGCTTAACTGGAAATCCAAATTTGTTTATTGAGGGAATTGCTATGAAGAAATTAATTATTGCTGCTGCAGTAATGGCGTTAAGTGTTGGTGTTAATGCTCAGGAAGTTGCTGGTGGCGCAGATTCAAAAGAAGGCACTATTGGTGGTGTTGCTACTACTACTATCGCAGCTGGCGTAGTAGGTATTGCTGTTGCTGCTGCGGTTATTTCTAATAACCGTGGTACTTCTGTAACTCAGCCTCCAGTATTGTGTGATGATGGCAGCACACCGGTAAATGGTGTTTGTACCGGTACTACTGTAACTGTATCTGGCACTACTACTGCTATTGTGACAGTAACTTCAACTATATAAGTTTACTGCTTAAAAAAAGCCGCCTGCAGGCGGCTTTTTTATTGCTGTAGGTTATTTGGCATTATTATTCAGCAGGCATACACCTTGATAGCATCAATTAAAACGGTTTTTAGCGGTATAATGCTGCTAACACTTACCGCTTGTGCCGGTACTTATCACTCCTATTTAGACAGCCTTAAGCTAGCTTTTGCTAAGACCCCAGATGCTGAGCTTAGCCTGGCTGAAGTTCAGCAAGCACAATACGATTTACTTTATGTAAAGCACGGTGAGCGGGCGCAGGCGGTAATGGTTTTAATGCACCTTGAGGCAGGCCAGCATAAATGGGTATCGGCAGATAATGCCATGCTGATAATGGAACAGGGCCGGCTGGTGCGCACTTTAGGTTTGGAAAATGACTTACTGCACCTTACCAATACTGTTAACGATCCAGTGCGCCACATTAATACTATTCAGCAGGATAATAGCTGGCTGCGCCTGGCAGACTGGCATAACGGCGAGTACGGTTATGCATTGCGCTCACGCTTTGAAGTATTACCCGCGCAACAGCTGACGGTTTTTCAGCAAAAGCTGAATACCACGTTGGTAGTTGAATATGTAAAGTATGAAGATAGCGCTAATTACCTGCGCTTTGATGGTAACTGGCAAAACTACTTTTGGTTTGACAGTGAGTCAGGCATTTTAGTTAAAAGTGAGCAGACGTTGTCACCCTTTTTACAGCCGATAACCATGACTTATGCCAGCCGGATAGCCCGCTTATTGTCACCTGCGGCAGCACAACAGATCGGCGGTGCACAATGAAGAAAATAAATATGCTTAAACAGCTCATTTTTAGTGTATTGCTTGTGGCGCCGGCAGTTTATGGCGCAGTAACGGTGGATATAAATGGTAGCAGCTACCAGTTTGACGCCAACCCAAGGCTAAATGATGTGTTGGCACCGGTTGCGTTGCAAAGCAACTGGTACTGGCCGGCAGCTGCGCTATATCAACTTGATAGTGATGAACCGGAACAGTTACGCCAGCAGGTGCTGCAGCAAATAGCTCAGCTAAAACAGCATAAATCCACTGACAGTGATTTAGTTAGCACACTGCAAGCACTGGAGCGCCAGTTGGCAACCTGGCGTTTGGCAAAGCGTATAGTAGTGCCAATTGATTATGATTTTGCCAGGGTACGGCCGGAGTTTAACCCGCGTTTTGATAATGGCACTTATTTATTACAGCTAAAACAGCGGCCTGCCAATGTGTATTTATTTGGTGCGCTAAGCTCGGAGATGACGGTAACGCACCGTGGTGCTGCAGCGGCTGCTGACTATATTATTTCAGCGCAGCCAACGGCATTGGCTGATGTTGCCGAGCTGATATTGCTACAGCCAGACGGTAAAGTGCAAGCTGCCGGAGCTGCCTATTGGAACCGGGCTCATATTGAAGCTATGCCAGGGGCGCAGATTTTTATTCCGCTGCAAAGCCAGCTGTTTAGTTCACAATTAGATATATTAAATAAGCGTTTGCTTGAGCTTGCCAGCCACAGGGTGTTGCCATGACTGCCGTACGTATTCCATTTATACTCTCTTTAATCAGTCTGGCGTTGCAACCTTTAGTTGCAAAAGCAGCTAACAATGATAATTGGCAGCAATTACCTTCGGGTGTGTCACAAATGGCGCATGGCGGGGTAGGTTTAATTCAAACGCCAACAGCCCGTATGGCCCCAGCCGGTGATTTATCGATAAACTATACCGATAATGAAGAGTATCGCTTATGGTCGGTAAGTATTCAGTTATTTGACTGGATGGAGTCCACGGTGCGCTACACTGATGTACGTACCCAGTTATATAGCCCTTTTCCTGGCTTTAGTGGTGATCAGACGTTAAAAGATAAGGGTATAGACGTTAAGTTTCGCTTACTGCAAGAAAGCACCTATTTGCCGCAGGTATCGGTAGGTTTTAGGGATTTTGGTGGTACCGGCTTTTTTGAAAGTGAATTTGTTAGCTTAAGCAAAAAGTGGGGTGATTTTGATTTTCACCTGGGTATGGGCTGGGGCTATTTAGGTAACAGTGGTAATACAAAAAACCCGTTTTGTGAGATAAAAAACAGTTTTTGCAGCAGGCCAGGTGGCTATAGCGGGCAGGGCGGTAAAATAGATTATGACCAGTTTTTTAAAGGCCCTGCGGCATTATTTGCTGGCATTGAGTACCAGACCTCCTGGCAACCCCTGCGCTTAAAACTGGAGTATGAGGGTAATGACTATCAAAATGATAGAGCTGGCGAGCTTGAACAAGATAGCCGTTGGAATGTTGGTGCGGTGTATCGCTGGAAAGATTTTAATTTTGATATAAATTACCAACGCGGCAATACCCTGGGTTTTGGTGTGCATTATGCGATGAATTTACACAGTATTAGCCAGGTTAAAGTTAAGCCTGCACCGCGTATTATTCCTGAACAATTAGATACCAGTAAGCAGATTACTGATCGTGATGCTTTGCCAAAGGCGTTATTTATGGAGGCCGGTTTTGCGCTGCGCTCATCTCAGATGACAGATGATGAGTTTGTATTATACGGCCAGCAGGTCTCTTACCGTGACCATGATGAGGCGATTGAGCGTATAGGCCGGATTTTAGCCACAGAGGTACCGGCCAATATTAAAACCTACCGCATAGTAACCTATAATGGCAACCTGCCAATGGTCGAAACAGTGGTGGATGCAAAGCAGTTTATTAGTGCTGCCCGCTATGATTCGTTGCACAGTGACGTTAAATCCACTTATGTGCGCCAGCAGCCTGAGCCCCGAACGCTTGGTTTAACCGAGTTGCCAGAGCAAACTGGTTTTTATACCGGTATTGAAACTTTCTGGATCCAAACCTTTGGCAACCCTGAAGCCTTTTATATGTATCAGGGCGGCGTATTTGCTAATGCCGGTTACAGTTTAACCAGCAATTTTAGTATTAACGGTGCGGCAAAAATAACCTTGTTGGAGAACTTTGATAAGTTTAATTATAAAGTTGACTCGCAAAATACGCCGTTACCCAGAGTACGTACTTATATTCGTGAGTATGTAACCCGCAGTAAGGTAACAATGGAAAACCTGTATTTGCAATGGCAGGACCAGATAGTACCGGACATTTATGCCCAGGCTTATGGCGGTTATCTGGAAACTATGTTTGGTGGTGTTGGCGGTGAAGTGTTATACCGCCCGGTAGATTCTAACTTTGCTATTGGTTTTGATATCAACTATGTACGCCAGCGTTCTTATGAGAATGACCTGGACTTCTTTGACTATAAAACCTTTACCGGCCACCTGAATGTGTACTGGAAACCTGAGTTTTTACCGGATACCCAGCTGACCTTTAACATAGGCCAGTTTTTGGCAAAAGATCGTGGTGTAAATATCGATTTTGCCAAGCGCTTTGACAGCGGTATTGTGGTTGGCGCTTATGCTGCTTTTACCAATGTGTCGTCAGCGGAATATGGCGAAGGTAGCTTTACCAAAGGCTTTTATTTATCGATACCCTTTGATTTATTCTCACTGCGCCCTTCAAAAGGCCGTGGACGTTTGCCTTGGGTACCAATTGGCAGGGATGGTGGCCAGCCACTGAGCCGACCTAGTCCGTTGATTAACGCCACCGAGCAACGCTCACCATTCTACGACTAAGCCCTGAGGTTTAGCTTGGCAGAAAAAACCAAACGGGAAGCCTGGCTTCCCGTTTTACTGTGCGGCGATAATAAACTGGTTACGCCCGTTAGCTTTGGCTTTATACAATGCCTTGTCGGCAGCGCTGATAAAGTCGGCACAGGTGCTGTGTTTGTTGGGGGTACTGGTGGCAATGCCTATGCTGGCAGTGACCACACTGGCAATATCAGATTGCTGATGTGCAATGGCCAGCTCTGTAAGTTGTTGCTGTATTTGTTTAGCCATTTCGGTGCAGGCTTCGGTGTCGCTGCCAGGCAGGATAATCGCGAATTCTTCACCACCGTAGCGTGCTGCCAGTTCACCATTACGGCGCGGTAGTTTATCCAGAGCCTGGGCAATGCACTTTAATGCGTCGTCACCGGCCTGATGGCCGTAGTGATCGTTATAGAGTTTAAAGCGGTCGATATCGAGCAACAGCAGGCCCAGTGGCAGGTTATTGCGGGCACAGCGTTGTAGCTCATTTTGCAGGCTGGTATCAAACTGGCGCCGGTTGGCAATGCCGGTGAGGCCGTCCTGACCCGCTTGTTTTTGCAGTTCCAGATTAGCTTGCAGTAGTTGCTGTTGCATCTGCTGTAATGAGCGCCGGTAACTCACATTTTGTAAGGTATTGGCGATCATTTCGCCTACCAGTTTCATCCGGCGTAAATCGTTGCTGGTCCAGTTACGTTGTCGCGATACCATGTCGCAACCCACAAAGCCACTGAGTTTATCGTTGTTGAGCATGGCGCAGCATAGCACCGACTGGATATCTTCAGCGATAAACTCTTGTTGTTCTGCTGCGGCTTCTGCCGGCAGGCTGGCGACATCATTAACAGCAAATACCAGCTCCTGTTGTATTTTCTGGAAAAAGTATGGCATCGCCTGCAGTGCAATGTGTTGCAGTTTCGCCTTGTGTGAGCTGATGCCGCTGCGTACCCACTCATGGGTGTTGCTCATTGCAGTTAAATCGGCATTGAATAAAAAGACATAGCTGCGATCGGCATGGCAAAACTCGCCGATGGCGGCCAGTGCAGCTTCAATATGCTGATCGAGTTTATCGTCCTGTACATTGATCAGCTGGGTTGAGATAAGTGACATTAGTTTGTCAAATGCCAGCGCTTCTTCTATTTCTGCTTGTTCTGGCAGCAATGCCGGTTGTAATGGCATTTCGGTGTTTAAAGCTTTAGGCTGCAATGTAACCAGATTAATACTGTGCAGTGTAAACGACAGCGCAACGCTGGTACTTTGCAGCAATAACGGATTGTCGTAGTTATTCAGCTGAATAAGCTGTTGCAGCGCCGTGCCGCTTAATGCCAGTAGTAATGGGTTGTGCAGTAAATCAAACGCTTGTTTATTATCTGGGTTGAGTAACGGCAGTTGCTGCAGTTGTGATATCGATAACACATTTTGCTGCGCTGGTAACTGGAACAGGGTTAACGCCGCCTGGTTAGCAAATACCGCGGCCCTGGTGTTTTCTTTATATAACAGCGCAATGGGCAGGGCGTCGAGTACTGCCCAAAAATGGGGGAATGTAACGTCTTGTTTAGACATGCCGCACTCACTTTATCGTTATACTTTACTATAACTGATTTGGCGGTATTGGCAAAAATAGCGGATTAGCGCTTTAGCTCCATAGTGTTTTACTTAGTGCGTTGACTTCGCCTGGGGTGTCTTGCAGCAGCCAGTTACAAATAGCGCTGGCAACGTTGGGGTAGTTTACTGTGCCGTACTGCTGTTTTTCGTTCAGCCATTTGGCTATGGCGCCGGTACTAAGGCTGTCGGTGCGGCAGGCTAACTTTAACTGTTGCAGTGCCAGAGCATTCGATTGCTGCTCCATCTGGCCTTGGAGCGGCTTTACCATAATGTGTTTTTGCAGTTGCAGCGCTTCGCTTATCAGTTCAAAACCGGCATTACTGAGTACATGGCTGCAACGGGCTAAATCGGCTTTAAAGGCGTGCAGTGCAGGCGGATGGGTGTCAATGTGGCCGATAGTGGCTTTAGCCAGCCCTGGGCCATACAGGCTGAACTGAAACTCTGTTAATGGTTTTAGCAGGCCAATAACCTGCTGTTGATCTTCAAACGGTAAATATACCAGCACCCGGTTAGCCTCCTTGCTGGCATGTTCTGCATCATGCTCTTCATCCGGCTCTTCATCAATAATAGGTGGCAGGATCGGCTGATTAAAATGATGCCAGTGCAGGCCCAGTCGTATTTGTGCCGGAGCAAAGTGGCGGAACATCAGATGGGTAACCAGATTGGCATGTTCCATCGGGATTTTATGCAGGAAAGCATATTGGTGACCAAGCGCAACGCTACGCTTTTTTTGCTGCTTTGCGGCGTGTGCGGTAATGGGTTCAAAATCAGTCAGGACCAGATCATAGCTGCTGCAGTCGAGCGCTTTAACATCCTGCCACAGGGTTTGCACTGAAGCCTGGCGCAGTGTTTGCCAGTAATTTACTTTGCCGGCTTCGGTAACAAAAGTTAAGCCACGTTTAACCTGATAATCGCCAAACTGCTGCATATCAAACAGTTGCTCTGCAGGACGGCCGGAAAACAGGTAATCGACCTGTATACCGGCTTTAGCTAGGTATTTCCCCATGGCGCGGGCCCGGCTGATATGACCATTTCCTGTTGCCTGCACACCATAGAGAATTTTCATGTTTTACTCCGTTGTTTTATCCTGGCTGGTATTGGCCTGGGTTGTTTGGTCCTGCCATACCAGCGCTTTAAAATGTGCCCGGCACATGGATACATAACTTTCATTGCCGCCAATTTGCACTTGCGAGCCTCTGGTTGCCGCCTGGCCATGCTCTTCTAACCGCACAACAAAGTTGGCTTTACGGCCACAATGGCAAATGGTTTTCAGCTCTATCAGTTTATCGGCCCAGGCCAGCAGCGCCTCGCTACCGGCAAAGGTTTCGCCTAAAAAGTCGGTACGCAGGCCAAACGCCAGCACCGGTATATTTAAGTCGTCAACTACATCGGTTAGCTGCCTAACCTGAGCTTTGGATAAAAACTGGGCTTCGTCTATCAGTACACAATCTAAACGGCCCTGTGCTTTTAGCTGCTTTACATGACTCACAAAATTAAAGCTGCCATTAAAAATATGTGCATCCATTGCCAGGCCAATACGCGAGCTTACTTTGCCCAGGCCATAGCGGTTGTCCAGCGCGGCAGTGTAAATAGCCACTGTCATGCCTCTTTCCTGATAGTTATACGCACTTTGCAGTAAAGAGGTTGATTTACCGGCGTTCATTGCCGAGTAGTAAAAATATAATTGCGCCATTGCATCACCCAACTAAAAAAGACGATGCAGTATAGCAATATCACTGCCTGAAATATAAAGGCCTGAGATGACAGAATTAAGACGCTGGCATCTTTAACCGGGCTGCATTAAGCTCTGAGCAGTTTAAATTTGGAGAATAAAATGGAAAAACTGATATTGCTGCCGGTATTTGTGCAGATATTGCTTACCAGTGTGGTGATGGTGTTGATGGGTAAACGCCGTATCAGGGCGGCTAAAAATAAAGAAATTACCGTAGCCGCGTTTAAAACCATGAACCTGACCGGTGCCAATGAGCAGGTAATTGCTACCAGTCGTAATTTTGATAACCAGTTTCAAATGCCAATGCTGTATTTATTCAGCGTGCTGTTTACGTTGCAACTGGGGTTTGCTGATCTGGGTTATGTAGTATTGGGCGCGGTGTTTGTGTTGTTGCGGGTGTTGCATACGGTAGTTCATATTGGCAGCAATAATGTGCGCCTACGTTTTAATATATTTTTACTGGGATGCCTGGCTTTATGGCTGCTTTGGCTGCGTTTAGCCTGGCAGGTGCTGGTGGCCTGATTAGTGCTGGCGTATTTTTCGCTGTTTTGTAGCGGCCTGTTGGCCGCTACGTTGTTTCCGGCATCCAGTGAAGTATTGCTGCTGGCACTGTTGCAGCAAGGCAATAACCCGCTGTGGCTGCTTATTGCCGCTACGGCGGGTAATACGCTGGGCAGTTGTGTTAACTGGTATTTGGGGCTGAAGTTGCTTAATTTTCAGCATAAAAGTTGGTTTCCGTTTTCAGATGCCACTCTTGGCAGGGCACAGCAGCAGTTTCAGCGTTTTGGCAGTTGGAGTTTGTTATTTGCCTGGCTGCCGGTGGTGGGGGACCCTTTAACCTTAGTGGCCGGAGTATTGAAAGTACGCTTTAAGCTATTTTTATTGCTGGTGCTTGTGGGTAAAGCAGCACGTTACGCCGTATTGATTTGGTTTAGTAACCTCTGGCTGGTGTAATTATTAATGGTAAAAAGCCGCTGGATCCGTCATCATTAGCGGTATTATTGATTCGCTGAACAGGAACCACTTATGGATTATCAATTAACGGCTGAAGAGCTTAAACGCATCACAGCTTTAGATGCAGAGCAGCGTTACACTTATTTTATTCAGGCGGTTGCTGATCTGGAAAAAATCTGGATTTTAACCGATGAAGACGGTTTTGTACTGGTAAGCGCAGAAGACGAGCGTTGTATCCCGGTATGGCCACATGCCGAACTTGCTGAGCAGTGGATTGAAGGTGAATGGGCGCATTGTACTGCCCAGGCTGTTGATGTTGATACCTGGCTGGATAAATGGACGTCTGGCTTAAACGGCGACGAGTTAGCTATTGCCGTGTTGCCTGATACTGATGGCCCGGGTGTGGTGGTTATGCCTGACGAACTCGCAGAAACCCTGTTAAGTGAAATGCAGGAAGACTAACGTTGTTGCGCTGTTAAAAAATACCCTAGGGGCGCTTAATTGCGCCCCTGGCTGTTTTAGTTAACTAACTCATTGCCGGTGGCAGTACTACTGGCAAATGCCAGTAAATTGTCGCTGGTTACCTGACAAATTTCCTGTAGTGCTTCTTTGGTAAAAAATGCCTGATGGCCGGTGATCAGCACATTAGGGAAAGTGAGCAGACGTTTAAATACTTCGTCGTCTATAACCTGCTCTGACAGGTTTTCAAAGAATAAATCGGCTTCCTGCTCGTATACATCTAAGCCCAGATAACCAATTTTACGGTTTTTCAGCCCTGCTATTACCGCTTTACTGTCTATCAGTGCGCCGCGACTGGTGTTGATCAGCATTACGCCATCTTTCATGCTGCCAATACTGTAGTGATTAATAATATGCTTTGTATCGGGTGTAAGCGGGCAGTGCAGGCTGATAATGTCGCTTTGGGCGTATAGCTCGGCCAGTGGCACATAGCGCCCGCCCAGCTCTGCAATTAATGGGTTTTGAGCGATGTCATGGCACAATAACTGGCAACCGAAGCCGCGTAGGATCCTTGCGGTTGCAAGGCCAATACGGCCGGTACCAATTAACCCGACTGTTTTACCAAACAGGTTAAAGCCCAGCAGGCCGTCCAGCGCAAAGTTATCATCGCGTACCCGGTTGTAGGCTTTATGCAATTTACGGTTGAGGCACAGCATCATGCCGATAGCATGCTCGGCTACGGCTTCGGGTGAATAAGCCGGTACCCGTGACACCCTAATGCCAAGCACTTTGGCAGCGTCCAGATCAACGTTATTAAAACCGGCGCAGCGCAGCGCTATCATCTCAATACCGAGCTCTGATAACTGCTGTAATACCTCTGCATCCAACTCGTCGTTAACAAATACGCATACGGCATGGCAGCCTGCGGCAAGTTTGACGCTGTCTTTATTTAACCTGATTTCGTGGTAGCTAAATTGCAGGCTACGGTCAGCCCACTGGCTAAAGCCGTCTCTGTCATACTTTTTGGCGCTAAATACGGCAACTTTCATGGTATCTCTCCCATTATTTGCCATAGAGCTTAGCGCAAATACCAGCGCTATATTTAGCGCTGGATCAAAGTTACAGCAAATCTTCTATTGATTGGGCAATACTGGCAGGTTTAGTACGCGGGGCATAGCGTTTAACTACATCACCGTCTTTATTTACCAGAAACTTGGTGAAGTTCCACTTGATAGCGCGGGTTTTCATCAGGCCACGCGCCGAATCTTTTAAGTGTTCAAACAGGGGAGATGCATCCGGGCCATTTACCGCCAGTTTTGCCATAACCGGAAAACTGACACCGTAATTCAGTTCACAAAACTGCTGGATTTCGTTATCGGAGCCGGGTTCCTGACCGCCAAACTGGTTACAGGGAAAGGCCAGTATAACCAGGCCTTTATCCTTGTATTTCTGGTGTAGCTGTTCCAGCTCTTTATATTGTGGTGTAAAGCCGCATTGGCTGGCTGTGTTCACGACCAGCAATACCTTGCCACGATACTGGCTCAGATCTATGTCGTTACCGCTGGCATCTTTTACCTTGTACTGGTGCACATTGGCCATGCTGTTTCCTTATTTAAGTGCTTTCAATCGAGCGAAGATCTTTGTAAGCTTTGCGCCACAGTATGTCACAGTTTTAAGTCATTAATATGTCAATTAATAGTGAGAATAACGTCGCGTTTATCGGCCTGGGCGTAATGGGTTACCCGATGGCGGGCTACCTGCAACAAAAAGGTTATCAGGTAACAGTGTATAACCGCACTGCGGCTAAGGCTGAAAAATGGGCCGCGCAATATGGTGGTGCTTATGCAGATACCCCGGCTAAAGCTGCCGAGGGTGCCTCGCTGGTGTTTATGTGCGTGGGTAATGACAACGATGTGCGCTCGGTAGTATATGGCGAGCATGGCGTGTTAGCGGGTATGGCTGCAGGTTCAGTATTGGTTGATCACACTACTGCGTCGGCTAATCTGGCCCGCGAACTGGCACAAGCGGCAAAGCAGCAGGGTATTGGCTTTTTGGATGCACCGGTATCTGGCGGCCAGGCCGGTGCTGAAAACGGCGTGCTAACGGTAATGACCGGTGGCGAAAGTGACGATTTTGTTAAAGCAGAAACGGCTATTCAGTGTTACTCCCGTTGCGTTAAGCTGCTTGGCCCGGCTGGCAGTGGCCAGCTGGCAAAGATGGTAAACCAGATTTGTATTGCCGGGGTGGTGCAAGGGTTGGCCGAAGCGCTGAATTTTGCTCAAAACGCCGGCTTAGATGCGGCGGCGGTGGTAGAGGTGATATCACAAGGTGCTGCTTCATCCTGGCAGATGCAAAACCGCTCGCTAACCATGTTGCAGGGTAAATACGATTTTGGGTTTGCGGTTGACTGGATGCGCAAAGATTTAGGCATAGCACTTACAGAAGCACGTGAGAACGGCAGTCATTTGCCGCTGACGGCATTAGTAGATCAGTTTTACAGTGAAGTGCAGCAAATGGGCGGCAGCCGCTGGGATACCTCCAGCTTGCTGGCGCGGTTAAAGCGTTAAGCGTGGGTCTGGCATAAATTCAAGTTCGGTAATTGTTGCCAGACATTGGTTAAAGTGCGAATGCTGTGGATTAAGCAATATATTGTTTTCGCGCGGTGCAATAACACTGGGTACAGATAACGCGAGGCTGGCTTGTTGTACCAGCCAGCTATCGCCAATACGCGCGGTGTCAATGCTGGCTGGCTGTTGTTGCCAGCTCTGTGGCAGATTCGCAGGACTAACCGATAATACTGCTTCGGCGGCAATAGTTAATTGAAATAGCCTGTACTGTTTAAGTGCTGTGCGGTTATTTAAATGTACCAGAATCTCCAGTATGGCCAGGGCTTCAGATCCTGCAGTATAGACACACAGCTGACCTTTGCTGTTCCAGCGTCCGCCATAAAGTTTTGCGCCTTCGCCGTCAAATGCTTGTGCAGCCCATTTGTTATGCACTAAGCGATACAGCTGCATCAGGCAAACACACCGTGTTCTAAGCGGCCAATTAAATCCAGTATCGCCTGCGTCTCAGCAGAGGTTGCCAACATATCCAGCGGCGCTTTATCGCCAAGGCCGTATACCGGCTCTGTAAGCCAACGTTTGGTTGCTACCATATCTTTATCGAACAAGGCATTGGCTGCTACCAGCACGGTAGCAAAACGATGTAGCCGGTCACTTTCTTCCTGCGTAAATTTACCCAGCTTTGCCCGCCGTGCCAATGTAGCTGGCGCTAACTGACATACTTGCGCCAACTGCTTTTTATCCAGCATTGACACCGTTGCCAGTTTATCAAATACGCTGTAGCTAAATCCCTCATGCAGCGCCTGATATAATTTAGGCCCGCGCTCAGCAATACCCAACTGCTGCCACAAATTTGGTGCGGAATAGAGTGTAGGGGTAAATTCACGTACTAAGGCTGTCATGATGCATTCTCTATCATTTGATATTTTTAAAATGTATCACATGATTTTGTTTTGGTCAAAAAAAGAGCGCTAAGATCATGCGATCATGGCGCCCTTAATAGATTAAACCGACAGTTTAGTTAAACACCATCTCCGGCACATCGCCTTCGATAACCAGTTTACCTGCGGTTTTCTGTTTGATTTCGTCGACTGAAATACCCGGTGCGCGCTCCAATAAGTGGAAAGCGCCGTTACGTACTTCCAGTACGGCTAAGTCGGTAACGATTTTCTTTACACAGCCCACCCCGGTTAGCGGCAGGGTGCAGCTTTCCAGCAGCTTGCTGTTGCCGTATTTGTCGGCATGCGTCATGGTAACGACAATATTCTGTGCGCCGGCGACTAAGTCCATGGCACCGCCCATACCTTTAACCAGTTTGCCCGGGATCATCCAGCTGGCGATATTGCCGTTTTGATCCACTTCAAAAGCGCCCAGTACGGTTAAATCGACATGGCCGCCGCGGATCATGGCAAAGCTTTCAGCCGAGCTGAAAATAGCTGCGCCCTTGATGGCGGTAACGGTTTCTTTGCCGGCGTTAATCATATCGGCGTCAATTTCCGCTTCCGTCGGGTAGGGGCCCATACCGAGCAGGCCGTTTTCTGATTGCAGCATTACTTCTATGCCGGCCGGCACATAGTTCGCCACCAGCGTAGGGATACCGATACCTAAATTAACGTAGTAACCGTCCTGCAGCTCCTGCGCGACGCGCATGGCAACCTGTTCACGAGATAAAGCCATTGTTGCCTCCTTAACCTTGACGGACCATACGACGTTCAATGCGTTTTTCAAAGTTGCCTTTGATCACGCGCTGTACGTAAATACCCGGGGTGTGAATTTGTGACGGCTCCAGCTCGCCAGGCTCGACTATTTCTTCTACTTCAGCCACGGTAATTTTACCGGCCGTAGCAGCCATCGGGTTGAAGTTCATTGAGGTGTGGCGAAATACCAGGTTGCCGTAACGGTCAGCTTTCCAGGCGCGCACTATGGCAAAATCACCGGTAATCGCCGGCTCCAGTACATAGTGACGGCCGTTAATCTCGCGGGTTTCTTTGCCTTCAGCTACCGGGGTGCCATAACCTGTTGCAGTGAAAAATGCCGGTATACCAGCACCGCCGGCGCGCATTTTCTCGGCCAGGGTGCCTTGTGGTGTTAATTCCACTTCCAGCTCGCCGCTGAGCAGTTGTTTTTCAAACAGGGCGTTTTCACCTACATAAGAGGCAACCATTTTTTTAATTTGCCGATCTTCGAGCAAAATACCCAAACCAAAGCCGTCTACACCGCAGTTGTTTGATACCACGGTTAAATCTTTGGTTTTCATTTTTTTGATCTGAGCAATTAAGCCTTCCGGAATACCGCATAAGCCAAAGCCACCGGCAATAACGGTCATGCCGTCCTGCAGGCCTGCCATGGCGTCTTCGTAGCTATTTACGACTTTATTAAACCCTGCCATTTGTTGTCCTCTGTTCTTTGCTGAACTATAAGCGAAAACTTAATGTTAATTTGACGGTAATCACTCCGTACAACTTTGCCGGAACACGCCGTAAATACCTCCCTGTAGGCTCGTGTTTTTCGTCCCTGAAAAACACGGTTCCGGTCAAAGTGTACTGCGCGCTTACCTGCTCAGATGAAACAGGCAAGTGCGGATGTGTTTTTTTCAGCGACCGTTGCAGCCCTGGATGGGCAGACAAATTCGTCAGGAACGAATTTGAACCGCCTCGCGGGCCCGAAGGGTGAACTTCATGGACGAAGTTCATAATCGAGCCCCCAGGGATGGGTTTACGGCGTGTCGCAGAAAAAATACACGCAGCAATTGCCGGGATGCTGCAACCTATCTTGATATTAAGCCTTAGTTTGCGTGCACTTGGCCTTTAGCGCCAATCCTACTTTAGAACTAGGCTGCTTCCCCAGCTTGTCGGTAATAAACCAGCCAGCCTTTGCCAGCGCAGTTAAATCGATACCGTGGGAAATACCAAGACCGTTAAGTAAATACACCACATCTTCAGTGGCAACATTGCCTGACGCACCCGCGGCGTAAGGACAACCGCCAAGACCGGCCACTGCGCTGTCAATAACAGTAATACCGCGGTTTAGTGCGACGTAAATATTGGTTAACGCTTGGCCGTAAGTGTCATGAAAATGCACCGCCAGTTTATCTGCCGGCACCATGGAAAGCACTGCATCCAGCATCGCATTGACCTTATCCGGTGTGCCAACGCCTATGGTATCGCCCAGTGAGATCTCATAGCAGCCCATCTCCAGCAGCGCCTTAGCCACTAATGCCACTTCGGTGGGGGCCACATCGCCCTGATAGGGGCAGCCCACCACGCATGACACGTAGCCGCGTACTTTGATGCCGTCTGCTTTGGCCGCTTCTACCACAGGGGCAAAACGTTCCAAACTCTCTGCGATGCTGCAATTAATGTTTTTCTGGCTGAATGCTTCTGACGCTGCGCCGAAAATCGCCACTTCAGTAGCACCGGCGGCTTTGGCGGCTTCATAGCCTTTTAAATTGGGTGTAAGGGCGGCGTAGGTAACGCCGGCTTTACGGCTGATATCGGCAAACACCTGTGCAGAATCCGCCATTTGCGGCACCCACTTGGGTGAAACAAAGGCACCGCTTTCGATATAGCTGTGGCCTGCTGCGGTTAGCATATCAATCAGCGCAATTTTATCGCTGGTGGCGACTGCAGCTTCGTTTTGCAGGCCATCACGCGGGCCAACTTCCACTATGCGAACACTTTTGGGAAAACTCATGCTTCCTCCGGGGTAAAGTCAACCAGCTCGGCGCCGTCTTTTACCAGGTCGCCGGCGGCATAGAATACTTCATTAACGACACCGTTTTTCGGTGCTTTAATGCTGTATTCCATTTTCATCGCCTCCATAATCACCAGGGTATCACCGGCGTTAACAGTGCTACCTGCTTTGGCCATCACCGCGACAATAGTGCCGTTCATTGGTGCGGTTAAGCTGCCGGCGTGATCGGCGCCTTCCACTTCAGTGGTTACTTCAGTTTGGTAGATAAAGTCATAACGCTGATGTTTAATAAACACGCTAATGGTGTCAGCATAGCGGCTTACCCGCACCTTAGTGCGATGATCGCCCAGTACTGCGCTTAGCTCATCGCCGTTTAGCTCTGCCGTGCAGCAAAGCTGCTGGCCTTCAACATCAATCACATAGTGCTGCTGCAGTTGCTGCACTTTTAACAGCGTTTTATGCTCGCCGTGTTGCAGCGCAATTTCGACAGTCGGTGTTTCGTTCATCCGCCAGCCATGGCTGAATTGCCACGGGCTGAAACTGTTACACGAAGTTTGCGGCGCTTTTTGCTGCTGCAATATATAAAGAGCTGCCAGCACCAGCGCTTGATTGTTTTCTTTGTTGGCTGGTGCAAACAGCGTGTGCTGGTGCTGGTTAATAAAGTTGGTATCAAGCTCGGCCGCTTTAAACGCCGGGTGCTCGGTGAGGCTAGTTAAAAAGCCTAAGTTGGTGGTAACGCCGGCAATACGGTAATCGTCCAGTGCACGTAACATGCGGGCGATGGCGCGGTCGCGGCTTTCATCCCAGACGATTAACTTGGCGATCATCGGATCGTAAAACGGCGATACTTCATCGTTTTCCACCACGCCGGTATCTACCCGCACATGGCGGTTAGCTTCAGGCTGGCGCAAATACGTCAGCTTGCCGGTTTGCGGCAGGAAATCGTGATCCGGATCTTCAGCATACACCCGCACTTCAATGGCATGGCCATCCAGCTGAATATCGTCCTGCGCCAGCGGCAGTTTTTCACCGGCGGCGACCAGCAGCTGCCATTTAACTAAGTCCTGTCCGGTGATCATCTCGGTAACCGGGTGTTCTACCTGTAGCCGGGTGTTCATTTCCATAAAGTAGAACGAACCGTCTTCGTCGAACAGAAACTCCACCGTACCGGCGCCGCGATAATCGATGGCTTTGGCCGCTTTTACTGCCGCTTCGCCCATGGCTTTGCGCTGTTCGCTGCTGAAATTCGGTGCCGGCGCTTCTTCAATCACTTTCTGGTGCCGGCGCTGAATAGAGCAATCGCGCTCGGCCAGGTATACGGCATTGCCGTGGTTGTCGGCAAAGACCTGAATTTCAATATGGCGCGGCTTGGTTAAATAGCGCTCAATCAGCATTTTGTCATTGCCAAAGCCGGCTTTGGCTTCACGCCGCGCGCTGGCTAAGGCATCAGCAAATTCTGCTTTTTTCCACACCACGCGCATGCCTTTACCGCCGCCGCCATAAGCGGCTTTTAGCAACTGCGGGTAGCCGATACGCTCTGATTCGGTGCTTAACAGCGCATCGCTTTGATCATCGCCATGGTAGCCGGGCACCAGCGGCACTCCGGCTTTGGCCATAATATCTTTGGCCGCGCTTTTTGAGCCCATCGCAGTGATAGCACCGACCGGCGGGCCGATAAACACTACGCCGGCCTCATCACAGGCTTTAGCAAAGCTTTCGTTTTCCGATAAAAAGCCGTAGCCCGGGTGAATCGCTTGGGCACCGCTTTGTTTGGCGATGGCGATAATTTTATCCGCACGCAGATAAGAGTCTTTGCTCGGTGCCGGGCCTAACAAATAGGCTTCATCGGCCATGCGTACATGGCGGGCATTGGCGTCGGCTTCAGAATACACCGCCACGCAGCGGATACCGAGTTTATGCGCAGTGTCGATAACACGACAGGCAATTTCGCCACGGTTGGCGATTAATATTTTACGAAACATTATGCGTCTTCCTTGCCAAGCCAGGCCGGTTTACGTTTTTCTAAAAACGCCGTTAAACCTTCCTGACCTTCAGGCGATACTCGGATTTCAGCAATGGACTGCTCGGTATGGGCGATGACGTTATTGCTGATTTTACGGTTATAAATATTGTGAATAAGCGATTTAGCGGCGGTTAGTGCAGCCGGGCTGTTTTGCAGCAGGGTGTTTACAAAAGTCTCAAGGCTATCGTTTAACTCACCTTCGCTGACCACTTCATGCAGCAGGCCAAGCTGTTTGGCTTTGGGCGCCATAAAACGCTCTGCAGTTAAAAAATAGCGCCGGCTTTCACGCTCGCCAATGGCGCGCATCACATAAGGGCTGATCACGGCTGGTATTAAACCGATGCGCACTTCACTTAAACAAAAGCTGGCATTCTCTTCGGCAATGGCGATATCGCAGCAGGCGACTAAACCTAAAGCACCACCAAAGGCGGCACCTTTTACCAGCGCAATAGTTGGCTTGGGGAATTTATCCAGCCGGTGCATTAAGGTGGCCAGTTCGCTGGCATCGTTTAAATTTTGCTGGTAGTTTTTTTGCGCCATTGAGCGCATCCAGTTTAAATCGGCACCGGCAGAGAAGTTTTTGCCGTTGGCGGTTAGTACTAACACCCGCACGCTGTCGTTATTGGCTAAGTCTTTTAGCACGGCGATAAGCTCGGCTATCATCGCATCGTCAAAGGCGTTGTGCATCTCGGGGCGGTTTAGCGTTAGGGTGGCTACGCCGCGCGGGTCGATACTGACTTCTGTGTAAACCTGGTTCATCTTATCTCCGAAAGTGTTAATGCAACTTGAGACTGCATTTCTTCGAAATCGCGGTTGCTGCGTGAAGTTTTTTCTGCGACACGCCATAAACCATCCCTGGGGCTCGATTCCGGCCATCCATGGCCTCCAACGGTCGCCGAAAAAATCACATCCGCACCCGCTTCATATCCGATGCAGCAAACGCGCAGTGCACTTTGCTCAGAACCGTGTTTTTCAGGGACGAAAAACACGAGCCTACAGGGATGTATTCACGGCGTGTTCTGACAAAGTTGTACGGAGCGATTGCGGTTGTCTGCATCATAGTGTGTCACATCCGGAACACGCCAAAACGGCTTTCTTCAATCGGTGCATTCAGCGCGGCGGCTAACGCCAGGCCTACTGTCATCCGCGTTTGTGCCGGGTCGATAATACCGTCATCCCACAAGCGGCCACTGGCATAGTACGGATGGCCCTGTTTTTCATATTGCTCAATAATCGGCTGCTTCAGCGCTTTTTCTGCTTCCGCAGACAGGGTTTCGCCCTTACGCGCCAGGCCATCTTTAGTGACCTGCGCCATAACGCCGGCAGCTTGCTCACCACCCATTACCGAAATACGCGCATTAGGCCACATCCACATCATGGTCGGGTCATAGGCGCGGCCACACATGCCGTAGTTGCCGGCGCCGTAGCTGCCGCCAATCAGCACGGTAAATTTCGGCACCTTAGCACAGCTTACCGCCATTACCATTTTAGCGCCGTGCTTAGCAATGCCTTCGGCTTCGTATTTTTTACCTACCATAAAGCCGGTAATATTTTGCAAAAACAGCAGCGGAATTTTGCGCTGAGCGCACAACTCAATAAAGTGCGCGCCTTTTTGCGCCGACTCTGAAAACAGTATCCCGTTATTGGCGACAATGCCTACCGGATAGCCGAAGATGCGTGCAAAGCCACACACCAGGGTGGCGCCATAATATTGCTTAAATTCATCAAAGTCTGAGCCGTCAACAATACGGGCTATCACTTCTTTTACATCAAACGGCTTGCGCAGGTCTGTGCCAACCACACCGTACAGCTCTTTGGCGTCATACAGTGGCTCTTGCGGCGCTTTAACATCCATAGCTTGCGGGGCAGGGCGGTTAAGGCGGCTTACTGCATTACGCGCCAGTTGCAGCGCATGTTCATCGTTTAACGCATAGTGATCGGCTACGCCGGAGATTTTACAGTGCACATCGGCACCGCCCAGCTCCTCGGCGGATACTTCTTCACCGGTAGCTGCTTTTACCAGCGGCGGGCCAGCTAAAAAGATAGTGCCTTGCTCTTTAACAATAATGCTTTCATCGGCCATTGCCGGCACATAGGCGCCACCGGCAGTACAGAGGCCCATTACCACGGCAATTTGCGGAATGCCTTTGGCTGACATATTGGCCTGGTTAAAGAAAATACGGCCAAAGTGCAGTTTGTCGGGGAATACATCGTCCTGGCGGGGCAGGTTAGCACCGCCGGAGTCGACCAGATAAATACACGGCAGGTGGCAGCGCTCGGCTATTTCCTGCGCGCGCAGGTGCTTTTTCACCGTTAGCGGGTAGTAAGTACCGCCTTTTACCGTGGCGTCATTGGCGACAATCATGCACTCGACACCGCTAACGCGGCCGATACCGGCTACCACACCGGCGCTGGGTACGTAATCGTCGTAGCATTCCCAACCGGCAAACTGGCCAACTTCTAAAAACGGTGAGCCAGGGTCCAATAATTTTTGGATACGGTCACGCACAAAGAGTTTGCCACGGGCGGTATGGCGGGCAATTAACGCTTCGCCGCCACCGAGTTTAATTTGCTGTACTTTGCTGTTCAGATCATCGACCACGGCCTGCATGGCGGCGGCGTTTTTCTGAAAGTCCTCAGCGCGAGGGTTTATTTTGGAGGTAATTCTGGTCACTTAAGTCACCTTATACCAGAGCTGGTTAGACAAAGCGGAACCGGAACAACTAAGCAGACGATCAAGAGCGAGGATGGGAGATCCGAGCGGGTCTGCGTGTTGTTACGGTGGAAGCTTTGGCCTGCACCGGACTTAGATTCACGGCTTCGCTGCTTTCACACATTTAACACACTCGCCCGTTCGCCGCTCCCCGGCTCACTTTTGATCGCTCGTTTAGTTAAATCTGTTACGCGCTTCGCCTCATTCAACTTTCTATTTAGTTACGGCTATATTGGCGGTGCGGAACCGGAACAACTAAGCAGACGATCAGGAGTGAATTTGGGAGAAATTCGCGGGTCTGCGTGTTGTTACGGTGGAAGCAGCCGCTTCCACCCGAGTTTCGCCTTTAAACCTTAGTTTGATTCGGTAAACAATTCCCGGCCAATCAGCATACGGCGGATTTCCGAGGTACCGGCGCCAATTTCATACAACTTGGCATCGCGCAGTAAGCGCCCGGTAGGGTACTCGTTGATATAACCATTACCACCCAGCAGCTGAATCGCATCCAGCGCCATCTTGGTCGCCAGCTCTGCCGAGTACAGAATAACCGCTGCCGCATCTTTACGTGTGGTTTCGCCACGATCACAGGCTTTAGCTACTGTGTAAACGTAAGATTTCGCTGCATTCATTTGGGTGTACATATCGGCCAGTTTGCCCTGTACCAGCTGGAATTCACCGATAGACTGGCCAAACTGTTTACGGTCGTGAATATACGGCACTACCACGTCCATACAGGCCTGCATAATGCCGAGTGGGCCAGCGGATAACACCACGCGCTCGTAGTCGAGGCCACTCATTAATACTTTAACGCCACCGCCGATTTGGCCCAGCACGTTTTCTTCCGGTACTTCGCAATCTTCAAACACCAGCTCACAAGTGTTTGAGCCGCGCATACCCAGCTTGTCCAGCTTTTGCGCCGTGCTAAAGCCTTTAGTGCCGCGCTCAACAATAAAGGCAGTAATGCCCTTAGAGCCGGCGTTAATATCGGTTTTGGCGTAAATCACATAAGTGTGTGCATCCGGGCCGTTGGTGATCCACATTTTATTACCGTTTAAAATGTACTTATCGCCTTGCTTCTCAGCGCGCAGCTTCATGCTGACTACGTCTGAACCGGCGTTCGGCTCACTCATCGCCAGCGCACCGATATGCTCGCCTGAGCATAGTTTCGGCAGATATTTCATCTTCTGCGCTTCAGTGCCGTTGCGGAAAATCTGGTTTACACACAGGTTGGAATGTGCACCGTACGATAAGCCAACAGAGGCTGAAGCGCGGCTGATTTCTTCCAGTGCTACTACGTGCTCTAAATAGCCAAGGCCCGTGCCGCCGTATTTTTCATCTACGGTAATGCCCAGCAGGCCCAGGTCACCGAATTTGCGCCACAGCTCATTCGGGAACTCGTTTTTCTCGTCAATATGGGCGGCGCGCGGCGCGATTTCTTCGCGGGCAAAGGCGTTAACCTGCTCGCGGATCATATCTACCGTTTCGCCTAAATCGAAATTAAGCCCTTTATAACTACTAATCATGTTGATCCCCGTTTGCTATGTCTTTTAACCGGCGCTGTATTAATTCAGGCCGGTTTTATGTTGTTTGGCGTCGGCTAAGGTGTCGCGGCAACGTTTCTCTACTGTTACCAGCTCCATCAGCACAACTTTGATATCGTCCAATTGCTGATGCAGCTCGGCTTTTTTCAGCTCTATCAGCTTCAGCATGGTACTTAATTGGGTGACGCTGCTTTTATCTGCGTCGTACAGTTCAAACAGTTGGCCGGTTTCGGCCAGGCTAAAACCGAGGCGTTTGCCGCGTAAAATCAGCTTTAACCGCACCCGGTCGCGCTTGCTGTAAATACGGGTTTGGCCGTTACGTAAAGGCGTGATCAGCCCCTGATCTTCATAAAAGCGGATACTACGGGTGGTAATATCAAACTCTTTGGCCAGTTCGCTGATGCTATATGTTTTTTCTTCTTTTTCTGTCATATCCGCCTTCCCCGAAAACGCAGTCAATATAAGTGAAGTTTACGTAAAGGTAAAGCTGATGACTTGGCGCCAAGTTGGCAAAATGGCCATTTTTGCCGTGTTTGTAAAGCTAAAATGCCAGTTTGTACTGGTCAGACTGTACACTTTGCTGAACCAAAAGCGGTGCACACTACCATAGTGTTAGGTGGTTGACGTTGGCGTAAACGTAAATTTGGTGTAGGCTCTGGAACAACTTTTTAGCCGACAGCTTTTTCAGGAGAACTTCATGGCTACCGACAATATTGTAATCGTTGCTGCTACACGCACCGCTATGGGCGGCTTTATGGGCGGCTTAACCGACGTTGATGCGACTGTGCTGGGTGCCACGGCGATTAAAGCTGCGTTAGAGCAGGCCGGTATCAAAGGTGATAAGGTCAGTGAAGTGATTATGGGCAACGTGCTGCCGGCCGGTTTAGGCCAGGCACCGGCACGCCAGGCCACCTTAAAAGCCGGCTTACCGCTAAGTGCCGGTGCCACTACCATTAATAAAGTATGTGGCTCGGGCTTAAAAGCGGTAATGCTGGCCAGCGACCTGTTAAAGGCCGGTAGCGCTGATGTAGTGGTAGCCGGTGGTATGGAATCGATGAGCAACGCACCTTACCTGCTGCCAAAAGCCCGTAGCGGCTACCGCATGGGCCACGGCGAAATTAAAGATCATATGATGTTAGATGGCCTGGAAAATGCCTACGACGGTAAAGCCATGGGCTGTTTTGCCCAGGGCACTGCTGATGAGAGAGGCATCACCCGCGAGCAGATGGACGCCTTCGCGGTGCAATCTACCACCCGTGCGCAGCAGGCGATTGCCAGCGGTGCTTTTGCAAACGAAATTACCCCGGTCACTTTCCAGACCCGTAAAGGTGAAATGACCTTTGCGGTAGACGAGCAACCGGGCAATGCCAAAATTGACAAAATTCCTTCTCTGCGTCCGGCCTTTGCCAAAGACGGCACTATTACAGCCGCTAACTCCAGTTCTATTTCTGACGGCGCTGCGGCTCTGGTATTAATGCGTGAATCTGATGCTAAAGCACAAGGCGCTAAGCCATTAGCACGCGTGGTAGCACATGCCACCAACTCAATGGAACCGGCGCTGTTTACCGTGGCCCCGGTTGGCGCTATGCAAAAAGTACTGCAAAAAGCCGGCTGGGATAAACAACAGGTAGATCTGTGGGAAATTAATGAAGCCTTTGCCATGGTAACCATGCTGGCGATTAATGAGTTGGGGCTGGATGAGAGCAAAGTAAACGTAAACGGCGGCGCCTGTGCGCTGGGCCATCCTATCGGTGCTTCAGGCGCGCGTATTCTGGTTACCCTTATTCATGCGCTGCGTAACCGCGGTTTAAGCAAAGGCGTGGCCTCACTGTGTATCGGTGGCGGCGAAGCCGTAGCACTGGCAGTGGAAGTTTTATAAGTAACACGATAAAGGCGGAGTGCGGAGCAGATTTAACTTAGCGAGCGATCAAGAGTGAGCCGGGGAGCGGCGAACGGGCGAGTGTGTTAAATGTGCGAAAGCAACGAAGCCGTGAACCGGAGAAAGGTGCAAGCCGACGCTTCCACCGTAACAACACGCAGACCCGCTCGGATCTCCCATCCTCGCTTTTGATCGTCTGCTTAGTTGTTCCGGTTCCGCTTTGGCTGGATAGTCCGGCTAAACATATTAGAAGCTCGCCAGCATAGATTGATAATTAGATATACAACAAGCTGGCGGCATACCCAAACAATCGGGAGAAGCAACATGACACAACAGGTTAAGCATTTTATCGACGGCGAGTTCGTCACCCCTACCGGTGACAAACTGATCCCCGTTACCAACCCGGCAACACAAGACGTGATTGCTCAGGTGGCATGTGCCACAGCTGGCGAAATGGAGCAGGCGATCGAGTCGGCCAAAGCGGCCTTTTTAACGTGGAAAGAAGTACCGGTATCAGAGCGCGCCCGTTTAATGATGCGCTTTGCTCACTTGTTAAAAGAGCATCAGGGCGAAATTGCCGACATTATCTGCCGCGAACTGGGTAAAACGGTAGAAGACGCCAAAGGGGATGTCTGGCGTGGTATCGAAGTGGTTGAGCAAGCCGCTAACATTCCATCGTTGATGATGGGCGAAACGGTAGAAAACGTCGCGCGCAGCATCGACACCTACAGCTATATTCAGCCGCTGGGTGTCTGCGCCGGTATTACGCCGTTTAACTTCCCGGCGATGATCCCACTGTGGATGTTCCCGATGGCCATTGCCTGCGGCAATACCTTTATCTTAAAACCGTCTGAGCAAGATCCGATGACGGTAAATAAAATTGCCGAGCTGTTTGTACAGGCCGGTGCACCCAAAGGCGTGCTGCAGGTAGTGCACGGCGCGAAAGAGCAGGTTGATGCGATCCTGCACCACCCGGATATTAAAGCGATTTCGTTTGTTGGCTCGGTTAATGTTGGTCAGTACATCTACAAAACCGGTACCGACAACTTAAAACGCGTACAGGCTTTTGCCGGTGCGAAAAACCATATGGTGATTATGCCGGATGCCAATAAGCAGCAGGTGGTTAATGCCTTGGTTGGTGCTTCCGTAGGCGCTGCCGGTCAGCGTTGTATGGCCATCTCTGTAGCGGTATTTGTTGGCGCAGCAGCAGATTGGATCCCCGAAGTGGCCTCTGCCATTGGCAAAGTACGCCCGGGTGTATATACCGACCCTAACGCTGCTTATGGCCCGCAGATCAGCCCGCAGGCGCGTGCCCGGGTGTTATCGTTAATTGAGCAAGGTAAAAAAGAAGGCGCGACCTGCGTGCTGGATGGCTCAGACTGCAAAGTGGAAGGTTACCCGAACGGTAACTGGGTAGGCCCAACGGTGTTTAGTAACGTTACTACCGAGATGGAAATTTATAAGCAGGAAATTTTCGGTCCGGTATTAACTACCATGCAAGTTGGCTCATTAGCTGAAGCATTAAAAGTAGTGAATGACAGCCCGTACGGTAACGGTACTTCTATCTTTACCGCCAGCGGAGCAGCTGCACGTAAGTATCAGCATGAGGTGGAAGTAGGTCAGGTGGGTATTAACATTCCTATTCCTGTGCCACTGCCGTTTTTCTCCTTCACCGGCTGGAAAGGCTCGTTCTACGGCGACCAGCATGCTTATGGTAAGCAGGCGGTACGTTTCTATACCGAGACGAAAACTATTACAGCACGCTGGTTTGACGACGATATTCCGGTTTCCGGCCCGAATATGTCGATTAACTTACGTTAAGAGCAATGTGGAGCCTGATCTTAGTCAGGCTCAGGCCTGCACACTTTACACGCTGACACGCCATAAACCATCCATGGGGCTCGATTCCGGCCATCCATGGCCTCCAACGGTCGGCTTAGTAAAGTCTGCAGTCCTTCTCAGATGCAGGTTCAAAACGGTTAACAAGGCGAAGTGCGGAGTAGATTTAACTTAGCGAGTGATCAAAAGTGAGCCGGGGAGCGGCGAACGGGCGAGCGTGTTAAATGTACGGAAGCGACGAAGCCGATTGGATAAGCAGGACCAACTATGAATTTCAATTTAACAGAAGACCAACAAGCTTTTGTCGATGTAGCCAAACAATTTGCTGAACAAGAACTGGCGCCACACGCAGCGCAATGGGATCGTGAGCATCACTTCCCTAAAGACGTGATCCAAAAAGCCGGTGAGCTGGGCTTTTGCTCGCTGTACACCCCGGAAGACGACGGCGGCATGGGGCTATCGCGCTTAGATTCCTCCATTATTTTCGAACAGCTATCGATGGGCTGTACCGCCACCACTGCCATGCTGACCATTCACAATATGGCCACCTGGATGATCGCCAACTGGGGCACCAGCGATGCCAAGGCAGAATGGATGGAGCATCTGGTAACCGGCCAGAAACTGGCGTCTTACTGCTTAACAGAACCAGGCTCAGGCTCTGACGCGGCAAGCCTGCGCACCAGTGCGAAAAAAGATGGCAACGAATACGTATTAAACGGCTCTAAGATGTTTATCTCCGGTGCCGGTGAAACCGAAGTATTAGTGGTAATGGCGCGTACCGGTGAAGTCGGGCCGAAAGGCATTTCGGCCTTTATCGTGCCGGCCGATGCCAAAGGTGTTATTTACGGCAAAGCCGAAGAAAAAATGGGCTGGAACGCCCAGCCAACCCGCTTAATTACTTTTGAAGATGTGCGCATACCGGCGCATTACCTGCTGGGCAAAGAAGGTGAAGGCTTTGGTTTTGCCATGAAAGGCCTGGACGGCGGCCGGATTAATATCGCTACCTGCTCTATCGGTACCGCGCAGCAGGCATTGAACACCGCACGTAATTATATGTTAGAGCGGCAGCAATTTGGTAAGCCACTGGCGGCATTTCAGGCACTGCAGTTTAAACTGGCTGATATGGCCACCGAGTTAGTTGCTGCACGGCAGTTAGTGCGTTTAGCGGCGTTTAAGCTGGACCAAAAAGATGGTGAAGCCACCGCCTATTGCGCTATGGCCAAGCGGTTTGCTACCGATGTGGGTTTCCAGGTCTGTGATCAGGCACTGCAGCTGCATGGCGGCTATGGCTACATTAAAGAATACCCGCTGGAGCGGCATTTCCGTGACGTGCGCGTGCACCAGATTTTGGAAGGCACCAATGAAATTATGCGGCTGATAATCGGCCGGCGTTTACTGGATGAAGCCGCAGGCGATATTCTGTAACCACTTTTTGTAACGATGAGCAAAATCATCAGGAGGAACCGCCTTGTCCACAGCGACACGCCGTAAACCGTCCATGGGGCTCGATTCCGGCCATCCATGGCCTCCAACGGTCGCTTTAGAACAAGGCTAATCCTCCTTCTTGCCTGAGTGCATTCAGGCAATAAAAGGAGACAACAATGGCTCAATTAAAACTGGAAAAGCGTGGTCACACGGCGCTTATCACTATGTCTAACCCGCCGGCCAACACCTGGACCCGTGACACCTTAACCCAGCTGCGCGACGCGGTAAAAAGCCTGGATCAGGATAAAAATATCTATGCCCTGGTGATCACTGGTGAGGGCGATAAATTTTTCTCTGCCGGCGCTGATTTAAAGCTGTTTGCTGATGGCGATAAAGCCATTGCCAGCGATATGGCGCGCATTTTCGGCGAAGCCTTTGAAACCTTAAGCGCCTTTAGCGGTGTGTCTATTGCGGCCATTAACGGCTATGCCATGGGCGGCGGCTTAGAAGTGGCACTGGCTTGTGATATCCGCATTGCCGAGCAACAAGCGCAAATGGCGCTGCCGGAAGCCAAGGTCGGCTTACTGCCTTGTGCCGGTGGTACGCAAAACCTGGCGTGGCTGGTAGGCGAGGGCTGGGCTAAACGCATGATCTTATGCGGCGAGCGTTTAGGTGCAGAAAAAGCGCTGCAAATTGGCTTAGTGGAAGAAGTGGTGGCAACCGGTATGGTACTGGAAAGTGCACTGGCACTTGCTGATAAGGTGGCCGAGCAAAGCCCGTCTTCAGTCACAGCCTGTAAAAAGCTTATTCAGCAAGGCCGCAGCGGCACTATGCAAAGCGCCCTGCCTTTAGAGCGCGAGTTGTTCGTTGGCCTGTTCGACACTAAAGATCAGGTTGAAGGGGTGCAGGCGTTTTTAGACAAACGCAAAGCCAACTGGGTGAATGGCTAATGAGCGGTGTAAATGACGTAGTGCTGTATCAGGAGCTTGCAGCACAAAATGGCAAAAAGATTGGTGTGGCGACGCTGAATTCAGAAAAGTCACTGAATGCGCTTAGTTTGCCGATGGTGGAGTCGTTATTGCCTAAGCTTCAGGCCTGGCAGGCGGACAGCAGCATTAGTATGGTATTGCTGCAGGGCGCAGGCGATAAGGCCTTTTGCGCCGGTGGCGATATCCGCGATTTATATAAAGCCATGCTGGCAGAGCCGGGTACTTATGCGCCGTACGTGGAAGAGTTTTTCACCAAAGAATATACGCTGGATTATTTAATTCACACCTTTGGCAAACCGGTACTGGTCTGGGGCAATGGCATAGTGATGGGCGGCGGTTTAGGCTTGATGGCCGGCGCTTCACATCGCGTGGTTACAGTTACCAGCCGTATTGCGATGCCGGAAATGGCGATAGGTTTGTATCCGGATGTTGGCGCCAGCTGGTTTTTAAACCGTATGCCCGCCGGTTGTGGCCTGTTTTTAGGTTTAACCGGAGCTTCTATTAACGCTGCCGACGCCAAATTTATCGGCCTGGCCGATAACTTCTTACTACATGAACGCAAAGCTGCGCTACTGGAAAAGCTGCTAACAGTAAAGTGGGGCGATACTGTCGCGTTAAATCATCAAAAGCTCAGCGATGTACTGCGTGCTGAAGAAGATCAGTGCCGCACCCAAATGCCGCTGAGCAATATCCGGCCACATCAAGGCGCCATTGAAATACTGGCGAAACTGGAGAGTTTGCCTGCTGTTATTGCCAACATTAATGCCATGCAGGGCGAAGATAAGTGGTTGCAAAAAGCCAAAGAGTCGCTGGCTTATGGCAGCCCTATTACGGCACATATCGTATTTGAGCTGTTAAAACTGGGCCAAAGCAAAATACTGGCTGACAGCTTCCGGCTGGAGCTGGGTTTAAGCGTGCAGTGCGGCAAGCTGGGTGAGTTTACCGAAGGTGTGCGCGCGTTATTAATGGATAAAGATTTAACCCCGAACTGGCAATACAAAACGGTGAGTGACGTGCCGCAAAGCGTGATTGACGAACTGTTCCGTTCACCGTGGGCTGCCGGCGAGCACCCGCTACGTGAACTGGGCCAATTGGATAACTGATTAGGAGCAAATATGGCTAAGGTTGCATTTATAGGGTTAGGCAATATGGGTGGCCCTATGGCCATTAATCTGGTGAAAGCCGGGCATGCAGTAACCGCCTTTGATTTATCGGCAGCGGCGCTGGCGCAGGTAAAAGCCGAAGGCGCAGCCGTTGCTGCTACCGCGGCAGAAGCGGTAACAGGCGCTGAATTTGTTATTTCTATGCTGCCGGCCGGTAAGCATGTTATCGGTTTATATTCAGGTGAACGGGGCATTGCCGGCAATATCAGCAAAGATGCGCTGGTAATTGACTGCTCTACTATAGATGCTGACAGCGCCCGCAAAGTGGGCGCTGGTTTAGCTGCACAAGGTATTGCCTTTATCGACGCGCCGGTTTCCGGTGGTGTCGGTGGTGCTAAAGCCGGTACCTTAACCTTTATTGTTGGCGGCGATGCAGCGCACTTTGAGCGTGCTAAAACCGTGCTTGGTAATATGGGTAAAAACCTGTTTCATGCAGGTGCCGTGGGTGCAGGCCAGGTAGCCAAGATCTGCAACAATATGCTGCTGAGTATTTTAATGGTCGGCACTTCAGAAGCGCTGCAAATGGGCGTAGACAATGGTTTGGACCCGAAAGTGCTGTCTGACATTATGCTGAAAAGCTCAGGCCGTAACTGGACATTAGAGCTGTACAACCCCTGCCCGGACGTAATGCCCAATGTGCCATCATCAAATGGTTATCAGGGCGGCTTTATGGTCGATTTGATGGCAAAAGATTTAGGCCTGGCGCTGGAAGCGGCATTGCAAAGCCAAAGCAGCACGCCAATGGGCGCACTGGCGCGCAGCCTGTACGTAGCACACCAGCGGGCCGGCAATGGCAAACTGGATTTTTCCAGTATTTTTAAACTGTTTGCCAAAGCCAATTAATTTGAATTAACACGCAAGTACTCCGAATGTTTTCTCCGGGACACGCCGTAAATACGTCCCTGTAGGCTCGTGTTTTTCGTCCCTGAAAAACACGGTCCCGGTAGAAAAATTCTACGCACTTGCTCATATCACAGTATTAAGCGAGTACGGATGTACTTTTTTCAGCGACCGTTGGAGGCCATGGATGGCCGGAATCGAGCCCCAAGGATGGTTTATGGCGTGTCGCAGAAAAAATGTACGCAGTAATCGCGATGTCGGAGAGAGAAATGAACCTGCAAAACAAAACCATCGTTATCACCGGCGGTGCTCAGGGCTTAGGCCTGGAAATGGCCCGCATGTGTGCGAATGAAGGTGTCAAACTGGCATTAATTGATATGAATGCCGATCAGTTAGCTGCAGCCAAAGCTGAACTGGGCGCTATAACTACAGTACACACCTACATTGCCAATGTTGCGAATGAAGAACAGGTAGAAGCTACTTTTGCCCAAATCGACAACGATTTTAACGGCATTGACGGCCTGATTAACAACGCCGGTATTTTGCGTGACGGTTTGTTGTTGAAATACAAAGACGGCGAGCTGCAAAGCAAGATGTCACTGGCCCAGTTTCAGTCGGTAATAGATGTGAACTTAACCGGCGTATTCCTGTGTGGCCGCGAAGCTGCGGCGGTGATGGTAAAACGCGGTATCAAGGGCGTGATTATTAATATGTCCAGCGTCGCCCGTGGCGGCAATATGGGCCAAACCAACTACGCTGCCTCTAAAGCCGGCGTGGTCGCGATGACCGTAACCTGGGCGCGTGAATTAGGCCGTTTTGGTATTCGCGTAGGGGCTATTGCGCCGGGCGTTATCCGCACCGCGATGACCGATGCGATGAAACCCGAAGCGCGTGACCGTTTAGAGAAGATGAAGCCGGTAGGGCGCTTAGGCGAAGCCACTGAAATTGCCCATACCGCTAAGTACATTTTTGAAAACGATTTTTTCACCGGCCGGGTGGTAGAAATCGACGGCGGTATCAGCATGTAAGCTGCTGGCTATTGCTATGGAAAAAGGCGCCGCGGCGCCTTTTTTGTTGCCGGATCCGGCAACAGAACGTATGATAAATTCATACTGTTAGTGGAGGTATGTTATGCAACGTAAAACCATTACCTTAACGCCACAGCAAGACGAGTGGGTTAAAGCTCAGGTGGCGTCCGGTCAGTTTGGTAACGACTCGGAATATATCCGACATTTGGTCAGGCAGGATCAAATGCGGCAACAGGCTAAGGCAGAGCTGGGCGATATCTTGGATCAGGCTTTGGCGTCAGGTGTCAGCGAATCATCCCCGCTGGATATTTGGCAGGCAGCATTGATGCGGCATAAAAGTAAGTGCTGACATTACAGCTTTCGGAGCAGTCGAAAGAGGATTTAACTGTTATCGCCGATTTTACCCTGGCTGAATTCGGTGAATATCAAGCATACATTTACTATCAGCAACTGCTGAAAATGTTTGATTTATTGTGCACACAGCCGTTGTTAGGTAAAGACTGCAGTGATATCAGAACCGGCGTGCGGCGCATCGTGCACCGTTCTCACTGCATTTATTACCGGGTAAAAGGAGATACACTGCTTATATTGCGTATTTTGAGCCGCTGGCAGGATCCTCTGGCAAAATTACGATAAATTTAATTTCACATCCGATACGAGCAGAAAAGGCGCCGCGGCGCCTTTTTCTCTGCTCAACTGCTTACTTTAAGCTTCGCTTGAGCAGAGGTCGGCACTATAACAGTAGTGCGCTGCCCCAGCCAGACCCCAAGTAATACCAGCGCCATACCGACACTTTGCAGCAGTGTTAGTTTTTGTTGCAGCACCAATGCGCCCAGTACGGTAGCACTTAGCGGGCTAAGCAGGCTAAGGGTGGTTACGGCCGCTGCCGGCATTTTCATTACCCCGCGTAGCCAAAACACATAGGTTAAGCCGGTGCCGATTAACCCCAGCCAGATATAGCCAAAAACGTTAGCCAGGCTAAGTTGGGCTGGCAAGGTTTCAAACAGCAGAGCCAGCGGTAATAAAAACAGACCACCGGCCGTTAGCTGCCAACTGGTTAGTACCATAGCGCTGGCTGGCGGCAGCCATTTTTTGGTCAGTAAAGTACCGCAGGCCATGGCAAAGGCACCTGCCGCCGCTGCGGCTACGCCGATAACATCCAATTTCGCGGCCGGCCCCAGCACCAACATGGCCACGCCGGCTAAACCACACAGTGCGGCAATCCAGCTTAGCACGCTGGTTCTGGCATTCAGCACTGCCCAGCCCAGTAGTACCACCACCAGCGGTTGAATGGCGCCAACGGTTGCTGCCACGCCACCGGGCAAGCGATAGGCGGCCACAAACAGTAGCGCCTGAAAGATGCCGATGTTCAGCATGCCGAGCAGAAAAATTTTGCCCCACCAGCCTTTAGCCGGCAGTTGGCGCAGACACAGCAACATTAGTAAGCCAACCGGCAGGGTACGCAGTGTGGCAGACAGCAGCGGTACATCGGGCGGCAGAAACTCTGTGGTAACCAGATAAGTGCTGCCCCAAATTAATGGTGCGGCAGCGGTTAAACCAATATCGAACCAGCGGGCTTGCGGTACGGCTGAACTCATTGAACAACTCCTGAAATATGCGGATTAAGAAGAATTAAGCTAAGCGCCTGTTGTAAAACGCAGGCACTGTAAAAGCTCAACTTAACTTAAGGTCAATATTTTTATATGACCGCACTTAAAAAATTGCACACCGGTTAGTCGTGGTGTATTTTTGATGCAGTTATGCACCAAATGCAAAGGTGAACGTTATGCCCCGTCAGAGCATTACCCTGAGTCAGCCAAATGATGAATGGCTGCAGCAACAAGTGAGTGAAGGCGCTGAGTACAGCAGCAAAAGCGAGCTGATTAACGAGCTTATCCGTAATGCCCGTCGCGCAGAGGCAATTAACCAGAGGCTGGCTTTAGCTGAGCAAAGCGGTTTTATCAGCCAAAGTGCAGAAGATATGTTACAGGAGTTTAAGCAAGGCTTAGCTAAGCATGTATGAAGTGCGGCTGTCTAATCTGGCGAAAGAAGATTTGCGGCGCATTTATTACTATGGAGCAGAGCGTTTTGGCCAACAGCAGGCGGATCATTACTTTTATGCGTTTTTCAGCATGTTTGAACAAATTGCTAATAATCCATTTTTGTATCAATCGGTAGATCATATCAGGCCAGGCTATCGCCGTTGCCTCTGTGGTGTTGACAGTATTTATTACCGCCTCGACGGTAATACGGTAGATATTTTGGCAGTACTTGGCTCGCAGGATTTGCAGCCCTGGTTACCTTAACGCTTTATTGTGTGGTAGTTTAACTGATAAAAAACTGAGTACATAAGAGGGAACCCACTATGAAAACCAGCCTACTGCTCGCCACGCTGCTATTAATACCAACTCTGGCCCTGGCCGACGACAAAGCCGAACTTACTGCACTACTAAGCGAATTTTTAGATGGCGCAACCCGCAACGATGCCGCTATTCACAATAAATACTGGGCTGACGAACTTATTTACACCAGTTCAAGCGGCACGCGCTTTGGTAAGGTTGAGCTGATGCAAGGCGTAGCCAGCCGCGGCATGTTAAAGCCAGAAGAGATAGACACCGTGTATAGCAGCGAAGATGTGCGCATTATGCAATACGGCGATACCGCAGTGGTGGCTTTTGTACTGGTGGGCAGATCGGGCGTTGATACCAAACGTTATTTAAACAGCGGTACTTTTGTGCGTAAAAACGGCCAATGGCAGGCGGTAAACTGGCAGGCGACGATTAAGGCAAAGTAAAACAGCAATGCGCGTACAAGGAAAAATTATCCGTTGGCCGCTGCTATTGGTAGCTGTTTTTAGCGCAGCGCTTGCAGTGGCGTTCGCTTTGGAAAGGTTACCGCTATACATTATTGCCGCTTACGCTGTTATTAGTCTGTTTACGTTTATCAGTTACTGGCTGGATAAGCGCAAAGCCCAGGCTGGCCGCTGGCGTATACCGGAAGCACATTTACAGTTGTTATCGCTGATCGGTGGCTGGCCCGGTGCTTTGCTGGCGCAAAGCTATCTGCGGCATAAATCAAAAAAGCGTGCCTTTCTTACCGTGTTTTGGCTTACTGTACTGGTTAATCTGGCCGTGCTTAGTTGGTTAGTCGGGCGGGGCATACTGCCGATACTCAGCACGGTGTAGATGGGTTTCTGTTAGAAATCATCCCAGCATGTGCTCGTCTGTTGCAATAACTTCAATGCGCGCTGTAATAATTTCAGGTTAATTTATCTTAAATCTCCATTGGCAACGGACGTCAAGGCGTACATGCGGGCCTTTGCTGGTAGGCGACTAAAATAAGTTGATAAAATTGCTTTGGTTCATTTTTTGCAACCTTTGTCAGGCAAGATCTAAATTCATTTTCACGTGCCTGGTGTACGTAGTCTGACTCCGGCACACAACTGATACTGAAAGAGGAGATGCTATGAAAACGGTTACCAAAGCGGATATTAAACGCATGAATGAAGTGAACGACGAAGATTTTGTGTTGATTAATGCGCTGCCCGTAGACGCTTTTAACGAAAAGCATATTCGTACGTCAATTAATATTCCCTTTCCTGACAATGACAATTTTGTAGAAGATGTGACCAAGGTTACTGGTGAAAATAAAAATCGGAAGATCATTGTTTATTGCGCAAATAAGCAATGCGACGTTTCGCTAAACGCGGCCAAAGCACTTGATCAAGCTGGCTTTGTTAATGTGTATGATTACGAAGGTGGGATGGAAGACTGGGAAAGCCAGAAAGAGGAAGCCTAAAGCCGGTGCCTTACCTGCTGTATTCTTCACTAAGAAGAACCAGAGCGCGCTTCAGTAAGCGCGCTCTTTTTTGTGTTATACGCGGGAACAACTGATCCGCAGGTTAAAACAGTAAAGCAATTAAAATGACAATCGGAATGGGTACTCCGAGAAACCAAAGTAATATTGAACGCATAAAACCTCCTTTCAAATATTTAAATGCGATTTACACATCGCGTTGACGTCCACCGAATACTGCCATCAGACTGGCGATAAAAGCACCCATCATTAAAGCAACAAACATCCACAGTGCTGTGTAAGCCGATGCTTTACGTGCTTCATCTGCGGCCTGGCGAACCTTATCTTCTGCTTCTTTTAGCGTAGTTTGGGCTTGCTCAAAACCGCTGGCCACGCGTTGCTGTGCTTCCTGCTGGCTGATATCAGTATGTTGTGCAATGAGTTGAGCGATATAACGTTGATCTTCTTGTGGCAGAGTCTCCGTGCGTAGTGCCCGCACAAATATCCGCATCACCTCATCAGCAGGGATTTCTGTAGCCTCAGCTCCCTGGCCCCGGCTACCACTGGCTGGTGCCCTGAACAAAGCATCAACGTAATACTCAAGGGTGTTGCTTTGCCCGTTATCGTCATTGCCTGTCTGCCCTGGCATTGCAGCTGAGCTGCTTGCTGTGCTGACTACTGCGGTACCAGCGGCTGCTGTACCTGCAATATCAGCTCCGGCGCGAACACCGGCACTGGCAACCGCACCGATTACTGAGGTAAATACCGCTGCTGTCAGCAAAGTAGCAACTGCCCAGGTAAGAAAGCCATGCGCTGTATCGCGAAAATACACTTCATCGCTGTGCACTGCCGTCCACTTGGTGCGCAGCCGCCCGGCCAGATAACCACCCATACCAGATGCGGCGATCTGGGTGAAGCTTAACCAGGCAATGGCGGCGAAGCCGATCTTGCTGGCACTGACCCCCTCCGTTCGCCAGGGCGACACAGCGGAAAATCCCAGGCCAGTGCCGAGGATCACTAATATCAGTGACAAAGCTGCCGCACCTGCTGCTCCGGCAAAGATTGCGGCCCAAGATACGGCACTGTTATTGCCTGTCTCCCTGTCAGCAGGGGTTGCAATACCGGGTGCCACCACTGGTTTAGCTGCTGTAGTAATAGTTGACATAACTCTCTCCAATTGTTGAGGGTGAAATTAAAGTAATATCAGGTGTGACATCAGGTAGTTGCCGGTTTAGCGTCACGTGATGGATGCCGGTGCGCTGCCACAGCCTTAATAAAAGTTGAGGCTATCTCTTCTACTTTACTGCTGTCGGCCAGCAGAATGCCGTTAGCTTTAGTGCTGTCAGCGTCAATACCAACCATTTTCAGTAGTTGCCTGCCGGCGCCTACGGCAAGAATGGCTTTACCATGGCGGAACTGATTATTGATAAAATCGGTGGTATCCATACAGCCTGCAAGTGTTTGCACAGCGTCGTTGCCATCGGGCAATATCAGCGCGTCAAACAGTACTGACGGCGAATTTTCCATCGACTTATTTGCCAATATTTGTTCGTTGCTGCTACTAACGAAAGTGCCTACCCGCGGGCCAACAAAATGCATGACAGCTCCGGCATCGGTTAGCGCTTTATACAGCGATAGCAGCGAGGGGTAGTGCACACCGTTGTCGATCAGTACGGCAATCTGGCGGGTACGTATACCGCATTCGCCCGGCAGTGCTTTCAGTGACAGCGCCGGTGACTCTGTCACCTGTGGTGGTGGTGGTTCCGCAATGGCTTTGGGCATCGCTTGTGGTAGCGTCATACCCAGACCTGTCGCGACTTCTGCGGCCAGCTCCTGTGACACATTTACCAGCGATGACAGCATCCGCTGGCGTATCGCCGGTACTTCCACTTTACTTAATTCAAAGCGAAAGGCCGCAGCAATATGGGCTTTTTCAATAGCGGTTTGGCTGTTGTAAAACAATGTGGCCTGCGCATAATGTTCGGCAAATTTTTCCGGCTTGCCGCGCACTTTGTCTTCTCTAACGGCCTCGGGGAATGATATAAAGCCTGCGCTTCCGGCCTGAAAAGGGCAGCCACCAGCCAGGGAGTTTGGTTCATAGGCAACGCGGCCACGGTTTATCGCCTGGCGGTGCATGCCATCGCGTTGGTTATTCTGCACCTGTGCCAGCGGCGAATTAATCGGGATTTCGTGAAAATTAGGCCCACCCAGACGGCTGATTTGCGTATCCACATAAGAATGAATACGGCCGGCGAGCAGCGGATCATTAGAGAAGTCGATGCCCGGTATTATATGTGCCGTACAGAATGCCACTTGCTCTGTTTCAGCGAAAAAGTTATCAGGGTTGCGATTAAGCACCATGCGTCCGACAGGTGTCAGTGGCACCAGTTCTTCTGGAATTAACTTGGTCGAGTCGAGTACATCGAAGCTGAAGCCTTCAGCCTGCTCTTCGGTAAATATCTGCACAGCCAGCTCCCATTCAGGGAACTCGCCTGACTCAATGGCTTCCCATAAATCGCGCCGGTGGAAATCAGGATCGGCACCGGATATTTTTACCGCTTCATCCCATACCAGCGAATGGGTGCCCAGCAGCGGCTTCCAGTGGAATTTACAAAATACAGCTTCACCCTGTTGGTTGACCAGCCGGAATGTATGCACGCCAAAACCCTGCATCATCCGGTAACTGCGTGGTATGGCCCGATCTGACATTAACCACATCAGCATATGAGTAGATTCGGGCATCAAGGATACAAAGTCCCAGAAAGTGTCGTGTGCTGAAGCCGCCTGCGGCATACCGTGATGTGGCTCTGGCTTAACAGCATGCACCAGATCAGGAAATTTCATCGCATCCTGGATAAAGAACACTGGCATATTATTACCCACCAGATCCCAGTTACCTTCATCGGTATAAAACTTTACGGCAAAGCCTCGCACATCGCGCGCAGTGTCTTTCGAGCCGCGCTCGCCCGCCACGGTAGAAAAACGTACAAACACCGGGGTGCGTTTGCCTTTTTCGGCAAATGGTGCTGCACGCGTATATCGGGTTAACGCTTTATATGCTTCAAAGTAGCCATGGGCGGCAGAGCCGCGGGCGTGAACCACCCGTTCGGGGATACGCTCATGATCAAAATGGGTGATTTTTTCACGCAGAATAAAATCTTCCAATAGTGTCGGCCCACGCAAGCCTGCTTTTAAACTGTTTTGATTATCAGCTACCGGTACGCCCTGATTGGTTGTTAATGGCTGCTCGCTGGCGTCTACCCGAACCCGGTCAAGCGGGCCATTTGCTGGGTTTGAGCCGGGCCGCGCTGCAGCACCGGTTTTTGTTGTGCCGTCTTGCTCGGTATGGGTGCTGGCAGTTAACGCTGCGGAATCAGGTTTTACTGTTATGCCATCGGGGGGCAGCACGGCATTATCGTGGCCATGCTCGAGTTTTTTATTACTGTTATATGGCATAGCTGCGACTAAAGCGTCGCTTGCGTCAGCTTGTTGCATGGTAACAGCGTTAGTTTTAAGCAACTTGTTGTGTCTGTGGGGAGCTGTTTTTTCAGCTTTAGCGGTTTTACCGCTTAGCCGGGCTGACTGCGTAGATTTGTTATTCGTGGCCATAAATAAATAGTTCTCCGGTTAAGGTCGGACCTATAGAGGATCCAGCTTCAAAGTAGAGCGGTGCATAAATTAGACCATGTAGCCACCATGCGGCTTTCGGACCGATGCGACAGCGGCATCAGGCTGCGCAGGGCAACTTCGGTGGGTAGTAAAGTTGGATGGCGGTCCGGATAAAGTGTGTTTTCTGCACACAAGTGAGTAATTTTTGCAATTTATCGTTAAAAAATTACATACTTTTTCTGGGGTGGTGCAATGCAAATATTTTACATTTTACACTTAAGGGCCTGAAAGATGAGGTTTGCACTATATGGCACTGACTATGCAACAGGGCTGCGTGAACAGTGTGCGTGAACATTGTTTATACATGCAGTCAGATAATTTATTTAACTTACTAGCAGGAGGCCTGTTATGGCTAACCAGAAAAATCCAGGTGGTCGTCCAATGGACGAAGAAAAGCGTCACGGGGGCTCACAAGAGCAAAGAAATCAGCATAAACCGGTCAAGCCGGAGCGGGAAATCGATCCGGATAAAGATCGTAGTCCAAGACGGCAAGGTGGCCGTAACTCATAAGTATGTAACCCGGCAGTAGATGCCGGGTTATTCTCTTTTCTTTATCAATGTTTAAATAACCCGTCTGTCACAGAGCTTCGCCGCCAGACAATACCAGCTATTTAACTGATAGCCTGATACAGCCGTTGCCACATAGCGGCATTTTGCTGTTTTAGCGCAGCGGCTTTTTGTTTTACCTCTGCGGCTAAAGTGGTTTTGTTATCCAGCAGTTGCTCCAGTGCGTCCAGCAGGTTTTGTTCACTAAGCTCAGCTACGCAGTAATCGCCCATGCCAAAATCGGTCATCATGGCGTGGTATTTGTGGCTCCAACTGGTGGCAATACAGGGTACGCCCTGGCTAAGAGCATTTACCGCGCCGTGAAAACGCGAGCTTATTGCCAGTTCAGCTTTGCCGATAAAGGCTTTTACCGCCAGCGGATCTTCAATTTGCACTATCTGACACGGGGCTTTGGCGGCTATTTCTGCACAAAGCTCGGCATCTTCTTTACCTTCGTGGTTTACCAGCACGCATTGCATACCGGCCCCAGCCAGGGTGTTGGCTGCAGCGGCAAAGGCGGTAATGTAATCGTTGCGCAGTTGCTCAGCTCCGGCATGGTTAAACTTAGATACCACCTTATTGTTGGGTATAAGAGCGGCGTAAGGGCCATTAATCACCGGGATCTCATCATTAGGCCTTGCTGTTAAACCGACGGTGAAATCCGGTGTTAATACCACGGACTCTGGCAGGTTAGGCACGCAGCTTTGTAAATGCTGCAAGGATACCGGATCACGGACAAAAATCAGCCGGGCATGGTTAATAATATCGCGCATGGCGGCTTTGCTGTCTTCGGTTTTAAACGGGCCAAAGGCTTGCGGCATAAACACAAAGGGTTTACCGGCTTTGGCAAAACGCACGACTTCTTTGGCGGTGTTTTGCAAAAAGCGCAGTGGCCACTGATCGCCATAGGCAAAGCCGCTGGCTTCGAGCACTAAATCAATTTGTTTTTCGCTTACCATGCCGTAGCGGTTAAACAGCCGCTGCACCGCGCCGGGTAATTTGCCAATCATTGGCGTTAAATCCAGACCGCCGCGGCGGAATGACAGCTTTTGCCAGGCACCTAAACGGGCGCGCTCGGGGTAGGGCAGGTTAGGGCCGGGTGATAACACCAGCTCTACCGGCCGGGCAATGCCTTTTAAGCCTTCAAGACTGGCCAGCAGCATTAAATAAGCGCCTTTGTTGCGAAACTGCACACCTTTAATTTCAACGAAAAGTGGTTTGCTCATAGAAAAACCTTTTAATTAATGTCAGCGCGACGTGTGGTAACTAATTGCCACAGTTGCTTACGGGTGCTGGAAGATAAAAACAGGAAAAAGAACGATGCATAGGCGTAAGAAATCAGTGTCGCCCAGGCGGCACCGACTATGCCCATTTTTGGAATTAACCATAAATTCAGGCCAACATTCAGCACAGCGCCAATACCATGGCTTAACAGCGACAGTGGCTCTTGCTCGGTAATAACCAGATGCTGGCTGATAAGATAACGGACAAAAATAAAACAGCCGGCCCAGATATGAATACGCAGCACTTCTACCGCTGCAGAGAAGTTTTCACCAAATAGCAGGCTGATAATCCACGGTGCAGATAGCGACATAACCACCGCAATGCTAAAAGCCGCGGCAAAAAACATAATGGCAAAACGGCGCAGTTTAAGAAAATAATGTGGCCAGCCCTGCTGATGGGCTTTTAGCATGTCGGGGTAATACCGGGCAGCCAGCGTAGCAGGAAACACATACCACAGCTCAGATAAACGGCTGGCGGCAGCATAAATACCGGCCTGCTCGGTACCGGCGATTGAGCCTATCATGACGATATCAATTTTCAGATAAATCACCGAAACAATGCCTGATAACCACAACCAGGACGAGCGTTTTAGCAGCTGTTTTGCCTGCGCCAGATTAAACCAGCGCGGGTGATAGCCCGGCCAGCGCGCTTCGTTTTCTTTAAATGGCTGGTGTTTATGCCGGTATATAAGGTACTGCGCTATACCCACAACAAAAAATTCGATACCGGTAAGCAGTAGCAGGCTGGCAATGCCAAAACCACTATAAAGCAGCGCCAGTTTGGCACCAAAGCTAAGCAGTGAAATAGCCGATTTTATATAAGCGACACTACGAAAAGTGCCCTGATAATTCAGGTAAAACTCAAACAGCAAAAAGCCAAAAAATGCCTGCAACATAAACAGGGTGGGAATGGCAATAGCGGTGTTGCCTTCAAACATACTGGGGTACAACAGATAAAACGCCAGCAACATCAGGCTGCCGCCCAGTAAACCCAGCGCTAACCGGATGCTGATGGCGCTGTATAACATGGTCATGGCGTCGTGGCTGTTGTCGTGCTTTACCATCTGGCGCACCACTATGTTGTTCAGCCCCATGCTGGTAAGCGGCACTAAAAAAGCACTCCAGGCCATAACAATAGAATAAACGCCAAGCTCACTGGCGCCCAGCATACGGGCGACAAACACCGTTAATATGGCGCCGGCAGCCAGCTTTACCAGTTTGTCACCGAGCATAGCTGTGGCGCGTGCCATCAGGATTTTTTTAATTATTTTCACTACTTGCAGTCCTTAATTACCTGGCTACTTCACTATCCTGGGCTGTCGGCTTTGCAGCCGTTTCTGGCGAAAGTGCGAGATAATACGCCAAATATTTTGCAGGCTATACAAATAAGCACCAAACACGGCTAAAAATAACAACAGCATAACGAGATCCGGTACCAGCAGGTATTCGCCGATAATACCAATACAGGCAAAAATACAGGCTAAAGAGGTAATTAACGCCAGTGACTCGCGCGAGCTTAAGCCTAACCGCAGCGAGATATGGTGCAGGTGTTCGCGGTCGGCCTGAAACGGCGACTGCCCTTTACGGATACGCCGCACCATAATGGCAATCATGTCCATCAGCGGTATGGCAATGATCCACAATGCCGTCACAGGGCGAAAGCTGGCGCTTTCACTTTGGGTACCAATAATTAACAGCCAAATTACGCTCAGGCCAATTAACATACTGCCGGCATCGCCCATAAAAATGCGCCGCCCGGGCACCAGATTAAGGTTACATGCCAGGTAAGGCAGCATCGCCAGCACCACCACCAGCGCCATAGACGCATGCAGTTGTTGGCCCCATAAAGACATAAAAATAGCGATAGTGACAAAACTAACCATGCTAAGCATACCCGCCAGGCCGTCGATGCCGTCGGTCATATTAAATGCATTAATGGCAGCGATTACCGCAATCAGCGTAACCGGAATACCCAGCACACCAAGGTCTACCACACCTAAGCCAAACAAGTCGCCTAAGCTACCCAGATGCAAATTCAGGCTGTATGTCATGGCAAGCCCCACCAGGGTCTGGATAGCCAGGCGCAGCTTTACGCTTAAATCGAGGTAATCATCAAATACCCCCAATAACACTATGGTGCCACTGCACAGCAGGTAATAAATGGGCTCTATGCTGCTGTCGGCAAATAACAGTAGTGCCAGGCTTAAACCACAGTAAGTGGCAATGCCGCCAATCAGTGGTACGGCACCCTGATGTTGTTTACGGCCGCGCGGAATATCGACCAGACCAAAGCGGACAGACAAAGGATATAAAAAGGCAATAGCCACACAGGATGTGATAAAGGCAGCGAGATAAAGGCTAATATGTTCAGGCATTTAACTTTCCGGTTTGCGCTCAGGGTTATAGTTATTCAGCCAGGCGTCAGCTAAAATCCGTTATTACTATGCCGTTTTCGGCGTGGCCAGCAATGTCTTATAAACTAAGTGTTTTCTGGCCAGACAACAAGTATTGTACACAGCCAGTGTGACTGTCAGGATGAAATTTAAGCGTGCAAGCAGCTAACAGCAACATTTTAATTATCAGTAACATGGGGCCTAAGCCGTCGTCACCGTTTCAGGGTAAATTTGTGCATAATCAGGTGTGGGCACTGGCTGCGTTTCATCCTGCTTATCATTATATGCGCTGGCACAGTGACTCTTTGCTGAACAAATTATTGAAATATCCCGTTTTTCTGCTGGATTTTATCTGGCGCTTTATTCTTACCCGCCGCCGCTTTGATATAGTGCATGTGCATTTCTTTTATCCCACTATCTGGCTGGCGTTATTGTATAAAGCGGTGCGAAACCGCAAAGTGAAAATTGTAGTGACCTGCCATGGCAGTGATATTTATAAGTATCAGCCGCCTGGTAAAGCTTACCGCTGGTGCGCGCGTAAGGTGGATCAATGGATTTTTGCCAGCAAGGCACTGGCACAGCATTTTACGCTGCCAACTAAGCGTGCCGTAGTATTGCCGGCGGGCATCAGTGAGTTATTTCGCCAGGTTGAGCCATTAAGCTGGCAGCAAAAAACCATAGATATATTGTATGTGGGCAGCCTGGATCAGAACAAAGGTATGGATCGCCTGCTGGCATTGCTGCCCGCCATCAGTGACAAAAAAGTGGTTATAGCCGGCTCCGGCCCCTGGCTGGATAAGCTGCAATCGGCGGCAAGGCAGTTTCCTAATGTGCTGGTGGTGGGGGCAAAAGACAGCCTGGCACTAAAACAGTTATACAGCCAGGCCCGCTGTTTTGTCAGTTTGTCACGTCATGAAGCCTTTGGTTTAGTGATGGCAGAAGCCATGGCATGTTATACGCCGGTAATCGCCACCCAAACAGATGGTGCCAGCGAGCAGATAAAAGCGCTCAGCAATGGTATTCTTATCAGCCAGCAAGAAACAGAGCAACAGCTTGTGGTGGCGTTTACCCATGCTATTGAGCGCATGTGGCAGCAAAGCCCGGCAGAATATCAGCGTATGCAGCAACAGGCCCGCGCCACTGCTGAGCAGTATTTGCTGGGCCAGGTGGTAAATGAATTACAACAGCTTTATCAGGAAATCTTATTATGACTGAAGCCAGTGCAGCAGTGTTGGGCCAACAGATCCCCCAGGTAAAGATAGGGCCGGTACAGGTGTCCTCGTTTGCTGATATGCAGCAGTTACTTGAGTTTATAGTGCGCGAAGACGGCAGTGTGTATGCCGGTTCAGCTATTGCCATTAACCCGGAAAAAGTGCTGACAGCTATGCGCAACCCGCAAATTGAAGCGGTGATTAGCGGTGCAGATATCCGCTATGCTGACGGCATTGGTGTAGTAAAAGTGATGCGTAAGCGGCTGAAAAAAGACGTGCAGCGTATTCCTGGCTGCGAGCTGTGGCAAAACCTGATGCTGCGTGCAGCACAGTATAAAGTGCCAGTGTTTATTGTTGGCGCCAAACCAGAGGTAAACCAGCAAACGGCTGATAAACTGCGCGCGCAGCAGGTTAATCTGGTGGGAGCAGTAGACGGTTATTTTAAAGATGAAGCTGTACTTATTGAGCAAATAAAGCAAAGTGGTGCCCGTATTGTCAGTATTGCGATGGGCTCGCCCAAGCAGGAACTGCTGATCCAGCGTATCCGGGCGCAACACCCGGACTGTTTTTATATGGGCGTTGGCGGCACTTATGATGTGTTTACCGGTAATGTGAAACGTGCACCGGAACTTTGGTGTAAGCTGAATTTAGAATGGGCTTACCGTTTGTTGTCGCAGCCTAGCCGTATTGGCCGCCAGTTAGGGCTGCTGCGGTATGTCTGGTGGTATTGGACAGGTAAAATTTAACGTCCGGGATGGAGTTAAGATGGAAAAACAACAGCAGTTACCACTAATCAGTGTTTATATGCCCACCTTTAACCGGGTGAGCATGGCTATTCGTGCAATTGAGTCGGTGCTGGCACAGGACTACAGCAACATAGAGTTGCTGGTGGTAGACGATGCTTCAACTGACGACACCTGGCATGTATTGACTAACAAATACATTAATGATGAACGGGTAAGGTTTTTTCGCCAAAGTAAAGGCCAGGGCGCCTGCGCGGCCCGTAACCGGGCAATATCTGAAGCGAAGGGCGATTTTGTTACCGGTATTGACGATGACGATGAGTTTTTACCACACCGTTTAAGCAGCCTGTATAACGCTTATGACGACAAATACAGCTGTGTCTGCTCTGGCTATATCTGGGATTACGGCACAGTGCAGAAAAAGCTGTTTGCCAGCCGCAGTGTGGTGGCGTTACCCGAGCTGCTGGATTTGCATACCTTATCTAATCAGGCGCTGGTGCGGCGCGAGCGTATGCTGGAACTGGGTGGGTTTGATATCGGCCTGGCTGCGTTTCAGGATTATGATATGTGGGTGCGGGTGGTACAGGCTTATGGCCCGGCACTACGCATTGCCGATGCCAGCTATAAGGTAAATGTGGGCCATGAACTGGGCCGTATTACCAATTCACCCAAACGGTTGGATGCGCATAAACAGTTTGTTGCCAAGCACCGCGTGCACATGAGCGAGCGCAACCTGCAAAACCAGATGTTTTACCGCCAGAGCATGGAACAAATTCCGTTAACCCTGCTCGGGCTTATCAGCAGCTGTCGTTATGGCCTGGTAAAGCTGAAATGGCGCTATTACCTTAAACACAAGCTGGGTGCGCTCAGCCGATGGCGTATTAAAGTATTCAGTAAAGGCCTGGCCGGACTATTTAAAAAATAATGTCGTTTGCTACGCTAACTTCACCGTTGCAGCAGCGCAGCGATAAACTGCTGGGCTGGCTTATCCCGCTGTTTTTGCTGGTAGATTGCCTAAACGGCGCTTTGCTGCAGCTACATGGCATCAGCTATGGCTTGTCGGTGTTTTACAAGCTGTTATTACTGCTGCTAATGACGTTAGCTTTGCTGGTGCAACAACCTAAGGTTGTGCTGGGCCTGCTGCTGCTATTGCTTTTAATGCTGTTGGGGCCCGCACTACAGTGGCCGGTTTTAGCGCAGCGCTGGTGGCTGGCCGACATCCAACTGGCCATTAAAGCCTTAAGCCCGCTGCTGGCTTTTGCCTATTTAGTGTCTTTGCAGCAACGCTTACCTGCAACCGCGCAATTAGTATTTAAACACACGCTGATCATCAGTGCTTTGGTGTTGCTGCTAAATGCTGTGGCCGGTTTAGCCGGGTTTGGTTTTACCGCCTATCAGCCGCTTGACGGCGTAGCGCAATCGTTCTTAGGCATTAAAGGCTTTTTTTATTCCACCAACGAATTGTCGGCCGTACTGCTGGTGCTAAGTTGTGCTTTGCTGGTGCTATGCTGGACGCAACATAAACTGGCGTACTGGGGTATCAGCGCTACCGCTTTGGTTATTGCTGTGCTACTGCTGACTAAAACCGGCTTATTTGGTGTGCTGCTGCTGGTGCTGCTTATTCCGTTACTGATGCAACCGCTTAGCTTTTGGCAACGCCAACGCAAGTTAGTGTACTGGTTGCTGCTGGCAATGGTGCTGGTGCTGCTGGCTGTGCTGTTTAACGGCGAAAGCCTGTTAAAGCTGCTGGGTATTTACGACAAGCTGACTTTTGTTTACCAGCAGCGCGGCATCAGCGGTATTTTGCTGTCATCACGTGATTACTACGCCGGGCGTATCTGGCAAACCACCGCCGAGCACTATACCGACTGGCAACGTATGCTGGGTGTGGGCCAGGGCGGGGTAGCGCTATATCTGAAAAAATATTTTGCCGAGCTGGATTGGTTTGACTTGCTGGTATTTCACGGTGTCGCGGGCTTGCTGGCGTTTGTACTGTGCTTTGCCGTATTTTTCCGCCACAGCTGGCAGTTAGGCGCCAGTGGTGCCGGGCGCAGTCTGTTGCTGTTAAACCTGCTGCTGTTGCTGGTATCGTCAGTGGCTGGCCACATTTTAACGTCCGGTATGTTGTGGCTGCCCTGGGCCTTATGTAATGCGTTACTGGTACATCAGCATCAGGCAAGGAGCAAAGATGAAAGATATTCTTGAACCCTTTATGTTTCCGCATAACCTTATGCTGTTTGGTCTGTTACTGGCGTGTATTGTGTACCGCAAAAAAGGCTTATGGTTATTGCTGGCGTTTTATTATCTGGCCGGTAACAGCTTTGTGGCAAATCAGGTAAGGCACTGGTACGCCGGCCATACCAGCAGTTACAGCATGGCAGCAAACAGCAGTGTGGTGGTGCTGGGCTGTGGCGGCTCCCAAACGGCATTACCGGCGTGCGCTAAATCACGCCTGCAGCAACTGGCGCAACTGTTGCCGGATGGTGGCAGCGTGATGATGACCACCCAATACTGCAAACCCTATATCGATTACCTGATCAGTGTGGCAAATAATGTTGCGGTAGACTGCTTTTATGGCGGTGATAATACCTATAAAGAATTTAACAGCTTAGCGGCCAGACAATTAAAACCGGATTATATTGTTACCAGTGATTTTCACGCCTGGCGGGTAAAACAACTGACCCGGCATCATGGTTTTAACAGCCAGGTTGTGGCTACCTCCAGCCAGACGTTTCGCCAGGTAAACTGCGGTTTAAATTGTCTGCTGACTGTAAACCTGACCAATTTTGATTTTTACAGCAAGTTAACCGCAGAGTTTGCCAGCTATGCTGTTTTTGTGGTTACCCGCAGTTGGACCGATTGGTATCAGCCGGCGGAACCGGCTAATTAATTCAGCTTAGCAGTGTCCGGTTTTTTAGCGGCTACTGATATTGCCATGGCCGAGCCGAGCCATTTTTCGATGTTGCCGTCGCTGCCATATTCTGCTACCGCTTTGGTTAAATGCCAGATATAGCTGCCATCGTGGCGGCGTATGCGAAATTCAATGCTGTAGGGATCGCCGCTTTGTACACAGTGTAGCCAGTGTACTGATACATGTTGCCGATCGTCAGGGTGCACTACATCCAGCCAGTTTGCTGTTAGCTGCTCAGCTGTTAAACCGGTGTAGTTCAGCAGCATCTGGCTGACAAAATTTACCGCCCCGCTGCTATCTGCGGTCCAGACAAAAATAGGCATACTGTCTGCCCAATGTTTAAAGCGTTGCTGCTCTTGCGCCAGCCGCATTTTTACCTGATGCGCCGAGTTGATCTCCTGCACTATACCTTGCATGGTGGCTTCAGGGTTTACAGAGGCATAACCGACAATTCTTACCCAGTGCTCCGTTTTACCGTCTAACAGGCAGGGGCATTCAATATCAAAAGGCTGTTGTTGCTCCAGATAGTCGCTCATTAACTGCTGTATTACCGCCTGATAAGGCGACTGAAATAAACTACTGAACTGGCTTAAGGTAAAACGGGTTCTGCTGGCGTTGGGCAGCAAGGCTTTTGCCTCTGCCGACAGCCTTACCATGCTGGTATGGGTATCAAGGGTCCAGCGCGCGAATTTGGTGAGCTTATTCGCCAGCTGAAGTTGCTGTTTTTGCATTTCCATATCGGCGCGTTGCCGGTTTTGCTGCAGGTGAAGGTAAATAGCGGCGCGCATTTGCAGGTAAATCAGTAACAGGCAAACACAGGCACCGGCCCGGTTCGCCAGGACGAAAATAAACGAAAACCCCTGTGGCGCGGCAGGAGAGGTTAATACCCCGAGCCAGATAAGTACTACAGCAGCAATAAATGTGGTGTGCAGCAAGCGCAATTTGTCGGTAAGGCTGGCCAACAGTAATAATGGCGCGTATAAAAAACCATGGGCAAAACCAAGCTGAGTTTGGCTGTCGGCAGCAAAAATAAGTAATAACAGCAAATAAATCAGGTAAGCTGCATTATCGTTCTCGCGCAGTTGCTGGATCCAGTGACTCATTGCTTGCTCCCTGCCAATATACGTGCGCTAATTATGGTACATAAGTTATTGGGTTAAAAATTATTTGTATGTAAATGCTGTTTTCTTGTGATGTGAAATATTTCAGATTACAGCTTAAGCAGAAATTCTGCTGTTACAGGCCTATACTGAAACCAAACAAGTTAATGATTCTAATCTAACTTTTATCAGCCAAATAAACTGTGCCAGAGGGTACACAGGAACTTATGTTACTGAAAAACTTTAACGTACTGGTGGTAGACGACGTAGTGCTTATGTGCGACTTTCTCTATGGTGTAGCCAAGAAAGTGCCGGGCTGTTATGCCTTTAAAGCACTGGATGGTAAAACTGCGGCCGAAACGCTGGAAAATGAAGCCATTGACTTGTTAATTACTGATATTGAAATGAAAGGCCCCACCGGGCTGGAGCTAATATATCGGGTGAGATCAGGCGGTTTTGCCAGCACCGCGCATGATATTCCGATCATTATATTTTCAGGCAATGCTTATCTGGAGTTAATACAGCAAAGTATCAGCTATGACGTTAATGATTTTCTGGCTAAGCCGATTACCGCAGATCAGCTGATACGCAAAATACAACATCATTTGCAGACAGAAAAACAGATTAAAAGTGCTGCACATTATCGGGCGCTAAACAGCGATTTTTCGGCTAAAACCGCCGTACCGGATGAAAACCGCAAAGTCAGTGTGGCAATAGTGCGTGAGTTAAACCCTAAGCCTGAAGCTGAGACTGAAGAGCCCGACATTTCAGGTAAGAAAGCAGATAAAAAGGATTTTTTGTTCTGGCCCGAACATGCCACTACCGGCTATTTCCAGATTGACCGCCGCCTGCGTAACTTTGCTTTTAATATCAGTTGTTTTCACAATGTATTTGTTGGTAACTGCAAGCCGGTGGCGATTGAGAGTGAACGTAAAAGAGCCTGTGAAGCCTGCGATTACCTGTTTCACATTACGAAAAACATTAAGCATAAAGAGCGCCGCCATCAGTTTTGGTTGTTGTTCAATCAACGGCTGGAAAAATTAAAACCCTTAGCGGCAGAGCTAAACAGCGTCAACATTAAGCATCATAGCCAGGTGCTGGTGTTGTTGAAACGGCTATCTTACTGGTGGATGCAAACCTGTAACCGGCCGATTATTCAGAAAAACGATGACGACGGAGCTGATAATGGCTGAACCAGCCACATTGCCGGTACTGGATCTTAACGTGCTGATTGCCATGTATGGTGATGACAGTGCAGAGACGATAACACTGGCCTTATCCGGTTTTCGCCGGGAAGCGACTCATTATGTACAACAGTTGCAGGACGTCGGGCAGCCCAGTGCTCGGAAAGATCATGCCCCAACAGATAATGTCCAAACAGATAATGCGCTGGCAGATACAGCACGCCTGTGTCACAGCCTGAAAAGCATGTGTGGCTTGGTGGGGGCTGCAAAACTGATGCAGTTGTGTATAGCGCTTGAGCAGGCCGCCTGGCAGCAAGACCTGCCAACCCTACAAAGCGGACTGCTAAAGTTAGCCGGGGTTTGGCCAGAAACGTTGGCCATGTTAAACCTGATCTTACTACAACACGGCTACACTGATGTGTAACATCCTGTTTATTGATGACGACGCATTTATCCTCAGTGCCTATCAGCGTATGTTGCGCGGGTCTGTTTATCAGGCCTGCTATTTACAACAGCCGGCCCAGTTGTGGCAGCAGGTTTATTTAACCTCACTGACGATCGTGCTGGCTGATCAACAAATGCCGGGTATAACCGGCACTGAGTTACTGCTACAGTTACAGCACAATCACCCTGCAATTAAGCGCGTATTGATCAGCGGTGACCTTACTTTAGCAATAGAACAGCTGGCACCCGAGCTGACACTTGATGCCGCTTTGGCAAAACCCTGTAGCAAAGTGGCATTACTGGACTGTTTACAACGCCTTAGCGGAGGGCTTACAGCAACTACATGACAAATAGCCAGCTTCGCATTAGTAACATTATATGGCTTAGTGTATTTTACAGCAGCAGCCTGGTGCTAGTGTTTGCTGCCTTATTGGTATTGTGCGGTACGCTGTTGCATAGCGATGCCAGGGTATACCGCTTTGTTTTACTACCCGACACTGCTTTAGCCCTGGTGGCCGCAGTGCTGTTACTGTGGGCAGTGATCAGTAAAAAGCCTGCTCTGGTATTAGCAGCAATGTTGGTTGTCGCTTTAGTTGCCGGCGCTGGTTTGCTGTGGTATCAGGCCGATGTTGGTAGCGCAGCGTTAAGCTGGCAAAGTGACGAAGCCCGGCTGCCACCACTGCAAAGCACAGTGTTGTTGTTGTTTTGCTTTGTCTGGTCAGGTTGGTTTTTGCGGCCAACATCGCACTGGTGTCGTGTTTTCAAAGGTTTACGGCTGCTATTTAATCTGCTTTTAGCTGGGTTAAGTTTCTGCATGTTACTGGCTGAACATGGTTTTCTCTCTGGTACCTCACTTAGCCTTGATATAGTGCCGGGCTCTGATGCGATGCTGAGTTTAAGTGCCACAGCTTCTGTTCATACCGCCCTATATTTACTCTTGCTGGCTGCAGCCAGTTTCACTGCGCCTTATGTCAAAACCCGGCCATCGGCACAGCAATTGCGCAGCAGCGGATGGTTATTGGTGTGTTTTATTGCCCTGGCATCCGCTTTGCTGTGGTTTAATTTTGCCCATCAGTTACAACAAAAAGCCGAGCAGGTATCGGCACAGATCGCAGATAAATTGCAGCTTAATGTCAATCAGATGATAGCGGAGCAGCGGGGCTTAATGTACCGTTTAGCTGAAAGAATAAACGCTGCCGAGTATGAACTTAGCCAGTCTTATTTCAGCGCTGAAATTCACAGTTATCTGCGTGATTATCCCTATATTGATTACCTTGCGGTACAGGCAGGCGACGGCTCCTTACTGTATGCCAATGCCCAGCAAAACACAGAGTTAGCCTGGTTTAACCGTTACCTGCAGCAACTGCCAGATATACAGCCGCAGCACTTTGCCGGGTTGTCGCAGCCTTCTTTGAGGCTGTACTATGATACTGTTATAGACCATGCATTTGTCCTTGCTGCAATAGCGCCAGTTAACCGCGCTGGTGTGGCTCAGGTGGTCGCCAGCGTCGACTTTGCCAAGGCGCTGCGGCTGGCATTGCCTGAGTTAATACCAGAGGGCTACTTTGTGAAGTTGCAGCAAACTGCGCAAAACCCGGTTTACAATTCGGTGGCTACAGCACCTGATGCTACCAAAGTGGGCCAGTTTGCTATTGATCTGATGCCAGGGTTTTCGTGGCAACTAAGGGTGTATACCAACCTCAATGCTGATGCCAAAACCATGTTGTTAACGGCAGAAGTAGTGCTGCTGGCAGGGTGGTTAACTACGTTGCTGGTGATGTTGAGCCAGAAATACTACCAACAAAGCCAGCGCCATCGTATGCGTTTGCTTGCCGGCAACGATAAACTGCAGCACAGCCTGGATACCGTGCGGCTGTTGCAGTTAAAACAGCAGCAAATTCTGGAGAACTCAGCTGATCTGATTTGTGTTATTGATGCTGACGGCTGTTTTGTGGAACTGAGTAAGTCTTGCGGCAAAATACTCGGCTACCGGCCTGACGAACTATTGCAGCAGAATTTTATCGATTTTGTGCATCCGCAAGACAAAGTTCTGAGCCTGACCGAAGCCGATAAAATTACCTCAGGCACGCCAACTAATCACTTTCGTAATCGTTATCTGCGTAAAGACGGCTCGGTGGTGCATCTGATGTGGGCGGCAAGTTATGTCGACGTTTATCGAACCATCTATGCCGTGGCCCGTGATATTAGCTATCTGGTGAAAGCCGAGTTGTATCAGCAGGCGCAACAAGACGTGCTGAGAATGATCTCAACCGAGCAGGCACTGCCTGAGATTTTGCAGCGCATTTGCCTGATGGCAGAGCAGCAAAGCAGTACAGTGTTGGCTGCAGTAATGTTAAAACAGGGCGAACAGCTGCATTTGGCAGCCGCGCCATCTTTTAGCACAGCCTTTGCTGGCGCGCTTACCACCCTGGCGGTGGCGGATAACGCCGGCTGTTGTGGTGCCGCGGCTTATCAAAAGAGCCTGGTAATGTCGCCGTTAATATCTGCTGATGAAAAGTGCCGCATTTATGCAGCCGCCGCCCAAGAGCAAGGCGTGCTGGCATGCTGGTCGATGCCCATGGTGTCACTGCAGGATGACGTAGTGGGCACCTTTGCCCTGTATTGCACCGAACAAAGAATTGCTGGCAAAGAAGAGCTTGAACTGATGATTAGCTGTAGCCGTTTTGCCGCTCTGGCAATAGAGCGTGCGGCGCATACCCGCCTGTTGCAGCAAAGTGAACAGCGTTTTCGCTCGCTGTACGAGTTAAACCCCGATCCGGTGTACATTCTTAACCCAGAAGGCTACTTTGTCGATATGAACCAGGCGGGCTGTAAGCTGCTGCAGTATAGCCGCGCTGAGGTAATCGCCATGCATTACGGCCGGGTAATGCTGCCTGAGCATTTACCGCTGGTACACCGCCATTTTGCCAGTGTTCTTGCTGGCAATGGCGAACGCTTTGAGGCCAGTATTGTTACCCGTAATGGCCGGCAGTTGGAGCTGGATATATCCATTATACCCAGCTGGCAGGACGGTAAGATTATTGGTGTTATTGGTATATCAAAGAATATTTCCGAACGGGTACTGGCACAGAATCAGTTGCGGCTGTTTAAACGGGCGGTAGATGCAACCTCCAACGGGGTAATTATCGCTGATGTGCTGCAGCCAGATATGCCTATCATTTATGTTAACAGTGCTTTTGAGAAACTTACCGGTTATAGCTCAACGGAGGTTGTTGGCCGTAACTGCCGATTTTTACAGGGTAAAGAGCGTGATCTGCTGGCAACGAATCAAATACGTGATGCCATTGCCAAACGTCAGGAATACTCGGTGGTGCTAAGAAACTTTCGCAAAGACAACCGTGCGTTTTGGAACAACCTGTTTTTGGCGCCGGTGCCGGATGACTGTGGTGCTATTACCCATTACATCGGTATTCAGGCCGATATTACGGAACAAAAAAATTATGAACAGGAGCTGGCGTATAACTCGTCGCATGATTTGCTCACCGGCTTACCCAACCGTGCACTGTTAAAAGATCGTCTGACACAAAGCTATCAAATCAGTAAACGCAATCAGCAAAAAGTGGCCATTTTGTTTATCGATTTGGATGGCTTTAAATTAATTAACGACAGCCTTGGTCATTTAAACGGCGACGAGGTGCTAAAACAAAGCAGTATGCGTATTGTATCCTGTATTCGCCCTGGCGATACGCTAGCCAGAATTGGTGGGGATGAATTTGTATTAATGCTAACCGATCTTAGTTCAGCAGATGAGGTTATGCCGGTTACAGAACGTATTCTGGCGGTAGTGGCGCAGCCACTTAACATTGCCGGCCAGGAGTTGCATATCACTGCCAGTATTGGTATCAGTTTGTCGGACAATGAACAATCCGAGCCGATGCAGATGGTGCAACAGGCTGACTTAGCTATGTACCGCGCTAAGCAGTTAGGCCGTAACAACTACCAGTGGTATAGCGCTGAATTGGATGTTGCGCTGAGCAAACAGCTGAATTTGCGGGCACAACTGAAAAAAGCTATCAGCAATCAGGAGTTCGAGCTGTATTATCAGCCACAAATTGACGCCATCAGCGGCGATATTATAGGGCTGGAAGCGCTGCTGCGCTGGCCCGATAAGCAAGCAGGCTTTATCAGCCCGGACGAATTTATTCCGCTGGCAGAAGAAACCGGTGAAATAGTACCGCTGAGTAACTGGGTGCTGGATCACGCCAGCCGCTATAATAAATCACTGATTGAGCGCGGTATTGCGTCAGTGGTGATGGCGGTGAATATCTCGTCGATACAGTTTCAGCGCAGCAATTTTGTAGAGCAATTACAGCAAACATTACAGACAAACGGTTTGGCGCCGCGCTGGTTCGAAATTGAACTGACAGAATCGGTGTTGTTCGATAACACCGAACAGGTGATCCTGAAATTGCAGCAACTGCGCCAGATTGGCGTGAAAATTTCAATTGATGATTTTGGTACCGGCTATTCCAGTTTAAATTACCTTAAGCGCTTACCGATGGATAAACTGAAAATAGATCGCACTTTTATCCGCGATATTGTTACCGATAAGCGTGATGCAGCGATCAGCAGAGCCATTATCGCTATGGCGCACCATCTGGATATCAGGGTTATTGCTGAGGGCGTGGAAAATGAAGCCCAGGTCGCGCTGCTGCGCAAAAGCCTGTGTGATGAATACCAGGGCTATTACTTTGCTAAACCGATGCCCGCAGCCCAACTTGAGCTGTTTATACAGCAGTACCCCACGCAGCGGCAGATCCTGCCGGAATCGGTCAGTAATCAGCAAACTATTTTGCTGGTGGACGATGAAGAAAATATTCTCAGTGCCCTGACACGGGTGTTGCGCCGCGATGCTTATCGAGTGCTGACCTGCACCGGCGCTAAGCAGGCGTTTGATATTCTGGCACTGAACCAGGTGCAGGTGATCTTGTCAGATCAGCGTATGCCGGGCATTAGCGGTACTGAGTTCTTTAGCCAGGTTAAAGATATGTACCCCGACACCATTCGTATCGTGTTATCCGGCTATACCGATTTACGTTCTGTCACCGAGGCAATAAACAAAGGCGCTATTTATAAATTTATGACCAAACCCTGGCAGGACGACGAATTGCGTAGCGAAATCAAACAGGCATTTGCACAGTATCAGCAGCAGATCAACAGCAAAACGGGGCAACAATGAGCCAGCGCAATAATGGCAAAGAGGCACAAATAGCGCGTTTAGAAGCGCAATTGCTGGTATTGAAAGAGCAATTGCTGCAATCAGAAAAGCTGGCATCTTTAGGCCAGTTGGCCGCTGGCGTGGCGCACGAAATTAATAACCCTATTGGCTATGTGTCGTCGAATATGAAAATGCTGGCAGAATATTCCGACAGTTTAATTAATCTGGTGAAACTGCTTAGCATGCAGGTTGATGAAGCGCAGCGTCTGCCGCTGCTGGCGCAGTTTGATTTTGATTATGTCTGTGCCGATTTACCCAAGCTGGTGCAGGAGTCTGAGCAGGGCCTGAGCCGGGTAGTGGATATTATTCACGACTTAAAAGATTTTTCTCATATTGAAGAAGCTGAATTTGTTGAGGCTGATTTACATCAGGGCATCCAATCTACCCTTAATTTGGTGGCAAATGAACTGAAGTATAAAGCTGATGTAGTAAAAGACTTTGCTGAATTACCTTCGGTGCACTGTATTCCGTCACAGCTGAATCAGGTGTTGCTTAACCTGCTGATCAATGCCGCTCATGCCATTGAGCAACATGGTATTATCCGTATCAGTACCGGTTGTAATGACAACTGGGTTTGGTTTAGCGTAAGCGATACCGGTAAAGGCATGGAGCCGGCGCAGTTAGGCCGTATTTTTGAGCCGTTTTATACTACTAAACCCAAAGGCCAGGGCACTGGCCTGGGGTTACCGTTGTCCCGCAGCATCGTCGAGAAACATCAGGGTGTGCTCGATGTTAGCAGTACGCCTGGGGTTGGCAGTTGTTTTACCGTTAAATTGCCGCGCCAGCCACAACTTTAATCATTAAGAATACACCATGACTGATAAAACCCCGCACCTTGTAGTGGCGCCAAATGTGCCTGTGTCAGCCCAAGTAGCCGTGCCGCCAACTTTAGCTGTATTGCCTTGGATAGGCGGCTTTTTAAAGCCTTATCGTAACCGGGTATTGCTGGCCATATTGTTTTTACTGATTGGTTCCCTTAGCTGGCTGGCGCTGGGCCAGGGTGTGCGCCTGTTGGTTGACGATGGTTTTGTTGCCAATAACAATGCCCGGCTAAACCAGATCACGCTGGGTATTTTGCTGCTGTGCATGTTGTCTTCGGCGGCGGTATTCTGCCGTTTTTATTTAATGACCTGGCTGGGTGAGCGGGTAAGTGCTGATATCCGCAACCGCGTGTACCAGCATATGCTGAAGTTGTCGCCGTCATTCTATGGTGAAATGCGCACCGGTGAGGTGATTTCACGTTTTACTGCCGATACCACCTTATTGCAAAGTGTCGTGGGTTCCAGTTTGTCGATGGCGCTGCGGGCAACAGTAACGGCCATTGGCGGTTTGCTGATGATGGCACTAACCAGCTTCAAAATGACCGGATTAGTATTGCTGGCAGTGCCGCTGGTATTACTGCCGATTATTGTGCTGGGTCGCAAAGTGCGTAAATTATCGCGCGTCAGCCAGGACCGCTTAGCTGAAGTGGGCGCCTATGTTGATGAAAGCCTGCATGAAATTCATACCGTGCAGTCTTATGGCCATGAGCCGCGTGATAAACAATTGTTCGCCGACAGAATTGAGCAGGTAATGCAGTCTGCCAAACAGCGTATTTTCTACCGTGCTTTACTGATCGCTGCCGTAATGCTGCTGAGTATTACCGCTATGGTACTGATCAGCTGGGTAGGCGCGCGCGATGTGATGGCCGGGGTTGTCAGTGCCGGTGAACTGACTGCTTTTATGTTTTATGCCGTGATGGTGGCAGGCAGCGCAGCAACAATCAGTGAAGTAACCGGCGATATTCAGCGCGCAGCGGGCGCCACGGAGCGCTTAATTGAACTGGCCACCGCACCGGTTGAAATAGCCTCACCGGCAGTTCCACAAGCACTTTGTGCGCCGGTAGCAGGTGCACTTAGCCTGCACCAGCTTAGCTTTGCTTATCCGCAGGTGGCCGATAAAATGGTGCTGCAACAGCTTAATATCGACATTCAACCCGGTGAACGTATTGCGCTGGTAGGGCCAAGTGGGGCCGGTAAAACGACTTTATTTCAGCTATTACAGCGGTTTTATCAGCCAACTACCGGACAGATACTGCTGGATGGCACTGATATCAGCCAACTGGATTTAACCCAGCTGCGCGCCCAGTTTGCTCTGGTACCGCAAGAGTCAGTTATTTTTGCCAGTTCAGTGCTGGAAAACGTGCGTTACGGCAGGCCAGATGCCACAGAGCAAGAAGTAATTAACGCCTGCATTGCCGCACGGGCAGATGGTTTTATTGCTGAGTTTAGTGACGGCTATGCCACACAATTAGGTGAGCGCGGCGTGCGGTTATCCGGTGGTCAAAAGCAGCGTATTGCTATTGCCCGGGCTATTTTGGCTGACAGACCTGTGTTGTTGCTGGATGAAGCGACCAGTTCACTGGATGCCCTAAGTGAGCAACAGGTGCAACAGGCGCTGGATAATTTAATGCAGGGTAAAACCACACTGATTATCGCCCACCGGCTAGCCACAGTACTTAACGCCGATCGCATTCTGTTGCTGGAACACGGCAGGCTGATCGCCAGCGGTACCCACCAGCAGTTGCTGTTATCAAGCCCGTTATATAAGCAGCTGGCTGAGCTGCAGTTACTAAATTAATACCAGCAGTAAAACAGCAAATGGCTAATGCTTACCCCGAAGGAATTAAGCCGGCATAACCTAACACGGATAAGCGTGACATTATGAGTTCTCCATTAAAATAGCCTGGCGCTCGTCTTCGGTTAAAATACCCACCAACACCGTGCGACGGCGCAGTTTATTCATCCGCTCGCCGTTATCCAGCAGGGCAGTGCGAAATACCTCGGGCTGCTTAATACAATCTAAAATGCTGTACCAGTGGATATAGCCACTGTGGCGCAGTAAACCGGCCTGATAACGTTGCTCCAGCGTGTTAAGTACTTGCTGCAGCCGCTCAGGTTCGGCCAGCAGTTTGTCTGCCATTGCGCTGTGCAAGCGTAAGATTTGCGCGTCGGTTGCTGCGCTTTGTTTGGTTAAGGTGCGCCGGCGCATGGTTAGAGTGTGCAATTGCCGCTTGAGCAGTTACTGCGTTTGGCTGCCCAATATGCATAGGCTTTTTTCGCCAGCCAATAGCAGGGGGGCAGGCGCAATAACGCCACCAGCCAGCTGTGGCCGGCCAGTTGCCAGTAGTGCAAGGTTGCGTCGATACCAATCAAAAAATGATCCTCCCGCCATAAATGAATCTGCTGCATCATGGCGGTTTTAGTTACGCCTTCAAAGCCACTAAAGCCGTCTGCGCTGATATCGATAAGCTCTAAATGCGGCTTCAGTTTGGGTGCCAGCCAGTTAATTTCGCGCCGGCATAAAGCACAGCTGCCATCAAAAAACAGTTTTTGCATTTTTTGCCTCTTTTGCACAGCTAAATGCTTAATTCTGCTGTTGGCTAAATACTGTTGCTGCGGTTACGGCTGGCGCGCATTATGGATCAGTGTGTTTAATCGCTATTGCCGCTTGACCTTGCCATGATGGTAAGGTTCATACTGCTACCAGTGTGATGCAGCAGGAGACAGCAATGAATATTGGTCAGGCAGCCGCGGCAAGTGGCCTTAGCGCAAAAATGATCCGCCATTATGAGCAAAGCGGGCTTTTGCAGCCTATGCAGCGCAGCGATGCCGGTTACCGGCAATACCAGCCAAAAGATATTGAAATACTTAAGTTTATTCGCCGCGCCCGTGTATTGGGCTTTTCACTGGCCGATATTGCCGGCCTGTTGGCGCTGTGGCAAAACCCGCAGCGTTCTAACACTGTAGTCAAGCAGGTGGCACTACAACATTTAGCTGAAGTAGAGCTGAAACTGCAAGAGCTGCACGCGATGAAACAAACGCTGCAGCAGATGATAGCGCAATGTGCTGCTGATGGTGGCGCGCACTGTGCCATTTTACAGCACCTGGCTAAGCCGGCTAGTAGTTAAACCAGCAGTGGAGACAAATTAATGTCAAAAGCAATGTCGAAAATCAGGCTTAATATCAGTGATATGCACTGCGGCTCTTGTGTGGGCAAGGTGGAAAAAGCCTTACTGGCGGTGCCTGGCGTACACTCAGCCAGTGTAAACCTGGCCACTGAGCAGGCGCAGGTAGAGGGCAGCGCCGCAGCGGCGGCTTTAGTGGCAGCGTTACAGGGCGCCGGTTATAAAGCCACAGTGCTGGTAGCCGAGGCAGATAAACAGGCTGCACAGCAGGATAAAACGGCACAAAAGCAGGCAGAGCAGGCGGTGTTGCTGCGCGATCTGTGGTTAGCTGCTGCGTTAACCTTACCGGTATTTGTATTGGAAATGGGCGCTCACCTTATTCCGGCGTTCCACCATTGGTTAATGGCCACTTTAGGCCAAAGCCTGAACTGGCAACTTCAGGCTGTGCTGACTACCTTAGTTTTACTGGGGCCGGGGCGGCGCTTTATGCAAACCGGTATTCCGCTGCTGCTAAAAGGCCAACCGGAAATGAATTCCTTAGTGGCGCTGGGCACCTTATCGGCCTGGGGCTTTTCGCTGGTGGCGACCTTTATGCCGCAGCTGCTGCCGGATGGCACGGCGCAGGTGTATTTTGAGGCCGCTGCAGTAATAGTGACGCTGATTTTGCTGGGGCGTTATCTGGAAGCGCGCGCCAAAGGCCAAACCGGTGCGGCGATACAGCAACTGCTTAGTTTGCAGCCTGCTACCGCAACGCTGTTAATAGACGGTAACCAGCATAAGGTCGCTCTGGCGCAAATTAAACCCGGCGACCTGTTATTAGTGCGCGCCGGTGAACGTATTGCGCTGGATGCCACTGTAGAGCAGGGCGAGTCTTATATCGATGAGTCGATGCTAAGCGGCGAGCCGCTGGCCAAAGCCAAACAGCGCGGTGATGCGGTGTATGCCGGTACGGTAAATAAGCAGGGCGTGCTGCAGGTGCGCGTAAGCAAAGCCGCCGGCGATACCGTACTGGCACAAATTATTGCCCTGGTGCAACAAGCGCAAAGCGACAAATTACCCATTCAGTCGTTAGTAGATAAAGTAACGGCGATTTTTGTACCGCTGGTTATGCTGCTGGCGGCTGCTACCTTTGTCGTCTGGTGGCTGTGGGGGCCGGATCCGGCCCTTAGCCTGGCGCTGGTTAATGCCGTAGCGGTGCTGATTATTGCCTGCCCCTGCGCCATGGGCCTGGCCACGCCGACCTCTATTATGGTTGGCACCGGTCGCGCAGCGCAGCTGGGTATTTTGTTTCGCCAGGGCAGTGCACTGCAAACGCTACGCGATTGTAAGGTGATAGCACTGGATAAAACCGGCACCTTAACCTTGGGTAAACCGCAACTGACCGACACCTTAATACTGCAAGCAGGCCTGAATGAGCAGGATATTCTGGCGCTGGCAGCGGCGCTGGAGCAACAATCTGAGCATCCGCTGGCCGAAGCCTTAGTGACTGCCGCGGCGCAGCAGCAACTGACATTGCAGCCGGTAAGCAATTTTACTGTGCACAGCGGCATGGGGGTAAGCGGCACGGTTAACGGCCAACAGGTTGCCATTGGTGCCGACCGTTTTATGCATCAGCTACAATTGGATGTAACTACGCAGGCGGTTCCGGCCGATACGCTGGCCAAAAGCGGTAAAACGGTGTTGTATCTGGCGCTGGATAATAAGCTCGTGGCAATGCTGGCGGTGGCCGATACGCTAAAACCTGGCTCCGCAGAGGCGATAACGGCGATGCACCAATTGGGCTTAAAAGTAGCGATGATCAGCGGTGATAACCGCCATACCGCTGAGGCGATTGCCAACCAGTTGCAGATTGATACCGTGGTGGCCGAAGTGTTGCCGCAGGGCAAGGTTGATGCCGTAAAACAGCTACGTGCTGAGTTCGGTGCTGTGGCTTTTGTCGGTGATGGTATTAATGATGCACCGGCGCTGGCAGAGGCCGATATTGGCCTGGCGGTGGGTAACGGCACCGATATCGCAATAGAAGCGGCCGATGTGGTGTTAATGCGTGCCGATATTATGGGTGTAGTTAATGCCATAGCGCTTAGCAAAGCCACCTTGCGTAATATCCGCCAGAATTTATTTTGGGCTTTTGGCTACAACGTGCTGCTGTTGCCGGTAGCTGCCGGGGCACTGTACCCGGCCTTTGGCTTGTTGTTATCGCCGATGCTGGCCGCCGGTGCGATGGCGTTATCCAGTGTGTTTGTGGTAACCAACGCGCTGCGGCTGCGCCGCTTAGCGCTTTAACCAGCCAGCCCGCGTTAACCGGGCGGGCTAAAACTGCCGGCTTTAACCGGTTAGCGCCGTGATCCAGCTTAAATACAGCGGCAGGCCAATAAGCACATTAAGCGGGAACGTCAGCCCCAGCGCGGCCAGTAGTGCCAGGCCAATATCCGCCTGCGGTATGGCAGCGCGGATAGCCGCCGGCGCTGCTATATAAGATGCGCTGGCCATCAGAGCAGCTAATACCAGAATACTGCCACTGCTTAACCCCAGCAGCAGGCCCAGGCCAATACCCAGCCAGGCCAGTACAAAGGGGGCCAGCAGGGCAAACAGCATCAGCCGCCATTGTTTAACCGGCAGTGGCGAGCACACTTTGGCAGTGCACAGGCCCATTTCCAGTAAAAACAGCGCTAACAAAGTACTGAAGCCGCCCATTAACACCGGCGTAATAGCGGATAGCCCTTCAGGGCCATACAACCAGCCAATCAGCAAACCACCGCCCAGCAGTAACACACCGCGGCTGGTTAAGGCTTCATGCAGTATCGCCAACGAGCCGGCCTTGCTGCCGTTTACATAGCGATACAGCCATAGCATGGTGACAATAGCAGGTAGCTCCAGTAGGACCAGATACAGCGTAGTTTGCGGCTGCATCGGCAAGTTATGCTGCATTGCCAGTGCCATCACCACAGCAAAGGTACCGGCGCTAACCGAGCCGTAATGCGCCGCCACACTGGCGGCATTGGCGCTGCTAAGCCGCACCAGTTTGCGTAGCAGCGGGTATAGTAACAATGGCAGTGCCACGCCAGTGGCGGCAATCAGGCCAAGCTCGGGCAATATCGGCATCAGCGGTACACCGTGTAGTGCCATACCGCCTTTTAAGCCCAGGGTTAGCATCAGTAAAATCGACAGGGTTTCGTATATCGGCAGCGGCACTTTCAAATCTGACTTTACCAGCCCGGCCAACAAGCCCAGGGCAAAAAACGCGATTACAACATCAGGCATAACACTCTCCGCTAAATGGAAACCAGCGCAGTGTGCCGAAAAACAATCTTATTGCCTAATTAATAATATAAGTGTTTTATATAGATAATTATCTATGGCTGTGTTTGTGGATGTAATTGAAAGAGGGCGCAATGGACGTACGGCAATTAAGTTTTCGCTTGCTGCAGGTGTATATCAGGGTAGTGCAGCTGGGCAGCATTTCCGCCGCAGCGCGGGCACTGCATTTAACCCAGCCGACGGTATCGCTACAGTTGAAAAAGCTATCTGAGGTGTTAAACGAGCCCTTGCTGCACAGCCATGCCGGCTCGTTGCAACCTACGGCAGCCGGGCAGGCGTTGTATCAGGCGGCCTGCGATGTGCTAAGCCGGTTTGATGATTTAGCCGGTGAGATCAGTGAGCTGCACGCCGGGCGGCGCGGCAGCTTAAGCATAGCGGTGGTGAATACTGCGCAGTATTTAATGCCGCGCATTTTGGCACCGTTTTACCGGCGTTTTCCACAGATTGAGGTGACCCTGCATATTGGCAATCGCGCGCATATTTTAAGCCGTTTTGAACAGCAACAAGACGATATTTACCTGTTTAGCCACCCGCCCGGTGGTGAGCATGTACTGGCCACGCCGATAGTGAAAAACCCGCTGCAGCTTATTGCACCTTCAGAGCATTGGGCGGTGGGGCAGCGGCAGCTTGATTTTACCCGGTTAAAGCAGGAGCGGTTTTTATTGCGCGAGCCCGGCAGTGCCACAAGGATGATGTTTGAAGCCTGGCTTAGCAGCCAGGGTATACAGCTTAGCCACAGTATGCAGATTGAAAGCAACGAAGCTATTCGTTTAAGCGTAGCGGCAGGGCTGGGCTTGTCGGTCATTTCCGGCCATACCCTGCTGGAAGGGCGGGAAAAACTGGCGGTGCTGGATGTGGCCGGTTTTCCGCTTAACAGCCATTGGTATCTGGTACGTAACGCTGATAAGCGCTTATCTTATGCGGCGCAGTCGTTAACACAGTTTATTGCAGCGCATTTGCCGGAGTGTATTGAACCGGACTGGTTGTTAGATAAGCTTAAGGTGTAAAACCGGTGCTGCAGCTAACTAAGCACAGCACCGGCGTAGCGGACTATTGGTTTGCTACTTCAGTATCTCATCTACCGTACCCTGCGCCAGCGGATGATAACCAGGGCGGGCTTTTTCGTATACGGCACGGGCAAAAGCCAGGCCTTCCGGGGTGGTGGCTAACTGGCGGTACAGCGGAATAATCAGCTTACGCCGGCCAATACCCACCAGATACTGCTCCAGCGCGGCGGCAATGTCCTGATAACCGGTTTTAAGTGCCAGTAAATACCAGGCGTGAGCAATTTCGCTGTTGGTCGATTGCGTCAGGTTAAAGGTGCTGTCCAGCTCTGCCAGTTGCTCCGGCGCAATAGTCAGCGGCAGATTATTAATAAAATACAGCCATTCGTGTACTGTCCAGTTATCGGTGGGCAGGCTGGTTAGTTCACTGGTGCCGGCCAGCCAGCTGTCAGCCTGTTGCTGCACCTGATTAAACGCATCCGACTGCGGATCGGGCGTGCCCGCTGGCAAGCCAGGCTGGTAAATCCAGCTTTTGGCTTCATCCAGCGACACTATGCCGGGGTATTTTTGCAGTAAGTGGGTGTTTAAGTACTTTACAAAGCGTGCGGTATCCAGGCTTTGAAAAGCATGGTCGTCAAAGTACTGCCGCACGAACGGGTCAAACTTATCGCGGCCGAATTTTTGCTCCAGATACATTAAAAACAGCTGGCCCTTGGTGTAAGGCACGCCGCTAAAGGCGTCGTCCGGATCACGGCCGTTAAGGTCGATATACAAAATGCTGTCGTTAGCGGGTAGCTCTGCCAACTCTTCTTTTAAACCCTGCACCGATAAGGCTTGCTCCATAATGGCGCGATCTGTGCCGAATACCTGCTCCATAATGCGGTTTTCGACATAGGAGGTAAAACCTTCATTGAGCCATAAATCGCGCCAGGTCGCGTTAGTGACCAGATTACCCGACCAGGAATGCGCCAGCTCGTGGGCAATTAAATTCACCAGGCTGCCATCACCGGCCACCACTGTGGGGGTAATAAAGCTCAGTACCGGGTTTTCCATACCGCCAAACGGGAAGCTGGGCGGTAAGATCAGTAAGTCGTAACGGCCCCAGCGGTAGTCACCGTACAGCTGTTCAGTGGCATCGATCATCGCCTGGGTGCTGGCAAACTCTTGCGCCGAGGCGTTAAGAATATAAGGCTCGGCATAAACGCCGGTTTGCTCACTCATGGCTTTAAATTGTAAATCACCGGCGGCTATGGCAATTAAGTAGGCCGGAATAGCCTGTGGCATAACAAACTGGTAATCGCCGTCGCGAATCATGCCCGGTTCATTATTGGCACTCATAATAGCCAGCACATCGTCACGGGTTTGAATACGGGCGCTGTACGTCATGCGCACGGCCGGGGTGTCCTGAATTGGGATCCAGCTACGGGCATGAATGGCCTGGTTCTGGCTGAACATAAAGGGTGTGGTTTTACCGGCGGTTTGCTCCGGCGTTAACCACTGCAGGCCAGAGGCTTTGTCGGTAGAGCTGTAGTAAATACGCAGTGTTTGCGCCTGAAAGGAGGGGCTTACCGTAAGTTTGCTGCCCAGCACTGCATCGTGCTGCCCCAGGCTAAAAGGCACTTTTTGCCAGTTGCCGTCGGCCCTTTTGGCGTAAATGCGCTCTATAACCAGATCGCGGGTGTCCAGATATACTGTATTGCTTCTGCTGTTTAGCCAGTTAAGTTGTAAATCGGCAAAGCCGGTTAAGGCTTTTTGCTCAAAATTAACGGCTAAATCCAGGTGCAGGTGCTTTACCGTTACGGCATCAATGTTGGCGTAGGTATAGGCATCGGTAGCGGCCAGAGTATCGGTAGCGACAAAAGCATAGCTACTGCAGAGCAGGGCCGTGCTAAGGGGAAGCAGGCGTACAGACATGGTGTTTCCTTAACATCGAAAGAGAGCAGAGTGTAAAGGCAAACTCAGGCCAAATACAACTCTACAAATAGTAACAACTTAAGCCGCGCCGTTTTGCTGTAATGCGCGTTAAACACTACAGGAGTTTGAGATGAAATTAGCCACTATTACTACCGCCCTGGCATTAACCCTTAGCGGCGCAGTGCAGGCCAGCCCGCTGCCGGATTTTCCGTTTATTAATGTTACCGGTGCGGCCAAACTGGAAGTTGCACCGGACAAAGCCCGTATTCAGTTTGTTATCCGCCAAACCGCAGATAAAGCTGATGCTGCAACTGAAGCGGTGTACAAGCAGGGCCGTGACCTAATGCAGTTTCTGGCTAAACAAGGCATTACCGAAGCCGATATTGATGCCGCCCAGATTAACAAAGAAGCGCTGTTTAAAGACTATAACAACAGAGCCATAACCGGTTATGAAGCCAGCCAGCCCATTATGGTAACGCTGAACCAGCTGACCAATTATGTTGCTGTAATGGATTACCTGTTTAAACAGCCGCAAATTTTCTCTATCAGTGGCAGTTTTGACAGCAGCCAGCGTGAGCAATACGAGCAGCAATTAAGTGAAAAAGCCGGTGCTGACGCCCGTCGCCGGGCTAACAGTTTGGCTGCGGCACAAGGTGTTAAAATCAGTTCTGTATTTGCTATCAGCGAAGCTTCAGGCTGGGGCGCTATGGCCGGTGATTTTGGCTTTGGCGGCGGCTCGGTAAGCTATGGCGCAATGCGCAAAGCTGATATGGCAGAAAGTAGCAGCAGTAACTTAATAGTGCCAAAACATATTCAGTTGGAAAAATCAGTTAATGTAATTTACAAACTTAAGCCCTGATCCAGGCTGTTTGTCTCAATGTTGTCGTGTCAGGGCCGGCAATAGGCTAAGGTAAGCGCTTATCTTAGCTGTATTTAAGGAAACCTGATGACACTTCAGTTCGGCCCTATGCTGGTAGCTGCACTTAGCGCCAGCCTGCTAGTGGCGTCGTGTTCAAAACAGAATACGCCGCCACAGCCAGAGCAACCTCTGCTGCAAACCAGTTTTAACGCCAATTTTGCCGGTTATTTTCAGAAAATTGCCTCAGATGAAATGCAGGGCCGAGCCCCGGCAACTAAAGGTGAAGAGCTTACCGTACAATATCTGGAGCAGCAGTATGCCCGTATTGGCTTAACGCCATACAGCGGCGACAGTTACCGCCAGAGTGTGCCGGTGGTGCAGATAGACCCTGTTAAGGTATCGGCATTAACGCTAACCGATAACAGCGGCGCCAATACTACACTGACTTATAAAACCGATATGATGGCCTGGTCTACCCGGATGCTGGGGCAAATAGATGTTGCCGACAGCGACGTAGTATTTGTTGGTTATGGCATAGTCGCACCGGAATATAACTGGAATGATTACGCCGGTTTAGATGTAAAAGGCAAAACCGTGGTAATGCTGGTTAATGATCCGGGCTACGCCACGCAAGACCCACAGCTGTTTACCGGCAATGCCATGACGTACTACGGCCGCTGGACTTACAAATACGAAGAAGCAGCCCGCCAGGGCGCGGCTATGGCGCTGATAGTGCATGAAACCGACGCCGCCAGCTATGGCTGGAATGTGGTAGCGGGCACCTCGCCAATTCGGTTTGAGCTGGCTAACGACAACAAAAACCTGCACAAAACTGAAGTAGAAGGCTGGTTGTCGCTGGACGCTGCCGAAAAACTGTTCGCTGCGAATGGCACTTCACTGGAACAACTGCGCCAGCAGGCGCTGAGCAAAGATTTTAAACCGGTAGCGCTGAATGCCAAAGCGGCTGTCAGCATTAGCAATAATTTGCGCGAGCTTAGCTCCAGCAATGTTATTGGTTATATTGAAGGCAGTGAAAAGCCCGATGAAGCCATTATTTATATGGCGCACTGGGATCATTTCGGCCTAGATTTCAGCCGTCCGGACGATAAAGTGTTTAACGGTGCCCAGGACAATGCCGGTGGCGTCGCTGCTTTGCTGGCGCTGGCTGAGCAGTTTAAAGCCGGCCCTGCACCGAAACGTTCGGTGGCGTTTTTAGCGGTAACTGTAGAAGAGCGCGGCTTGCTGGGTTCAGCCTGGTATGCGAGCAACCCGTTATTTGCTTTAGATAAAACCGTGGCCGGTATTAATATGGACGTGATTAACGTGTACGGCCCAATGCGCGATGTCATGGTATTTGGCTATGGCAGCTCTGAGCTGGAACCGATACTGGAAAAATACGCTCAGGCGCAAAACCGCTATATAGCACCCGAACCCACACCGCAGGATGGTTTTTACTATCGCTCAGATCACTTTAACCTGGCAAAAAAAGGCGTACCTATGTTGTATGCCCGTGGTGGCGTTGACAGCTTTATCCACGGTAAAGACTGGGGCCTGGAGCAGCGGCGCATTTATGTGCGCGACTACTACCACAAAGTAAATGACGAGTTTGACCCCAACTGGGATTTACGCGGCGCCCAGCAGGATTTACATCTGTATTATCAGGTAGGGCACGCGTTAGCCAACAGCGACAGCTGGCCAAACTGGTATCAGGGTAAAGAGTTCCGCGCCGTGCGGGATGCCTCATTGTCGGCGCAATGAGGTATTAGCGCCAGAGCGCCAGATTGTGGCCTTGCTGCAGCATGCGGCTAAGCAAGGCCAAGCTGCGCTGCTGTGCCGCTGAGTGGTCATTTAACCAGTAAATAAATACCGCCACAAACAGGCTGCTTAATGCCAGCTCCTGGCCAACTCTTGCTGCGCCGCTGGCGGTTAAACCGGCCGCTTCACGCAGCCATTGCACAGTGCGGCTAATGCGTAAAATACCCGCCGCCTGTAAATGAATATGGCCGGGTTCCAGTTTATACAGCAGCATTTGGCCGGTAAGTTTATGGTAGGGCGAAAGCGCCGCCAGCCAATGCTGTATGGCCTGTTGCAACCGGGCTTTAGCGGGTAACGCTTTACTTATCTGTGCACTTAGCAGCGCCAGATCGGCGCGGTCAAACCAGGCCTCAACCAAATCATCTTTTTGCCGGTAATGGCAATAAATATCAGCCAGGCTGATCTGCAGCGCAGTGGCAATCTGTTGCAGGGTTAACTGCTCCCAGCCGGTTTTCGCTGCCAGTTGCAGTGCGGTATCAAGGATTTGTTGACGCATAAGCTTTACCTTTATCTGCTGCAGGTTTTAAGTATAGGTTTCTCAGCGCAAACAGCTGGTAAAGCGATATAAAAGCGCTATAGTTTTACTGTGTCTAAGCTAACAAGAACAATAAGTTATGCAAAAGTATATGACAGAAATACGCTGGGGGCTTATTTTTACTGCCGTTATGCTGCTGTGGATATGGATAGAGCAACTGACAGGTCTGCATGACCAGCATATTGCGCAGCACGCCACCTATACTAATTTATTCGCTATACCGGCAATACTGGTTTATGTGCTGGCGCTGCGGCAGAAAAAGCTGCGCGATTATAACGGTATTATGAGCTGGAAGCAGGGTATGCAGTCTGGGCTGTTAATCACACTGGTGGTAGTGCTGTTAAGTCCGGCAGCGCAGTGGCTTGCGCATATGGTTATTAGCCCGAACTATTTCCTCAATATGCAGGCCTATGTTGTAACCGAAGGCATGATGACGACGGAACAGGCTTTAAAGTACTTCAGTTTAACTAACTATATGCTGCAAAGTGTTATCGGTGCCGCCATTATGGGCGTGCTGACCTCGGTTATTGTCGCGTTTTTTCTGCGAAGTAAAGGTTAACCCTGATGCTGAGTATCGCTCAATTAATGAGTACTAAACCGGTTAGCGTATCGCCGGATGATACGCTGACGGTGGTAAAGCAAATTTTTGATAACGTTAAATTTCACCATGTGCTGGTGGTGGAAAAAGGCATTTTGCTGGGGGTGTTATCTGACCGTGATTTATTTAAAGCGTTAAGCCCGCATATTGGCACCGCTGCAGAAACACCGCGCGATCTGGCTACTTTAAATAAAAAAGTGCATCAGGTTATGCTGCGCAAGCCGGTTACCTTGCAGCCACAGGCGAAAATAATGGATGCTATTCATCTGTTTAACACCGAAGGTGTATCTTGTATTCCGGTGGTAGACAGCCAAAACCGGCCACAGGGTATTTTAAGCTGGCGCGATATTATTCGCACACTGGACAGAACCGATAAGCGTACTGCGCCCACCTGACAAAGTATCTGCACGAAGCGGTTAAGTGACGTTTTCTACAATGCCTTTACTGCTTTATCACCGCCCGGCAGTGAATAGCGCATAATGCGCAGAAATACCGTGCTGTACTGGTGCACAAAGCTGCCGGTGTTGTATGGAATAGCATATTTTGCCGCTATTGCCTGCACCTGTTTTGCCATAGCAGGGTAGTGCCGTGCCGGAATATCAGGGAAAAGGTGGTGCTCTATCTGGCAGCTTAAATGGCCGGTTAAAATATGCAGCCAGGTGGGGCCGGTAAAGTTAGATGAACCCAGCATCTGGCGGTAATACCACTGGCCGCGGCTTTCGCCTTCGCACTGTGCCGCGCTAAACACATACACGTCTTTGGTAAAGTGGCCGCAAAAAATTACCGTTGATGTCCATAAGTTGCGGATTAAATTGGCCAGCAGATTACCGCACAATACCCACAGCCACATTGGCCCGGCAATTAGCGGGAAAAACACATAGTCTTTAATCAGCTGGCGTGCACCCTTGCTAAAAAAGGCTTTTTTCAGCTCGCTATCGCTAACCTGGGAATGGCGCTCAAGCTTCTTTTTACCAAAAAATACCCGCTGCGCGGCTAATTCATGGTAAGACACACCCCACTGAAACAGCATACTAAGCAGCAGGTAAGTGCCGCCTTGCCATAAGTTACGCAGCCGCCAGCGAAAATCGTTACTTAAACGCAGCAGGCCGTAACCAAAGTCGCGGTCTTTGCCAATAATATTGGTGTAAGTATGGTGCTCAAAGTTATGTGTGCGCTGCCAGGAGCCGGCGTCACAAGCAATATCCCACTCATAACGTTTGGAATGCAACACCGGATCGTTCATCCAGTCATATTGACCATGCAGCACATTGTGGCCAATTTCCATATTGTCGAGAATTTTCGCCAGTGCCAGCAGCAGCACGCCCAGCAGCCATAGCCAGGGCGTAATAAAGCCCAGCACCAGTAAAATACGCCCGCTTAGTGCGCTTAAACGCTGCGTTAGTAATACGCGGCGGATATAGCGCGCATCGGCATCACCAAGCCCGGCTTGTACCTGTTGTTTTACGCTGTCCAGCTCTTGCTCAAGCGCGGTAAATTGTTCGGTGGTTAATTTCATCACAAGTCCTGTTACAGCTTAATCACAAGTTCGGTTAGTGGTTGGCTTACACACAGCTGAATTTGTTCGGCGCCATGGCCGCTTAGGGCGCCGCTGCGTAAATCGCGTACCTGGCCGGATACTTTGTCGCACACGCACTGAAAACACACGCCCATACGACAGCCAAAGCGGGGCGCAAGGCCATGCTGCTCGGCGTTCTGCAATAAACTCTGCTGGGGGTTTAGCGTAACCTTTGTACTGATGCCGGCGCGGATAAAGCTGGCGCTTAACTGCATACCAGCCGCCGTGTGATCTGCTGGTGCTGTTATGGCTAAGCCAAACTGCTCTTGCCGGATCTGTGCTGCATTTACGCCATTGTGTATAAGCGCCATACGCATTTGCTGCATAAAGGCCGCCGGGCCGCACAGATAAAACTGTCTGGCGTCGCTGTTATTAATCAGCCGCTGTTGCAAGGTTTCAGCCGGCTCGGTGCGGCTGTCAGACAGCGCTAAGGTAAATAGTGGTTGGCGTGCTGCCAGCTGTTGCAGCTCGCTAAGCAAAGCCGCATTTTCTGCGCCACGACAGCGATAAAACAAGCTTACCGGCGTTAACCAGTGGCGCTGGCTTAACAGCATGGCAGCAACGGGCGTTATGCCAGAACCGGCGGCCACAAATACTGCCGCCGTGGCTGCTTGTTGCCAGTAAAAATCGCCCTGCGCTGTGCTGATATTAACCACTGCACCATTTTTCAGCTGGTTTAATAGCGGCGTAAATTCACCGGCGCGGTTAATTTTGCAGCACAGTTGTATTTGCTGCTGGCTTTGCCACAGGCTTAGCGGCGAGCAAATGCTAAAGGTGCGGCTGATGTAGCGGCCCTGATGCTGCAGCGTTAGCAGTAAGTGCTGCCCTGGCACAAAGCCAGGCCAACGGCCCGACACTTTAAAGCTAAGTTGCAGCATATCAGCCGTTTGCCATTGGCGGCACAGCAGGCGGGCACGGTAATGGCCGGGTAAAAAGCCCGGCACTAATTGTTGCATCAGCGGCAGCAAATACAGGGTTAGCGAACTCTGGTTACCCAGCATTAAACAAAAACTGCGCCAAAGGCGGGATAAAAATGGCTTCACAACAGGATCACGTATCAGTTAATTTCAGCGTACAGTTGTACACTAAAATATCTGGTTTGGCCAGTTTGGTTTCTGCTGTTGAAATGTAAATTCTATTAACTGTATGAATTATATATAGTTAAATGTCGTATTTGTAATGCGGCTATAGGGTGTTCAGTGCACAAGTGTATATTTTATCTGGGTGCAGGCTTTCAGACCAATATCTACCTGACAGGTTGGTGTTATGTGGGCTAACGCACAGAAAGGGCCATGCAGCATGCAATATATTTATAGATTTAACCTGGCGTTGCTGGCAGGGATTGCCGGCGCAGCGTTACCCAAGAGGTGCTTATGTTCACAAAATCTAAAGTGTTGAGAAAAAAACGTAGCGGCAAAAGAGTGTCACTGTATGGTGTGCTAAAAGAAAATGAAGGGATAAAAAAAGAAATCAGCGTAGCGGCAGACGAGCTTAACTCGGTTAACGATGTACTAAAGCAAGGCCAAAGCTCGGTTAGCATGATCAAGCAAGCCCTGAAGAAGAATGAAGACGCTGAAAATATCGTTGCCAAAGCGGCTGAAGATCTAAAACGGGTTAATATTAAACTGTCGAATGAAATTGCCATGCGTATAGGTATTGAATCTGAACTGGATGATGCCAAAACCGATCTGGCAGCCGTGCGCGATGATTTAGTTCAAGCCCAGGTGACCGAAAAAGAAGCACGCCAACGAGCGCTAACCGACAAGCTTACCGGTTTACCAAACCGGACGTCATTTGATCAGGCGCTGGCGCATGGTTTGGTGCAGGCAAAACGCCACGGCTGGGCACTGGCGGTGCTGTTTATTGATGTCGACAAATTTAAAAATATTAATGATGCTCACGGCCATGACGTTGGCGACCAGGTGCTGTTAACCGTAGCCAACCGCTTGCGGGCCTTTGTGCGTGATGGTGATATGGTAAGCCGCTGGGGCGGTGATGAGTTTGTCTGCTTACTGCTTGAAATAAAGCAGCAGGATGACGTGGTAAAGCTGGCTAAGCAATTGGTCGAATGTGTCGCTGAAGCTTTTATCTTAAACACCCAAACGCTGCATATCCATATCAGCATAGGTATTGCTATAGCACCGCAAGACGGCAAAACAGCGGATACGCTGCTTAAATGCGCCGATACTGCTATGTATCGGGCAAAAGCGTCCGCACAACAGGTGGCGTTATTTGACCAGCCCTAATTTGTCAGCCTGCTGCTTACTATTCTGTCTGTTCCAGGATCACCGGCCCGGTGCCTTCAGCGCCCAGTACATCATCCGGGTTGTATAGTGGGCATTTGCTCATACTCAAACAGCCACAACCAATACAACCGGTGAGGTAATCGCGCAGCCGTTGCAGGTAAGCAATGCGCGCATCCAGCATTTTCTGCCAGTTGGTCGATAGCAGCTGCCAGTCTTCTACTGTGGGCGTGCGGCTGTCGGGCAAGGACAAAAATGCCTGTTTTACTTCTTCCAGGCTAATGCCGACTTTTTGCGCCGCCTTAATCACCGAAATGCGCCGCAGTACCTCTGGCTTGTAGCGGCGCTGGTTGCCGTCATTGCGCCAGCTTTTAATCAGGCCTTTTTGTTCGTAAAAATGTAGTGTACTAACCTTAACGCCACAACGTTTTGCTACGCGCCCGACACTCCAGGTTGCATCAGTCATCTCAAGCCCCTTCATTTTTCTGCCATTTTTTTCAAAAAAACACTTTACCTTAACTTAGGTTAAGGTTTTAACCTGCTGTCAGTTTAATTGCAAGGAGATAAGACATGAGCACTTTACCGGACAACTCAGATCCGCGCTGCAACAGCTTTTTGTGTCAGTTTTTCCGACTGTTCAACCGCACTATGCAGAATAAATAATCTGATAAGGAGATAACTATGTACCTGGAACATGTGAACCTGGTGGTGGCAGATATCGGCGCCATGCTGAATTTCTACCGCGCTGCTTTTCCGCACTGGCATATCCGCGATGAGGGGCAGGGTGAGTGGTATGGCAAGCCGCGTAAATGGCTGCACTTTGGTGACGACTATCATTATCTGGCACTAAGCGATCACGGCGAGGGTGAAAACCGTGATTTAGCAGGGCATAGCGTTGGTCTGGCGCATTTTGCCTATGTTACTAACAATCTGAATGCGGTTATCGCCAGGCTGAATACCGCAGGTTTCGCCATTGCCAAACCGGGCGCTGACGACCCCTATCGTAAAAATATCTACTTTGTTGATCCGGCCGGATTTGAAGTGGAGTTTGTTGAGTATTTAAGTGATATACCGGCCGAACGCAACTTAAACCAGGACAAAGCCCGCAAGGAGGTGCTATGAAAATTCTTGCTTTTGCCGCCAGCAATAATCCGCAATCTATTAATCAGCAGTTGGCGTTAAGTGTGGCCAGGTTGCTGCCGCAGGCTAAGGTGGTTAGCTTAAATATCGATGATTACGAGCTGCCGATATACAGCGAGCAGCGCGAAGCTGAGCTTGGTTCGCCGGCAAAGGTAACGGCGTTTTTACAGCAGATAGCTGAAGCTGACGGCCTGATAGTGTCTTTTGCTGAACATAACGGCACTTTTACCGCGGCGTTTAAAAACTTGTATGACTGGGCCTCGCGCAGCCAACGTTATATTTTTCAGCATAAACCGGCGTTGTTTCTCTCTGCTGCGCCGGGGCCGGGTGGCGCTCAAAGTGTGCTGCAAGCGGCGGTGCAAGCTGCGCCGTATATGGGTGCCAAGCTTACAGGTACCGTGTCGGTGCCGAATTTTCATCAGGTGTTTGACCAACAATACCAGCAGGTGAAACACACAGCGTTGTTTTTGCAACTGCAGCACGCGGCCCTGACACTGCACCAGCAAGTTATGCAGAGCAAAGCCGCTTAATTGCGGCTTTTTAAATAACATAATTGAAAGATATAGCCTTGCTCAGCATGGCAGTGATAAGGATGGTCTCGATAAGGAGAGTTAAGTGATAAAAGTCGCAGTGGTGTTTCACTCAGCCGGCGGCAGCACCAGGCAATTAGCTGCAGCGGTAGCTGCCGGTGCTGCAACCGAGCCTACCGTAAATGTTATTCATGCCGAAATTGCCGGCGTCGATATTCGTGCTGGGCGGTTTCGCAATAGCAAACTGCTGGCGCAATTAACCAATGCTGATGCCATAGTATTTGGCTCACCTACCTACATGGGTTCTGTGTCGGCACAGTTTAAAGCTTTTGCCGATGCCAGCAGCGAGCATTGGGAGACGCAATTGTGGGCCAATAAAGTTGCCGCCGGTTTTACCATTGGCAGCAACTTTAGCGGCGATCAGCTGCATACCCTGCAATACTTGCAGATTCTGGCCAACCAGCATGGTATGTTATGGGCAGGGCTGGATATTCCCGGCAACCACAACACCGCCGGGCTTAATCGGCTGGGGGCGCAATCCGGCCTTATCGCCCAATCAGCAGACGGGCTGTTAAATGAAACGGATTTACTTACCGCACACTACTTAGGCCGGCGTGTGGCACAGCTTAGTAAAAGGTTTGCTGCGTAAAGGTGCTGGGCAAACGTATTGATGTGTTGAATTCGTCGGCAACCGCACATACTTACTTTATAACTAATGCTAGGGTTTTATTTTGGTGTGGTGAATAACATCTGACCACGTTAATTCCTTAAAGGTTGGAGAACATTATGGCAGGTGGTTGGTCACGGGATGGTGCTATTCATGAGCAAATAGACGCCAGCGTTGACGAAGCTGTGCAGCGCGCACGCAGCCAATTAGCTAATGGTGACAGCGCGCTGAACTGTGAAGAGTGTGGACAGGTTATTCCACAAGCGCGGCGCAAAGCAATTCCCGGCGTACAGCTTTGCGTTGCTTGTCAAACCGCGCTGGAAGAGCAGGAAACAAAAGCGGGCGGTATTAATCGCCGTGGTAGTAAAGACAGCCAACTTCGATAAGCTGATGTGGTGCTAGTTGGCTCACCAACGTATATCGGTTAGCTGTTATAAACTAATAAATAGTTAAGACAAAATGATTAGAAAAAGCGAAAGTAAAGACGTTGATACAATTTTAAATATCTGGCTATCTGCATCTGTGAAATCTCACAATTTTATTGAGCCAGACTTTTGGCAGTCTCAGGTAGATAATATGCGTGATGTCTATCTACCAGCTTCGGACGTTTATGTTTATGAACAAAATGGTAAAGTCACAGGTTTTTATGCGCTTTATGACAATACGCTGGCAGCTATTTTTGTTGAGCCAGCACTGCAGGGACAAGGGATTGGCGGGGAACTGCTCAGTCATGCAAAAAGTCAGCGTGATGAGCTAAAGTTAACTGTTTACAAAGCTAATGTACAAAGTTGTTATTTTTACCAAAAGCATGGTTTTGCGGTATTGGGTGAACAAGTCGATCCGCATACAGGACATACAGAGCTGCTTATGAGTACTGTCTAATAGCATATATCAGCTTTATTAAGCCGATTAGTCGATAAAACGCTGTTATAACAAAGCTTTGTTATCCGGTTTGTAATGTGAAAATAATCGCCAAAAAAAACCGCTGCCGGGCAGCGGTTTTTGCGTTAGATGCAGGAGATTATAACCCCAGCTTAGTCGGCATAGCCGGGGCTTTGCTGTGATCTTTGGGCGGGTTGGCTTTTAGCTCGTTTAGCGTATGCGCTATGGCACGCTCTAACTGCACATCAATGCCTTTATTTACCGCTATCGGATCCAGTTCTACCTCAATATCTGGTGCTACGCCTTCGTTTTCTACCCGCCACTCGCCATCCGGCGTGTAGAAGCGGAAGAACGGCACGACGTGGAAACCACCGTCTATCATATTCGGGTTAGCCGAAATACCAATTAAGCCACCCCAGGTGCGGGTGCCGATGGTTTTACCCAATTCCAGGCGTTTGAACGCCCAAGGTAGGAAGTCACCGCCTGAGCCAGCATCCTGATCAATCAGCATGGTTTTCGGACCGTAAATACCCGCGCCTGGTGTGGTAAACACTAAACCGTCACGGTCTTTCCAGCCGGATAAAAACGGCCGGCCGAGAATTTCGGTAATATAGTTTGCCGCCTGACCGCCGCCGTTTTTACGCTCGTCAATAATCACTGCCGGTTTATCGGTTTGCGCGAAGAACATACGGTTAAAGAAGTAGAAGCCACCGTCTGCGGTGTTAGGCAGATAAACGTAGGCCACTTTGCCATCGGTTTTTTCTGCTACCAGCTGGCGGTTTTGTTCTACCCAGTGCCATAAGCGCAGCTGGCTGTCGTTGGCTACCGGCTCTACGGTAATGTTGCGACGGTTTTTACCGCGGGCATCGTCAGCAATGCTTAGCACCACCTGTTTACCCAGAGTGTTGTCCATCAAGGCGTGGATATTGTCAGAGGCGTTAAGCTCTTTGCCGTTGACCGCCAGCAGGTAATCACCGGCTTTGGCACTGGCGCCCGGTACATTTAGCGGGGCTTTTAAGAACGGGCTCCAGCGGTCGCCCTGATAGACGGTTTTAAACTGATATTTACCGTTGCTAATAACAAAGTCGGCACCCAGTAAACCGGCTTTGGTTGGGCTTTCCTGGTGTACATCGCCACCCCCAATACGGTTATGGCCAACCTGCAGCTCGGCTATCATTTCTACCAGTACGTCGTTTAAATCTTCGCGTCGCTGCACATGCTTGAGTAGCGGTTGGTATTTATCATATACCGCCTGCCAGTTTATGCCGTGCATATTGGCATCATAAAAGTACTCTTTTTGCATGCGCCAGGCGTCGTTAAAGATTTGCTGCCATTCTTGCGCCGGGTCTACAAAGCTGCGCACTTCAGACAAGCCGACCGCTTTGGCATCCGGTTTGGCTTTGGCATCACCTACCTGCAGTGTATTTGGCAGGCTGACCAACAGTAGCTTTTTGCCATCGTCACTCAGGTTATAGCTGGCCAGGCCGTCTTTAACCTGCTCGGCTTTTTTCTCTTCAAAGTCAAAGCGGTATAAGGTGCCGTTGTTCTGGCCATTGCTGCCGGGCAATTCGTTACTGGCACCCGGTTGTGTGCGCTCTACATAAAACAGGGCACCGTCACTGGCTACGCTTAAGCTGTCGTAATTACGCTCTGGTACCGGCAGCGCTACAATGCGGTTTTGTAAACCGGCGATATCAATTTTTACGGCTTTAACCGCAGCGACTTTGTCGTCTTTATCTTTTTTGTCGTCTTTGCTGTCGGCAGTTTTTAGCGGTTCATCACCGGTTTTTGGCAATAACGGCGATTTACCATCGCTGGCCAGCACATAGGCATAAATAGCTTTGCGTACCGGGCGCTCGCGCGTGGATAAATCCAGCCCGACTTGCGCCGGGCCGGTGTTTACCGAGGCAGTAAAGTACAGATAATCCTGGGTAAATACCGGATCATCAGCCTGGCTTAAACCATCGGTAATTTGCGTAGCTTTGTTGCTGCTAAAATCAAACAGTTTAATCTGGCTAAAATAGTTAGCACCCGATACGGTGTAAGCCAAATAGCGGCTGTCAGGCGAGAACGACACATTAAAACCATCGCGCCGTGCTGAGGTATCCAGTTTTTGGCTGCGTTTGGTTTTCAGGTTAAACGCATACAGGTTTAAATGGTTGTCGTGGTAAGCAATCAGGTTACCATCCGGCGAAAAGCTCAGCAGATTAAAGTAGCCGTTGTCTGATAAGGCAAAAGTTTCTGCTGCGCTTAAGCCATCCTGTGCTTGCAACACTAACTGGTGCTTATTATCGGCATCAGAAATATAAGCCACCTTGCTGCCATCGGGGCTCCACAGGCCATCAAACTCATTAACGCCACTACTTTGCGTAAGGTTACGGCTGCTGCCATCTTTTACCGGCACGGTAAATACGTCGCCGCGGGCACTTAGCACTAAACGTTGGCCGGTAGCCGACAAACGGGCACGGGTAAGGGTTTTGCTGGCGTCTTTCCACTGTGGCCGTAATTGAGCTGACTGGGTATTAATATTTATCGTCAGGGGCGAGCTTTGGCCGCTGCTAACATCAAGCTTGTGCAAAAAGCCACCGGCTTCATACACTATAGTGTTACCATGGCCGGCGGCGCTGCGTAAATCCCAGTCGGTGTTGTTGGTTAGTTGTGTTACCTGTTTATCGCTGTAACGGAACAGATTTACCGCTTTATTGTCGCGATCTGACAGAAAATACACGGTGTTACCCAGCCAGAACGGGTTAAATTCATTGGCGTTAGGGTGGGGGATTTTTTCCAGCTGCTGTTTTTCTAAATCGATAATCCACACCGGCGGGGTGCTGCCACCACGGTGTAAACGCCAGCCACTGGCGCCGCTGTAGGCCATATTATTCGGCCGGTAGGCCAGCTTTTTGCCATCACTGCTTAAATCACCTTCAAATGCTACAGCTTGCATCAACTGCTGCGGGTAACCCCCGTCAATGCTCACTTTATACAGCTGGTTACTGCGGCTATTGGCTATTTCGCGGTTAGAGGCAAAAATGACGCTTTTACCATCCGGGCTCCAGCCGTTTACTGTATCTGCGCCCGGGTGAAAGGTCAGCCGTTTGGCTGCGCCGCCGCTGACCGGCATAACGTACACATCGGTATTGTTGTCATAGCTGGCAGAGAATGCAATCCAGTTACCATCGGGAGAAAACTTTGGTGCAAATTCATTAGCCGGGTGGCTGGTTAACTGGCGTGGGTTCTGGCCATTTTTATCGCTCAGCCAGATATCGCCGCCATACACAAAAGTAAGATGATCTGCTGAAATATCCGGCTGGCGCAGTAAGCGCGTACCATCATTGGCAAAGGCCGCGCCGCTTGCCAGCGCACAAAACAGTGCAAGGTAACGTGGTTTAAACATGATGTGTCCTTGTTATGGTTCTGATTCGACCACAAGTAAAGCACATTGTGTTGCTGCGGCAAAACATCAGGTTGTAACAGTTAGTGTCAGTATGAAATGTCAGCTTTGTTTACATTTAGTAATGCCAGACAAAGCGGGCTTTTATTATGTTAATGAATATTCGTGAATTTTAATTATGGCACAGGCTTTGCTTTACTGTGGCAGTAGTAATTCAGTAGTACATAAGAAGGATGCTGTTTATGTTGAAGAAAGCCATTGTTTCAATGTTGTTATTGTCTGTGTCATGTTTTTCCCACGCTGGCCTGATCAGTGCCGATTTCCGCACAGAGTCCCATCTACCCGCTTATTCGCAATCAGGTGCCAAAACCTATCAGAATCTGGCTGCCGCGATTGGTGGTGGCGCAGAGCTGAAAAACAAACATCTGTTAGCAAACCCGGCAAATTGGGGTGGTGGTGTAGTGTGGATGGATTTTGATCCGCTTACCAGCATTCTGACATTAACCTCAAAAGATAGCTGGGATTTTCAGACCTTTGATGCATGGATGAGTAATATTCTGTTTAGCGAGCCAGGTGAATCTATCCTTGGTTTTTCTTTATTGAGTAATAATCTGGTAACTAATGGTATCCAGCCGGTACTGTCATACACTGCCAATAGCCTGCATATTGCTTATAGCAGTGTGCCGGTATTTAATTTTACCGGCGGTCAGGCTACCTTTTTGGTTCAGACCGGTATTGCACAGGTTCCGGCAACTGTACCTGAGCCTGCTTCACTGGCAATTTTTGGTCTGGCACTGTTGGGTTTAGGCGTTAGTCGCAGAATGTCACGTCGTTAATCAATACCCCCTTATTAACAAAAAAGCCCCGTTTTTCGGGGCTTTTTTATGCCTGCCGGTTTTACCTTGTTATGGCGCTGTGTCGCATAGGTATTTCGTGAAATATATGCTGCAACAGCTTTTTACAAATCTTCATATTTATTCTATTCCGCTCGGTAAGAAATATGCTATTTTACTGGCGTTTAATCTTATTTCCTCTGCTTATTACATAACATTCCCGCGTGATACTGCTGCAGCCTGCATTGCTGTCTGCAGTTAAAGGCGGCCAGCTTAAAGGTGCTTGTATGACAAGAATGTCATTATCTTCCGGTGCAGCTAAGTTAACAGCTGTAGTGTTTTCACTGGGTTTACTGAGTGCCTGCTCAGAGCCTTCTGCCGCATCAGACGCCGGTGGCGGTGGCATGCCCCCTGCTACCGTAAATGTGCAAAAGGTAGAATTGAAAACAGTACCCTTGCTGATCGAAAGCCCGGCTTTACTGGCTGGTTCACGCGAGGTGGAAATTCGTGCCCGGGTGTCCGGTATTTTAGAAAAACGTAATTTTACCGAAGGTGCGGCAGTTAAAGCTGATCAGACATTATTCAGTCTGGATGCGGCGCCTTTTAAGGCTGCTGTAAACCGTAATAAAGCCGAATTAGCGGCGGCACAAGCACGCCGGGCGCAGGCCGAACGCACACTTAAACGGCTGGATAAACTGCGCAAAGACGGTGCAGTGTCGCAACAAAGCTATGATGATGCGTTGTCGGCATTGGATATTGCCGGAGCTGATGTAAAAACGGCTGAGGCCATTTTGCAGCAGTCACAATTGCAGCTGAACTATACCGAAGTGCGTTCGCCAATCAATGGTGTGGTTAGCCGGGAGTTGGTATCAGAGGGCACCCTGGTATCAGGCCCCGAGCTGCTGTTAACGCACGTTACCCAGTTAGACCCAATGTATGTGCGCTTTTCTGTAGCTGAGCGTGATCAACTGAAACTGCGCGCTGAAGCACAAAACGGCAAAGTTGACTTACCTGAAAAATGGCAGGTTAAGCTGCTGCTGGCCGATGGCTCGGTGTATAACCAGGCTGGCGTGGTAGATTTTTCTGATGTACGCATTAATACCCAAACCGGCACCAGTGAAATGAAAGCTGAAATTGCTAACCCTGACGCCTTGCTGCGCCCGGGCCAGTTTGTGCGTATTCAACTGGAGGGCGCGGTACGGCATAACGCCATAGTAGTGCCCCAAAAAGCGGTACTGGACAGTGGTACCGGTAAATTTGTTTACCTGTTAGCCGATGGCGAGCAGGGCGGTAAAGTGGCCTTGCCGGCGCCGGTTGAAGTTGGCGAGTGGGTAAAACTGGATAACGGCAATGGTTGGGTAATTAAAAGCGGCCTGAAAAGTGGCGATGAGGTGATCATCGAAGGTATGGCGCGCATTTTCTTCCCCGGTATGCCGGTGCAGCTTGCTGCATCTGCGGCTGATGCAGGTTAACAGGCAAGGATCAGCTTATGTTCTCTCGTTATTTTATTGACCGGCCTATCTTTGCATTGGTGATAGGCATTTTTATCTGTCTGGCAGGCCTGGCTGCTATGCGCAGCCTGCCGGTAGCGCAATACCCTGAAATTGCACCGCCTGTGGTGCAGGTAATGGCAGTGTATCCCGGTGCGTCTTCAGAGGTGCTTGAGCAAACGGTAGCAGCACCGCTGGAAAACGCTATTACCGGGGTCGAGGGCATGATGTATATGTCGTCTACCTCTACCAGTTCAGGCATTACTACCATTTTTATTACCTTTGAAATTGGCACTGATGTTGACCAGGCCGCGGTAAATGTGAATAACCGCGTTAGCAAAGTAGAAGCACGTTTACCTGAGGAAGTGCGCCGCCAGGGCATAACGGTAGAAAAAGGCTCATCGAGCTTTTTACAGGTGTTGGCGTTTTATTCACCTGATGGCAGCCGGGATGATTTATGGACGTCAAACTACGTAACATTAAACGTGCTGGACCGGTTAAAACGTATTCCCGGTACCACTAACGTACAGATTTTTGGCGCCAAAGATTACGCTATGCGTATCTGGCTGCGGCCGGATCAGATGAGCCAGCTTAAAGTCACGGTGCCGGAAGTTGCGGCGGCGTTAAGTGAGCAAAATGCCCAGTTTGCTGCCGGTAAAATTGGTGCCACCCCAACCTCAGCCGACGCGCAGGAACTGGTATACACCGTTACCGCGCAGGGGCGTTTTTCTACTGCTGAAGAGTTTGAAAATGTCATTATCCGAGCTAACCCGGATGGCAGTACATTACGCATAAAAGATATTGCCAGGGTAGAGCTGGGTTCCCGCGATTATGATTTTGTCGGCCAGTACAACGGCCAATCATCTACGCTGGTGGGTATATTTTTGCAGCCCGGTGCGAATGCCCTGGATGTAGCAGATGAAGTAAACCGCACTATTGCGGAATTGAAGCAGCGTTTTCCAAGCGGTCTGGCTCAGGCTACACCTTATGACACCACCCGTTTTGTTGAAGTGTCGATCAGTGAAGTGGTAAAAACCCTGGCCGAAGCCATGCTGCTGGTGTTTCTGGTGGTTTATCTGTTTTTACAGAACTGGCGTGCTACGTTAATTCCAATTCTGGCGGTACCTATTTCATTGCTGGGTACTTTTGCCGGTTTGTATATGCTGGGTTATTCCATTAATACGCTGACACTGTTTGGTATGGTGCTGTCGATAGGCATAGTGGTTGATGATGCCATAGTAGTACTGGAAAACGTTGAACGTATTATGCACGAAGAGCATGTGTCGGCGCGTGATGCCGCAATAAAAGCCATGCAGGAAGTGTCGGGCCCGGTAGTGGCTATAGTAATGGTATTGTGCGCGGTATTTGTGCCGATTGCCTTTTTAGGTGGTTTAACCGGCGAGCTGTTCCGCCAGTTTGCCGTAACCATTTCTATCGCGGTAAGTTTATCCGGTGTGGTTGCACTGGTGATGACACCGGCACTGTGCGTGATGATTTTGCGCCATGAACATAAACAAACGGCGAAATTCTTCCTCTGGTTTAATGACTTTTTCCAGCGTATTACCGGTAAATATGTCTCAACTGTGGGGTTCTTCCTGCGCCGTGGTTTACTGGCACTGGTACTGGTAGGCGGCATGATTTTTATCACTGCCGGTATGTGGAAGGCTACGCCGGGTTCACTGGTGCCGGATGAAGATCAGGGCTTTTATATAGCCGCAATCTTTTTACCTGACGGTGCCTCGCTGGAGCGCACGCAAAAAGTGACCGAGCAGGTTATTGCTGCTATCCGCTCTAACCCGGCCAATAAAGATGTGATCAGCTTTGCCGGTTTTGACTTTATCGGCGGCGGTTATAAAAACAGTGCCGCTACTATATTTGTTACCCAGCAAGACTGGAGCGAGCGTGATATCAGCGCCAGCGACCTGGTAAACGAGCTGTTTATGAAAACAGCCGGTATTAATGAAGCATTAGTGCTGGCCTTTAACCCGCCGCCTATTTTTGGCCTGGGTAATACCGGTGGCTTTGAGTTTTATCTGCAAAACCGTGGCGATGGCGGGCCGGAAAAGCTGGCCGAGGCTATGGGTATTATGCAGGGCGCTGCCGGGCAAAGCCCGGTGCTGGCCGGCGTGCAAACACTGTGGCGGCCCAATACGCCGCAGCTAAAGGTAAACCTGGACCGCGAGCGCGCTAAAGCGCTGGGTGTGCCGGTAAATGATGCCTTTAATACCCTGGCGGGTACGCTGGGAACTTACTACGTAAATGACTTTAATAAGTATGGCCGTGCCTGGCAGGTGTTAATGTCGGCCGATGCACAGTTCCGGATGAAACCAGACGACATCAACCATATTTACGTTAAAAGCCAAAGCGGTGAGATGATCCCGATGTCGGCACTGGCCGAAATTCAGTACAGCTCGGGCCCGGACAATATGGAGCGCTACAATAACCTGCCTGCGGTAAAACTGCTGGGCAATGCGGCGCCCGGTTACAGCTCTGGCCAGGCCATTGCTGAAATTGAACGTATTGCCAACACTATGTTGCCACCGGATATCAGTTACGACTGGACCGGCAGCGCCTTTCAGGAAAAACGCAGCGGTGGCACTACCGGCTTGGCACTGGGCATGGCGGTGGTGATGGTGTTTTTAATTCTGGCGGCGTTATATGAAAAATGGTCATTGCCACTTTCAGTATTATTGGCCATGCCATTTGGTATCTTTGGTGCACTGGTTGCCGTTTGGATAGCCGGGTTAACCAATGATGTGTACTTCCAGATTGGCCTGGTAACCTTGCTTGGGTTAGCGGCGAAAAATGCCATCTTAATTGTTGAGTACGCGCTGATGAAAACGCAGCAGGGTTGGAGCACCGGCACCGCCGCGCTGGAAGCTGCACGTTTGCGTTTCAGGCCCATTATTATGACGTCACTAGCGTTTATTCTGGGGGTTGTACCGCTGGCATTTAGCAGTGGCGCCGGCGCCGGGGCACGTCATAGCGTAGGTACAGGCGTAATGGGCGGTATGATGGCAGCAACCTTCCTGGCAGTGTTTTTTGTGCCGCTGTTTTTCTACTGGCTAACTGAGTTACGCATCCGCGAACCCCGTAGTAAGCAGCAGCTGGCGGATGAAATTGCTGAACACCACCGGCAGGAACATCTGGATACCAAAGAGGGCCTGCTGTGAACTAAGTGCTGACACTGCTAACAGTTAAGCCAAATGGCGCTGCCTTATGCTAAGGTAGCGCCATTGTTATTTTTATCACCTGCTAACTATGTCTGACACTTTGCCTGATAACACTTTGCCCAGGAAAACGCAGCAACCGCCTAAACGGTCGTTGTTGGGCCCTGCCACCTTAGTTACCGCAGCATTTATTGGCCCGGGTACCGTTATTACAGCATCACTTGCCGGGGCCAACTATGGTTATGCCTTAGTGTGGGCACTGCTGTTTTCTGTGTTTGCCACTATGGTGCTGCAGGAAATGGCTGCCCGGCTGGGTATTGTTACCGGCCGCGGCCTGGGCGAAAACCTGCGTGAGTTGGTACGCCAGCCACTATTGCGCTGGCCGCTGTTGCTGCTGGTGGTAGCCGCCATTGTTATTGGCAACAGTGCCTATCAGGGCGGCAATATCAGCGGCGCTGCGCTGGGGGCCGATGCATTGTTTGGCCATCTGCCACTTATCCAGCGCTGGCACAGCAGCACCGGTATTAATCTGTGGGCGCTGTTGTTGGGTACTTTAGCGGCAGTGGTACTGTGGTTTGGTCAGTATAAGCTGATAGAGCGTTGTCTTATTGCCCTGGTATTGCTAATGAGCCTGGCGTTTATTGGCACTATGCTGCTAACTAAACCGGATTTGGCTGCGCTGTTTAAAGGCGCTTTTATACCGGTTATTCCGCCAGGTGCCATCTTAACCGTAGTGGCATTGATTGGCACCACGGTAGTGCCATATTCGCTGTTTTTACATGCGGCCGGTGCTGCTCAAAAATGGCCGAAGCAACAGATAGATACTGATACCGCACTTAAGGCGTCACGCCAGGATATTGCAGTGGCTATTCCGCTTGGTGGCCTTATTTCTATTGCCATAGTATCAACGGCAGCGGCGGCGTTTTTTGGCCGTGAACAACAGCTGGAAAATGTAGCGCAATTAGCACAAAGCCTTACACCGTTGTTTGGTAATGCAGCTACCTGGTGCCTGGCGCTGGGCCTGATGGCGGCCGGTTTATCATCAGCTATTACTGCGCCGTTAGCGGCAGCTTATGCGTTGTCAGGTATTTTAGGTAAGCCGCTTAACCTGAAACTGCCGCTGTTTCGCCTTACCTGGCTGTTTATTATTGTTTGTGGTGTGCTGTTGGCGTCACTGGGGATCCGGCCGGTAAGTGTGATTTGGTTTGCCCAGGTGGCTAACGGTATTTTGCTACCGTTGATTTGTTTATGTTTATTACTGGCGATGAACCACGCTTTGCTGGGGCCATATAAAAATAACCACTGGCAAAATGCGCTGGGTGTTCTGGTGTTGCTGGTAAGCCTGCTGTTAAGCGGTCGCAGCCTGGCACTGGCATTTGCACTGTTATAGCCGTTGTATAAATAACCATTGCTTGCTAGGCATATAACGGACGCTGATATTGCAGGGTTAAGCGCTGCATGGCTCGGGGGCACAGCCGCATTTTTAGCGCACTGCTGTTTGCTGCCAGTATTGGCCAGCGCTGTGCAGGTCCTTCAAGCCAGTCGGAGTGCTGCAGTATATCCAGCCTGCTGTGAAAGTAAGCGGCTAAAGTACCGACATCACGCCAGTAGTTCGGCAGGCTTTGCTCGCCCGGTAACTGGTTATTGCTAAAGTCGTACACACAGGCTTGTTGCTGGCGAAACAGTGCAGGCAGCAGATCATGGCCAAAATCGACCGGTTGCGACAGGCTGGCATTATCTAATAGCTGATACAGGCTACTGGCATTAAACAAATAGTTACCCATCGACGCCAGCGCGTAGCCGGGCTTACCCGGTATTTGCGGTACTTCGCCCTGTGGCTTTTCAATAAAACCGCAGATACGGTGGTTGTCGTTTACTGTAAAAATACCAAATTGCCGTGCCTGAGCCACCGGCACTGCTATGGCCGCAACAGTTACGGCAACCTGTTGCTGTTGATGAAAAGCCAGCATTTGGCGGTAGTCCATTTTATAAACATGATCGGCACTTAATACGGCTATAACATCAGGGCGCTGATCGCGAATGACACTAAGCTGGGCGGCGACAGCACCTGCAGTACCCTGGCAAACAGACGCAGGCGCCTGATACCATTGCAAAAAACCACAACGGTTAAACACAGGTTGCCAGAATTGCTGCAAATGTTGGTGCAGGCTACGGGGTTTGTATTGGGTTAATACCAGCAGCTGTCGCAAACCAGAGTGCCATAAGTTACTTAGCACAAAATCAATCACCCGCCGGTGCTGAATAAAGGGCAAGGCTGGTTTAGCCTGCTTTAATGTCAGCGGCTGCAGCCTTTTACCAGCACCACCGGCCAGTACTATGCTAAGCACCTTAGGCTCCAGTACTTGCGGTGCTGGTGTTTCTGGCATAGGTGGTGTGGTCATAGGATCTCTGAGCATAGCCGGTCTCCGTAAACGTTATTTGCTCGATAAATGTACACCATGCTGGCAGACAGTGTTTGATATGTATCAAATGAATTTATGATAACCAGGGCGAATTGCTGCATTTTCAGCCTTGCTCAGGGGGCAACTAAGATGCTGTTTGAATATTTTCAGGTAGTTAGCAGGTTTGGTCATACAACAGCGCTATACTAGCGCCATATGTCAGTGCTTTGGGCTGATGCTGTTATACAGGAGAGAATATGTCGACGCTGGAATATATGTTGCTGATGCTAGTGCTGGTTGCCAGCAGTGCATTTTTTTCGGTATCTGAAATTGCACTGGCTGCATCACGGAAAATGCGCCTGCGGCTGATGGCAACCGAAGGCGATGCCAATGCTGAGAAGGTTCTGGCATTGCAGGAGCACCCCGGTAACTTTTTTACCATAGTACAAATTGGCCTCAATGCGGTGGCGATTTTGGGTGGTATTTTAGGCGAATCGGCTTTTACCCCTTACTTTACTGCTTTACTGGCACTGTTTTTCAGCGGTGCCTGGGTGCCAAGCGCAGGTTTTGCCTTATCGGTATTTTTTGTTACCTCGCTGTTTATCCTGTTTGCTGACTTAATGCCCAAGCGGCTGGCTATGATAGCACCGGAGAAAATTGCCACTAAGGTAGTTAGCCCAATGCTGTTTTTGATCATGCTGTTAAAACCTCTGGTTTGGCTGTTTAACAGCCTGGCTAATTTGTTTTTCAGCCTGTTTAATGTACCCACTATGCGCAAAGACGATATTACCCCGGAAGATATTATTGCCATGATGGAAGCCGGTGCGCAGGCCGGTGTATTGCAGGAGCATGAACACCAGTTACTGGAAAACGTTTTTGATATGGAATCGCGCACCGTAACCTCGGCCATGACAGCGCGTGAAAGCCTGATTTTTTTCACTAATAATGAATCACAAGACAGTATTAAGGCAAAAATTGCCGAGCACCCGCATGCTAAATTTGTCGTCTGTGATGAAGTGCTGGACAAGGTAGTAGGCTATGTCGATACCCGCGATATTCTGATGCAGGTGTTACACGATCAGCCGATTTCGCTGAAAAAAGAAGGCATAGTGCGCCTGCCGCTTATTATTCCCGATACATTATCGTTGTATGAAGTGCTGGAACACTTTAAATCAGCCGGGGTTGATTTCGCCATTATTATGAACGAATACGCGCTGGTGGTGGGCATTATTACACTAAAAGACGTTATGAGCATTGTGATGGGCGAGCTGGTAAGTTCAGAGGAAGAGCAGATAGTCGCGCGTGATGCTAACTCCTGGCTGGTAGAGGGGTTAACGCCACTACAGGATGTGATGCGGGTGCTGGATATCGATGGCTTTCCCAGCCCGGAAAATTATGAAACTATTGCCGGTTTTATGATGTATACGCTGCGCAAAATTCCCAAACGTACAGACTTTGTTCTGCATGGAGGCTATAAATTTGAGGTAGTAGATATCGACAGCTATAAAATTGACCAGCTGCTGGTTACCCGTATTGGCTCAGCCGAGCCTGCTGTTAAGCTATAACCATAAAACCACAGCGCTATGGTTAAACCTTAGCGCTGTTATCGGGTTGTGTGGGTATGGTGGCCAGTTCGAGCATTTTTTCGCGAAAGCTATTTAACCCCTGCATAACTAAGCCATAGGTTTTGTCTACGCCGCTTTCTACTTCGCCTTCATACACTTTTAAGCCTTTAAGAATATCTTTGGCGTCGTTAAAACCTTTTTCGATACCGCCGCCGATGATCTTCATAAAGCTATCGAGGGTTTCTTCTTCTGATTTGCCCGGGTTCAGTTCTTTGTAGCGGCTGTAAAAGCCGGTAGCAAAGGCAACAATACGATCAGCTGTGGCCTCAGGAGAGGTATCAATGCCGGAATCATAAATTTTTTGCGCGGCGTTTTCGCCCATTACCGGTTCCAGTTCGGCGTTTATACCTTCCAGCGCGGTTTTGTACAATAAACTTAGTGAGTCGTTATTGCTGCGCAGCGATACCTGTTCATTAGCACGTAAAATAGCGGTGTTTTGTGCTTGTTTAGCCTGCGCCGCCATATCTTTAATACCGCGGTTATCCTCTGCTTTTACGCCTGGAGTATTTGGTTTGGCAGCGCCCACTACTGAGGCGCTATTGCCGGAAGTAATTGACATAATATTGCTCCTGAAAATTCGGCTGTAATCTGGTTTCAGTATAGCCCGTAACTGGTTAACGGCCGGTGTTGGCGAAACTTTAAGCTTTTTTGCAATTATTACTGCAGATAGAAAGCGGCTAATACAGGTTGTAATGGTTTAAGCCTGCTCGTGCGCTGTGGCAAATAGCTTTATACTAGCCGCACTTTTATAAGTCAGGCCCTGTGTTGTGATCGAGTACAAAAGCCCGGCGTTTTACCGAGCTACCTTTGCGCTGTGTTTAGCAGCCGTGGTGGTATTTGCTAACCTGCATTTGCTGCAACCCTTATTACCGGTGCTAAGCCGTGAGTTTGCCTTAACGCCCCTTGAAACCACCTGGGCTTACACCAGCGGCACTTTGTGCCTTGGTTTGTCGTTACTGGTTTATGCTGCGTTATCTGATGCCTGGGGCCGCAAAAAACTGCTGCTGATCACCCTTATTGGCATGACGCTAAGCACCCTGGCATTGACTCAGGTGGAGAGCTTTGTTGCTCTGGTATTCTGGCGTGCCGTGCAGGGTGTTTTTCTTGGCGGGCTGCCTGCTGTGGCCATTGCTTACATGGGTGAAGAATACAGCAAACCGGCGCTGGTAGCTGCAGTGGGCTTTTATATCAGTGCTAACTCGTTAGGCGGCATAAGCGGCCGGTTAATGGCCGGAGCACTGGCCGATATTGGCCACTGGCAGTGGGTGTTTTGGCCGGTAGCCGCATTAGGTGTTGTTAGCTGTTATCTGATCTGGCGCAACTTACCACCGGCAAAACACTTTGTGGCCAAGCCATTTGCGTTAAAGCAGGCCCTGGCTGACAACCTGTATCATTTGCGCCAGCCATTATTGTTGTTAACCTATCTTATTGGCGGACTTAACTTTTTTATTTTTCTTAACCAGTACACCTATATTGCTTTTGTGCTGTCAGATGCGCCTTACAGTTTATCCAGCTTCTGGATTGGTTTGCTGTTTATTACTTATTTTACCGGCACTATCGGCTCGGCCATTTCCGGCAAAGTAGCACTGAAACTGCCGGTGCCACTGGGTATGGCACTGGGCGTACTTATTTTAATGCTGGGCACCTTACTGACACTGGGCAGCAGTTTAGGCTTTATTGTGGCCGGTTTTTTTATTAATGCCTTTGGCTTTTTTCTTACCCATTCGCTGGCCAGTAGCTGGGTAAATCAGTGCGCCAGTAGGGCTAAAGCCAGTGCTAATGCACTGTATTTAGTGTTTTACTATGTTGGCGCCAGCACCGGTGGTTTGTATTTACAGCCTTTTTGGCAGTGGCACAGCTGGCATGGCGTAGTGCTGGGGGCGTTACTTATGTATGGCGTAACTCTGCTGTTATGTTTATGGTTGTGGCAGCGTGCTAAGCAACTGTAGCTGGTGTAATTCAGTGCTGCTTAGTGGCCGCATTTGCCCTTCAGGTAGCTGTGCCAGTTTTAGATTATGCAGCCGGTCACGTTTTAGCGCGGTAACACGATAACCCAGTGTTTTACACATATAGCGTATTTGCCGGTGCAGGCCCTGGGTTAACACAATATAAAACTGCTGGTTACCGCTTTGTGTTATCTGGCACGGGCGGGATTGGTAGGTTTTTTCTCCCAGTTGCCAGCTTACCCCTGCAGCCATGCTGGCAATAAAATCGGCGGTGATGTTTTTATCAGTGTTAACCTGGTAACCTTTTTCATGGTAAAAGGCCGGGTGCATCAGGCGTTGGCTAAGCGCGCCATCATTGGTTAACAGCAATAAGCCGCTGGAATCTTTATCCAGCCGGCCCACCGCAAATAAACGTTGTGGTAATAACCTGAGTACCTGATACAGGCTGGCCGGATCATCCGGGCGGTTATTGCAGTCAATCCCAACTGGTTTATGGTACAAAACATACTGCAAGGCCGGTTGGGCCGATAGCGGTTGGCCGTGAATACACACCCGATCCACTGTGCTAACGCCATCTGTATGGCGTGCTACAGCGCCATTTATGCTAACTACGCCTTCGGTAATAAACCGCTCGGCAGCACGGCGCGAGCAATAGCCGCTTTGGGCAATCCATTTGGCCAGACGCTGTGGAGCAGGAGATACCATGGAATGAAACCGCCAGAATAAAGATGCCGATAATAACCGATATAGCGGCGCAAGATCATCTGGCTGTAATACTTTACATGCACACTAAGCACTGCCTGTTAAGGCAAACCTGTTCCTCCTAGTGCTTCAAATTCGCCGGATCTATAGGGTCCGGCTTTTTTTTGCCCGCCATTACTTACTTATCGTTTCTTTATTGGCGTTGCTTAAAAAGGTTTAATAAAAGTATCGCTAAGCTGTAACACAACTGACACTTAGGCCGGGCACAATGCACAGCGTTACACCTTCCTTCCTGGATTATTAAACACTATTTAGTGGCGGGGGCCTTGGCTCCCGCTTTATTTTTTCTGTAAAAACCTATCTGCAAAAAACTAGCGATAAAAATATCTGTAAAACTTTTTGCTGCGTTTAAACCTTTCGCTATACCCTGCCGACTAACCTGACAATTAACACAATAACTTTGGTATTTAAGGGCGTTTATGGCTATGGAGATTGCGCAGGCAGTCACAGCTGCGCAAAAGGGCGACAAACAAGCCTTTTACTACCTTTATCAGCAGTATGTCGGCCGGGTATACGCTATTTGCTGGCGCTTGCTGGCTAATAAGCAAAAAGCTGAGGATGCCAGCCAGGAAATTTTTATGAAGGTTTGGCAGCAATTGGCAGGGTTTCGTGGCGATAGCAGCTTCGCCACCTGGCTGCATAGTATTGCTACCCGCACTGCTATTGATATCTGGAGGCAGGAAAAGTACCTGCGCTTAACCGACAGCAGTGACGAACAACCAGAACTGGCTGAGCAAGCGGTAGAGTGCGCCAGTGAAGATGCGCCGCTGGAACAGGCGATACAGCGTTTACCAGCACAGGCCAGAGCCGTATTTGTATTGTTTGCTCTGGAGGGCTATCAGCACCAGGAAATTGCGACTTTGCTGGGTATCGCCGAAGGTACCTCTAAAGCACAGTATTTCAGAGCCAGACAACTGTTACAGGAGTGGTTAGCAGATGAATGATCAGCAACTTGATAACGCTATCAGCAAGCTGGCACCGCAGATAGCACCACAACGTGATTTATGGCCAGACATAGCCGCACAGCTTGAAATAACCGTGCAGCATGAGGCCGTGGAAACACCCCCTGATACCACCAAATCCGCGCGCTGGTATTGGGGCGTTGCCGCTATGCTGGGGCTGCTGAGTGTATTTGGCTGGCAGCAGTCATTGTTGCCCGGTACCACCAGCACCACGGCGGCTATGCCTAGCGCAGAGTTGATGTTGCTGCAGCTGTATGAGCAGCAAAAAGCTACCCAGTTAAGCCAGATGGTGGCAGTAGCCGAGGGCTTTGATAACTGGCAGCAACAAATACGTGTATGGGACCAGGCAATAGCCCAGGTACGCCAGGCATTAGCATTCTATCCGGATGAACCGCAACTATTAGCGCAGTTGCAAAGCTTGTATCAACAGCAGTTGTCTTACCTGCAACAGGCGACACTGCAACAACCTTTATTAATAAGTTAGGAGATTACAAATGAATACAATGGCAAAAACATGGGCCTTTGGTCTTGGCAGTTTAGTGTTATTGGGTTTTAGCCAGCTGGCATTAGCCGATGCGCGTGAAGCGGTAAATGAAAGCCGCGCGGTAAGCGCCAACGAGAAAATTTATATTGAAGTAATGAGCGGTGAAATAACCATTAATGCAGTAAGTAGTAACCAGTTTAAAGCCAGTGGCAAGCTGGATGAAAAAGCCACCGGTTATACGCTGGAAAGCAAAGACGGCTTTACCCGCTTTGAAATGACCATGCCACGGCAGGTTAATTACAACTGGCGCGACAAAAGCAACAACGCTGAGCTAAGTTTTGATGTACCGGTAGGCAGCAGCGTTGAGTTTAAAGGTGTAAACGGCAATGTTACCGTAAGCGGTATTCACGGTAGCAGCCAGATCAGTACAGTAAACGGCGACATTAAAGCCTCTGACTTACGCAACAGTGTAAAACTGAGTACGGTAAATGGCGAAATTAAAGTAAAAAGCGCCAGCGGCAAGGTAGAGCTAAGCTCGGTTAATGGCAAAATAGATGACGAAGGCTCCAGCGGCCGCCTGAGCTATGACGTAGTTAACGGCAAAATTAACGTTAAAAGCAGTGCCGAAGAGGTAAGTGTCAGCACCGTAAACGGCGACGCCGAACTGGAGTTAAATGGCACTAAACAGCTGAAACTAAGCACCGTAAACGGTGAAATTGATGCCAAACTAAAAGGCTCTGCCAGCCCGCGTGTAACTGGCAGCAGTGTAAGTGGCGATATTGAATTAAAACTGGATAGCAAGGTTAGCGCCCGCTTTGATATTAAAGCTTCAGCCGGTGGCAGCATTAAAAACAAACTGAGCGACGACAAAGCCAATAAAGCCAAATACGGCCCGGCCCGTAGCCTGCAGTTTACGCTGGGCAGTGGTGACGGCAGCGTAGAGCTAAGCACAGTAAGCGGCGATATAGAGCTGGATAAGTTATAAGCCGCAATAAAACGTAATGCTTCCCTGTAAACAAAGGCCGCTTTTGCGGTCTTTGTTATTTGCAGCAACGAAAAATGATACAGGATAAAAATTCTTGATTTACATTGAGATAGCGGCATAGACTGGCTTCAATTACCTTTTGCCCTTGTTGGTATCGGGCTTTGAATCACGCGCTGAATGGCAAATTTACTCAGGTTTATTAATGAAAATTGAAAGTGTAAGTAAAGCAGAACATCAAAAGCTGTTAGAAATTTGGGAAGCGTCAGTTAGGGCAACGCACGACTTTTTATCGGAAGACGATCTGCAGCAACTTAAACCCCTTATTTTGGGCCAATATTTTGATGCTGTTCATTTAACCTGTGCTAAAACCAGCACTGGTGAGATAGCCGGGTTTTGCGGTGTGCATGAAGGCAATATTGAAATGCTGTTTATTGCCCCGGATCGGCGCGGGCAGGGGATTGGGGCTTTGCTGGCAGCTCATGCTATTAGCGCACAAAGCGCGACAAAAGTGGATGTCAATGAGCAGAACCCGCAGGCGTTGGGGTTTTACCAGCGTATTGGTTTTGTAGTAACCGGCCGCTCGCCAACCGATGGTCAGGGTAAGCCTTATCCGTTGCTGCATATGGCATTACAAAAAGTACAGCAGGTATAAGTGTGTGCTGTGAATAATTACAAAAGGAGTTTGCTATGAAAAAATTGTTACTTGTTACGCTGTCAGTTTTTATGTCGTTATTCGGAGGATTAGTTAAAGCAATTTAATGCTTGTGTTGTCTGGGTTGCTGACGCGAAACATAACGATATGACTGATTGGGGGCCTGATTGGCTTAAGAGCACGCTATCAAAGACTATCCATGCTTTTATAGCAGGGGATTGCTATCGCGGGTAAATGCTGGATATTTATAAGGAACAGCAAAGTAATGTGGGAACGGGAGGCAAAATAATGGGTTCACATCAGCAGCAAATGTGCGGTTTTGCTAAATATAACCTTGAGTTTAATCACCGGTTATTCACCTTGGTAGCGGGCTTAAGCGATAGCGAGCGTAAAAAAGAGCTGGGTGCCTTCTTTGGCTCTGTCCATGCTACGCTGAATCATATTCTGTTGGCCGATCGTATCTGGCTTGGCCGCTTTGCCACAGCCTTTCCTGCCATGGCGTCACTACAGCAAGCCGAACTGGTGCAGCAGTTTTCGTCTTTACGTGATGAACTGTACGCAGATTTTACAGAGCTCAGTGCGCAAAGGGTGGCAACTGATCGGGTAATTACGCGCTTTGCCGCAGAGTTAACCGATGTACAACTTGCCAGCAGAATGAAATACAGCAATTCGCAGGGCCAGTTACGCGAACACGCCACCTGGGTGGCCGTGGCGCATATGTTTAATCACCAAACTCATCATCGTGGCCAGCTTACTACGCTATTGCACCAGCTTGGCCATGACGTTGGTGTAACCGATTTTGTTGCTTATGCGGTGTGACATGGCAAGAATAAAACCGGCCAAAGATGTTGTAACTTGGGCGTAATTCTGACACTTAAGGAGAATTTATCATTTTTAGTATAAGACAAGCGGGTAGTGCTGATACCAGCCAGATGCTGAATATCATACGGGCGAAAGCGGAATTTGACGGCTGTGCCGATACATTACGCACGAAAGAAAATGATATCAAAGAAGCATTTTTTTCACCGGTTCCAAAAGCATACGCATTGGTTGTGGTTGAGGCAGACCAAGTCATTGGAATTGCAACCTACTACAGTATCTACTCTACCTTTATTGCTAAGCCTGGGATTTGGCTTGATGACTTATTTATCTATCCGCAGTATCGAAGTAAAGGTATTGGCGAGGCGCTGTTATCGGCGTTGTGCATCATTGCTGAAGAAGCAGGCTGCGGCCGCATAGACTGGATAGTGGCGCACGACAATCAGCAGGGCAAACGCTTCTACGAAAACGTTGGCGCATGTATTTCTGAGTCAGTAAGGCATGCTCGTCTTGATGAAACCGCGATCAAGCACCTGGCGGATAAATCTCTTAGCAAAGTCACGCACGCGGCAACTAGGGCGCCTGAATAATACCTTTCAAACGCTCCAGATCACCATCACCTACATCATGTTGTTTAAAATAATGCGGCTGCTGCGCTACCAGCTCTTGCACGGTATTGATAATACGTTTGGCTTTAAAGGTTTTAAGGACAAAGCGGGCGGAGTGCGATAACAGGTTGTCGATGCTGCCTTCACGGCCTGACTCACCAATACCCAAGCCGTGCAGGCGCAAGCTGTTACAGCTTGCCGCTAAGCTGGTTTGTTCCTGGCGGCACCAGCGTTTTAGGTTGGGGCCCGAGAGCGAGGCGGGCACTCTGCTTGGACTCCAACTGCTGTAGCGCAATGCGGATATCGGCAGTGTAATACAGTGAGGCGAAACCAAGACGATTGCGGCCCAGGTTATGGAACACCATACCAAAGGCAATATCGCCTGCACTGAAATCCTGGTGGTGTTCGGCAAAATAAGCAGCCGGTTTGTTGAATTCGTCGTCTGTCAGCAGTGCTCTTACCCGGCCAGGGCCGCCATGATAAGCCTGGATCAGCAACAGCCGGTAAATATGTTCCTGCTTCTCCTGTGGCAGATGGCCAAAGCGTGTCAGAAACACCGGCCGTAGCATCCTGTGATTACGTTCAAACAGCCATAGCGCGCAATCTACCTGAGCAATACGGTGCAGTTGCTTATTTGTAGGTACTTTGCAATCTTTCAGTGCCTGGGGTGTCAGCTGCAGGATCCCTCTGGCATTGGCTTTCGAGTGAGCTTCGCGCACACCACCACTTTCGATAATTAACATGCCTGCCAGATCTGAAAGTAAGTCGTCGGGCAGACTGATGCGTTTCTGCTGCACCCGGCGGGCGTGCACCAAGCGCAGTGTGTCATGCAGTGAGGCCTGATTGTTAGGCGTGCCCACCTTAATGCCATCCCAGTTTCCAGACAAGCGGCCGTCCGGGTGCTCTCCCAGATAGCGCGATATGGCCAGAGGTAAATCTACATAGGGCTGGTGACAGCGAATGGCAAAAGGGTAGCCCAGGGTCTGGCTATTGCCTTCTACCCAGGCATGAACCTGGCCTTGTTGTGCCATGCCATGACGGGTTTGATTCAGAATTAACTGGGTTTGCAAAGAGTCTGCGGCGTCGTCAATAAACTGCAGAAAGTTTCCGCGCATATCAAACAATAAATGGCGATTGCGTTCTGTACAATGACCTGAGCGGGTAAGGATCCAGCGCCGTACATTCATCACATTGTCATAGACGCCTTTGCTTTCTGCATAAGGCTTGCTGCGTACTACCTCAGCCCAGTTCTGGTAAGGGGAAATGGGGTCATGTGCCAGAGCATTTTGCGGCAACACGCATCCAAATAGCGTAGCGACGGAAAGCGTCCAGTATCGGCTAAGTAGCATGGATCCCATATCTGCTCCGGTGTTTCTAAGGCTGCTGTAGCGGTTGTCGACTGCCGTTGATTAGTAATGCTGAACACGGCCTTAACAAGCAAATACAGTAAATCCTTTTACCCGCCGTTACCAGAGGTACAGACAAATATTATTGCGCTGGCGCAGTTATAGTTAAACCAAGCCTGAGGCAGATCAATATCAGCTGACACGCCAGCGCTTATCATGGCTATCAGTCAATCGCCAGCAGTGTTAAAGAGGTTAAGATGTCCGTCAGCAACTGGGACCCAAAGTTAATCAGTAAGTACAATATTAACGGCCCGCGCTATACCTCTTACCCCACAGCATTGGCGCTGAGTACTGATTTTGATAAAACGCTGATCTGCGCTGCGATAGTGCAAGGCCCGGAGCAGCTTAGCCTTTATATCCACATCCCGTTTTGCCATAAGCTTTGCTACTACTGCGGTTGTAATAAGGTGGTAACCCGGCATCAGCATAAAGCCGATAGCTATCTGGATGCGTTAGCGCAGGAGATGGCGCTGTACCAGCCGTTGCTGGCGCAAAAACAGATTATTCAGCTGCATTTGGGCGGTGGTACGCCAACTTTTTTAACTGAAGTACAACTTAGCCGCCTAATGGCGTTACTGCACCGCCACTTTACCCTAACGCCGGATGCGGAAATCAGCATTGAAATTGACCCACGCAGCTGCGATGACAGCAAGCTGGCGCATTTACGCACGCTTGGCTTTAACCGGGTAAGTTTTGGCGTGCAGGACTTAGATGAAAAAGTGCAAATTGCCATTAACCGGGTGCAGGACACTGCACTTATCTGCCATCAGGTACAGCTTAGCCGTCAGCTGGGGTTTAGCTCGGTTAATCTTGATCTGGTATATGGTTTGCCCTTTCAGCAGCCAGACAGTTTTGCCAGCACGCTGGAACAGATTATTCAGCTGCAGCCAGACCGTATTTCATTATTTAGTTACGCCCATTTGCCTGAGCGTTTTGCTGCCCAGCGTAAGCTGGACGACTCCAGCTTGCCAGATGCCACGCTTAAACTGCAGCTACAAAGCATGGCTATTAACGCCTTTGTGGCGGCCGGTTATCAGTTTATTGGTATGGACCATTTTGCCCGGCCGGATGATGCCCTAGCCAAAGCACAGCTTGCCGGTAAGCTGCAGCGTAATTTTCAGGGCTATACCACAGCCGGGCAAAATGCCCTGATTGGCCTTGGCGTGTCCAGTATCAGCCAGGTAAAGGGTGTGCTGTGGCAAAATGGTAAAGAGCTACCGGCCTATTATGCAGCCATTACCGCAAGCCAGTTGCCGGTTGAGCGCGGTTTTAGCTTAAGCGCTGATGATAAACTACGGGCAGCCTTGATCAGCCAGTTAATTTGCCACTTTGAGCTGGACTTGGAAACATTTAGCCGCCAGTGGCGCTTGCATGGTTTCTGGCAATACTTTGCCCGGGCGCTGGAGCGCCTGCAGCCGTTTATGGAAGATGGCCTGGTTGAGGTCTATGCCGGGCGGATCAATGTAACCGCAGCAGGGCGGTTATGGGTGCGAAGTATTTGCGCTTGCTTTGATGCTTATTTAACTCAGGGCCAGCAGCGTTATTCTAAGGTTATTTAGGGTAGGTGATAGCAAATTTTCTGTTGCCGCCCCTTGTACTATGGTGAATTAGAGCCCATTATGCGCGCACGCAGTGGTGCAAAACCGCTGTGTGCGTTGGTTAACATGAGGTGTTATGCGCTGGCTAAGTAGTTTTGCCATACTGTTTTATTTAAGCTTATTGTGTACGCCGCAAGCCTTTGCCGTGCACGATGCACGCTTATCACCTCTGGCCGACTCTCAGTTTCATGCAGTAAACCCTTCACTGCATCAGCACACGTTAAATACCCCACAGGATAAAGACGATCAGCCGAAATTTGCTGTTATACCGGCAAAGCGCAGCGCAGTTTTTAGTTTAACCGGTGTAGCTGCTGTGGTGATATCCATGGCGCACCACACAATAGTTGTTAGTCCCCAACAGGCCAGAGCCCCACCGCAATTTTCCTTAAGTTAACGCTTAACCCGGTACCCTGACATCTATAGCACTGTGCTCCTTCGCAGGTGTTTTGTGTGTTGTCAGGCCGGTTAAATACCGCACTCTGCTTTTTTGTATTAGGCACCTTAACGGGTTGGTGCAGAGTGCTTAGCTGCCCCTTACTCATTGCATGATGGGCGCGGTGGCTGTAGCAACAAAGCTAAGGATAAACTGATGTTAAATAAAAACCCTGCCTGGCGCTATGTGCTGGTGATTGGCATGTTATTGCTGGCACTGGTGTATGCGCTGCCAAATTTATACCCGGAAGATCCGGCGCTGAATATCAGCGCTACCCGCGGTGGTACTGTCGCTGAACAAACCCGCTCGCAATTGGAACAAAGCTTCCGCGCAGCCAATATTGCAGCTAAATCGGTTGTGCTGGAGGACGGCCAAATTCGGGCCCGTTTTAACAGCACTGAAGATCAGTTACAGGCCCGTGAAATTGCCAACCAGCAACTGGGTGCTAACTTTGTTACGGCGCTTAATCTGGCACCTGCCACACCAGACTGGTTAAGCGCGATTGGTGCCACACCGATGAACCTGGGGCTGGACCTGCGCGGTGGTGTGCACTTTTTACTGGCGGTGGATATGAAAGCCGCGCTGGATAAAAACCTGAATGACCTGGTGCAAACTTTCCGTGCCGACTTACGTGAAGATAAAATCCGTTACCGCACTGTGCAGGCCGATATTGGCCGTGGCCAGGTACAGGTTACTTTTCGCAGCACCGAAGATCTGACAGCGGCTGAAGCCGCACTGAGAAAACGCGATCGTGAACTGGTGTTTACTACCAGCAGCGACAACCTGACCTTGCTGGTTGGCATTAGCGAAATCCGCTTAAAAGAAATCCGTGAATATGCGCTGGAGCAAAACATCACCATTATCCGTAACCGGGTAAATGAAATTGGTGTGGCCGAGCCGTTAGTGCAGCGCCAAGGCGCTGATCGCATCGTGGTGCAGTTACCAGGGGTGCAAGACACGGCTCAGGCAAAAGAAATTCTGGGTGCTACGGCATCACTGGAGTTTCGTCTGGTAGACACTGAAGGCGATTTAGGCTCGGCGCTGGAAGGCCGGGTGCCGCCTAATTCAGAGCTGTATTACAGCCGCGATGGCCGCCCGGTACTGCTGGAAAAACGCATTATGCTTACCGGTGATCATATTACCGGTGCCAGCTCTGGCTATGACGAATACAGCCAGCCGCAGGTAAATATCAAGCTGGATGCCAAAGGCGGAACCTTGCTGTCGGCGGGTACCAAAAACGCAATAGGCCGGCGTATGGCATCAGTGTTTATTGAGTATAAGCCTGGTACTGAAATAGGCGCTGACGGCAACCCGGTACTGGTTAAACAACAGGAAGTCATTAACGACGCTACCATCCAGGCCCGTTTAGGCCGTGATTTTGTGATTACCGGTATTAACTCGCCAGCCGAGGCGCAAAACCTGGCCACCTTACTGCGGGCTGGTGCTTTAATTGCGCCTGTTCAAATTATTGAAGAGCGCACCATAGGTCCAAGTTTAGGTAAAGAAAACATTGAGCTGGGCATAACGGCTATTCAGTGGGGGATGGCTGCTGTGCTGTTGTTTATGGCGGTGTACTACAAAGCGTTTGGCATGGTAGCGAATATCGCACTGGTGGCCAACCTGGTACTGATGGTGGGCATGATGTCGCTGATCCCCGGTGCTACGTTAACCTTGCCGGGTATGGCGGGAATTGTGCTTACGGTGGGTATGGCGGTAGATGCCAACGTACTTATATTTGAGCGTATCCGTGAAGAGCTACTGGAAGGTCGCTCGGTGCAGCAAGCTATTCATCATGGCTATGACCGGGCCTTTGCCACCATTGCCGACTCTAACATTACCACCTTACTGGTAGCGCTGGTGTTGTTTGGTATTGGTACCGGGCCGGTAAAAGGCTTTGCAGTAACGCTGGCGATAGGCATTTTAACGTCTATTTTTACGGCGGTAGTCGGCACCCGTTTATTAGTTAATTTGATTTGGGGTGGCCGCCGTGTGCAGTCACTGCCGATATAAGGAGCCCGGCATGCAGGTATTTAATTTTGCCAAACCGCTAAATTTTATGCGGTTAAAATGGGCGGCTGTTGTGTTGTCAGCCGTGCTGGTATTGGGATCTTTTGCTTCTATTGCTATTAACGGCATTAACTGGGGGCTGGATTTTACCGGCGGCACTGTGATTGAGGTTGGCTTTGCCAAACCGGCTGATTTAGTGGCAGTAAGGCAAACGCTGACAAATGCCGGCTATGAAGATGCGGTGGTGCAGCTATTTGGCACCAGCCGCGATGTGCTGATCCGTATTCCGCTGCGCGTCGATATTGCCCAGGCGGTGGTGGGGGACACGGTGCTGCAGGCACTTAATAGCCAGCAGGCTGAAGCTGTAACCATGCGCCGGGTTGAGTTTGTCGGGCCAAGCGTTGGCGAAGAGCTAAAGCAAGATGGTGGCCTGGCCATGCTGATGGCACTGCTGGGTATTCTGGCCTATGTTGCCATGCGTTTTGAATGGCGATTATCGGTTGGCGCAGTAACAGCATTGACACATGATGTTATTTTAACCCTTGGGCTGTTCTCCGTATTGCAACTTGAGTTTGATTTAACTGTGCTGGCAGCCATACTGGCGCTGATAGGTTACTCGATTAACGATACGATTGTGGTCTTTGACCGTATTCGCGAAAGTTTCCGTAAATTGCGTGAAACAACGGTAGCAGAAACCATCAACGATGCGATTACCTCCACGTTAAACCGCACGGTTATTACCTCCTTAACCACTATGCTGGTATTAGTGGTGTTGTTTTATATGGGCGGTGCTTTAATACATGGTTTTGCCACTGCACTGCTGTTTGGTATCGCAGTAGGCACTTACTCGTCTATTTATGTGGCCAGTGCTATTGCCGAGATTCTGGGCATCAGCCGTGAAGATATGCTGCCACCGCCGCCGGTAGATAAAGAAGGCGAGGGCAGCGAGGCACTCTGATTAATAACACGACGCTGTAGCTAAGCTGTAGAGAAAAGTGTTGTTGCTAAAAAACGCCCCGCAATTTAAAACTGCGGGGCGTTTTTATTAGTTCACAACCCGTTTATTAGTTAATAACCCGGGCTTGCTGCTGTGATCAGCTTGGGTGCACCTCATCTGCTGCATGTTCGTCTGGTGCTTCTTGTTCCAGTTGCTGCAGTTTATGTTCAAGCCGTTTGGGTGAGCCGGTATTTCGCGCTAACGCTATATACATTACCGGTACAACATAGATGGTCATCAGTGTTGCCAGCGATACCCCGGCGAAAATAACCATACCTATTACCATCCGGCTTTCTGAGCCCGGGCCCGATGCTACTATCAGCGGTATACTGCTCATTGCAGTGGTAAAGGCTGTCATCACAATAGGGCGTAACCGCTGTGCTGCCGCTTGTTGAATGGCGGCAACAAACTCCATGCCGGCATCGCGCAACTGGTTGGCAAATTCAACAATCAGAATACCGTTTTTCGCTACCAAACCTATCAGCATTACCAAACCAATCTGGCTGTAGATATTCAGTGTCATGCCACTGAAATACAAACCGGACAAGGCACCCACTAACCCAAGTGGAACCGTGATCATAATAACCAGCGGGTGAATAAAGCTTTCAAACTGCGCTGCCAGCACCAGATAGGTGATCAGCAGGGCCAGAATAAATACCATCAGGGTAGAGCTGCCGCTTTCCTGATACAGCAGCGATTCGCCTTTGTAATCAATACCAACGGTGTCCTGAATTTCTGTTTTAACCACGTTCTCCAGATATTCCAGCGCTTCACCCAGGCTGTAGCCCGGTGCCATACTGGCGGTTAACGTAATGGCCCGCATCCGGTTGTAACGGTTCAGGCTGGATGACGTTGCCTCTTCACGCAGTGTTACCAGGTTATCCAGTGGGATTAGCTCGCTTGACGTATCCGAGCGCAGGTAAACATTGCTGATACTGCCCGGTGAGCTGAAATCGTCGTCCAGGCCTTCAATAATGACATCGTACTCTTTACCACGATCTAAGAAAGTGGTTACCCGGCGACCGCCCAACATAGCTTCCAGCGAACGGCCAATGGCACCGACAGAAATACCCAAATCGCCGGCGCGCTCGGTGTCAATTTCTACCAGTATCTGCGGCACAGTTTCTTTATAGTCGTGATCCAGCATCAGAATATTGGGATTTTCTGCCGCTTTACTGATCACAATATCGCGCCAGCGTGCCAGCTCTTCATAGGTATTACCCTGCAATACAAACTGGATTGGCCGGCCACCGCCACCGCCGCCACCCAGGCCGCTACGCATAAAGGTGAAAGCACGTACATCGGGGATGTCGTTTAGCTTTTCGCCTACTTCGCCCATTAAGTCCTGCGTGCGGCGTTTACCGTTATGCCAGTTTTCAGTGCCGACTATGGCAACACCGCCACTGTTACCCCAGCCCGGCACACGTACCAGTAAGCGGTTAAATTCGCCGTCATGGTAGTAGGGCATCAGTACATCTTCAATCAGGCGCATATTACGGCTATTGCTGGCATAACTGGCACCTTCTGCCGGGCTCATCATGACAAAGAAAGTACCGCGATCTTCTGTTGGCGCCAGTTCGCTGGGTAACAGTTTTACCAGCATATAACTGGCTAAAAAGCACAGCACAACCACGACGATCACCGGCCACCGTGTAGCGCAAACAACATCCAGTTGGCGCCGGTAGGCATTTTCCAGTTTATGAAAGGCACCATGCAGCCACAGGCCGAGCTTGCTTTCACGTTTCTGGTGCGTCAGTAACTTACTGCATAGCATCGGCGATAACGTAAGCGCGGTAACACTGGAAAACGCCACCGCAGCGGCAATTGCCAACGCGAACTCGGTAAAGAGTTTACCCAGCTGGCCTTGCATAAACACCAGCGGCACAAACACCGAAATAAGTACCAGCGTAGTGGCAATAACCGCAAAACCAACCTCGCGTGCGCCGCGATAAGAGGCCAGCAGCGGATGCTCGCCTTGCTCAATACGCCGGTAAATGTTTTCCAGTACCACGATAGAGTCATCTACCACCAGACCTATGGCTAGTACCATGGCCAGCAAGGTCAGCAGGTTAACCGAAAAATCCAGCGCAAACAGCACGGTAACCGCCGCTACCAGCGATACCGGCACGGTAATAGCCGGAATAAAGGTAGCGCGGATATTACCTAAAAACAGAAATATCACCACAATAACCAGCGCCATGGCGATGGCCAGAGTGTTATAAACTTCTTTAATCGACTCGGCAATAAACAGTGACGAATCGTAACCCGGCTCAATGGTGGTACCTTCAGGCAGGGTAGGCTTAATCCGCTCCATTTCTGCCCGGGCGGCTTTAACCACTTCCAGCGTATTGGCTTTTGACTGCTTAATAATGCCGATACCCAGCAGGTTTTTACCGTCGCCGCGAAACTCGCTTTCTTCGTTCTCTGCCGTTAGCAGTACATCGGCAACTTCGCCAAGCCGTACCAGATAATTATTGGCGCCACGTTTAATAACCAGCTTGCGAAAATCTTCCTGTGATTTGTAGGTGCGCACGACACGCACGGTAAAATCGCGATCGGTAGATTTTATATTACCGGCAGGCAATTCTACGTTTTCTGCCCGTAATACGTTTTCAATATCCTGCACTGTTACACCGCGTGATGCCATAGCATCGCGGTCCAGCCAGATACGCATGGCGTAATCGCGTGAGCCGCCCAGTTGCAAGCGGGCTACCCCGTCAACCACGGAGAACCGCTCGACAATGTAACGGTCGGCGTAGTCGGTCAGCTCCAGTGAGGTCATCGTTTCGCTGTTTAACACAAACCAGGCGATAGTGTCTTCATCGTCACTGGCTTTGGACACTTCTGGCGGATCTGCCTGATCTGGCAGGTTGTTTAAGGCACGTGACACCCGGTCACGTACATCGTTGGCGGCAGAATCTATGTCGCGTTCAACGGCAAATTCAATAGAAATATTCGAGCGGCCATTACGGCTGACCGAGTTAATATTTTTAATACCTTCAACACCGCTGATGCGATCTTCCAGCAACTGAGTAATTTTAGACTCAACAATTTCGGCTGAGGCGCCAGGGTAGTTAGTGCTGATACTAACAATAGGAGTATCAATATCCGGATACTCGCGCAGCGGCAGCATACTAAAGCAGACAATACCAAACACCACCAGCAGCAGGTTTATAACGGTGGCAAATACCGGCCTTTTAACCGACACATCGGACAGCAGCATATCAGCCTCCAACCCGGTTAATGGTCACACCTGAGCGCAATTTCTGAATGCCCTCAACTACCACTTCGTCGCCTTCTTCTAACCCGCTAAGTATTTCCACCCAGCCCGGTACGCGCTGGCCGGTTTTTACCTCGACCTGAGTCACTTTGTTATCAGCACCTACTTTATAAACAAACTGTTTTTGCTGCTGTGGCACCAGGGCTTTTTCTGAAATCTGCATGGCCTGACGATTGTCCAGCTCCAGCTTTACATGCAGCAACATGCCAGGACGCAGGCGTAAATCGTCATTAGGTAAAGCGCCGTGTACTGTTACGGTACGGGTTATCGGGTCCAACCGGGTATCAATAGCGCTGACTTTGCCGTTAAAGCTGATATTGCCATAAGCGGCATTGGTAACGGTTAACGGCATACCTACACTGATATCGGCCAGATAATGCTCGGCAACGCTAAACGCCACCCGCAGGGTATTTAAATCATCCAGCGTGGTGATCACAGTGCCATTGGTAATATATGCGCCAACACTAACCTGGCGCAGGCCCAGATAGCCATCAAAAGGTGCGCGGATAGTCATTTCCGCTAACTGGGCTTTGGCAATGTCCAGCTGGGCCAGCGTGGTATTAACCCGGGTTTGTTGTTCATCCAGCATCGATTGCGCGGTGGCCTGAGTGGTAGCAAGATTTTTCAGCCGGTCCAACTGGCGTTTTTGATCTTCCAGGATGCCTTCCAGCTCTGTTACGCGCGCACGCTCTTCCACATCATGTAAACGGGCAATCACTTCGTCTTTTTTGATGGCTTTGCCTTCACGAATATTCAGTTCGGTGACAAAGTCACTGGTAGGGGAGATCAACTGAATTGAGTTATTGGAAATACCGGTACCCAGTGAATTAACGCTGCGGATCATCGGCTTGGTTTCTACTTTAGCAGTACTTACTGCTACAACAGCGGCGTCGCGGCGGATGTCAGTTTTCTGGCTGGGTATCCAGTATAAATAGCCTACAAATACCAGCAGAGCGATGAGAATCACCCAAATTAATTTTGAATGTAATTTTGCCACAATAACCCCGGATAACAGCTTAATAATAATTTCTGCCTTATTGTATGGAAGAAAGCGTTGTTTAGATTTCCTGTTATCGCAGTCGCAGCGGCGTTGGTCGCTTAAGCAGGGTATAACTGCGGTTTAATTTAGCAATATCTGCTGAACTAAACGGCAAAGCCTGCCATATTGGCCATAATATAGCGGCAGCGGAGGTAATTAACATGCAGCTGAATCAAATTCAGGGTGGTGCCAGCCGGGGTGGTGCAGCCTTGATGTTAGGTAGTGGCACCATATTACTGCTACTGTTGCTCAGTGTACTCTGGGTGGAGCAACTTAACGTTCTGCATGCTCTGGCATTTGTTATGGCGGCACTGGGGCTTTTTGCCGGTTGGGCCAAGTTGTCTGAGCCTGCCTATTTTTTGCAGTATGATGAAAAAGGGTTACGCTATTTTCACCGCCGCGGCAGTTGGTTTTTGCCCTGGAACAGTTTTTTATACAGTGGTGTACCACAGCTGGAGCAAAAAAAACTCAGCTATATCGCCTTTAAACTGACTGACTACGACAGTTTTTTACAAGGCTTACCACTGCGGTTGGCTGTGCGTATCATGACAGAGCAACGCGCCTTGTATGTTGAAGCAATACGCCAGGGCTGTAACAGTGGGCAGTGTGCCAGTGAGCTGTTGGCAGAGGGCGAAAATTTCAATACGGCTAATCAGCAATATAATGGTATTAAGGCGGCTTTTGCTCACCGGATGCAGCGTTTGGTAAATGCCACTGGCTTTGATATTTTTGTGCCTGTTGAACTTAGCGAAGCAGATGCGCTTAACCTGTGTAAGCAGATTAATCAGGCGAGGTTACAATGTATCCAGAATACAGTAACCTAGACACTAGGTACTGACTGTATCATAATATTGTCATTACCGGATATTGTGCAGGGCAATGAATGAATACTTACGAAAAAGCATTTTTAGTTAGTGGTCGTAACACTTTGATACATAAGAATAAAAAGCTTGACCTGGTTGTGGTGAATGATGATAACGACCCGGTGATAATCGTGACACGCCATGGCGTGAAAGTTTTCAGTGAAACGGTACCGGCTAATAAGGCTGATGCAAAAGATCGCTATATGGAAGTGGTAGATATTTCCAGCTCTGATGTTTTTAGCGAGGTAAAAACCTTACTATTTGTGCAGGCTATTAATAACAAAGAATATAAGATTGATTACAGTAAAGCGGGTACAGACTTGTTTATCCGTATCCATCAGGAAAACTATATCTGATGTATTAGCCACAACTGAGCCCTGCGGGAATAAAAGGGCTTGTGTTCAGGCCGGTTATTTGCTTCATTAGACTAGCTTTCGTGCAGTAACCTGAAGTGTGAAGCCATATGCAATTTACCGAGCACAATAATAGTATAAAGATAACCGTGCCTGTAACTCTGAATGCGCTGACGGCGCAGGACGTTAACGCCCAGTTACAGCAAGCCGGCTATGGCCGTTGCTTTTTAATCCAGGATCAACTTACCAACCTGCTGATAGAATATCAGCAAATTCAGCAAAAAATTAAAGACAAACTGCAAGCCGAAGGTGTGCCGTTAACCTATCGTATTGCAGATATGCGCCCGGCTGAGCTTAAGTTTGATATCAGCGAAGATAAAATGTCAGCCGCCGCCATTATTACCTCAGCCTGGGGCGGGCCTCCGGTGTCGGCTAATATGCTGGTTAAAGCCGCACAGGAAGCCGGTGTCGTATTTGGTTTTAGTAAAGAGCACATCATTAAGCTGGTAACACATGCCAGCAAGGCCGATCCCGGCAGCAAAGTAAAACTGGTTATAGCGCGTGGCCGCCAGGTAGTGCAGGGAGTTGATTCCCGTTTTGAAGCACTGATCCCCGATATGGAAAGCCGGCGCAATAAACCCTTACTGCAGTCTGAAGAAAAAGCCGATTTACGCGACTTCGGGGTTATTCCGTCAATTCGCGCTGCCGAGCCGTTAATGCGCCGGCATCCGCCTACTGCCGGGGTAGATGGCATGACCGTTACCGGCAATGTATTGCCGGCCACACCTGGCCATGTTGTGGAATGGAATTTGGGCGAGGGTAGTGAGTTATCGGCCGAGGATGCTGATTTGCTGTTGGCTGCGCGTGATGGTTTACCCCGGGTAATCGAAAACGGCGCTACCGTTGATGAGGTGTTTACCGTCAAGAATGTAGATTTGGCTACCGGGCATATTATTTTTCGTGGCTCCGTCGTTATTAACGGCGATGTGACTGAAAGTATGAAAGTGATTGCCGGCGGCAATGTCTTTGTAAAAGGCTTCGTTGAAGGCAGCCTGATTGAAGCCGGTGGCGATATCAGAATTGGTGGTGCCATTATTGGCCACCAGATAGCCACTGTAGAAAAAGATACTGAATACAGCACAGAGCTAAAAGCTCAGGGCGATATAGAGTGCAATATTGCCCAATATGCCCGCTTAAATGCTAACGGCAATATCTACGTTAAAAAGCAAATTATGCATTGCGCGGTGTCTGCCGCTAAAGTGTATGCCGGCCCTGAAGACAATCCTAATGGTAAGGTAATTGGTGGTTATTTTTATCTGGATTATGGTATTCATACCGGCAATTTAGGTGCGCCGTCCAGCAGCAATATTTATATTGAGCTTAACCGGCTGACCGATCCCATAGTGGAAAAACAAGAAGTACTGCGCGCCAGTATTGCTGCGGCGAAAAAAGATATGCTGGATATTCGTGAACAGTTGGAGAAGCTGAAGAAAATTGAAGGCAACGCCCAGATAGAATTACGCCGCCAGGAGTTACAGGGCGAATTTGATGAGCATAAAACCGTGGCGCTGGCATTAATAGAGGATGTCAAAGCACTGGAACTGCAGCGCAAAGAAAAACTGGGGCAGGCGCTTATTGTGGCGCATCAGCAGTTGTTTTCAGCGGTTGAGGTGCATTTTGATAAAGACATTATCCGTAGCCGTCGTGAGTACGGCCCGTCAAAAATCCTGCTGGTAGATGGCAGTGTGTCAATAGAACCATTCTATTAATATGAGTCAGGCTGCGTTTTCGACAGTTGGCAACTACTTTGCGATGCAGGGTAATGTGTTTTTTACAGTGCTGACGTAGGCTTTGTCTGTCATCGTTACCGGGTAAATTATCAGTGAAGCGTTTTTTCTGTACCTCTATGCTCTTGCTTGCACCGCTGCTACCTGCAGCTGAGTGCAATATGGCCTTTGCGCACGGTATTATTATTTCACCTGATCAGATCCGTATTATGCAAAACAACCGCACCCATGTGCAGATAAATGCTGATCATCAGCTGTTTGTTCGCGGTGAGTGGGTTACGCTGGAAGATGACGACACCTTATTACTGGCGCAGTACAGCCAGGGTTTACGTCGTTTTGTGCCAGAAATTGTCAGTATAGCGGTAGACGGCGTGGAGCTGGGATTGTCCAGCATTGAAGCCATGTTCAGCGGTATTGGCAGCCAGGCGCAGCAGGCTGAATGGCGCGAGCTGGTGCGGGAAACTACCTTTCAGTGGATGTCGCGCTTTGTGCGCAGTAACGATCACTTCTATCTGGCGCCGCAGAGCCTGAATGAGCTGGATTATTTTCTGCATGACGAATTAAAACCCCAACTGGATAACCTGGCCCGCCATACTGTTGGTGCGGTATGGGGGGCACTGCGTGATGCCTTGCGTCATTCAGACAGTAACTTTGAGCGTTCAGATAACCAGGATTGGCAGTCGGTTGGCCAAATGGTTGATAAAATTAATCTGGGGCTGGATGCTAAAGCGGTAGAGCTGGAAGAAAAATCGGCGTTATTCTGCCAGCGTATGCAGGAGCTGGATGAAATTGAAAAACAATTACAACAGCGCCTGCCTGAGCTGAAACGTTACGACGTGGTATCACAAAAGCAGTAGCGCTTTAAACCACGCCGTATTCTTCACCCAGCACCGGTGGCATTGCATTGTCTACTTCGTCATTAATGGCATCCAGAGTTTTTTCTGCTTCATCAAGTGAGCTGACTTCAGCGACATGAAACAGCGCTTCACCTTCGTTTACCAGCGGCAGGTTGTTACGGCCAATGACAATGCCGTCAAAGCTGGCCGGCACTGCCACCTCAAAATCAGAGTAGGGTGAATAGATGTGCGCCAGCACATCGCCGGTTTTTACTGTTTGGCCCAGACCGACATAGTAGCGTGCTATGCCGTCGTGTTCGGCCCGTACCCAACTGCTTTTTTTAGAAAATAACGATTTGGTGGTCGGCTTTTTCCGCACGGCCCTGAGCATACCCAAATCGGTCATCACATTTAAAATACCGCGCACGCCGACATTGATCGATTGCTCGTCAAAGCGCAGCGCTTCACCGGCTTCATAGAGCAAAAGCGGAATGCCTAAATTATTGGCCGTGCCACGCATAGTGCCGTCGCGGCTGGCAGCTTTAATAATAATGGGCGCGTTAAACACTTCAGCCATTCGCAGCGCCACTTTGTCTTTGGCGCTGGCGCGAACCTGGGGCAGGTTAGAACGGTGAATAGCGCCGGTGTGCAGGTCAATGGCATGAGTGCAGTTTTTTAATATTTTGTCAGTAAACTGAAATGCCATCCGGCTGCCGAGTGAGCCTTTTTCGCTACCGGGGAAGCTGCGGTTTAAATCGCGCCGGTCGGGTAAATAACGGGATTGCTGCACAAAGCCATAGGTGTTTACTATCGGCACTATAATAAGCGTACCTTTAAGCTGATTCAGCCGAGGTAGCTTTAGCAGGCGGCGGCATATTTCTACGCCGTTAATTTCATCGCCGTGCAGCGCTGCGGTAACCAGCAATACAGGCCCGTCTTTACGGCCATGGATCACATGGGCACCAATGTTCAGTTCAGTGTGGGTATATAGTTTACCAAAAGGGATATCTACTACAGCGCGACTGCCAGGAGGGATGCTACTGTTACCCAGTATAAAAGGTGCTCTGGTGCCATTTTGCATTAGCCGGTTCCTTTGGTGTTAAGTTTACGCCTGGTTTTGTGGCTGGCCACTTTTTGTTCCAAAAAGGCAATGCTGATATCAGCAATATCTTTGTCAGTAGCTGCCTCAATGCCCTCAAGTCCGGGTGAGCTGTTCACTTCCATGACAACCGGGCCATGGTTCGAGCGCAGTAAATCTACGCCAGCGACATTTAAACCCATGGTTTTCGCAGCCCGTATAGCTGTGCTGCGTTCTTCCTTACTTAGCTTTATTGCTGAAGCTGTGCCGCCACGGTGCAGGTTTGAGCGAAACTCGCCGGCTTTAGCCTGGCGCTTCATGGCTGCGACGACTTTATTACCAACAACAAAACAGCGGATATCGGCACCATTAGCTTCGCGGATATATTCCTGCACCAGGATATTGGCATTTAACCCCATAAAGGCCTCTATTACGCTCTCGGCAGCGGTGCGGGTTTCAGCCAGCACTACGCCGATACCCTGAGTACCTTCAAGCAGCTTTATTACCAAAGGTGCCCCGCCTACCATTTCGATAAGGTCGGGGATATCGCCGGGTTTATCAGCAAAGCCGGTTACCGGCAGGCCAATACCCTGGCGTGCTAATAACTGCAGGCTGCGCAGTTTGTCACGGGCGCGGCTGATGGCAACAGATTCATTTAAGCTGTATACACCCATCATTTCAAACTGGCGCAGTACAGCTGTGCCATAAAACGTAATCGAGGCACCGATCCGCGGGATCACTGCATCAAAGTTTTCCAGCACCTGGCCTTTATGGTGAATAGAAGAATTGGTGCGGTTGACGTTCATATAGCAGGTAAGCGGATCGATCACCTGTACCTGATGGCCACGCCTGGTTGCAGCTTCCACCAGGCGTTTGGTGGAATACAGTTCAGCATTGCGCGACAAAATCGCAATTTTCATGCGCTCTCCAATAAGAGGTAAGATCAGCTGCTATTGTAAAAGTGTCTGCGCCCTGAGGCAGCAACAATACTGTTGTCAGTAGCAAATAATCAGCTTGCTTTTTATGTTAGCAGCAGTAATGAGCCTAAACCCAGGAAAACAAAAAAGCCGGTCATGTCAGTAATAGCAGTAAGCACAACTGAGCCCGCTAAAGCCGGGTCAATATTTACCTTTTTCATCCAGATTGGAATGATGACACCGGCAAATGCCGACACGACGATATTAATAATGACAGCAAGCCCGATAACTATGCAAATAACCCAGTTGTCGAACCAGACATAAGTTAACACCGCAATAACCAGCCCCCACAGCAAGCCGTTAAGCCCGGCTACACCTAAGGCTTTACGCAATAGCGTCATATGGGTTTGCGGAGTAATTTGTTCCAGCGCCAGACCGCGGATTATCAGCGTAAGAGTCTGGCTGCCAGCTATCCCCCCCATGCTGGCAACTATTGGCATCAGTACGGCTAAAGCCACTATTTCTGCCAGCGTAGCTTCAAACAGCCCTATAGTATTGGCTGCCAGAAATGCGGTAATAAGGTTTACCCCCAGCCAAAGTGCGCGGCGTCTGGCACTGTAAAATACCGGTGCAAATAAGTCTTCTTCTTCGTCCAGACCTGCGGTGTGCATAAATTGACTTTCAAGGCTGCGGCGCACGTTTTCGAGCGCTTCGCCAATAGATAAGCGACCAAGCAACTTACCTTCATCATCAACAACCGCTAAAGCGGTGTAGCCGGAACGCGAAACAATATCCGAGCCCTGATCCAACTCCATTTCACCTTCAACCACAGGTGCTTCGTTATCAATCACGGTTTCAATCGGCAGGTGGCTGGCAAGGCCAAGTAATTGCGTGGCATGCACCAGCCCGGCATAACGGCCAGTGCGATCCACTACAAACAGGGCATCGTGGTATTCTGCATCTTCTGCCAATTGGCGAAACAGCCGGATAGCGTCACGTACTTTGGCATTTTTATTGATGATCAGCATATCGTGATCAGCATAACGGCCACACTGATCTTCATCATATGCCAGTGCAGTGTCCAGCCAGCGACGCTGGCTTTCATCAAGGCGTGAACAGGCGTAGTCGTAAATCCGCTGCGGCAGCTCATCGAGCAGCTCAATCAGATCATCAACTTCCATGCCTTCAACCAGGCTGCGTAGCTGCGCTTCATCTAACTGTTTAAAGATATTGTCACGGGCATCTACCCGCATATAGGTCAGTGCTGCTATCTGATCATCCGGGTGCAGGCTTAGCCAGGTGCTTACCCGCTGCTCTACCGGCATGGCCTCCAGCGCAATAGCAATTTCTTCCGGCTCCAGCTGGCTTAGCTTTCCGGTCAGGTGTTCTGCTTCATCTTCGTTAAAGCTGTCGCGTACTATTTCTTCAATATCCAGCGGTTGGTTTTCAGCCATTTACAACTCCCTAGCCTGTGGTTGTGTTACCACCAGCCGCGTATTTTAAACCATGTCAGCCCTGCAATACCGCCTGTTGCCATAGCAATCAGCACAATAAAATAGCCATTCATCATTTGCAGCTCCGGCATATTGATAAAGTTCATGCCGTATATGCCAGCAATAAATGTCAGAGGAATGAAAATAGTGCTGACAATGGTTAATACTTTCATCCGTTCGTTTATCTGATGCGAAGTGGTAGAGAGATAACCTTCTACCAGATCGCTGAGCTGATCGTAATACATATCCGTCATGCTGTGCAGCCGCTCAAATTTCTCGTAAAAATCACGGATTTCTGTGCTGTTAAAATGGCGCAACAGCGGGCTTTGCTCTTCATATACAGCGTCAGAAAAAATATCTTTCTGATAGGCCAGGTTGCGATTAATTTTGCGCAGCACCGAGCGGTAGCGCATTATGCGTGCCATATGCTCATCATTGCCACGGTGCAGCATAACATCTTCCAGTTCACTCTGTTCATCTTCAAAATTAATTAGTTTTTCCAGGTAACTACCTGATACCACAAAAATTAACTGTTTTATCCAATCGGCAATGTTACTGTTTTTTCCTGCAGTGATCTGAGGTTCTAACTGTTTTAACAGCACAGGGTTATGACATTGTATTTTACTGATTAACACCTGTTTGGAATACAATAAATTAACCTGAGCGCTGCTGTTGTATTCACTAAAGTCAGCATCGGCATAACCGCGCATAATCAGCAGGGTAAAGTCGGTTTGCGCTTCCATTTTCGGCGGGTGACGCTCCCGGCTGAAATCTTCAGCCAGAGTGGGGCCTATGGCAAAGCGCTGCATAATTTGCAGTTGTTCTTCCTGGCTGGCATTGTTCAGGTTTATCCATAGGCGGGCTTCAGCTGGTAAATTTGTCGGTAGCTGGGCGAAGGTGCATTCGCGCCAGTTGTTGGTTTCAGGTTCAAAATAGCTAAGTAAAATCATACTGTTTCTCCAGCGATAGCGCTTTTGCTACAGCATACTCATAAAAGCCTGTTGCGGGCAAATGAACTAAGGTTGGCAAGGCTAATCGGTAAAAGGCGGGTTTCTTAAGGCGATTGGCAGTGGTGGTTGTAATAGCAGCCAATAAAGAGAGTATAATGCGAATCATTCCCTTTAAGCTTTTGGTTGTACCATGAAAAAACTGCTGTTGTTGTGTTTATTCCTCGTTACCTTACCTGGCCAGGCGTCTGACAAACTTATCCAGTTAATTGAATATATTGGTGCCGATTATAAAGAGGCCGTACAGCAAGGGCTGGTGGTGAATGCCGCCGAGTTTGCTGAAATGCAGGAATTTGCCAGCCTGATCCCGGCGCAGTTGCCGCCAGGGCAAGCTGAACTGCAGCAGCAGGCGGCGTTGTTGCAACAACTGGTTGCTGCACATGCTGATGAAGCTGACATTCAGCAATTAACCGCTGCTATGCGTAAAGCGGTTATTGCTACTATGCCCGCCATTGCACTGCCACAGCAAGCGCCGGACCGCACTCGTGGCCAGGCCCTGTATCAACAAAACTGCGCGGCTTGTCACGGTGATAGCGGCCACGGCGATGGCCCGGCAGGTACCGCGCTGGACCCGGCGCCAACCGATTTTCATGATACTGAGCGTTATAACGCCCGCAGTTTATTTGGCTTGTTTAACACTATTAGCCTGGGCGTGGCCGATACCGGTATGGTGGCTTTTTCGCATCTGGATGAGCAAAGCCGCTGGGATCTGGCGTTTTATGTCGGAGCTCTTGCCAGCAAGGCTGAAATAGGTGCCAGCGAAGGCAAACCGGCTAAAGCGGTGCCGTCGGTGCTGATCAGCAAAACAGCTATTACAAATTTAATTACCGCTACCCCGCATGATGTGACACAACAGTATGCCGAGCATGGCGCTGCGCTAATGGCGGTGTTTCGCCAGCAGCCAGAGCAATTTTTTAATGCGGCCCAGGCCTCGCCATTACACATTGCTCACGACAAACTGGATTTAATACTGCCGCTGGTGCAACAGCAGCACTATAACCAGGCCTACGATCTGGCGGTATCGGCATATCTGGACGGCTTTGAGCTGGCAGAAAACAATCTGGCCGCAGTAGATAGCGCGTTAAAGGACCGCATTGAACAGCGTATGTTGCAGTTACGTCAGTTAATAAAGCAGCAAGCGGCCACTGCAGTATTACAGGCTGAGATCAGCGAAATACAGCAATTGCTGCAACAAGCACAGCAGGCTTTAGATGAAACCGAGCTGGCACCATTTAACGTATTTTTACTGGCGTTATTGATTTTACTGCGTGAAGGGCTGGAAGCCTTGCTGGTTGTGGCGGCTATATACAGCGTGGCGGTAAAAACGCAGCAGCCGCGGTTAAAACGCTCGGTTCATTATGGCTGGGTGGCTGCGCTGGCGCTGGGCGCTGTTACCTGGGTAATCGCTAGTTTTGTTATTACCATATCGGGCGCTTCGCGCGAACTTACCGAAGGTTATACCGCCTTAACCGCCGCGGCTATTTTGTTTTATATGGGTTTTTGGATGCACAGCAAAACATCCGCCGCGCAGTGGCAACAGTTTATTGGTCAACAGATAAACAAAGCACTTAAATCCGGTGCTTACTTTGGTCTGGGGCTGGTGGTGTTTTTAGCAGTTTACCGCGAAGTATTTGAAACCATATTATTTTATCAGTCATTGTGGCTACAGGGCGGGGCGGTGCACCAGTCCAGCTTTATCGCCGGTATTGTAGCGGCGTTACTGGCATTGCTGATATTGGGTGTTGCCATGTTTAAATTTGCACTGAAACTGCCTTTAAAAACCTTCTTTGGCAGTACCGCAGTGCTGATGATAGTGCTGGCTGTAGTGATGGTGGGCAAAGGCGTTGTGGCATTGCAAGAGGCCGGTACTGTGCCAATAAGCCCGCTGCAGCTGCCAACTATAAGCTGGTTAGGGGTTTATCCGACAGTGCAGGGCGTAGCCGCACAATTGTTATTGTTGCTTGCAGCCTTTGTGCTGGTGGTATACCAGCGACGTAAGCGCTAGATATAAGCGTTTAATTACAAAATTTTCACGGCGCAGTAATTAACCGGATAAAGCATTTTATTTACAGTGCTTTAACGGTTAAACTGCGCCGCTTTATTTTAGTAAAGTAATAGGAATGCCATGAAGTACCTCTCCAGCGTCCTCGCTTGTTGCGTTTTATCAGCTTGCTCTTTTTTTGATATCGACGTTGAGTTTAAACCTGAACGAGGCGAAGAACGCAGCTACCAGATATACAGTAACGCAAAAATAACGCTGGATACCGGCCGGCGCACGGAAACCTTTAAAACAACTTCGCACCAGTTAATGCGTTACAAAGTAACCGATACCGGCACTGCCAGTCGTTTTGAAGTGCATATTGATTATATGCAAATACGCGACGGTCAGGGCGGTGGTGTCAGTAGTGTCGAGCCAGCTGAGCGTAACCCTGAGATGCATGCTCTTTTCTCGCAAGGATTTGAATTTAATGCCAATTTACGAAATGGTAGCGTAACCGATTTTAGCGCACTGAATAAACCGGTATGGCAGGCGCTGCTGGCCGAACGCGGTGCAGAGTTGGAACTGGAAATGAAAAAGCTGTTTGGTTCAGCGGCTTTTATCAGCAAAATACCGGCAACCGTCGGGGCTACCGTACAGTTGCCGGCCTATCAGGGCCAGGCCGACGCTACTCTGACAGTGCTGCAGTTAACCGACACTCATTTGCTGGCCAAAGTAGAAAGTGAGCAGGAAGACGGTAAATTTTATGGCCAGATGTTGCTGGAGCGTAAGCGTGGCTGGTTAGTGCAGTTAGCACTGATAATAGAGGCACCGTTTGAACGCTATGGTTACAACGGCACGGTGCGCACCAATGTGGTGATGTTTGAACAGCAACGCCAGTTGGGGGATATAACCCGACGCTTTGAATTTGAACATGACTTTTCTGCCTTTGAGTATGAAGCACAGCCGGTGCTGGTAGTGGATGAAGCCAATACAGCATTGACGCAGCAAGAAGTATTTCCGTTTGGTGCCGGTTACTTCTATCAAAACGATCACCTGCTTAATGTAGTGTATCAGCATGACTTTTCGGGTGTCTTGCCGGAAGGTGAATTTAGCTTAACCGATATAACGGCACACAATGCCAAGGGCGAAGTCGTGCCGTTGCAACTTAGTGCGGTGCACACTTATAGCTACCCGGATCAGGATGGTTTTTATAAATCCGGCCGTCAGAACCTGCTGATTGGCTGGAATGCACCGGATAAGCTGCTGGAGCAGGTAACGGAGTTTAGCGCCAGTGCACATTATACGGCTGCCAAACTGGTGCCACTTAGCCTGGCACCGGACCCTGACCAAACAGTAACGGCGCAATATGAAGATTTACAGCTGGAATTAACGCCGCTAGCGGGCCAGCCGCTAAGTTATCAGCTTAAGATCCGTAATAGCAATAAGCACTGGCTGCACCGGCGCTATGATGGTGCTGAAGGCGCTATGGTGCAGTATTTGCAGCCGCACAGCGAAGCGCCAGACTGGCTAAGTGCGCAAGAGCAAAATATGCTGGCACTGGCATCGTCGCTGCGCTATGAACACATTGTGCAGTTTACCTTTAAGCAATTGCCGCCAAACCTGACTTTCTATGTTAATGCTGTCTCTGCCAGCTCTGGCTTTAGCAAAAAGCTGAAGTTTATTCCCATCGCACAATACGAGGCTGATCTGACCTATCCGCCGTCGCAGGAGTACCCGCTGTATAACGAGGATATGTTTGACGGCTTCTATGATGAATTTAATGCGTCTGCACCTGCAGAAGCCGATCCTGCCTTACTTGAGCCGCAAAGGGTAAACAAATATGGTTTAAGCCTGCAGCTTAGTGCAGAGCAAGCTGCGGTTTGTACGTTAAATATCAACGATGCGCCCGATGTTAATGGCCATAAGTTGCAGTGGACCCAGATTAAAACCAGTAACAATCTTAGTGGCGCTCCAGATAAACATGCGCGCTATCAGCTCAGTACAGCCGATGGAGTCCGGCATAACTTTTATGGCATCAAGGTAAGCAGCAGTTTAACCTGCGCCGGTAGGCCAGAGTGGCAAACACTGGCCTATCAGCCAGAGCAAAGCTGGCTTATTGATATCAGCCAATTGCCAGAGGTAGATACCAGCCAAAGCGTGGCAGATTTTGTGCAGCGCTACCGCTTTTTAAATGTACAAGGCCTGCCGTTGGCGCCGCTGGCCACTGACAACGCCAATGGCGATTTTTATCAGCGCCCGTTGCAGCAGGTGTTGCACAACGAACGCTGGTTTGCGGTACATGGTCGCACCGTGAGCATTAAGCATTTAATAACCAGCGGTGAGCCCGTTAATAAGCAGTGGCATACACAATTTCCGGCTTTGCCTTAAGGAGCGCACAATGAAAGCCTTATTAATATTAAGCGCGCTGTGGTTATCGTTTAACGTCGCGGCACAGCGAATTTTGTTAGATCAACAATGGCAGCCCAGCGATGAGCCGGGCGAAGTAATGTATTACATTAACCAGGCGCCGCAGCAGCAAAACGGTGTCTGGCCCTTACAGTTATTTTATCTTTCGACAGATAAGCCGTTTTTTACTGGTAGCCTGAACGGGCCGGATTTAGCCGGGCATTATCCGGTTGGCGATTTTGAGTTTTTCTACGACAACGGCCAGTTGTCACGCACAGGTAGCAGTAACGCCAATGGCAGTTATCACGGCACCCACCGGCATTATTGGGAAGATGGCACGCTAAAAGCTGAATATCAGTATCAAAACGGCCAGCTTAACGGTGAGCAAAAAACCTACCATCAAAATGGCCAACTGCACCGCCATGAGCAGCGTGTTAATGGCGAACAATCTGGCCTGGTGCAAAGTTTTCATGCTAACGGCCAACTACAATCCCGCGCAACCTATGGTGCCAATGGCATGGAGGGCTTGTATGAAACCTTTTATGACAATGGCAAGCCGGAACAACGCGTTAATACGGTGGCAGGCGAGAACCAGGGCGAGCGGCTGTATTGGGTTAAAGAAGGCTGGCTGGTTTATCAGCAACATTACCTCAATGGCAAGTTGCATGGTGAAGAGCGTTACTACCAGGCAGAAGGCGTATTAGGTTCAGTAAAAAATTACCAATATGGCATTCTGGTGGGGCTGCAGCAACAGTTCAGCGGGCCGGGGTTATTAGCGCAACAGCAAAGCTACGACGCCGACGGCCGTGAAATACAGCGTATCGACTATCACAAAAACGGTAATGTCAGTACGCAAACCGATACACAGTATCTGGCAGAGGGCTCTGTCAGCATTGAACAACGTTTTACTGCCGATGCAAAGCTAAGTTACAAATATCAGCGTAATACTGCAAAAAACTGGAGTTTACGGGAAAGCTTTAATACCGACGGTGAACTGACCGCGCGTGAAGAAATGCTCAATGATCAGTATCAGGGGCTGTACATAGCTAAGGCCTGGAATGGCGATATAAAACGGCTCAGCTATGTTAACGGTAAAATGCATGGCGATTATCGTGAAGGCTCTGAAGACAGCAACAGTTTTGTGCGCGGCCAATATCAGCATGGCGTTAAAGTAGGGCAGTGGCTAAACAAAACCCGTGATATAACGCTGACTGAGCACTTTAACCAGCAAGGGCAGCTCGCAGGCGAACAAAAAGAAGTGACAGCCGATGGCACAGTAATGCGGCTGGAGTTTTATAAAAACGACAAACTACACGGCGATTATTTACGCCGGAATTTTGATGGCCAGATACAAGCCAAAGGCCGTTATGTGAATGGCCAGCGCGAAGGTACCTGGCAGTTGCAGGATGAAAACAGTTACCGCGAACTTAAGTTATGGCATGGCAACTATAAAGCCGGGCACGAAGTGGGTAAATGGCAGGCATTTTCTGCCAGGGGCCACTTGCTGGGGCTAATGCAGTATGATGGTAAAGGCCAGTTGCAGGGTAAAAGTTACACCTTTAACGAAGACGGCAGCCTGTTCCAGAGTGACGAGTATATTGACAACCAGCGTCACGGCCAGTCGGTGCTTTACGTAAGTGGTGAGCCTTTTTCGGTGCAGGTGTTTGAACAGGGCAGGCTCATCAGAGATTAACAGTGCTAAGGCAATATTACTCCCCCAGTAGGGTATTCTGGCTTACAGATTGCTCGCGCAGTGCTGCTTCAAGCATTTTGGTGGCACTGATATCAACCAATGTAATGACCACGCCGTCTATTACATTATCCAGCCGCCGGTAAGGCATAATGCGCACCGAAAACCACCGCTCGTCGGTGGTTGAGATCTGTTTTTCACAGAATTTCAGTGTGCGTAGCGTATCAAGCGCATCGTCATGCAAAGATGGGTATTGCAGGCTGCTGGTTAAGTCGCTTAGCGGTCGGCCTAAATCACTTTCGCGCAGGTTGATGATATTCGCCGCGCGGTCGGTATAGCGGCGTACATTCAGTTGCTGATCTAAAAACAAAATGGCAATTTCAACACTGTTAAGCGTATTTTGCAGATCGCTTTGCGCCAGGGCCAGATCGTCCAGTTTGGTTTGCAGTTCAGCATTAATGGTTTGCAGCTCTTCGTTCATCGACTGCATTTCTTCTTTCGAGGTGGTCAGCTCTTCATTGGTTGATTGCAGCTCTTCGTTGGTCGATTGCAATTCTTCATTGCCCGACTGCAGCTCTTCTTTTGAGGTGCGGGTTTCTTCACGTAAGGCCTGAATTTCATCAAGATACTGTTGCTGCACTGCCGCCAGCGAAAAATCGATGCCGCTTGGTGCATCTTTAACATCGGTAGCGGCCACATCGCGAAACACGATCATCGTCATGCCCTGCAATGACGCAGGTTCCTGCAGTGCCTGCACAGTCACATCTACCAACATGGCGCTGTCGCCGGCAGACAGTGGCAAGCGGTGTAGTTGCAACGGCGTACCTTTGGTTTCTGCTGGCTGTAGTGCCACCTGATGCAGTGCTAAAGCCAGTGGTGAGCGCAACCCTTCACGTACCATGGCATGAAAATTCCAGTTAGCTTTACCGGCAGCTGGCTCCAGGTATTTACCTGTGCGCCCGCTGATATAGACAATGTCACCGCTATTGTTCAACACCACCGCAGCAGGGGCGTAAACTTGCAGCAGTACCTGATCTGCTGCACTTTGTAAATTGTCAGCCTGGGATGAAAGCGTTTTGTTAATGGCCACCGGATGCTCCTTGGCAAGGTTTGATAAAGGTGGAAACGAATGCACCGGCAGGTTGCGGCTGCTATTTAGTGGAGGCGCCAGGCGCTGATAAAAGCGTAATTTTGCCTGCAGTGGTACAAATAAATCATGGTAACGGCCAATGGTTTCTGAGCTACCCAGCAGCAAAATGCCATTACGGCGCAGGCTGTAATGTAATAGCGGCATTAACTTGCGCTGCAGCTTGGTATCAAAATAGATCAACAGGTTGCGGCAAATAATAATATCCTGCCGGGTGAATGGCGGGTCGAGTATTACATCATGCTGGGCAAACAATACCATGTCGCGGATATGCTGTTTAATTTGGTAGTAACTGTCATGGCGGATAAAAAATTGTTGCAGCCGCGTGGCACAAACATGGTCGCTAATGGCCAGCGGATATTGGCCGCGGCGGGCTTTGGTAATGGCATCCGGGCTAAGATCCGAGGCAAAAATTTTCAGACTGCAATGCTGTAATTCTGGTTGGCGCTGAAGTAACTGGCAAAACACTATTGCCAGCGAGTAAGCCTCTTCGCCGGTAGAGCAACCAACGCACCAGGCACGTAGCGCTGTGTCGCTACTTTGTTGCAACAACGCAGGCAGGGCGCTGTCGGCCAGATAATCCCATACCGCAGCATCACGGAAAAATTGCGTTACGCCAATCAGCAGCTCTTTAAACAGTAAATCGTTTTCCTGCGGGTTGTCGGGGAGAAAACCGGCATAGTGCTGCATGCTATCAAGATTATGAATCGCCATGCGCCGCTCTATACGCCGCTGCAAGGTGCTGGTTTTATACAGCGAAAAATCGTGCCGGGTGTGGCTTTGCAACCGGGTAATGATCTGCTGCAGCGCACTGTCAGGTGCCGGCTGCTGTGCCGCGTTTTCTATTGGGGCAGCCATCTGCGCCGCTAACGGCTGCACTGTATTAAACGGCATTTGTGCCATAGCAGATAAGATCCGTGCCGGCAGTTCAGTTGCCTCTGCAATAATATCAACACCGCCGCCGGCAATAGCGCCTTGCGGCATCGAATCAAATTGCGCCGACCCGGGTTGTTGCACGGCAACCAGGCCGCCGGCAGCTTTAATGGCCTGAGCCCCCAGGGTGCCGTCGCTGCCCATACCGGATAAAATAACGCCTATAGCCGCTTTACCCAGCTGATCTGCAAGCGATTGAAACAAGATATTTACCGGCAGGCGTCTGCCGCGCGGCTCTTTCGGTTTAACCAGATTTAATGCGCCTTTGCGCAACCTCAGCTCGGTATTGGGTGGGATCACATAAACCTGATTAGCGTATACCGGCATACCTTGTGTTGCCTGTTGCACTTTCATACCGGTTGCGCGCTGCAATAGCTCCGCCAACATGGCTTTTTGCGTTGGGTCCAGATGCTGCACTACTATCCACGCCAGGCCGTTATTTGCTGGTGTGTGCGATAAAAATTGCTCCAGTGCCTGCAAGCCACCGGCGGAAGCGCCTATGCCGACGATGGTTTGGGGTGCAGTACCGGCTACTGTTTTAGGTATGCTGACAGTACTCACGTTAGCACAATCAATATAGCTTTAAGATCCGGGCTCAGGTTTATTGCCAGGCGCACACTGCGGGTTTCTGCCGTGTGGGTTGCAATAGTGGCAATTAGCGTAGCACTTTGCTGGTTACGTTGTACCCTAGCCAGAGTGGCGCTAAGCATTGGCCGGCATGTTGCACTAAACAACGACAATAATGCGCGGCCAGAAAGCTGCTGCGCCCTGTCTTCAGCCTCGTTAGCAAATAACCGTATAGCAGCGGCATTGCAGCCGGTGATCAGGCCATCAAGACTAAGCAGTAAACAGCCCTGCGGAGCCAGCTGAAAAAACTGCCGGTAGCAGGCCAGTTCATGGTTGCACTCGTGCTCATTCTGTTGCAATTGCTCTAACTGCAGATCCAGCTCTATCTGATGAATTTGTAATTCATGCAGTAATTTCAGGCCGTCAGCTGCAGTATTGGCCACACTGCTAAGCCGGTAAAGCACGCCCAGCGCATCGGCACTTGCGTTAAAGGCGCTGCTTAACTGTGCCGTACCGGTACGTAGCTGCTGTTCAGCTTGCTGGCGTAACGCTTCTGTTACTTGCGGCGGAACCAGGGGATCAGACATGCAAACCTGCGTTAACGTTACAGAGTGCTGCAGTATAGGCGTAATAGCATGCTGGAGACACTGAATACCTGCAATAGCAGGCTGAAAACTGCAGTGGCGGAATATGCCTGGATGGTACTAAGGCTTATAACCGCATCGCAACTGCATAATCTGGCGGCTATAGTTAAACTATGGCAGCAAGAGTTAAGCTATGCCAGCAAGCCAGTGTCACCGATATGAATGAAGGAATGCCTTATGCAGCAGGACTTTGACGGCCAGCACCATAGCGACCAGGACGACAATGTACTGGTGTTTGCTGCCGACACCGAGGCTGCCGATGAGCCTATGGCCAGCTGGACAGTGCTAATTGTGGATGATGATGCCGAAATCCATCAGATCACCAAATTAGCGCTGCGCGATTTTAATTTTCAGCAGCACAAGCTTAATTTTATCAGCGCCTACAGTGCTGCCGAGGCCAGAGAGCTGCAGACAAAAAACCATGATATTGCGCTGATTTTACTCGACGTGGTGATGGAAACCGACGATGCCGGCTTAACCCTGGTACGCTATATTCGCGACACGCTACATAACAGCCTGGTGCGGATTATTCTGCGCACCGGCCAGCCCGGACAAGCGCCCGAGCAGCGCGTGGTGCAGGACTACGATATCAACGATTATCGCGCCAAAACCGAGCTGACAGTACAGCGGCTTAACACCTCGGTCGTGTCGGCACTGCGCTCTTATGTGGCGATTGAACAATTAGCGCAGTTAAACGCCAACCTGGAGCAGCAGGTGCAGGCCAGAACGGCAGAGCTGCAACAAAGTAATCAGCAGTTGCAGCAAACCCTGGCTGAACTGGAAGCCGGTGAGCGTGCCGGCAAGCAGGTGCAATTTAAAATGTTGCCGCCAGCGGATTTCAATGTGGCACAGTTTCAGTTTACCCATGCCTTGTATCCGTCGGAATTTATGAGTGGCGACTTTGTTGACTACTTTGCTGCCGACGAGCAGAAGGTGGTGTTTTATATTGCTGATGTATCGGGCCATGGTGTGGCATCGGCCTTTGTTACCGTGTACTTAAAACGCTTTATCAGTGCCAGCCTCGAACGTTACCGCCGCGGCAGTTCGGCTATGCTGACCGATCCTGCGGCGTTACTGGCGGCACTGAACACTGAATTACTGCTGGAGAAAATCGGCAAATATATCGCGCTGTTTTATGCGGTGCTGGATATTCAGAGTGGCGAAATAACCTACGCTAATGCCGGTGCTTTTCCCTGGCCCTTGTTGTTGCAGGGGCAGGATAGCGGCTATCTGCCGTTAAAAAGTACCCCGGTGGGGATGTTTGATTTTGCCCTCTACGCCAATCAATGCTTGCAACTGCAGCAGGGCAACCGTTTGCTGCTGTTTTCTGACGGCATTTTAGACTTGCTGCCACAGCAGACAACAGAGCAAAAGTTGCAATATTTACAGCAAACCAGCCTGCAACAGCACGATATTGCCGCCTTATTGCAGGCGTTGGCAATCGACCCTGCTCAGCCATTACCGGATGATTTAACTATACTGACGTTATCATGGCATTAGCTGAGGCGACTATGACAGAGCACGAACAGATTTTGTTTGCCTGTATTGATAACTGCTGTTATTTCAAACTCAGCGGTGAGCTGCGCTACACCAATGCGACCGGTATGGACGACCTGGTCGAGCGGCTGTTTCGGCAGCAAATGGGCTGCAACCGGGTGGTGGTGGATTTAAACGAAGCCAGCTTTATGGACAGCACCTATGTTGGTTTGTTAGCCAGTCTGGCACGTTATTGTCAGCAGCAGCAATTACCGCGGCCCACCTTGTTTTCTACCCATAGCGAGGTCAATGAACTGCTGTTTAGTCTGTGCCTGGATCAGGCGTTTGATATAGTGCAACAACCCACTCATCACAACGTGAACATGGCAGGCGTAAGCGCACAGCACTACAGTGAGCAGCAGCAGGGCCTGATGATCCTGCGTGCGCATGAGGCACTGATTGAGCTGAACGACAGCAATAAATCGCAGTTTCAGCCGGTGGTCGATTTATTAAAACAGCAACTGAAGTAACGGCGGCACACGCCAATTACCTGTTTTATCGCAAACGGGCGGCGCAGATGTTTGGCCGGTGGTACAGTGTGTAAGCGGTCTTATGACAACGGAGCTAAGATGAAAAAACAGTTTTGTATTTGGCTATCGCTACTGGCAGTGCTGGCACTGGCAGCCTGCACTAACAATGCAAGCATAACACCACGAACTCTCAGCGCAGCACAGGACAGTGCAGCACAGTTGCTGCGATTAGACTATGTCAGCAGTACCGACAACAGCGCCCGGCAGTATTTTGTTTATCTACCGGCTGGTTATCAGCAAAACAGTAGCAAAAAATGGCCGGTAATGCTGTTTTTACACGGCAATGGCGAGCGTGGTAATGGCCTGGACGAGCTGGATTACACTTTGATCCATGGCCCTTTGTATGAAGCCTGGGTGCAGAAGCGTGATCTGCCGTTTATTATCGTCGTGCCGCAATTGCAGATGTTTGATATGGGTAAGCTGCCTTATATCGCTAATCGCTCGCCTGCGGATATTCCCAAACGCTTAACGGATGGCGTACCGCCACGGCCGCAGATGTTTGCCTCAGCCAAACCTATTACGCCTGCGGCCGCCGTTAATGATATGAGCACAGTACCACCGCTGTTGCCCGATGGCTGGGAGCGGGCAGAGCAGGATGTGCTGGCAATGCTGCAAAATGTACAGGCGAACTACAATACCGATGCCAGCCGGTTGTATTTAACCGGCATTAGTTATGGTGGCTTTGGCAGCTGGTTTATGGCCAGTAAGCACCCGCAGTTATTCGCCGCTGTAGCACCAGTGGTCGGCTGGGGCCATCCGGATTTAATGGCGCCGATTGCCAAGGCGAAAACCCCGCTATGGGTGTTTGCCGCCGGGCGTGATTCCGCTATCAACAAAGATTACTTTTATCCGGGCATTGAAACCCTGCGCCAGCTGGGGCACAGCAATGTACGTTTTAGTATGTTAGAGCAAGCCGAACATGACGCCTGGCGCCAGGTTTATGCCGGCGACGATCTGTATAGCTGGCTGCTGGCGCAACAAAAGCCGGTGGCCGATGTGGCTGTTACGGTGTTTGATCAGGTGCATGTATTACCGATGGACTCAAATCAGGTGCTGCGCAATCAGCGCGTACTGGTGCAGGGCGATCGTATAGTGGCTGTTGGCTCAGCCGCTAAACTGGCAGTACCACAAGGCGCTACGGTAATTGATGGCGCAGGGCGTTATCTGATGCCCGGCCTGGCAGAAATGCACGGCCATGTGCCACCGCTTGCCGATTTTAGCGGCACACCGGCGCGTTATTTAGATGATGTCTTAACGCTGTATCTGGCCGGTGGCGTTACCACAGTGCGCGGTATGCTGGGGCACGATAAGCAATTGCTGTTAAAAGACGATATCGCCAGTGGTAAGCGCCTCGGGCCAACGCTGTATCTGGCCGGGCCCAGCTTTAATCAGCACACGGTAACTTCAACAGAACAAGCGCGTGAGCGGGTGCGCCAGCATAAGCAACAGGGTTGGGACTTACTGAAAATTCATCCGGGTTTAAGCCTGGAGCACTATCAGGCTATAGCCGATGAGGCAAAACAACAAGGCATCGACTTTGCTGGCCATGTGCCGGAAGACGTAGGCATTGAGCAGGCTATTTTGCTCGGCAGCCGTACCATCGATCATCTGGATGGTTATATGGCAGCGCTGGGCGGTTTTGACAAAGAGCTGACGGCTGCCGATATGGCACCACTGATAGCGCTGACTAAAAGCAATAATATAGCCGTAGTGCCTACCCAGGCGCTGTGGGAAACCATTATCGGCGCTTCAGATGCCACTCAGTTGCAACGCTATGACGAATTGAAATATATGCCGGCGCGGGTAATCGCCGGTTGGCAGCGTTATGTGCAACAACCCGGTGGTGCTTACTACAGTGGTGACACTGCTGCGTTGCATGCGCAAAACCGCCAGCGCTTGCTGCGGGCGCTAAATGACGCTGATGTCACTATCTTAATGGGCACTGATGCGCCGCAGCTATATAGTGTACCGGGGCTGTCGCTGCGCCGCGAATTACCTAAGATGGCTGCCGCCGGTATGAGTAATTATGATATTTTACGCAGCGGCACCGTGCTGGTAGGTGAGTATTTTGCCGATAAAGACCATTTTGGCCAGGTTAAAGCCGGCCAGCGCGCCGATTTACTGTTGGTAGAAGGTAATCCTTTGGATAACTTATCTGTGCTATATCAGCCCGCCGGCGTAATGGTGCGCGGCCAGTGGCTAAGCCGTGCAACGCTTGATAGCAAACTGGCAGAAATAGCCGCAGCGCGGCTGGCCGAAAATCAACAATAAAGCAGCGGATTTATCATGACTTCAAACGACAGCTACTCTGAGTTTGCTGCCACAGTGCTGCGTCCGGCGCAGCCCGCTGGTGCTTCGTTCACAGCTTTTGTAGTGTTGCCCAAAGAGGCCAGTGAAAAGCTGCCCCGCCGTGGCAGAATAACGGTAACTGGGCATATTAACGGCGTGGCATTTCAGGCCACACTGGAACCGGATGGCCAACTAAGCCATTGGTTAGCTTTAAGTGATAAGTTACTGAGCGCAGCAGGCACCAGTATTGGCAGTGTTGCCAGCTTTAATATTAAGGCGTTGCAACAAGAGCCTGAACCTGAAGTGCCAACCGATTTACAGCAGGCGCTGGCAGCCTCAGCTGAAGCCAGTGCCGTCTGGCATGACACCACCAGCCTGGCCCGGCTGGATTGGATCCATTGGATCACATCAGCCAAACAGGCAAAAACCCGGGCCAAGCGGGTCAGTGATGCTTGTAACATGCTGGCAGAGGGCAAGCGGCGGGTGTGCTGTTTCGACCCGTCCGGTTTTTACAGCAAAGCCTTCAGTGCACCCAAAGCCGCCGCGGATTAACCTTTAGTGGCAGCTAAGTGAAATAGCGGCGACGAAATGCCGCCAATCCTTTAGCATTAAAGCGAATGGCGCGGGAGTCCGGCTCTTGGCTGGCCCAATTGTTATTTAACATATCAGCTAACACCCAGTGGCCGAGTGCACCGGCCAGGTGGCTGCGCCGCTCACTCCAGTCTAGGCAGGCTTTACATAAAGGCCGGTTGGCGGCGTTAAGGCGGCTAAAATCGGCTCCGGCTTGTTGGAAAAATGCCACGCCTTTATCGGTAATTGCCGGGGTGTGCAATTGTTCGGTTATCAACTGCTGCGCCAGCAGGCTGTCATATAACATAACGGCTGTTTCACCGGCCAGATGGTCATAACAAACCCGGGCTTGGCGCAGCGCACTATCAGCCGGGCCGGTGGTAACAACATTAGTACTGGCAGCGCTGATACTCAGCAACTGCTCCAGCAATGCTGCTACCGCATGGTCTTTTAACTGAAAATACTTATGCCGGCCTTGTTTACGCACACAGACTAAATCGCCGCTCAGCAGTTTTGCCAAATGGCTACTGGCAGTGGGCGGCATAATATCCGCTTCCAGCGCCAACTCGGTTGCGGTTAAGGCTTTGCCGCCCAGCAGGGCAGTGAGCATTTTAGCGCGGGCATTGTCACCAATCAGGTTCGCGACAATGGCAATATTCGGTTGCATATCAGTTTTACCGCTTAGTTCGATGCGCATCGAAGCATATCAATATTGTTCCGTTACACTGCCTTGCAGCAAACAGGAGGAAATATTGATGAGCATAACATGTTTTATTGAATACCGGCTTGACCCGTTTAAACTGGATTTATTTGCCCGGTACGCGCAAAACTGGGGAGAAATTATACCGGCCTGTGGTGGCGAGCTGTTGGGCTATTTTTTACCGCACGAGGGTTGTAACGACAGAGCATTTGGCTTAATCAGTTTTAACAGCCTGGCAGACTATGAAAGCTATCGGGCGAGGTTAAAACAAGACAGCGCCGCTCAGCAAAACTTTGCTTTTGCGCAACAGCAGCAGTTTATTTTGCAGGAGCAACGCACATTTTTAACCGTGGTGCCGGCAACCTTTAACCAAGCTGTGCAGGTGCCGGGATGATAGCGGTGATATTTGAAGTAACCCCAACCAGCGCGGGTAAAAACAGCTATTTTGCTCTGGCATCTGAGCTGGCCCCACTACTTAACAGCATTGAAGGCTTTATCTCGGTAGAGCGCTTTGAAAGCATGGCTAACCCCGGCAGTTATTTGTCATTATCGTTCTGGCGGGACGAAGCAGCCGTGCTAGCCTGGCGGCAACAATTGCAGCATCAGGCAGCGCAGCAGCAGGGCCGCAGCGGTTTGTTTGCCCACTACCGGCTACGCGTCGCAACTGTGATGCGTGACTATGGCTTAAACGATCGACAACAGGCTCCGCAGCCTGTCTTGTTATAACGGCGGGTTAACCGTATCGGCAATGATTACCGCTTTGCTGGTTTAAAGCGTTACATTGCCTGCTTTGGCTCGGCTGACTATACTGTAATACATTGTAGTTAGTCAGGGGTATTGCCATGAGTGTTACCACGGTACGCTTGCAAGCTGAAGTAGAGCAACAGCTGGAGGCCATTGCTAGCAAGCTGCAGCGCAGCAAAGGTTGGGTTATTAACGAAGCGCTGGCGCAATATATTGCCAAACAGCACAGCGAGCAGGCTCGCTGGCAGCAAACGCTGGCTGCAATGGCGTCGGCAGCCGACGGTAAAGTAGTCGATGCAGTTGAGGTGCACAGCTGGCTGGATAGCTGGGGTACAGAGCACGAGCAGGACGCACCGGATCTAACCAGGTGAAACTGGTTTACACCATTGAAGCAGTGGAAGATTTAAAGCGGCTGCGACAGTTTATTGTAGAGCATAACCCTGCTGCAGCGCGCCGGATTGCCGCTGAGCTGGTGGCAAAAATTAAGCTGTTAGCCGATTTTCCCGCCATAGGCGTACCGGTTGCTATAGCACCGGTGCCGGAGTCTTTGCGTGATATGGTGTTTGGTCATTATGTGGTGCGCTATTCAGTGCATAGCAACGCCATTATCATTTTACGGCTATGGCACAGTCTGGAAAATGAGCGATAGCAATAAGCCACATTCGGCCCATCTTCTTTAACCTCCACTATGCAGTTGTTGCCGGGCAATGGCAGTAATTTGCTGGCGCAACTGCGCCATTAACGGGCTTTCGCTTTGCCAGTAATGCCAGTACAGCGGGGTATCCAGATGATAATCCGGCGTTAAATCAACCAGCTGCTTATTTTCCAGATAAGGCTGCATTTGTAATTCCGGCAGTAAGCCAAAACCCAGCCCGGCCAGGGCGGCGCGTAAAAAACCTTCTGACGACGGGCATAAATGCGTTTTTTGCGGCGGCTTACCGCATATATGCTGCAGGTACTGATGCTGCAGTTGATCATCCTGATTAAACACCAGGCAAGGTGCCTGCGGCAGTTGTGTCAGCAGATCCTGCTGTAACTTGTAGCGGCGGATAAAGTCCGGGCTGGCCACAGCGCGGTAACGCAGGGCTCCCAATGCCTGCACCTTAGCACCATTTACCGGCTGGCTGCTGGCACACAGACACGCCATCACATCGCCCTGTTTCATCCGTTTTAAACCAACCGACTGATCCTCCACTACAAAATCAAAACACAGCTGCGGGTGATCCGGCAATACCAGTGCCTGTGGCAGCCAGGTCGCCAGCGAGTCGGCATTGACCGCCAGTCTTAGCGTCGTCACGCTGGTGGCGTCCAGTCCCAGCGTGGCTTCCATTTGCCGTACCTGCTGTAAGTGATTTAGCAGCCGTTGCCCGGCGGGCGTGGCCACCGGCGGGGCAGTGCGCAGCAATACCGGCTGGCCGGCAAGGGCTTCAAGCTGCTTAATACGGTGGCTAACCGCCGATTGCGTCAGGCACAGTAGTTTTGCTGCGCGTTCAAAGCCACCTTGTTCTACCACGGCAGACAGGGCCTGTAATAAGCGGTAATCAATCATTAATTCAATTCATCTATATGTAAAATAATTTGTTGGATTAATAGTAGTGTGAAAGGGTATGTTCTGCAGCAGATTTTTCTGCACAGGGTAAACAGCATGACGTTTTTACTGGGGTTTGGTGTGGGTTTAAGTTTAATTGTCGCGATTGGCGCGCAAAATATCTGGGTATTAAGCCAAAGCATGGCGGGGGCGAACCGGCTGGTGATTGCTGCCGTCTGTATACTTTGCGACTGCCTGCTGATTGTGCTGGGCGTATTTGCCGTACAGCAAATGCAGCAATGGGTACCGCCATTGGTGCCGCTGCTTACCTGGTTGGGGGTGGCCTTATTATTGTGGCTGGCATGGCAAGCGGCCCGCCGCTCCTGGGCTGGCGGTAAAGGCTTACAAACCGATAATACTACTCAGGTGATGAGTAACAGCAAAACGGCGCTAACGGCACTGGCCATTACCTTATTAAACCCGCATGTGTATCTGGATACGGTGTTTTTAATTGGCGGTGTGGCGAATCAGCAAACAACACCACTGTGGTTTATGGCCGGCGCTTGTATCGCCTCGTTAGTGTGGTTTTCCTCATTGACGGCAATGGCGCCCAGTCTGAAAACCTGGCTAAACTCAGCCCGCCGTTGGCAGTTGTTTGATGGTGGCATTGCCCTGTTGCTGAGTGGTATCGCGCTTAACCTGGCGCTGCAGTGATGGAATGTTGGTTGCGTACAGTATCCGGTTAAATTACGCTATGCTTTACCTTAATTGAAACATTATCCAGCCGGGGTTGTGGCTTATATCGTTCAGATCCGGGCAAGAAAGTTGGAGAGCAAGATGTCTGATGTGAAAGTAAAGATAACTGAGATTGTTCAATCCCAACCGGATGATGCCAGTTATGAAGAGATTTTGCGCGAGTTAGCATTTGAACATATGGTTTAGCGCGGCCTGAAAGATGTCCGGGAGGGGCAGGTAGTCTCCAATATGGTTATGGAACAACAAATACGTTCATGGTCGAAATAAACTGGACTTCAGAAGCGCAGCACTGGATGCGCGATATTTACGACTATATTGCAGCTGATAATCCGCTTGCTGCACTGAAAGTGGTAACAGATATTTTTGCCAAGTCACAAATTCTCCGCCAGTTCCCTCAGATTGGCTATTTCTATCGTAAAGAAGCAGAAGGTTAGATCCGTATCCTGTTTTATGGCCACGACCGCATAGTGCCGCATAGCGTATTTAGCTCGCCCAACTCAAATCGACATACTCGGCGTTTTTCACGGTGCTTTGGATATTGAACGCTATTTTCCAGACTAGGCATAGTGCGTTTATCTTAAAGCCGGCAAACTAACGCCGACCTGCCAATGTTAGCTGCACCAAGGTTTCTGCCGGGTGGGGGGCCTGAATTAAAGCCGCTGATGCTTACCTGTAACTGATTACTGACCGAGCTGTCGCTAAGCGGCTTTAGGCATAGTTGCAAGTTCGGGTTGCAGTAGCTGCTGCAGCTGACCCTGGCTGTGAATACAACCGTGTTGCATCAGGTTGTGTTACCCTTAATACAACACAGTAATTACAGGAGAGCTTATGGAAGCCAATCATGTTGAAGTGCGTCACCTTACCCGTGAGGATATGACGGAGCTGCGTGAAGCATCCGAGCAGGTTTATCAGGCTGGCCCCTTACTAAGCTGGACAGAGCCGGTAGTAGATACACTGCTGACTAAATTCCCTGATGGCCAGCTTTGTGTGTGTGTCGACGGCAAAGTTGTCGGCTGTGCTTTTTCACTTATTATCGATTACAGCAAATTTAGTGATGAGCACACCTACGAGCAGATTGTTACCGGCTATTCTTTTAAAAATCATGATCCTAATGGCGATGTGTTGTACGGCATAGAGGTATTTATTCACCCCGATTATCGTGGTTTGCGCCTGGCACGCCGTTTATACGATGCCCGTAAAGAGCTGTGCGAAAACCTGAATTTACGCGCCATTATGGCAGGCGGGCGCATGCCGAACTATAACCAGCACGCAGATACGCTAAGCGCCAAACAATATATTGAGAAGGTTAAAGGTAAAGAAGTACACGACCCGGTGTTAAGTTTTCAGCTGGCCAATGGCTTTCACGTGCGCAAGTTACTGAAAGGCTATTTGCGCGGCGATGTCGAATCACAGGAATATGCCACCTTGCTGGAGTGGGCCAATATTTACTACACCAAATCAGTAAAACTGATTAATGCGCCCAAAGCGGAAGTGCGGCTAGGCTTGGTGCAGTGGCAAATGCGCAGCATGGCCGGCATTGAGCAGTTATTTGAACAGATGGAGTTTTTTGTTGATGCGGTGTCGGATTACAAAAGCGATTTTATTCTGTTTCCCGAGCTGTTTGCTGCGCCGTTAATGGCGCATTACAACCATTTAAGCGTAACCGAAAGTATCCGCCAGTTGGCGAAATATACTGAAGCCATCCGCGATAAATTTGTTGAGTTCGCTATTGCTTACAACATCAACATTATTACCGGCAGCATGCCGTATCTGGTGGATGGCAAGTTGTATAACAGTGGCTTTTTATGTCGCCGCGACGGCACCTGGGAGCAGTACGACAAAGTGCATGTTACCCCGGCAGAAAAGCGTAACTGGGCGATGACCGGCGGCAATAAGGTTGAGGTATTTGATACCGACTGCGGCAAAATCGGCATTATGATTTGCTACGATGTGGAATTTCCGGAATATGCCCGCTTGTTATCCGATCAGGGCATGAACATTTTGTTTGTGCCGTTTTTAACCGATACGCAAAACGGTTATACCCGGGTACGCCACTGTGCTATGGCGCGTGCTATTGAAAACGAATGTTATGTCGCCATTGCCGGTGCCGTAGGTAACCTGGCGCGGGTAAATAATATGGATATTCAATACGCGCAGTCGGCATTGTTTACCCCGTCAGACTTTGCGTTTCCTACCACCGGTATTAAAGCTGAAGCTACACCTAATTCAGAAATGCTGTTGATAGTAGATGTAAATATCGACTTACTCAAAGAGCTGCACAGCCATGGCAGTGTGCATACGATGAAAGACCGGCGTCATGATGTATACCAGCTATCGCTGGTAAAGCCATTACAGAAATAACGTTATCTGCCGGTTAGGTATTGAGGTAAGCGGTTATAAACCAAAACGTCAGGCTGAGCTCATGGGGTGTTCTTCACAGACGCCCCCGGCACTCCCATGCGGATGATGCGGGAAAAGTCGTGCTTATCATGGGTATCACTGTCTTTGGCGCGGGCATTTATGTAACCCAGCTCCTGTAATTGCGTATAGCTATACTGGGGCACCAGTGCGCCTAAATCGTAAGCATATTCGGCAAAGTGGCCTGATAACACCAGACGGTAGTCCAGCGGGATCCCCGGTGCTATGTGGCGGGCTAAATCAAACACTATCGTTGTGCAGTTGCTGGTTAAGGTATTGTAGAAGTCGGGTGTGGTGCGCAGTGCCTCAGCGGTCTGTAAATAGCCCAGAAACAGCGTGCGCAGTTGCTCCGGTGGAATGGCCAGACTATACAGATAGACGTCCTCACCGCGTGCATTACTACGGGTGCGGATAAGGTCCCGTTCGTCTGCGGCGATGAGCACTTGCTCAAATTGGCGAAAAAAGCCACCGATGGCCGAAAAAGACTCATGGCGTTCTTTACGTATCTCCAGCGAAAATACAAGTTGCTGGCCATCGGCAAAACCGAATGAAACCAGCGTATGCGCAATATGCGGACCCATCCAGTAGGAGAGAACCAAATCGGCAGAAACCAGCTGGTTTAAGTCGTAACTGCGGGTTTCCCAGTTAGGTGTGTAATCAGTTTCAGTACGCCATTCGAAATTACGTACATTGTGCAGCGTAACCTGATCGCCCTGTATTTCGGGTTGCAGCAAATAAGCAACATCATCAGCCCAATCCCGGTTGTGCGAAGGAGCAATGTTGTGCCACCAGAGCAGTAACAGCGCCGCCGACAGCATATAAGCGCCAAGTAAACTGCGGCGGTAGCGTGCTTGATAACGCCATAAAAGAGTAAAAGCAGAAATCGCACCCAGCAGGCTCCATACGGCCAGTACTACCACACCCAGAGCGCTAAACTGCTGGGGTTGCTGAAACCATAATGCCAGGCAACCCCAGGCTGTCGCCACGAGTATTAATAACCCCGTTACTGTTTGTTTCCACTGCATACATTGTCTCCGTCGGCCAGCTATCATGTTAACCATCGCGGGTGTAACGGGCAACGAATTGTTATTGCCGGTTCGGTTACTGGCGTTGACGGCTTAAAGCTGGCTTGAACTTGGTTTGAATCAAAGAAGTTAGTCATAAAGTGGCGTAGAGTGATGTTGTAGCTTATGCAGCAAACATGGCTTTATTGCAATTACAGGCCAGTTTAAATAACAAGTTCTAAGGTAAAACAGATGATGACTGGAATACAAACAAAAGTACTGCTGGCCGCAGGGGCCTTTAGTGTTGCTCTGGTGTTGTATTACCTGAATTTTACAGGCGATGAAACAGAGAATTTGCTGAAAAGTAATGGCCGCATTGAAGCCACTGAAATTGCTGTTGCCAGCAAAACTGCGGGTCGAATTAAAGAGCTGTTGGTGGATGAAGGGGATTTTGTTGAAGCTGGCCAGTTGGTTGCCACAGTAGAATCTGACTCTCTGGTGGCACAGTGGCATCAGGCTGAGGCCCAATTGCGTCAGGCGCAAAGTGCCACCGTGACGGCAGAAAGTCAGTTATTGCAACGCAAAAGTGAAAAGGCCGCGCTAGAAGCGTTATTAATCCAGCGTAATGCTGAGCTGGTCGCAGCCAGAAGCCGAGCCAACCGTACCGGTACTCTGGCTGAAACAGGTTCTGTGTCTAAGCAGTTAGCCGAAGATAACGATACTTTAGTCACCAGTGCCAAAACTGCCGTCAGTTCGGCCAAAGCTCAGATCGACGCTGCTGTGGCCGGTATTGCTTCGGCCCAAGCGCAAATTAATTCAGCGGCGTCTGCAGTGGATGCCGCCCGCGCTACTGTAGCGCGGGTGCAGTCCGAGTTGACCGACAATCAACTAAAAGCGCCGCGATCGGGCCGTATTCAATACCGCATAGCCCAGACCGGCGAAATTGTTGCTGCAGGTGGCAAAGTGTTAAGCCTTATTGATGTTACAGATGTACATATGACCTTCTTTCTGCCTTCAGCTTTAGCAGGCCGGATTGAAGTGGGCAGTGAAGTACGGGTGGTGTTGGATGCAGTGCCGAGTGTGTCTATACCGGCAGAAGTGTCTTATGTAGCTGATGTGGCGCAATTCACGCCCAAAACTGTAGAAACTGCCAGTGAACGTGAAAAGCTGATGTTCAGAGTTAAAGCTAGAATTAACCCTGAACTGCTGCTCAAGCATAAAACTAAAGTGAAAACCGGTTTGCCGGGCGTAGCTTATCTGCGCCTGGATAGCAGCCAACCCTGGCCAGACTTTTTACCGGAGCTGGTGCAGTGACTTGCGAGCTTGTAGCAAAAGAGCCAGCAACAGTGGCACGGTTACAACAGGTGCAACTTAGCTACGGTAAAACCAAAGCGCTGGATGGTATTTCTTTGGCAATTCCTGCCGGTGTGATGGTGGGGTTAATCGGGCCTGATGGGGTGGGTAAGTCCAGCTTATTGTCTTTATTGTCCGGGGCCCGTGTTATTCAGCAAGGCACAGTGCAGGTGCTGAGCGGTGATATGGCCAGTAGTAGCCACCGCGATGCAGTGTGCGCCGATATTGCTTATATGCCCCAGGGGTTAGGTAAAAACCTTTATCTGACCTTGTCGGTGGAAGAAAACCTGCAGTTTTTCGCCCATTTATTTGGCCATAAAACTGCAGAGCGGCGTCGCCGTATTGACGAGCTAACCAAAGCCACAGGCTTGTATAAATTTTTGCAGCGGCCAGCCGGTAAGTTATCCGGTGGTATGAAGCAAAAACTGGGCTTATGCTGCGCTTTAATTCACGATCCTAAACTTTTGATCCTCGACGAACCGACCACGGGTGTTGACCCGCTGGCGCGTAGTCAGTTCTGGCAATTAATACAAAAGATACGCCAAAACTCGCCGCAAATGAGCGTGATAGTTGCCACGGCCTATATGGACGAAGCTGAACATTTTGACTGGCTGATAGCGATGAATGCAGGCAAGGTTTTAGCCAGTGGTAGTCCGGCCGAATTACATCAACAGACCAAAACCCAGGCTCTGGAAGCGGCTTTTATTCAGTTGCTACCAGAATCGGCCAAACAAGGTTACCAGGCTGTTGTAGTGCCACCTTTGGTGGATGGCGACAATAGCATAGCCATCGAGGCCGCTGGCTTAAGCATGGTGTTTGGTGATTTTAAAGCGGTAGATAACGTCAGTTTTCAGATTAAAAAAGGCGAGATTTTTGGTTTTCTCGGCTCCAATGGTTGTGGCAAATCTACCACTATGAAAATGCTGACCGGCTTGCTGCCCGCTACGGCAGGCCGGGCTTTGTTATTTGGCCAGACGTTAAACCCGGACGATATTTCCACCCGCAAAAGAGTGGGTTATATGTCGCAGGCCTTTTCGTTGTACTCTGAACTGACAGTGCAGCAAAACCTTGAACTGCACGCCCGGTTATTTCATGTGCCAGCAGAGCAGATTAACGCTCGTGTCGCTGAAATGGCCCAACGTTTTGGTTTACAGCAGGTGTCCGGCTTATTGCCGGATAATTTGCCGCTTGGCATGCGACAGCGTTTATCACTGGCTGTGGCTATGGTGCATCAGCCTGAGCTGCTTATTCTGGATGAGCCGACTTCTGGGGTGGACCCTATAGCCCGCGACAACTTCTGGCAGCTGATGATTGACCTGGCCAGGCAGGACCAGGTGACTATTTTTATCTCTACCCACTTTATGAATGAAGCCGAACGTTGTGATCGTATCTCGTTGATGCATGCAGGCAAAGTGCTGGTCAGTGATACTCCGGCGCAAATTGTTGCCAATCAGCAGGCAGATAATCTGGAGCAGGCTTTTATTCGTTATCTCGAGCTGGCTGGTGCCAGAGATAACAGTACGGAGGGCGAGATTCATTTAGCCTCGGCAAAAACCGCAGAGCCGGTTAAAAAAGGTTTTAGCTGGCAGCGACTCTGGAGCTTTACCCAGCGGGAAAGCCTGGAGCTGCGGCGCGACCCTATCCGCTCTGCGTTGGCACTGCTGGGCAGCCTGGTACTGATGTTGTTTATTGGTTACGGCATTACCATGGATGTAGAAGATCTCACCTTTGCCGTCCTGGATCAGGACCAGTCAATCTTAAGCCAGAACTACGTGCTGAACTTATCCGGTTCCCGTTACTTTATAGAAAAACCGCCCTTAAAGAGCCAGCACGAGATTGACCAGCGTATGCGCAGTGGTGACATCAGCCTTGCGATAGAAATTCCGCATGGTTTTGGCCGGGATTTATCGCGTGGACAGCAGGTGTCTGTTGCTGCCTGGGTGGATGGGTCTATGCCAAACCGTGCTGAAACTATCAAAGGTTATGTACAGGGCATGCACTTGCACTGGCTCAGAATACAGGCGGCTGAAACCCTGGGCACCGATGCCAGTAAGCTTAGTTCAGCTGTAGAAACGCGTTTTCGTTATAACCCTGATGTAAAAAGTCTGGTTGCGATGGTGCCCGCTGTGATCCCTTTGCTGTTGCTGATGATCCCCGCTGTATTAACTGCCTTGTCAGTAGTGCGGGAAAAAGAACTGGGCTCCATTATTAATTTGTATGTTACTCCCGTTAGCCGGCTGGAGTTTTTACTGGGTAAACAGCTGCCTTATATAGCTTTGGCTTTTATTAACTTTTTACTGATGTTAGTTACTGCTATCACCTTGTTTAACGTGCCGTTGACTGGCAGTTTTTGGGCTTTAAGTTTAAGTGCTTTGGTGTTTGTGTTGTTTTCCACCGGCTTTGGTTTATTTGCTTCTACTTTTACCAAAAGTCAGATTGCGGCCATTTTAGTGTCAGTACTTGGCACCATTATTCCCGCAGTACAGTTTGCCGGCATGATTACGCCGGTGTCAGCTTTGGAAGGGGCGGGCCGCGTTATTGGTGAAATTCATCCAGCCAGCTTTTTTCTGACCATCAGCAGGGGCGTGTTCAGTAAAGCTTTGCAGCTGTCTGATATTTACCCGGCTTTGCTGCACATGGCATTAGCAGTACCTGTAATTATTTTGGCTTCAGCGCTGTTGCTGAAAAAACAGGAGCGTTAAGCATGCAGCATAAACTGGCGAATGTGTATCGGTTGGGTGTAAAAGAGCTCTGGAGCCTGTGGCGCGACCCTATGATGTTGCTGCTGATTTTATATTCCTTTAGCGCCAGCATTTATATAGCAGGCACTTCTATGCCTGAAACTTTACATAAAGCACCGATAGCTGTGGTGGATGAAGATCAATCCGGCTTATCCAGCCGCATCATCTCCGCTTTTTATCTGCCTTATTTTATGCCACCCCAGCTGATTAATTTGTCGGACGTGGATGCGGCTTTGGATGCCGGAGTCTACAGTTTTGTGCTGAATATTCCGCCCGCTTTTGAGCAGGATACCCTGGCAGGGCGCTCGCCCAAAGTACAGCTGAGTGTCGATGCTACGCGCATCAGCCAGGCTTTTAGTGGCAGTGGTTATATAGAGCAAATTGTCAGCAGCGAAATCAGTGAGTTCAGCCAAAGGCAACGTTTGAATACCAGTTTGCCGGTGGATTTAGTGCTTAGAGCCAGCTTTAACCCCAACTTAACCGCCAGTTGGTTTGGTTCCTTAATGGAAGTTGTCAACGGTGTCACCATGATTTCCATTATCCTGACGGGGGCGGCTCTTATCCGTGAACGTGAACATGGCACTATCGAACATTTACTGGTGATGCCGGTTACGCCAGGGGAGATTATGTTATCGAAAATTCTGTCTATGGGGCTGGTGGTGCTGGTGGCTACAGCGTTTTCTTTAATGGTAATGATTAAAATTGTGCTGGCTGTGCCGGTGGAAGGTTCTGTGTTGCTGTTTTTGTTCTGCACAGCTTTGCAGCTGTTTGCCACTACCTCTATGGGCATTTTTTTGGCGACAGTTGCACGCTCTATGCCGCAATTTGGTTTACTGCTTATTCTGGTGTTATTACCGCTGCAATTGTTATCCGGCGGTATGACACCCAGAGAAAGTATGCCCGACCTTATTCAAACTATTATGCTGGCCGCGCCTAATACGCACTTTGTATCAGCTTCTCAGGCTATTTTGTACCGTGGGGCGGGGCTGAGTGTGGTTTGGCCGCAGATGCTGGCTCTGCTGCTGATTGGTACTCTGCTGTTTAGTTTTTCACTGCAACGGTTCAGAAAATCATTAAGTGCTATGTAGCAGTATAATTATGGGGTGGATAGTGCCTGCCTTATTGTTTGTCAGCGGTGTGAATGCCAGTTGCTTTGTCTCTGTTGAGGGGAGTATTCAGCATCTTTTCAACTAAATAATCAACAAATACCCGTATTCTGGCCGGGGTATTTTTACCACCAATAAACACCGCATGAATGGCTTCACGGTCTTGCGGGTTGTATTCTTCCAGCAAAGGCACCAGTTGGCCACTTGCCAGCGCTTGCTGTACATGAAAACTGCCGACACGGGTAATGCCCATACCTTGCAGCGCCAGTTCAACCAGAGTTTCGCCATTGTTTGCAATAACATTACCGGTTACGGCTAACATAAAATCCTGGCCATTTTCACGAAACGGCCAACCTGGCTCTAAGCGGCGAAAACTGAAGTCTAAGCAATTATGCTGGGCTAAATCAGCCGGTATTTGCGGTATGCCTGCGCTTGCCAGATATTCAGGTGAAGCCACCACAACTCTGCCGGTTTCGCCAAGACGCCGGGCATGCAGGCCGGTATCTGCCAGATGACCAAAGCGGATAGCAACATCGACATGGCCTGCACTGACATCGCGGATTTGATCTGACACATCTATTTCAAGGGTGATGTCAGGGTAGCGCAGCAGAAATTCTTTCATTAACGGCACTATTGTCAGACGGCTGTGTGCTGTTGCAGTACTGACTTTAATATTGCCACTTGGGCTGCCGCGGTTGGCGAGCATTGTTTCTGTATCGTCTAAATCTTTCAGGATCCGCCGGGCGGCAAGCGCATAAGATTCACCTTCGCTGGTCAAGCGCAAACGGCGGGTACTACGGACAATTAGCCTGACACCCAGGCGTTTTTCCAGCCGGGTCATAATGCGGCTGACTGCGGAAGGGGTAAGCTCCAGTTCCCGGGCAGCTGCACTTAAACTACCGGTACATGCCACGGATAAAAAGGTTTCCATTTCAGCTGTTCTGTCGGTTTTTCCGTGACTCATTTGTGACTCCAACGCAAAACTGAATATATCCAGTGCTACTTTTTCAGCAGTTTGCCATTGGTTATATTCTCTTGCATCACAAATTAACGAGAGTTTATATGAAAATCAATATTCCTTTGCTTGCACTGGCGCTTGGCGCTTTTGGCATTGGTGTGACGGAATTTTCCCCAATGGGTATGTTACCTGTTATTGCCAATGATTTAGCCGTTTCTATTCCTACCGCCGGCATGTTAATCAGTGCCTATGCTTTTGGTGTGCTGGTTGGCGCGCCTTTTATGACCTTAGTGTTTGCCAATATGGGCCGGCGCAACTTGCTACTGTTGTCGATGGCAATTTTCACAATAGGTAATCTGGTATCGGCAATGGCCGACAGTTACAACGTGTTATTGCTGGGGCGTATTATTACCTCGTTTAATCACGGCGCTTTTTTTGGTGTGGGCGCTATTGTCGCTATGAGTGTGGTACCACCAGAAAAACGTGCAGGCGCAGTGGCTGCAATGTTTTCCGGGCTGACTATTGCCACCATAGGCGGCGTGCCGTTGGCGGCTTATATTGGTGAAGTGATTGGCTGGCGGCCGGCTTTTTTTGCCATGGCAGTGATTGGTGTCATTACTATGATTGCACTGCGAATGTCATTACCGCCTCTTGTTAATGAGCGCAAGGCGAATGTGCGGGATGAACTGCGGGTACTCACTAAAGGGCCGGTGCTTGTCGCACTGTTATTAACTGTTGTCAGCTCAAGTGCCATGTTCACCGTGTTTACCTACATAGTGCCAATTTTGCAGGATGAAACTCAGGCTTCGACTGTTTTTGTTACTGCGATGCTGGTTTTGTACGGTGTCGGGCTGTCGTTTGGTAATTATCTTGGCGGCCGCTTCGCCGATCGCTCGCTGGATTTAACCCTGGTGTTTTCTTTAATCGCCGTAGCGCTGCTATTAGTGGTTTTTGCTGTAACCCTATCATCGAAGATGATTGTTGCGCCGTTAATCTTTTTATGGGGCATAGCCAGTTTTGCTCTGGTGCCGCCATTACAGTCTTTAGTAGTACAAGAGGCGAAAGAGGCACCCAGTTTAGCCTCGGCTATGAATATAGGCGCGTTTAATCTGGGTAATGCCTTAGGTGCAATGCTTGGCGCTGTGATGATCAATACCGGCTTTAGCTTGAGCTCGGTGCCTTTGGCGGGTGCCGGGACTGCTATTGTGGGGCTTATCATGGTGTTACTGTTCAGGCGTGGTCGCCTGCAGCGGGTACAGCACTTACCGTTACGGCAGTAAAAGCCAGCCCGGATAATCATGCAATAACTTAAGACTTTTATGCTATCGCTATCGGTTCTCCCTGAGCCAAATTATGGTCTGAACACAAACATATTCAGAAAGGGGAGTAACCGATATGACAATAGCAAGGCATTTTATTACCACCGCGGCATTGGTTTTGGCTTTGGCGAACAGTGATTTTGCCTTAGCCAAGCCAGAGGCTGAAACAACTGAACGTAATAAACAATTTATTGCGCAGGCATTCCAGCAGTGGACTGCAGGCGGTGGAACATTTTTTCAGGATGTGCTGTCACCCGACGTGGTTTGGACTATCAAGGGAACGAGCCCGGCAGCAGGCACTTACCGGGGCCGCGATGTATTTATTAAGCAGGCAGTAGCGCCATTCGCGGCACGTCTTTCTTCGTTTGTTAAGCCAACAGTGAACGACATCTGGGCAGATGGTAATGACGTTGTTGTTTACTGGGATGGAGCAGGGGTTGCCGCTGACGGGGCGCCTTATAACAACAGTTTTGTCTGGATTTTCCGCATGCAGGATCTACGTGCAACTGAAGTTATTGCCTTTCTCGATTTAACCCAATATGACGCTGTTATTAATCGTATTCCGCTTGATAAACAAGGATATACACAAGGGAGCAATCAACAGCATCCCTAAGTGGGAATATTGTCTGCTAATGTTTGGTAGTGTCTGGTTATTGACGCTTTGGGCTAACCCAACCTTTGGCGCAACGCAATCTTTTGGTCAATCAATCTTTTGATCAATCAATCAATCTTTTGATCAATGTAGTACAGTGCAGTAATGCGATGGTACAGAACACGGAGATAAGTTACAGCAATGAGCAATAGTGATTATGCCGATATTGTTGATCAGGTCTTAGCGCAAATTGGTAAGCATGTGGTGCTGGGCCTACCGCTGGGCCTGGGCAAACCTAACCGCTTGATCAATGCGTTTTACCACAGGGCTTGCCAGGACACTAGTATCCGGCTGGATATCTTCACCGCGCTGTCGCTTAATCCGCCTAAACCCGGCAGTGAACTGGAACAGCGTTTTTTGCAGCCCTTTGTCAAACGTCATTTTGGTGAAGACTATCCGCGGCTGGCCTATGCCGATGCGCTGGCATCACAACAGCTACCGGCCAATATTACCGTTACCGAATTTTATTTTCAGTCGGGAAGCATGCTGGGTAATACAGATGCTCAGCGCAACTATGTGTCCAGCAACTACACCCATGTAGCGCGGGATCTGGCCGACCGCGGGGTGAATCTGATTTTACAACTGGTCGCTCGGCGGGCGGGCGGATCAGGCTGGCAGTACAGTTTGAGCAGCAACCCGGATGTTACGTTGGATCTGGCAGAAGAACTGCGTCATCGTCCTGACAGAAAGTGCCTGATACTGGCACAGGTGCACCCGGACTTGCCGTTTATGGCCGGCGATGCGCTGGTGGGCGAAGATTTTTTTCACCAAATCATCAACGATGATCCGCAGCAACCGCTGTTTGCGCTGCCCCGCAGCCCGGTAACGCCCCAGGATTATTGTGTCGGAATGAACGCCAGTGCGCTGGTGGCCGACGACGGTACGCTGCAAATCGGCATTGGCTCACTCAGTGATGCTCTGGTGTATAGCTTGATCCAGCGCCAGCAAAACAACCATGCCTATCGCGGCTATTTTAACCGGGCCTTACCCGGCCAGGCGCTGATTGATGCTATTGGCGGCTATGACAGCTTTGACGCCGGGCTGTATGGCGCCAGTGAAATGTTTCTCGATGGTTTTATGCATTTGTATCAGGCCGGGATCCTCAAGCGCGAAGTATTCGACGAGGAATACTTGCAGAGCCTGGCCAATGCCGGGCGCATCGGTGAGCAAGCCGGTATTGAAGGCAGTGGCGCTTTGTTAGACGCGGCATTTTTTCTCGGCTCGGATGATTTTTACCGCTGGTTACGCCAATTGACTGAAGCAGAATGGCCCCGTTTCAGGATGAGCTCGGTTGGCCGGATCAACCAGTTATATGGTGGCAACCCGGCACTGGAGAAATTACAGCGGCAAAAAGCCCGCTTTATCAACACCTGTATGATGGTGAGTTTAACCGGCGCGGCCACGTCTGATGGCCTGAAAGACCATCAGCTGGTCTCCGGTGTAGGCGGGCAATACAACTTTGTCGCCATGGCGCATGCCATGCGGGATGGTCGCTCGATCCTGATGCTGCGCAGTACCCGCCAAAGTGGTGGCAAGACCACATCCAGCATTGTCTGGGAATATCCGCACTGCACTATACCGCGCCATCTGCGCGATATTGTGGTGACAGAATACGGTATTGCCGATTTACGTGGCGCAACGGACGAGGAATGCATAAAAGCCCTGATTTGTATCAGTGATAGCCGTTTCCAGCAAAAACTAACAAAGAAGGCGGTGGCCGCCGGCAAACTGGATGCGAGCTGGACTATTCCCTCTGCTGCGTCGGCAAATACCCCTGCAAGCCTTGAGGCCCGTTTAGATGCGCTGCGCTTAACGGGCCATTTACCCCGTTACCCTTTTGGCAGTGATTTTACTGAGCTGGAACAACAGCTGGTGGTGGCGTTGCAGCGCCTGCGGCGACTGAAACAGTCAAAATTACAAGCGCTGGTTGCGCTGTTGCGCGCTGGCCCTGATGCACCTGAAGCATTGTCCCGCATGGGGTTGGCAGAGCCAAGCGGGCCGCGACAATGGATATATGCCCGCCTGTTACGCTGGGCCCTGACATAGATTGGGTAATAAATAACAAAACGCTCCTCAATGAGGGGCGTTTTTTTTGAATTTGTTGCTGTGCCCTGACGGCCTGGAATCACTCCCTCCCATAACAGAAATATCGGGTTGTATTACCAGCGGTTCGCTTTACCGAAATGATATAGCCTTCGCTTGGATGACCAGACTAGAGTGCTTAAAAAAATAACAACAGCAGGGTAGTTGTGCCTGCAAAAAACTAAGTACATCCGGGGAGGATAAGACATGCAAAAGCTTAATACTATAACCATGGCCATCATGATGGCTTTTTCATTACCGCTGGCCGCGCAGGAAACTGCGCCAGCAGCGGAGGATGCAGCAAAACAAGCAGCAAAAAACGATACTGCAATCGAAGTGATTTCGGTTACTGCCACCAAGCGTAAAACCCGGTTGATGGAAACGCCTGTTGCTATATCCGCGTTAAGTGAAGCGCAGCTGCGGCAAAGCGGGGTTAATAACGTAAAAGATATCGCCGATTTAGTGCCGGGTCTGGATATCTCAACGGCGACCGATCAGGCGGCGCCGGTTATTTCTATGCGGGGTGTACGCTCTACCAATATTACCGAGCTGGGTGATCCTGCCGTTGGCGTGCACCTGGACGGCATTTACTCGCCGCGGATGCAGGGTGCGCTGGCATTGATGTACGATGTAGAGCGGGTAGAAGCGCTGCGCGGGCCTCAGGGCACCTTGTTTGGCCGTAACTCTACCGTTGGCAGTATCAATGTTATTTCAGCCAAGCCTGATGTTAGCGGTTTTGCCGGTAACATTAATGCCGAAGCAGGCAGATTTAACAGCAAAAACCTCGGCGGTTTTCTCAATATCCCGCTAAGTGATGAGTTTGCTGTGCGTGTTGCGGCAAAAGGGCTAAAACGCGACTCTTACCTCGAAGGCTACTGGGACCCAAACCAGTATGACACACGCCGCCTTAGCGAAGACGTACTGAACGCGCCGGTGATTTCTGAAGACTCTTACCAGGGCATTGGCTCTACCGTAACACAGCGGGAAAACTGGTGGATAGACGGTGCCGGTACTGACCCGGAGGCACAGCGGGTGCGGGCGCTTACCCCGGCCGGCAAGAAAGACTTTTATAATAATGCCAATGAGCACTCGTTTCGCATCAGCACGCTGTGGCAACCGGCACACGGGCTGTTTAGCAACCATACCGTGTTTCAGCAATATGTGAACAACAGTGCCGGCACGCTGGATTTGGTTAACTGCGACCAGCTGCGCGGCAGGCCTGACGAATATGGCGGCGATTGCTCATCGTTTTTACCCAGCGATAATACCTATCAGGCGGTGGTTAACGTACCGGGTGAGCTGAACCTGGATATTACTTATCTGCGCAATACATTGAACTACAGCCTTAGTGATGAATTAAGCCTGGTATGGCAAGTGGGCTATGAGGACATGGACAGATCATCCGCCCAGGACAGTGAAACCGGCCTTGATCCCTGGGATGGCGCCATCTATTTCCTCAAAGGTACCGGTGCGACATCTTACTCGACAGAAATTCAGCTGCAGTCTGACGAATTTGGCGATCTGGTTTGGATAACCGGCGTGAATTACTTCTATGAAAAAACGACGACATTGGGCTATTACGACAACCCGATGGATGACAAAGCATTTTGGGATCAGCCGGACCGTTCTACCAAAGCTTATGCGCTGTTTGGCCAGGCCACCTACAATATTACCGATGACTTACACGCCACCTTTGGTTACCGTTACAGTCATGAAACCAAGCAGGATAAGGGTGGCCGTACTTATCGCTGCTCGAATGCCGATGGTTGTGCGCCGGGCTGGTTCAATCGTACTGCACTTAACCAGTTGCCGGTAGATTATTTTAACGACCCGGCGCTGTATGCGTCTTTCTTTGCCAATGACAATAAAGGCCAGTGGCGTAATCATGACTTCAGAATTGGCCTGGATTATAACCTGAGCCAGGACACCATGCTGTACAGCTATCTGGCATCAGGCTTTAAAGCTGGTGGTATTGGTGATGTGTTTGAAGTGGTGAACGACAGAACCGGTGAGGTTAACCGCTTTGAAACCCAGTTTGACCCGGAAAAAGTGCTGACGTTAGAGCTGGGTGCTAAATCAAGTTTCCTGAATAATTCACTGAACCTGCAAGCGGCATTTTTCTATACCGACTATACCGATATGCAGTATGCCTCTGTCGGCTCAATTGGTAATGTTGAGCGTTTATCGCCGGTTGAAGACGAAAATGGCGCGCCTATTCTGGATGAAAACGGCATGCCGGTGTTGGATTATCAGAACCAGCCGGTCATTGCCTACTATACGCAAAACGTGCCGGGCTCAACCATTAAGGGTATTGAGTTTGAATTCGACTGGAAGCCATACCAGAATGGCCGTATCACTGGCTATGCTACCTGGACCCACGCCCGTGTGACAAAAGACTGGCTCACTAAGTGGGATTACGATCCTGAATACTTGTTTAATTTGTCCTATGAGGAATCAATCGATCCGGAAAATACCCTGCTGACAGCCAATCTCAAAGGCAATGATCTGGCGATGACGCCCCGGTTTACCGCTAATGTCAGCTATACCCACAGCTTTGATTTAGGCCGTTTTGGCTATGTGCATAGCTGGTTTAATTTAAGCTGGAAAGATAAATCCTACACCACCATCTGGAACCTGGATAAGCATCTGGATGATATGAACTTCGCCGTAAGCGATGAAGCTGCGCACTACATTACCGATAAACGTGACGCCTATACCATGGTTAATGCCTCATTAAAATATGAACCGCAAAGCCAGGCTGGTACGCCGAAGTGTTTGTTAATAATGCCACCGATGAAATGGTGCAGTACTGGAATAACACCAGCAAAGGCTTTAACAAAGGCAGCTTTGGCATGCCACGTTACTACGGTATCAGAGCAGGTTTTAATTTCTAAACTATGTAACTGCTAACCGCGCGCCCAAAGCAGTCTGCTATATGGCTTGGGCGCAATATCTTGTGTACCGACAGGACATCAACTATGAACAGCAAACTTAAGCCCGTCATATTTGTGGCAACCTGGCTTTGCAGCACGGCTACTGTGCAGGCAGAGTACTTTAAAGATGATTTCAGCTGGGGCTTTAACAGCAGTATCTGGTCAGCCAGAAGTGGTAATAACGGCTCGCCTTTTGGTTGTACCTTCACCCCCGGCATGATTTCACCAAGCTCGCATGGTATTACGCTGGCACTAAGCCAGGGCAGTTGCGCAGAGCTGCAAAGCCGCAGCAGTTATCGCTATGGCAAAGTGCAGGGCTCGCTGAGAACCGGCAATACCCCCGGCACCGTGGCGTCTATCTTTACCTATACCTCATGGTGGGATGCGCCCGGCCGGGCCTGGCAGGAAATTGATATTGAATTTCTACCCTCGCTTGGCAATGTGGTGCACACCAACGTGATTTATCAGCCACAAGGCGGCACTTATCAAAGCTGGGAGCTGGATATTGATCTTGGCCAGTATGGGCTGAATATTCAGCAAAATCTGCTGACCATCGGCTTTGACTGGAGTGAAACTCAAATACGCTGGTATGTATTTGATGCGGCGGGTAATGAGCAAACTATCCGGACGGTTTATAAAGATAATGGCGATGGTTATCTGGCCGCTGATGAAATACCGGCCTATGCCTGGCCGGTAGATAATACCAAAATTATGCTTAACCACTGGCACGGTGACAACTCGCAAGACGGCTTTTACTTTCCCGGCCAGTATTTTGGCGGCAACGCCTGGGCCTATTACGACTTCATTGAATATATTCCCCATTAAACAGCAAGTGTCTGCCGTGGCAATTTTATTGCGTGGTCTGTGCAGACGAAGGAACCCGTTATGTTTTCACTATCAGATGCAGCGCTTCGCAAAACCTTTTTTCTAGGCTCGTTACTGTTTCCGCTAAGCGGGCTCTCTGCAGATACAGCAGCAGATACAGCTAAAGTTAGCTGGCCAAAGGCTGACACGGCGTTAAAAACCGATGCGGCAACCGAGCAACAGCTGGATGCCTTGCTGGCAAACATGAGCATAGCGCAGAAGGTGGCGCAAATTGTTCAGCCGGAAATTGGCTATCTGAGTGTTGAGCAAATGCGCAAATACGGCTTTGGCTCTTATCTTAATGGTGGCAACACTGCCCCCTATGGCCAGAAGCAGGCGGATGCCAAAACCTGGCTTAAGTATGCCGATGAAATGTATGCCGCCTCGGTTGATAGCAGCAAAGATGGCAGCAGCATTCCAACCATCTGGGGCACTGATGCGATGCATGGCCACAGCAATGTGTTTGGTGCCACGCTGTTTCCGCACAATATTGGCCTGGGAGCCGCCAGAGATGCGGATTTAATCCACCGCATTGGCCGCGCTACCGCCAAAGAAGTGGCGGCAACCGGTATCGAGTGGATGTTTGCACCTACCGTTGCGGTGGTAAGAGATGATCGCTGGGGCCGCACCTATGAGAGTTATTCCGAAGATCCTGAAGTTGTCGCTGCCTATGCCGCGCCGATGGTAACCGGGGTACAAGGCGAAATTGGCGCTGATTTTTTAAGCTTTTATCACCGTATTGCCACCGCCAAGCATTTTATCGGCGATGGCGGTACCGAAAACGGCCTTGACCGTGGAGATACGCTGGCCGATGAGCAAAGCCTGCGTGATATCCATGCTGCCGGTTACTACACTGCTATCAGCGCCGGGGTGCAGTCGGTGATGGCGTCATTTAACAGCTGGAACGGCAAGCGGGTGCATGGTGATCACTACCTGCTGACCGAAGTATTAAAACAGCAAATGGGCTTTGACGGCTTTGTTATAAGTGACTGGAACGCGCATAAATTTGTTGATGGCTGCGATTTAGAGCAATGCGCCGCGGCCTTTAATGCCGGCGTAGACGTAATGATGGTGCCCGAGCACTTTGAAGCCTTTTACCACAACACCGTGCAACAGGTAAAAGACGGTGTTATTACAACCGCAAGGCTTGATGATGCAGTACGGCGGTTTTTGCGTGCCAAAATACGCTGGGGCGTATTTACGCGTGGCAAACCCTCAAGCCGGCCGGAATCGTTAAAGCCAGAGTGGTTTAATGCGCCTGCACATCGTGAACTGGCCCGGGAAGCGGTAAGAAAATCGCTGGTACTGCTGAAAAACAATAATAATATTCTGCCTGTTTCGCCAAAAAGCCGGGTACTGATTGCCGGTGACGGCGCCGACAATATTGCCAAGCAAGCCGGTGGCTGGAGTGTGTCCTGGCAGGGTACAGATAACACTAATGCTGATTTTCCTAACGCTACGTAAGTTTATGCCGGCTTACGCCAGCAAATTGAAGCCGCCGGTGGTACGGTAGAACTCAGCGAAGACGGCAAATACAGCAGCAAGCCAGATGTGGCCATAGTGGTTATTGGCGAAGAGCCCTATGCAGAATGGTTTGGCGATATTCAGTTGCTGGAATATCAGCATGGCAATAAGCGCGATTTAGCGCTGCTGCAACGCTTAAAGCAGCAGAATATTCCTGTGGTAACAGTGTTTCTAAGCGGCCGGCCGCTGTGGGTAAATAAAGAACTGAACGCTTCTGATGCTTTTGTCGCAGCCTGGTTACCCGGCTCGGAAGGGCAGGGTATTGCCGATGTGTTACTGAGAGATAGCAAAGGCAACATCCAGCATGACTTTAGCGGCAAGCTTAGCTTTTCCTGGCCGAAGTATGATGATCAATACCTGCTTAATGTCAAAGATGCGCAGTATGAGCCGTTGTTTGCTTATGGCTACGGCCTTACCTATGCCGACAAGACTATGCTGGCGCAACTTTCAGAAGTGACCCGCGCAGCGCCAAAACAACACAGCGGCGAACAGCTGCCGTTGTTTGTCAGAAACCTGGCCGACGGTTTGGCGTGGGCATTATCAGACAGCACAACAGGGCAAAAAACGGTTAATACGTCGTCAGCGGTGAGTGGCGATGGTAAAAGTTTATCGATGCAGTCCGTTAACTTAGCCTATCAGGAAGATGGCCGTAAGTTTGTCTGGCAAACTGAGGGTGGCAATGCCAGTACCAGCGCAACAGCCAGCCTGAAATACACCGCGCCGCAGCCATTATCCGCGCTTGCAGACAGTAAATTTATGCAGATGAGTATCCGCCTTGATCAAACACCCTCTGCAGATGTCAGCATAGCGCTGATGTGTCAGCAGTCATCATGCCTGCGCTCAGAATCGCTGCTGCCGCTTTTATCTGGCCTTAGCCGTGGCCAATGGCATACTATCGCTTTGCCGCTGTACTGCGAAGGTGCCAGGGCACCGCAAGTAGCAGAAGATGCCATGCGGTTAAGCACAACACAGCCGTTTAGCCTGGCCCTGGCAGATATAGCGCTGGTGACTGCCGTTACCGAAGCAACACAGGTACTTGACTGCGCGCAGTAATCAGGGTGATATCGTGCCTGGTAATAACAGGCACGGCACAATATTTAGCGCTAAGCCTAAGGCAGTGAAGTGATCCTGAACTAAGTGATAGTGAAGTGAAAGTAACTTGATAAAGTTAGAATCAAAAACACAGCTGTTCTGGTTATGCCAATATTGTGGTTGGGTAGCTTATGCTGTGCTTACCGAACTGATGATTAAAATGCCCGGCCAGGAGCCGTGGGCAATTCATCTGCCTCATCTTTTGCTGGATACCTGCTGCGGTTTTTTTATTACCCTGCTGTTAAGGCGGCTATATGCCTGGTTCAGGCAGGAACCGGCCGGTGTAAGCGTTTGCTTGCATATTATCTGTTTACTGGCGGCGTCACTGCTGTGGACCCAGTTTAAATGGCATACATTGCAGTGGTTTTATGGCAGTTGGTGGCAGCCAATGACCTGGTTCGACTTTGGCACCTGGACCTCGGCCTCGCTAACCATGCTGGCAACCTGGACTGCCGGTTACTATGGTATAAAAATCTATCTGGATAATGCTGAGCAAAAGCATAAAGCGGCAGAAGCGCTGCATCTGGCAAAAGAGTCACAGCTTAAAATGTTGCGCTACCAGCTCAACCCGCATTTTATGTTTAACAGTATCAATGCTATTTGTACCCTTATTCTTAAACAGCACAACGCCAATGCGGTAACTATGCTGGAAAAACTCTGTGACTTTTTGCGCTACAGTTTATACACCGATCCGCTGGCAAAAATCACGGTACAGGAAGAAATTGCGCTGTTGCAAACCTATATTGATATTGAACAGTGCCGTTTTCAAAGTGAACTTAATGTACAGATCAGTGCAGACAAAGGCTGCAATTCTGCGCTGATGCCATCTTTACTACTGCAGCCGCTGGTTGAAAATGCCTTGAAACACGGTATTGGCAACAAGAACAATATTGCTATTGCTGTTAATTTTAGCTGTGACGACAGCCGGTTACATATCAGAGTTAGTGATAGCGGTACTGGTTTTAATCTGGCAGAGCCGGCCTCGCGTGGCATTGGTATGAAAAATTGTCAGGACAGACTACAACTGATCTACCCCGGCTCGAGTTGTTTTAAGCTGGGCAATGATGAAAAGGGTGGTGCCTGGATCTGTATGTCAATTCCGCTGGAGACGCTTGAGAGCCTTTGATGAAACCACTGAAAACCTTGCTGGTAGATGACGAATACAGTGCTATCGAAGGGCTGGCCATCAGGCTGGCCGCCTTTTCGCAGATCTCCATCATCGGGCATGCCTGTAGTGTTGATGAGGCCATGGCATTGATCAGTGAATCTGCACCGGATTTGATTTTTCTCGATATTGAAATGCCCGGTAAATCGGGTTTTGAGCTGATTAAACAGCTGCAGCCGGAATCGTGCCCGGCGATTATTTTTGTTACGGCGTTTCATCAATATGCCGTTAAGGCGTTTGAAGTACGGGCACTGGATTATTTGCTTAAACCGGTAAAAAAAGAGCGTTTGGCAGAAGCTATTGCCCGGGTATCATCCAGGTTGGATAGCCCGGCCAATAAGCAGCATATGTTGGAAGTACGCGACATCTTGCTAAATGGTGACACCGCCCGGCTGACTGAGCCTGGCAGTGCATACCGCATTGAGCAGGAAAAACTGGTGATCCAGGACGGCCATCACCCGGCGCAATTGATCCCCTATGCCGATATCTTATGGATAGATGCCGCTGGCGACTATATGTGTGTGCACACCCGGGATGATACCTTTGTGATGCGGGCCAGATTAAAAAGCCTGATCAATGACGTGCTGCCCGATGGCTTTTTGCGTATTCATAAATCAACCATTGTTAACCTGCAACATGTCGCCAGGCTCGAACCGTTAATCAATTCAGAGTACAACCTGACGTTAGTGAACAGTAAATCGCTGAAAGTCAGCAGAACTTACAGCAGGCAGCTAAAGCTCAGTTTGTCTGGCGATAAAGCCGGTTGAGTTGAAGGGAATGCATTACCGGTAGTGCTAACCTGCATAGATAAATCAAACACGCTAAAACTAAAACGCCGCTTAACGGTAATAGCTGAGCGGCGTTTTTTATTTGAATTTATCGGTGCGTGCTACATTTTTTGTCTGGTAACATCAGCCTGTTATGTTAACCGGATGATTGTTGTTTAGAACCAGGTTTCCAGTTCCAGGCCGATAACCCGTGGCGCATCCAACGGTGCATAGAACAGCCCGTCGTTGCCAAATGCCAGGTTTTCAATAGCTAAACCACTGGCTTTTCGCTCATTGGTCAGGTTTTCACCAAACAGCCGTAGCGCAAATTTATTGCCGACGTAGCCTAATTGTAAGCCTAACTTGGTTGTTGCCGCCTGACGGATATCGCCCCTGGCACGTAGCGATGTTTCGCCGGTAAAGCCAACTTCGGTACGTACATAAATGCCGTTGAACCATTGGTAACGTAGTGCCAGGCCGCCATCATATTCCGGTACAAACTGGATGGGCTGATGGCGCACGTTAAGTGTCTCATCCACTTGTAAATCCCGGTATTTGGCGTCGACATAACCTATATGGGCATCCAGTGAAAATGCACTGCTGACTTGCCAATGTCCTTCCAGCTCCAGCCCTTTACTACGGATGGATGCATCTGAACCAATAAAGTCTGAACTGACGGGACGACCTTGTTTATCGGTAGCGATTTGTATTTCCTGCCAATTGTCTGAATTTATGTAAAAAACCGCGCCGGACAGGCGCATTTTTCGATCTGCTGAGCGCCATTTAAAACCGAGTTCACGGCTCCATAAAGTTTCGCTGTCGTAAGAAATAATGTCGTCATCGGCCACCCCTTGCTGCATGGCGACGAGGTTAAAGCCTCCGGGAATATAGCCGCGTGCAGCCGAAGCATGTACGGCCAGGTTGTCTGTCAGTTTGTAATGAAATGCCAGCCGCGGTAGCAAAATATCGTAGGTTTTAGCTAACTGCGCTTCAGGGTATACGACAACTGAGCCAAAGCCTAAATCGAGGGTGCCGGCTTGCTGTACGGTACTGCGTTTGGCCTGATCATAGCGCAAGCCAGCCGTGATGCGTAATTTTGTTGACGCATAGAAATTAGCAGAACCAAATAAACCGAAGTCTTCACTTTTTTTGCGCTGAACCGGTGCAGCAATATAAGCGTTAAGATCGCCCGGGCCAATAAAGGTGGCTTTAATATTGTCGTTTGTTGCCTGGTAATACGAGGCGCCTACCATGTAATCAAAGCTGTCGCTCAGCAAAGAGCTAAAACGAGCTTCAACATTATTAAACGTTTCGTCATTAGCTTCCCGTCCTGCTACGGCGGGGGTGGCAGTCAGGTCAAAGTCGAGGCCTTTATGATCTTTTTCTACCTGCCGGTGAGACGTCGCCAAATCCCATGCACCGTATGCCGCTTGATAGGTAGCACTGAGCCCGGCAACAAACTGCTGTTCGGTAAAATACTTAGGTGCATCTTCGAAGTAGGTCCAGTTATCTGCTAAGCGTCCATCGTTAAACCTGTCGGCATAGAGTTTGTTATATAACGACAGATTAAGCGGAACGTATTGCTGGCCGAAAATACCTGGCGCATCCAGATCCAGCCAGTAGGCGAGGGCATTAACTGTTAACCTGTCGTTAGGGGTCCAGCGTAATCGGCCTTGCAGATAGTGTTCGGTGAATTCGCCGGTTTCGCCGGTAGAGGTTGCTTTATTTTTTAAGTAGGCATCCTCGCGGGCTAAGGTAAAAGCAATTGATCCTGTCAGAGTGCCTGGCAACAGTGAGCCGCTAAGGGCGCCGTCGGTTTCAATACTGTTACCGGACGGAAAGTGCGTGCCTGTGATGCGGATATTGCCTTCAGTTGTTTCAGTTGGCGGTTTGGTGGTCACCAGAATTAACCCTGATTCGGTATTGGCACCGTAGAGTGTTGCCTGCGGCCCGCGCAGCACTTCAACCGATTCGATCTGGTTGAGTACGGAATTGCTCAGTTCCCTGAAAGGGATGCCATCAATATAAACGGCGGCGCGGTTAACGATAAAGGGATTTGACTCTACGCCACGTACGGTAATAAAAATACTACCCCGCTGACCAAACTCAGCGAATTGAACGTTGGGCACCAGATCGTCAATACGGCTGAAATCCCGCAAACGTGCCTGATCAATCGCCGTAATGCCCAGTACGGTAACTGAGGCGTCGCTATCCTGGAGTTCGGTATTGCGTTTGGTGGCTGTAACGACTATCCGTTCGACTTCATCGGTTGTCGTGTTTTCTGATGTGCTGTCATCTGCCCAGGCAAGCGGACCATAGCACAGGAGGAGCGACGCAGAGCAGGCGCCTTGCAGTACGTGTTTAAGCATGATATTCCCTAAATAGGTAAGCGCGGTTATTAATTAGAATTATTTCTGTATTATCCTGACAGCTAAAAAGGGCGCCACTCCAAAACCGGTAGATGCTCCATAGCTGACAAAGTGTTATGGTATATCATTGCAATTTGTAATCAGGGCGCCGGAACAGTAATGCTCAAACGTGACATTGATAGCTATGGCGAGCATGCTGCTCAAATCTTCAGCAGCAGTGACGACTCAACCTTGTTGGTTCGTTCTGCATTCAAAACATTTGAAGGCGAAATCCCTGCCAGCCCCTATCTTCGGATAGGCTTAAATCTCAATGGTGGCGGCCTGCTTAAGCAAAGAATTGGGGCAACGTGGATCGAAAAAACATGGCGCCGGGGAGCCATCACGGTATGGTCTCCTCAACCCTGTTACGCTATATGCCCTTCGGTAGAGATGCTCGGGCTTGCGCTAAACCTTGAGGCATGGTGCCGGGATTGCACTGCGGAACAGTTAAGCATAGCGCCCCTGCAAATTATTAATGATGATTTGGTCTCAGCGATACTGATGGCGCTGTGGCGTAGCGCGCAAATCTATGGTGTATCCACAGTGTTTTTTGAACAGGGTGTGGGGCAAATCCTGGACCGGCTTTTCGCTAAAAATTCACCACCCCCTGCGCTGCAGAAGCGGCGGCCTTTAACGAAAAGAGCTTTAGTCCGCGTTGAGGAATTGGTTAAAGGCAGACTGCAAGCCGGCATTAGTGTGGCGCAAATGGCCGGGTTGCTACAAATGGATGAGACCAGCTTTGCTAAATCTTTCGCCTGTTCTACCGGCTTGACTCCCTTTGCCTATATTACTGCACAAAGAATGGAACAGGCTCAGGCGCTGCTGAAGCGTGGTGTTAGTGTCACCGATGTAGCAACCGCGGTAGGTTATGCCAATCCCAGTAAATTTGCAGCAGCATTTCGCCGTTACGTTGGTATAGCGCCAAGTGTCTGGCGAAAGATGAGCAATTAAAGCGGCGACCTTGTCGCTAATGTGTGCTTTGAAGTGTGTTGACATAGTTATGCAAGGAAAACGATGTCAGGAATTATCACTCCGGTTATTCCATAGCGGGCTGCGCCAATGCTTCCGTGCCTGGCGCTTTAGTTAATTTATTCCTGCAAGCTATTGGCAACTACCGCAACACAGTTGGCGATCATCATCCTTTGCGGCGTGGGTGGGTTGCACAAACAAAATATGGTTCTCCAGCAAAATATGCTGCATTAAATCTTCTTTCAGCTCTTTTAAGCCAATGTACAGTGCGGTCCAGGTATTGCAAGCATCTGCCGGCAACGTGATGTCATTGGTCAGTTGGTCAAGTTTTTCCAGCGCATCGCCATGTTGCAGGTGTTCTTCCTCCATCACACTGATGGGCCCTGCCGGATAAATACCGCCGGCCAGCATCGGAAACAGAATTTGCTCTTCTTTCATCATATGGCTTTCTAATTCCTGATACATATCGCCCAGATGATCGGCCAGGCCTGTCGGGCACTGCGGGTCCAGCGCATGAACATGTTCAACTCTGCGCGCTAACCGACACAGCTCAGGCAGCTGCTGGCGATGCCGCTGATGAAAGCGGGTTAAAATATGTTCGATAAGCTGTTTTACCGGTACTGTGCGCCAATCGATATGCTCAGTGGGTTGCTGCTGCAATGTTTGCAATGCATTCACCACAGCGTCTGCCGGCAACTGCCGTTTGGCCAGGGCTTCGCGCAGGCTAAGTTGGCCGCCACAACAAAAATCCAGTTTGTACTGATGAAATACGGCGGTAGCGCCGGCTACGGAAGTGGCGATCTGGCCTAAAGATTGATCCAATAATGACATAGGTACTCCTGACTAAGTAATTAACATGCCGGGCAAAGCTCCCGTCTGGTTATAAATGGCAAGAGTCAGGCCAAAACTACCACCTTTGATTTATATGGCTTTATTTACAGCTATGGTAAATTGAACCCAGCTAAATCAGGGTTAAAATAACCCAAGGGTCATAACTACCATGTTGGAAGAAAGTTTAATTGCAGATTTGGTGACAGATCTGCCGGCAGCTGTGCGCTTACAGCGTTTAGTCAGCACGTTACGCAATCATTTTGGCTGTGGTGCTGTAGGGTTGCTTAAACTTGAGCACGACATATTAAAGCCGGTGGCTTTACATGGATTAGTGCGCGAAGCACTTGGGCGCCGGTTTATGGTTAGCCAGCATCCGCGGCTGGCTGCTATTTTAGCCAGTCGCAATCCGGTGCGGTTTGAGCCTGACTGCGGCTTGCCGGACCCCTACGATGGTTTATTGGCAGAGCAGCCGGGCCAGGCGCTGCCGGTGCACGATTGTATGGGCATAGCCCTGTACATTGAAGGCCGTTGCTGGGGGGTATTAACGCTGGATGCGTTAGAAGCCGGTAGTTTTTCGGCGGCAGCTGTATTTGAACTGCAGCGTTATAGCTTGCTGGTCGAGGCGGCGGTGCGTACCACTGAGCTGGAGCAGGCTAACCGGGCACTGCGGCTGAATCATCAGGCCGACGAACAGCAATTTGAACCGGCTGCCAAGCTGCGCTATGAACTGATTGGCCAGAGTAAAGTACTGCAGCAAATTTTGCAGGAACTTACCGTAGTGGCAAATTCTGACTTGCCGGTATTGCTGTTGGGCGAAACCGGGGTGGGTAAAGAGCTGTTTGCCCGGCATTTGCACCGCAGTTCAGCCCGGGCAAGTAACCCGATGATTTACCTCAATTGTGCAGCGTTGCCGGAAAGCCTGGCGGAAAGCGAATTGTTTGGTCATAACAAGGGCGCTTTTTCCGGCGCGCACAGTGAACGGGCGGGGCGGTTTGAAGCGGCTGATGGTGGCACTTTGTTTCTGGATGAAGTGGGTGAGCTGCCGCTGTTGGTGCAGGCTAAACTGCTGCGTGTTTTACAAAACGGTGAAATTCAGCGGCTGGGATCTGATAAAACGCGACTGGTGAATGTGCGCCTGGTTGCCGCCACTAACCGTGATTTGAAGCAACAGGTTAAAAGTGGTGAGTTTCGCGCCGATTTATATCACCGTCTGTCGGTCTATCCTTTACCCATCCCGCCTTTACGTGAACGGCGCGATGATATTCCGCTGTTGGCCGGGCATTTTTTAGAGCTGAACCGCAGCCGGCTTGGGCTCAGAGCCCTGCGTTTAGCGCCGGCTGCTGAGCTGGCATTGCTAAGCTATGACTGGCCCGGTAATGTGCGTGAGCTGGAGCATGTTATCAGCCGCGCGGCAATTAAAGCATTAAGCCAGGGGGCGGCACGCAGCGATATTGTCACACTGGGCGCTGAGCTATTGGATATTGACAGCGTAGCGCTAGCAGAGCATCACACGGCGCTGAATAACCCGGTGCAGCATAATGCGGCTATTACACTTAAGCAGGCCGTTAACCAACTGCAGCGGCATATGATACACCAGGCATTAACGCAGCATGAGGGTAGCTGGTCACAGGCCGCAAGACAGTTAGAGCTGGATCCGAGCAACCTGCATAAACTGGCTCAGCGGCTGGGGTTGAAATAATGTGGCATATTACTAAGCTGTTTTTTTGGCGGCTGTTAGCATTAACAAGTTTAATTTTGGGGCTGATCGGTATTCCTTTACCCGGTTTGCCAACGGTACCCTTTATTCTGCTGAGTGCCTGGTCGGCCGGTAAAGGTTGGCCGGCTTTAGAGCAGTGGCTGCTGGCACATTCGCGGTTGGGCCCACCGGTATTAGCCTGGCGCGCCCATGGTATAGTGCCGCGGCGCGCTAAATATCTGGCCGGCGGCATGATGACACTGAGCGCCATACTGATTCAATTCTCAGCTGCTCCGGTAGTACTTAAGTTGTTGTTACCGCTGTTTTTGCTGTTGGTAGCATGCTGGTTGTGGCGCAGGCCTGAACAAATAACACAGGATAACAAGCATGACTAAGCCGTTTAGCCCGCCTCCGCGGAACACGCTTGCACTGAATCAGCAGCAAGCTATGCGCTACAGCCGCCAGCTAATGCTCCCGGCAATGGACTTTCGTGGGCAGGAAGCGTTGCTTGCCAGCAAGGTGCTACTGGTAGGTATGGGTGGGCTCGGCTGCGCCGCCGCACCTTATCTGGTGGCCAGTGGGATCGGCAGTATTACTCTGGTAGATGATGACAATATTGACCGCAGTAACTTACAACGGCAGATCCTGTATCGCGAGGCTGATATCGGGGAAAGTAAAGTACAGCAAGCTGCAGCGAGCTTACAGGCGCTAAACTCTGACATAGCCATTAACGCTTTGCAGCAGCGCTTGACTGCCGATGACTTAGCGCAGCTGGTACCGCAGTTTTCACTGGTACTGGATTGCACCGATAACCTCGCCACCCGCAATGCCATTAACGCCGCTTGCGTGCACGCCAAAGTGCCGCTGGTATCCGGTGCTGCTATCCGCTTTGAAGGCCAGGTCGCCAGTTTTAGTATGCAGGGCGACGGCGCTTGTTATCACTGTTTAAGCCAATTGTTTGGCGAGCAGCAGTTAACCTGTATGGAAGCCGGCATTTTAAGCCCGGTAGTAGGGGTTATCGGCAGCATGCAGGCGCTGGAAGCGGTAAAAATTCTTGCCGGAGTCGGTACGCCGTTATACGGCAAATTACAGCTGTTTGATGCGTTAACCGGCAAATGGCAGCAGTTTAGTTTAAACAAAGATCCGCTATGTAGTGTCTGTGGTTAAATGGTGTTTAAGATACATAGTTTTATAAGGACACGCTGCATTTACAATTGACAGGTTTTTTCTTTCAGTAAGACATTAAGGATGTCGTGGTTCAGTGAATAGTCTACCGGCAGGTCGATAACATGCACGCCGGCAGTGCTCAGGCAGCTGTTCAGAATGTGTTTAAAATGTTCATCATTCCCGATGCGGTAACCTTTAGCACCAAAACTTTGCGCATAGCTGACAAAATCCGGGTTATTGTACTCCAGGCCAAAATTGGCAAAGCCCATATCTTGCTGTTTCCACTTGATCATACCGTAGGCATTGTCGTTCAGGATGATCACCACCAGGTTCAGCTGCAGACGAACTGCGGTTTCTAACTCCTGTGAGTTCATCATAAAACCACCATCACCACATACCGCGACTACCTGGGTTTGAGGCTGCAGCATTTTAGCCACCATTGCACCGGGCAGGCCTGCACCCATTGACGCCAGTGCATTATCCAGCAGCATGGTATTGGCTGAGTAACATTTGTAGTTACGGGCAAACCATAATTTGTAGATGCCGTTATCGAGGCTGACAATGGCATTATCGTCCAGGCGCTGACGCAGCAGATGCACCAGCCGTTGCGGCAACATCGGAAACCGGCTGTCAACAGCGTAGGTGGCCAGATGCTGCTCCAGTTCTGTTTTGATGCGGCTGAAATAGGAAAAATCCCAACGCTGCTTGTTTTGGATAAGTTTCGCCAGTTGTGCTACAGAGAAGGCGATATCGCCAACCACATTAAGCTGCGGAAAATACACCGCATCTACAGCAGCCGGTAAGAAGTTGACATGAATAACCTGCTTGCCGCCATGCTGCATAAAAAACGGCGGTTTCTCCACCACATCGTGGCCAACATTAATAACCAGATCCGATTTAGCAATGGCGCAGTGCAAAAAATCGTGGTCAGACAAGGCCGCCGAACCGAGGTACAACGGGTGGCGCTCATCGACCACGCCTTTGCCCATCTGAGTGGTAAAAAAGGGAATGCCGGTAGCGTCAACAAAGGTGGTCAGCGCCTGACAGACACTTTTGCGGTTAGCTCCGGCGCCAATCAGCAGCAGCGGGCGTTTGGCGGCCTCTATCATGGCTGCTGCTTTGTCCAGTACCTCTTTTGCCGCATGAGGGCGCTGATGGCCAACCACGGGGTAGATGGTGTCTGCGCATTGCTCTGCGGCAATGTCTTCCGGTAATTCCAGATGCACCGCTCCTGGCCTTTCTTCGATGGCCAGCCGGAATGCTTCGCGTACCAGCGGGGCAATGGTATTGCCATTAACAATCTGTTTGCTGAATTTGGTGACTGGACGCATTAAATCCACTACATCGAGGATTTGAAACTGACCTTGCTTACTGGTCTTAATCGGTTTTTGGCCGGTAATCATTAACATTGGCATAGCGCCCAACTGGGCAAAGGCGGCAGGCGTAACCAAGTTGGTGGCGCCGGGGCCAAGGGTAGCTAAACAAACACCAGGCTGGCCGGTTAAACGACCATAGGTAGCGGCCATAAAGCCAGCGCCTTGCTCATGCCGGGTAAGCACGAAGTGGATACTGGAGTTTTTTAGTGAATTGAGAAAATCGAGATTTTCTTCACCCGGAACACCAAAAATAAATTTAACGCCTTCATTTTCCAGTGTTTTTACAAATAAGTCAGATGCTTTCATAGTAGTCTTCCTAATGTAACGGATTTAAAGGACGTCGATATGGGTTTCGTTTGTACAATCAGACGCACTGCTTCACAGTAGCCCTTTCACGGCACATTGCAACAGTATCATTTTAGGGTAAATTTCAGCGGTAGATAAAAAATAATCCCAACGCCGGCTTCACGCTGATTGCCGCCGGGCAAATACGCGCGAACAATGGCGCCGGAACAATAAGTGAGATCAGGCTGGTTTGCCCGGCTGTCCAAGGATATCGCTATGCACCATTTGCAGCAGCTTATAGGCATCGGTTAAACCGCAGTTTTCGTGGTCGCGTTTTTTATAGCCCTGTGAGGTTAGCTCTATATGCCAGGTGGGTACTACGTTTACGGTGGCGAGGGTTTGCTTTACGCAGTTAAGCGGGCAGCCATCTACGGCCAGAATAGGCCGACCGGACTGCGCAACTTTTACCAGCTGTTTTACCTGGCCGCCAACACCGGCAATACAGGACATTTGTGCCGAGCCTTCCCGATCCAGTACCACGGCCAGATCGTTGGCAAGTTGCGCCACGTTAGAGCAGCCAGAGCAGGAGTATACCAGCGGTTTGTTATCGTAATCGATGTTCATTTTTTGTTCCGTCATAGCAAGAGCATTCACCCAGTGTAAAAGCCATGACGGGTTGCGGCTTGATATAAATCAAAGCCGCGGCAGGCTTACCTCTTCAGAGGTAAGGTCACATTAACCTGGCCGGCCGTCTGGCCTTGGCGTGGTTAGCACCGGAAAATACACCAGTACGTATAGTCCATACGCCAGCACCCAGCCGCCTATGCCTAGCCATAGCCATTGCATAGTCTGGGCCGGCCACAGCCAGATTAATACCGTGCGGCTGATGGCTGCAGCCAGTACCAGTAAAAACGCCAGCGACATAATACGGTGCGGTTTGAGCATACGGCCGCTGTGGCCTAATGATACCCGCGCCATCATGCTTAAAATCATGCTGCCCATGGCACCGGCGGTTAACGCGTGCAGCGCTATGCTGTTGCTGATATTTACCCCGGCGTAGCGTGCGCTGTATAGCGCTAACCCCAGCGGTATACACCAGTACGCCAGATGCAGCGACCACAGTAGCGGCACTTTAACCGTAAGCCAGATTTTCCAGCGCAGGCAGCGCAGGGCAGTTAGCAGGGCACTTAAGGCAAATAAGCTGCTGATAGCCAGTGGCGGCAGGTATTTGTTCAGGGCAAAAAAGTGCAGTACAAATATCAGCCATAAAGAACCCAGCGCAGCGCGGTCGAGCCAGACCATGGCTTCAACCTTTTTAGTTTGGGTGCCATTGGCGGTAAACATCGGCAGCACCCGGCCACCGACTATCGCCATCAGCAGCGTAACCAACCAGATGGCGTTTTGGCTGCCCAGCTGCATTAAATCATAGCGATTGTAGGCCACACCGATATACATCAGTGCGTTACAGGCGGTCAGCAGCAACAGCAGCGGTATAAAAAACAGGTTGCGCTGCTGGCCGGTTTTAATCAGAGGTATGGCTAACAATACCGCGCACACCGGCAGAAAGCTTAAATCCACTGCGGCCACCAGATACAGTGGTAAACCCTGGCCAAACAACAACAGCAGACGGGCGCTTAACCACAACAGGCTGATAAACAGCAGGCTTTTACCATGCGGCGCGCGCAGCCCGGTCCAGTTTTGCACCGCGGTCAGTAAAAAACCGATCACAATAGCGGCAACAAAACCAAACAACATTTCATGGCTGTGCCAGAACAGTACATTGGCAAAGGGCTTTAGCTGAATATGGCCGGCCAGAGCCAGGCCCCACAGCAGCATAGCAATGGCACTAAAGGCCGCGCCAAATAAAAACATCGGCCGAAACGCCTGGCGCAACAGTGGCAACAGCTTTTGCTCGGTTGCCAGATCAGTAATTTGCATGGTTTATCCTTAGCTTAAAGAGGTTGATCCTCATCGCGTAAAAAATTCTCTGTACGTGCCTGAGCCAGCTTTTGCTGGTATTGCGCGGCCTGGTTGGCAAAAAACATGGTGATCATGCACAGCGCCAGTACGCTGTATAAAATCATAAAACAGCCGGTGACAATCCCCAGAACATCCTGCGCCACACCAAACAGCACCGGTAGCGTACAGCCCCCGAGGGCACCTATCGCTGCAACAAAGCCACCGGCGCTGCCCATATGGTGCGGGTAATAATCGTGGATCACTTTATACACACTGGCGCGGCCAAAACCCTGGGCCACGCCGATAATAAAAATCAGCAGTGTAAACCACCAGACATTGAGGCCAATCTCCAACTGCACATCTTTTTCCAGGCCATGCACAATCAAGGTAGTAGGTGGGTAGCTAAGAAAGAACAAACACACAAGGCATACCCAGAATACGCTCCAGTTTACTGCGCGGCCACCGTAGCGATCAGCAAACCAGCCGCCCAATGCCCTTACCATGCTTGAGGTGGCGACAAAAAACAGTGTAAACGCCATAGCTTGTTGTGCATTCATGGCATAGGCCTGCATATAGTATTGTGGCAGCCACAACAGCAGCGCTAAAAAACTGCCAAACACAAAGTAGTAGTACAGGGAAAAACGCCAGATACGTGCATCTGATACCAGTGTACGCAGGCTAAGCGCTGCGGCCTGAGTGTAAGCCTGAGCAGGCTCTGCCGGTGACAACAGGGCAAACAGCAGTGCGATCAGTAACATACCTGCAGCATACAGCGGCCCCACCCACTGCCAGCCAAGGTAGGTTACCGCCAGCGGCACCAGCACAAAGGTAATGGCAACACCGGCATTGCCCACGCCAAATAAACCCAGCGCCCGGCCCTGGCGGCTTGAGGCAAACCATACGCTGACATAGCGCACCCCAAAGGTAAAAGACACACCGCTGATACCAAACCAGAGCCCAAGCCATAAATAGCCGCTGTAGCTGTTTACCAGCGGCAGCAGTAACAGCGCCGGTATGACTGCCAGCATCTGGTACAGCCATAAGCGCCGGCTACTGACACGGTCTGCCAGTATGCCAAGCGGCACCCGCAGTAAGGCGCCGCTTAATATAGGTGCCGCCAGCAGTATGCCGTATTGTGTAGCGTTAAGCGCCAGTTGCTGTTGTAACGCTATGCCCATTACGGCGTATAAGGTCCAGACCGAAAAGCAGGCGGCAAAGGCCAGCGTGGCCAGCAGTAGCGCCCGGTTAGCCCGCGGCAGCGTGGCCTGTGCCAGCGTGGTGGGAGTAGTATGCTCCATCGCAAAATATCCGCTAATCAGTATTACAGCTTAGTGTAACGCCAAAGCTAATTGCTGCTGCAGCGCAGAGGGCGTACCTCTGACGCGCTGACTAAGGCGGGGCGGGGCAGGTTATTACGCCAAAGTGGGTAGTGGCTGCTGAAATGCCGTGCCATGGCGGCGGTCGCCGGTCTACCTATAAGTTGGTATCTGTTTGTTTTATAGTAAGAAACTGGCGGTTCGGCTTTGTTTTATATCAATGATTTTGCCGCTTCAGCTCTCTACACTTGGCGCAGTTTATCTGTTAATCCTATGGAGAGTATTATGGCTGGACCTGCTTTAGCTACTGCAAGCGGCAGTAGGTTAAACCTGCTGAATTTCGCTGAGCAAAAAGTAAAAATGCTGCACCTGACCTGGTTTGCCTTCTTTTTAACTTTTGTTATCTGGTTTGCCCATGCGCCGTTGCTGATTCATATTAAAGACGCCCTGGCACTGACCGATGCTCAGGTTAAAGCCCTGTTGATCTTAAACGTGGCGATAACCATCCCGGCACGTATTGTTGTGGGTATGCTGGTCGACCGTTATGGCCCGCGTATTATGTATTCCCTGTTGTTGTTTATCTCAGCACTGCTGTGTATTGGTTTTGCCTTTGCGCAAACTTACGATGCACTGGCATTGTTTCGTTTTTTACTCGGTTTTGTCGGAGCTGGTTTTGTCGTCGGTATCCGCCTGGTAGGCGAGTGGTTTCCGCATCATCAGGTGGGCACTGCTGAAGGTATCTATGGTGGTTGGGGAAACTTTGGCTCCGCCGCTGCAGCCATGACGTTACCGGCGCTGGCGCTGGCTTATGGCGGCGCTGATGGTTGGCGCTATGCTATCGGTACTGTCGGTGTGATCAGCGCAGTGTATGCGCTGGTATTTTACAAATATGCCCGTAATACCCCTAAAGGCTCGGTGTATTTTAAGCCGAAAAAAACCGGGGCTATGGTGGTATCCAGTTGGGGCGCTTTGTGGGGCTTAATCTTAATGAATATCCCTATGCATCTGGCGCTAGGCATGCTGGCCTGGCGTTTGTCACCGGCCGGGGTTAACCTGTTCACCACCGATATGATGTATGCGTTATGGGGCGTGCTGTTGTTGCTATTTATCGTGCAAACCCAGCAAACCTGGCGCATTAATGCTGAGCATTTACGTGCCGGAGTACCGGAGGCGGATAAATACAGCTTTAAGCAGGTGGGGATATTAAATATTGCCTACTTTGCTACCTTTGGCTCTGAGCTGGCAGTGGTGTCGATGCTGCCATTGTACTTTCTGGAAACCTTCGAAGGTTTAAGTGCGGTGAAAGCCGGGTTACTGGCGTCGGGTTTTGCCTTTATGAACCTGGTATCGCGGCCAATGGGCGGCTGGTTTTCTGATAAATTTGGCCGGCGCAAAAGTATGCTGATCTTAATTGGCGGTTTAGCGGCCGGTTATTTCCTGATGGGCCTGATGGACAGCCACTGGTGGATCCCGCTGGCAGTATTGGCCACCATGGCGTGTAGCTTCTTCGTCCAGGCCGGTGAAGGTGCGGTGTTTGCTATAGTGCCGCTGATAAAGCGCAGCATGACCGGGCAAATTGCCGGCATGGCCGGGGCTTACGGTAATGTGGGGGCAGTGGTGTATTTAACGGTACTGAGTTATGTCAGTTACAGTATGTTCTTCTACGTCATTGCCGCCTCTGCCCTGGTGGGCCTGGTTGCGGTCATGTTTTTGGACGACCCGAAAGGCCATATTACCGAAGTAGGAGAAGACGGTACTGTGCACCGGATTAATGTTGGTTAATGTTACTACTGCCGGAAAAAGGACTAACAAGTGAGCGGATCTGAATTGCAACTTCGCTACAGCCATCTCTGTGAGGCGGGTATTAAGCCCGCCAACGAGGATGCGGTGGTAGTCAATGTGGCTCAAGATCCGCACTTGTTAACCTACAAAGGCGCCTGTTTTGCCCTGGCCGATGGCGTCAGCACGGCTGAGGCCGGCCAGCAGGCCAGTGAGCGCGCGGTAAGCCGGTTTTGCCGCGAATACAGCCAGACGCCGGACAGCTGGTCGGTGGCCTACAGCGCCACACAGTTGCTGGCCACCATTAATAATGAGCTGTACGAGCTGAGCCATCAGTTTGTCCACAACCAGAAAGGTTATCTGACCACCTTTACCGCGCTGATTATTAAATCGCAAACGGCGCATTTTTTTCATATTGGCGATAGCCGGCTGTACCACTGGCGTGACGGTGTATTGGTGCAACTTAGCCAGGATCACACCACGGTATTATCCGGGCAGCGTCAGTTTCTTGGCCGGGCGCTGGGCATGGATGCACGGGTTGAGCTGCAGCAGGGTAGCCAGAGTTTACGCCCCGGTGACAGGTTTTTGCTGTGCTCTGACGGCATATCCGATTTTATCAGTGCCGACGAGCTGCAGCGTGCGCTATCAAACGCGGCTGATTTAAACCTGACGGCCGCACAATTAAAGCAGCAGGCTTTGGCGCAGGGCAGTGATGATAATCTCAGCCTGATCCTGGTAGAAGTAACAAGGTTACCGCAGCAAAGCCTGGATGATTTAAACCAACATCTTACCCGGTTGCCGTTTCCGCCGGCGTTAAGCGTGGGCATGAAGCTGGACGGCTATAAAGTGCTGAGCGAGCTGTTTGCCAGCAGCCGCAGCCACTTATATTTGGTAGAAGATGAGGCAAGCGGCCGGCATTTGGTATTAAAATGCCCGTCGCTGAATTACGATGACGATGTCTTATATATCGACCGTTTTATTCGTGAAGAGTGGATTGGCCTGCGCATTGAATCTGATTATGTAGTCAAGGTAGTACGGCAAACCCGGCCCCGCAGCTTTTTGTATTACTTAATGGAATATCTGCCGGGCCAAAGTTTAGAGCAGTGGTTCGAGCGCCAACCTAAGCCGTTAAAGCCGGCACTAGCCATTAAGCTGGTAAAACAAATTGCTGAAGGTTTAACCGCGTTTCATCGCATGGGGGCTATTCATCAGGATTTAAAACCCGGTAATATTATTTACCTTGCTGACGGCCGCTTAAAAATTGTCGACTTTGGTTCGGTGTATGTGGCTGGCCTGGCCGAAATATACAGCCCGCTGCAGCATGAGGCTGCGCTGGGCACGGCAGCGTATTCGGATCCGCACTATTTACTCGGGCATAACTCCGGCGTGCAGGGTGACATTTACGCTCTGGCCACCATTGCCTACGAGCTGTTCAGCGGTGGCCATTTACCCTATGGCAATGCAGTAGAAGAATGCCGCACCGCAGCCGATTACGATAAACTGCGCTATCGCAGTGCCAGTCAGTTTAATCCGGTTATTCCCACCTGGTTTGACCGTGCCTTGCAAAAGGGCGTTAGCCTGGATTTATCGCAGCGCTACCAGAGCATTAACCAACTACTGACGGACTTACAGCAACCGAATCCTGAGTTTTTGCACGAAGAGGTGAAGCAGGAGCATAGAACCAATCCGCTGTTATTCTGGCAACTGCTTTCCGGCTTCTGGTTTATTACCTTATTGCTGGTAGTGTGGTTGTTTTTGCTGCGGCGTTAAGTTGTGCTCTAATGAACTTGCTGCGCTGTCTGGAATCAGATTAGTGTGCTAGGATGTCGCTATATTTACAGTACAGAGGTGATTATGTATCCAGCTGTAAGAACTGTTCGGAAACATCAAAGAAAATCTGAGTTAGATGATAACAAAACCCTGATGGATATTGGCGTTCGAGCATCACGTACTGCGGTGCAACAAGCTTTGGATGCAGGAGTGTCTATTACTTTTGTTGAAAATGGTGAGATGGTGAAATTGGACGCTGGCAACAAAAAAACTTTCTTAAAGCGTGTTACCGTTAAACCTGAGCTAAAACTCAGAGATTTACTTTGCCAAAATTGAGATTGATTGCCGGGCCTAATGGCTCGGGCAAAACAACTTTAACAACACAGTTAAGAGAGCGTTATGCTGTTCGTCTTGGGCAGTATCTTAATCCTGATGATATTGCAAAGCATATTAATTTAACTGAATTGTTGCAGCAATTTTCTAATTCAAAGAACATTGATTTATCAGAAGGTAATACCTATCAAGCTGCTAAGCTAGCGCAACAAATTGCACTTGGTCTTCGTGAGGATTGGATCAGAGATCAGTTGTCTTTTAGCTATGAGTCAGTAATGAGTCACGAGAGCCATCTTGATTTCTTCCAGCGTGCCAATACTGCCGGATATAAAGCCTATCTTTATTACGTGTGTACGTCGGATCCTGAGGTAAATGTTGCCAGGGTTGAGCAGCGGGTTGAACTCGGCGGGCATAGTGTACCCAGAGATAAAATCGTTCAAAGATACGAGAGAAGTCTCAAGCTACTACCTGAAATGGCACGAGCATCGCGCAGAAGCTATTTCTTTGATAATTCCACCCGACAATTAACCTTTATTGCTGAAGTTACACCAGATGGTTACCTTGATATCGTAGAGAAGAACTTTGATCGTGCTCAGCCACTCTGGTTTGCTGAAAGTGTAATTAAACACTGGGCTCGCGATAAAATCCGTCTCAGTAAAGTTTAATATCAGCTTTTCGGCCTGAACGCTTTAATCACCGCCTCATTGCACTGCAAATAAGGCCCGTTCATTAAATCGATGCAGTAAGGCACGGCCGGAAACACCGCATCTAAACACTGGCGAATGGCTTTGGGCTTACCCGGCAGGTTGATAATTAAACTGCTGCCGCGCAAGCCGGCGGTTTGACGTGACAATATGGCCGTTGGTACATATTTTAACGATTCAGTGCGCATCAGCTCGCCAAAGCCGGGCATCATTCGGTCACACACCGCTTCGGTGGCCTCCGGCGTAACGTCGCGTTTGGCCGGGCCGGTACCACCTGTGGTGACAATTAAACAGCAGCCTTGGTCATCACAGAGCTCGCGTAGCGTTTGCTCAATTAACGGCTGTTCATCAGGGATCAGCCGGTATTCGCTTTGCCAATCGCTGGTTAAATAGTCGTTTAAAGTATCGATAATAGCTTTACCGGATAAGTCTTCATAGACGCCTGCACTGGCGCGGTCGCTTACCGTTACTATACCGATTTTAGCAATTTGCCTGGTCATTATTATTCCTGTTGTTGCATTGGGGCGTAATCATACGCCCCTACGGTGGTGTTACGCCGATCGATTTTTATCAGCCGGTTGCCATACCGGCCAGATTCAGCCAGTAGCCGTTGCTATCGGTTGCAGCCAGCGGTTGTGGTGCTGTGCCGTTGATGTTGGCTTTAAACTTTGTCAGCCAGTCAAAGGTGCCTTGTGGTTGTGGGCTTAACCGTACTATATCCACCATGCCTTGCATAGCCGGTAACTGATTAATCAGGTTATAACGGCTGCCGGACTGCGTTTGAATACCGTTTAGCACAAAAACAGCAGTGCCATCCTGGCTGGTTGCCTGGCGCCCCTGGGGGTAGTTAATACAGCACAGCTCACACTGATCTTTACTGCGGTTTTCCGAGCGGGCAGTAAAACAGCGGCCACTCCATGCCAGCGGCAAATGGCCAAAGCCGAATACCTCGGTTTCAAAGCAATCGCGGATATCGCTGATAACACCCTGGCTTAGCAGCGTATCCAGCCAGTGCTGTGATAACTCTACCGGCATTACCCAACGTGTTAGCCCCATCGCAACCAAGTGGCGTAAGCTGTGCTGGTTGTAGCAGTTTATTGCGGCGCCGGCGACAAACGGCAGGTTATGTTGCTGCAGCATGCTAATGGCGCCAACATCATTGGCCTCAACTAAAAACTCACCGTTATCAACATACTTACGTAACTCCCGCAGCTCACCGGGTGCCTCATATAAGGTCATTGACGACAAGCACACTTGTTTGCTGGCTTCGCGCAGCATCTGTGCCAGCGCCATATAGTCATCAAATTTCAGCTCACGCCTTTTGCTGCATACCGTTTCCCCCAGATAAACAATATCTACCGTTGAATCAGCGGCGTCGCGGTAAAACTGCTGCATCTGCGCTTTTGGCCAAAAGTACAGCACAGGCCCCAGAGAAAATTTCATCAGATTATTTCCATTTACGATGATAAGCACCGAGTGTGGTTTGGCTGCCTTCTGCCAAGCCTGCCAGCACCTGTTGCCACTGCTGTTGCACGCTAAAGCGCTGCGGATCAGCCATTACTGCATCAATGGCAGCGCGCCACACTTGAGTAATTTGCGTGACATAAGCCGGGCTGCGCTGGCGTCCTTCAATTTTTAACGACTTAATGCCTTCGGCATAAAGTTGTGGCAGCAAATCCAGGGTGTTTAAACTGGTGGGTTCTTCCAGCGCATGATAAGTGTCTGCGCCAACGTTAAAACGGCCTTTGCACAAGGTCGGGTAGCCGGCAGTTTCGTTTGGTGCAAAGCGATCAATTAATATGCCGTTTAAGCGCGATTCCAGCGTGCCGTTATTATCCTGCCACTGCACAAAAGCCGCCGGTGAGCAGGCGCCAGCGGTGTTGGGCGACTGGCCAGTCATGTAGGAGCTTAAATAACAGCGGCCTTCGGCCATAATGCACAGGCTGCCAAAGGCAAACACCTCCAGGTCAATATCACAGCTTTTTGCCAATGCCCGCACTTGTTGCATTGATAACACCCGCGGTAATACCACACGGCTGATGCCAAACTGGCGGTAAAAATTAATCGCGGCGGCATTGGTGGCGGAGGCCTGCACCGACAAATGCCGCTCTATCTTAGGATAGCGCCCGGCGGCATAGGCCAGCACGGCGATGTCAGCCAGGATCAACACATCGGCACCGGCATTGGCTGCAATATCGACGGCTTGTTGCCAGCGCTGATAGTTATCCGGGTGCGCAAAAGTATTAATGGCTACATGCAGTTTTTTGCCGTGCTGGTGCACAAAGCGCGCAGCTTCTTTTAGCCTGGCTTCGTCAAAATTCAGCCCGGCAAAATGGCGGGCATTGGTATCATCTTTTAAGCCGATATACACGGCATCGGCGCCATGTTCGATGGCCGCCTTTAACGCCGGCATACTGCCGGCGGGGCAGAGCAGCTCCATTTTTACTTCCCTTGCTTAACTTTTTTTACCTTGGCTACCTCCGACAGGGAATAGCCAAATGTGGTTGTGCTGTGGTTTTATTATAGGGCCGGAGACGATAGGAATGCTTATATATGTTTGATATTAAAAGAGTTAACTCTAAGTTGGTAGCGGTTCTACCTACAATGCTGCGCCGGCTTACCCGCTGTGCGCCAAAAGCCGCGCAGACCAGCATGTTACAGTTGGCGTTAAACCGGTTTTTCTATCCGGAACTAAGCACGGGCGAGCTGAGTTTTTTGCAGGATAAGAGCGTGGTGGTAAGTGTGGCAGATATTGCGCTGGAGTTTGGTATCAGCCTTAACGGTAAGCAGTTGCAAGTGCAGTTGCAACCGGCACAACAGGACTTGTTGTTAAAAGCTGAGCTGGCCGATTTTATCGCCATGATCAGTAACCAGGTAGACCCGGATACGCTGTTTTTCCGCCGCCGGCTGCAAATGCTTGGCGATACAGAGCTTGGCCTGTACTGCAAAAACCTGCTCGACAGCATAGGACCGGAGCGTTTACCGCTACCTTTAACGCGCGGCCTGCAATGGCTGGCACAACAACAAGGGGCCGCTGCGTTAGCAGATACCAAGCCCGCGGTGGAACAACGTTAGGCCGGCACTTAGCCAGTCTGCCGGTGGCCTGAGGCAATAACAGAGGTAAAGATGCACACAATTAAATGGGACCCTAAATTAATCAGTAAGTACAATATTAATGGCCCGCGTTATACCTCTTATCCTACTGCACTTTCACTAAGTACAGATTTTGATCTGGGGCTGCTCCAAAGTGCAATAAACCAAAGCCCCGATGAGCTGAGCCTGTACCTGCATATCCCGTTTTGCCATAAGCTGTGTTACTACTGTGGCTGTAATAAAGTCATTACCCGACACCAGCATAAAGCCGATACCTATCTTGATGCCTTAGCAGAAGAGATGGCGTTGTATGCGCCACTGTTAGATAGCAAACGTATTAATCAGCTGCATTTGGGCGGCGGCACCCCCACTTTTTTGACTGAAGTGCAACTTAGCCGTTTAATGGCGCTGTTGCATAAGTTTTTTACGATTAATGCTGATGCTGAAATCAGCATTGAAATAGACCCGCGCAGTTGCAGTGATGACAAGCTGCGTCACCTGAGTACTTTGGGTTTTAACCGCGTTAGCTTTGGCGTGCAGGATTTAGATGAAAAAGTGCAGATTGCCATTAACCGCGTGCAGGACACTGATCTTATCCGTCATCAGGTGCAGCTTAGCCGTGAGCTGGGCTTTAGCTCAATTAATCTGGATTTAATTTACGGCCTGCCATTTCAACAGCCGGCCAGCTTTGGTGAAACCGTTGATGAAATTATCCGGCTTAATCCGCACCGTATTTCGCTGTTTAGCTATGCCCATATCCCGGATCGTTTTGCTGCGCAGCGCAAAATAGATAACAGCAGTTTGCCGGATGCACCGCTAAAGCTGGAGCTGATGCAACTGGCTATCAACCGTTTTGTCGCGGCCGGTTATCAGTTTATCGGTATGGACCACTTTGCCAGACCGGATGACGCGCTGGCCAAAGCACAGCAGGCCGGCAAACTGCAGCGCAATTTTCAGGGTTATACCACCGCAGGCCAGGATGCATTGATTGGCTTGGGCGTATCCAGTATCAGCCAGGTAAGCGGCGTGCTGTGGCAAAACAGCAAAGATTTACCAGCGTATTATGCAGCCATAAATAAAACGCAGCTGCCGATTGAGCGCGGCTTTAGCTTAAATGCAGATGACAAACTACGGGCGGCCTTAATCAGCCAGTTAATTTGCCATTTTGCGCTGGATACAGAAACATTTAGCCGCCAATGGCGTATTACTGGTTTCTGGCAATATTTTGTTGAAGCATTGGCGCGACTGCAACCATTTATGGAAGACGGTTTGGTTGAGGTATACGCTGAGCGCATTAAAGTAACCGATGCCGGCCGGCTGTGGGTGCGCAGTATCTGTGCCTGCTTTGATGCTTACCTAACCCAGGGCCAACAGCGCTATTCAAAAGTGGTGTAATTAAAGTGTATTAGAGTACTTTCACTGTCAATACTCGAAAGAGTTTGACACTGTCAATATTGTGTTATGCTCGACTTTGCCAGAGTTCGTGATTTATTGAGTTTATGTCTGACCTTCAACCGAACACGTTACTAGCCGAAGCCATTTCAGCCATTAACACTATACGTTTTACATCCACTCTTATGCAGCTTTTAGGTGGAGTATGCAGTTTTGATAGTGCAGTAATATTGGGCTACAGCTCGGGTAAACATCCTGTATATCTTTATGATTCACTTGAAAGCAGCCGACATTTATTGTTCCAATGTTATCTCACAAGCACTTTTCAGCAAGATCCATTTTATCATCAGCTGCTTACCCGGCAGCATGGTATTTTTAGCTTGTCGCAGGTTACAGATAAGCATGAGCATAAGGATTATTTGCGCAAGTTCTATGCAGAAACTGGCTGGAAGGATGAGCTATGTTTAGCGATTAATATTGGCCCAGGACGAGATGTACTGATCTTTCTCGGCGTTACCGACATCAACAACCGTTTTACAGCAAACCATATTGCTCTTCTAGAGCGATATTTCCCTGTTTTAAAGGTTTTATGCCAACAACATTGGCAGCAGGCCGCTTTTAATCTGGCGCAACCCCTTGATGAAGTAGTCATCTGCCATACAACCATGCGGCATTATTTGGATGAGTCACTGCAAACATTTGCGCAGGCAGTACTGACTAAACGTGAGCAGCAAATAGCGAGCCTGCTGGTACAGGGAGCCGACAGTACTGAAATCGCCGGGCAACTTGGTTTATCGGTTGGTACGGTTAAAAATCATCGCAAGAAAATCTATGCCCAATTACATATCAAATCGATTAGCGAGCTGTTCCAGTTATTCATCAATCACCTGTTAACGCATTCCTTCGACTAATTACAAAAACTATCCCTAAAGGGACATAGGCACATTCTGGTCATCTGCTTTAGTGTGTCTGTCAGTCACTACAAAGCAGGAGATATTGTGAGTAATACACTGATGGATGATCTAGAGCATCGTGGTTTAATTGCCCAAGCGACGGATATCGTTGCTATAAGAACCTTATTAACAACATCGCAAACGGTGTACTGCGGCTTTGACCCCACAGCAGGCAGTTTGCATATCGGGCACTTAGTCCCGCTGTTGCTTTTAAAGCGATTTAAGGATGCCGGGCATCAGGCTATCGCCTTGCTGGGTGGCGCTACTGGTATGATTGGTGACCCGAGTTTTAAAGCGGCAGAGCGCAGTTTAAATAGTACCACGACAGTAGATGGCTGGGTGCAGGATTTATCCGCGCAAATCCAGAGGCTGATGCAAGCAAAACTGAAAACACCCATGTTGCTGATTAATAATGCAGACTGGTTACAACAGGTAAGCGTGATCAACTTCTTTCGCGATGTCGGTAAACACTTTTCTGTTAACAGCCTGCTTAACCGTGAATCCGTTAAGCAACGTTTGAAGCGACCTGAGCAAGGTATTTCTTTTACTGAATTCAGTTACAGTTTACTTCAGGCTTATGATTTTTCCGAACTTAACCAGCGCTTTGCTTGTCGCCTGCAAATTGGCGGTAATGATCAGTGGGGTAATATTGTCAGTGGGATCGACTTTACACGCCGCATTAGTGGCAACGAGGTGTTTGGTTTAACTCTGCCGTTGATTACCAAAGCGGATGGCACTAAGTTTGGTAAAACTGAAAGTGGTACTGTTTGGCTGGATGCGACTAAGACATCACCATACGCTTTTTACCAGTTTTGGCTAAATACCGCTGATGCTGATGTATATCGTTTTTTGCGCTACTACACCTTTTTAAGCTGTGAGGACATAGCCCGCATCGAAGATGAGGATAAGGCCAGAAAAAGTAAGCCTCAAGCGCAACATGTTTTGGCCGAAGAGCTGACCCACTTTGTTCATGGTGAGACCGGATTAGCCAGTGCACGGCGGATCAGTGAGGCACTGTTTAGTGGAGAAGTTAAGCAGTTACAACTAAGTGAGTTGCAGCAGTTGGAATTGGATGGCTTACCTACGCAGGAAATATGCAGTCAGGATTTGCTTGAAGCTTTGATAAAAGCAGGCTTAGCGTCGTCAAAACGGGCAGCGCGTGAGTTTCTGGCAAGTGACGCGATCCGTGTAAATGGTGACAAAGTCGCGGCCGATCAGAACAATTTGGGATTTGCGCTGTTTGATCAGTATTGGCTGTTACAAAGAGGAAAAAAACACTTTGTATTACTTAAACGGGCTCAGCCATAGTCCCGAAATAATAGGCATCGCAGCGGATAGCTAAACCCTATACCACTGCTTAGTGGCGTTGTTAATACAACGCCACTAATTCACCGGCTTTATTAAAGGTAAGAAAATCGGCAATCATGCCGCCCTGAATTTTTTCCATCATCATCTTAAGCGGCTGGGTGGCTTCATCGCTGTTTGGCGCAAAACCACCGCGGCCGCCAAGGGCTGAAACAAAGGCGATATCCCAGTCGACGCCGGTAGTGGTTGATTCCGCTACCAGGTTGGCGAAATCGTTTACCTCGTCCGGCAGTTTATCCACGCACAACACCGGTGCCAAAGCACCACCCTGGCCTTGTTCAAAGTTGTGTTTTTGCGTATCGGTATAGCCATTTGGCAGCTCGGCCTTGGCAAATACAAACAATAACCGCTGAGGTTCATCTTGCATTGCGGCTGCTTGAATTAAGTCGGGGTAGGATGCAATATTCATATTCAAAGCTCAGTAACAATTTTCCCCAGTGTAACAAAGTTATTTACCGATTATATTAACTATAGGGTAGTACTTAACTAACCACAAAGGGGTAATTACCTTTGCCTGCTCGGCGGTTAGGTATTTTTTACCTAAAATAAGAGTACTTTTCACCATGGAGTTTTGTTTATGAGGCGTTTTATCCGCAATTTGGCTATCAGCCGAAAATTGATGTTATTACTTCTATTACCGGCGTTAGCAGCATTGTGGCTGGCGGGCGGCAGACTAACAACCAGTTGGCAACAGGTAGAGCTCGCCCGGCATATCACTAGTTCAATAGAAGCTTCTGTGACCATGAATGAATTGGTGGGAGCTTTGCAAGCCGAACGCGGCGCCAGTGGGGTGTTTCTGGCCAGCTCCGGTAAGCGTTTTGCCGAGCGGTTGGCTCAGTTACGCCAACAAAGTGATCGGCAGTTGCAGGCATTTATGGCATTGCGTTTACCACAGTTACAACCTTTACAGCAACAGTTGCAGCAGTTATCAGAACTGCGCCGGCAGATTGACCAATTAGCTATGACCAACGCCATATCAGCTGAGCGATATACGGCACTAATTACAGCAATGATAGCGTTAAACCACCAGTTGGAAGTAGACGTACAGCATCGTGAAATGGCCAGACAGCTGGCAACATTAAACCAGTTTATTGAAATGAAAGAACGCGCGGGGCGTGAGCGTGCCATTTTGGGCTTGGTATTTAGCCAAGGTAGTTTTACCGGCGAATTGCTGGCACGCTTTAGCAATAATCTGGGAACTTACAATGCCTATGCGGAAAACTTCTTACGCATGGTTAGCCCGGAGCAACAACTGCACTGGCAGCAGGTAATACAGCATAATAGCTTTGCTGAGGTGGCACGGTTGCAGCAACTGGCGTTTAATACTGCCTTGGGGGAAGCGTTGAACATAGATGACGGCCAGTGGTTTGATATATCTAGCAGCCGACTGGCTCAGATGGGGGAGTTTGAACAGAGCTTAAGCCGGGATATTGCAGCAGCAGCAGAGCAGCTAAATCAGCAAGCGACACGGCAGTTATGGCTTCTTGTAACGGTATTACTGTTGATCGCGGCTGTGTTGGTAATAGTCGCAATGATTACAGTGCGGAGTATCGCGTCTGCCGTACATAGCATAGAAGGCACCATTGCTGCGCTGGCTCAACGCGATCTTACAGCACGCAGTCACTATCAGGGTACAGACGAGTTTGGCCGCATTGCGCACAGTACCAATAGTATGGCGCAGGAGCTGCAACGCATTATTAATGACATCGGTGCTGCAACGGTACAAGTGGCAACGGCGGCAGAGCAATCGTCAGCAGTAACGTTACAAACCAGCAAAGGTGTGCAACAGCAACAACAGGACACCGAGATGGTAGCGACGGCTATGCACGAAATGAGTGCCACTGTGCGGGATGTTGCCAGTAGCACAGCAGAAGCGGCTGAGTTATCTGAGTCGGTGCAGGCAGGTGCGACGCAAGGTCAGGCTAAACTGGAGCAGAGCATAACCCTTATTAACCGTTTGTCAGCACAGGTAGACAGTACGGCTAGAGTGATTGATAAAGTAAAACATGATAGCGATGCCATTACATCGGTACTGGATGTCATACGTGGCATAGCCGAACAAACTAACTTGCTGGCGCTTAATGCTGCCATTGAAGCGGCCCGCGCCGGTGAACAGGGGCGGGGCTTTGCGGTAGTGGCAGACGAAGTTCGCACACTGGCACAGCGTACAGCCCAATCAACCGGCGATATTCAGCGCATGATAGAAGGATTGCAGCAGGGCGCTCAGCAGGCTACAGATGCAATGCGCTTAAGCCTGAGTCAGGCGCAGGAGGGTAGTGATAAAGTCGCAGAAACCGGCACCATACTGGCCGGTGTGTTAAGCGGTATTAGTGGGATAAACGATAAAAATATGCAAATAGCTTCTGCCGCTGAGCAGCAAAGTACTGTTGCCGACGAAATTAACCAGAAAGTACTGAGTATCAGCGATGTTGCCGTGCAAACCAGTGCCGGGGCTGAGCAAACTGCCAGCACCAGCCGCGAACTGGCGCGTTTGGCTGAGCAATTGCAGGCGTTAGTTGGCCGTTTTAAACTTGCCTGATCAGGCCAGCTTGCTGTTAAACAGCGCAGCGATAAGGTCGGACTGGGTAATTATACCAACCAGCTGTTGCTGCGTATTTAGCACCGGAATATGGTGCAGGCCCTGATCTGATAGCATAGGTACCAAGGCGACGATGTGGTCATCTTCATATGCCACGCTAAGGTTGCTGACCATAATCTCCGCTACCTTGCGCTTGTACTGCTTATTGTGGCGGTTTTTCAACAGCAACTCATTAACATGGCGTAACAGCCCCCAGTAATGTGGCACCTGCAAGTTTTTCAGAAAATCTACAGTCGACACGACACCCAGCAGTTGCTGCTCTGTGTCGGTTACTGGCAGGATGCTGATTTTATGCTTGCGCAGCAGCTGCCACGCAGAGGCTACGGCGCTGTTGGGCCCCACGGTAATAAGATCGCGGGACATAATATCACGACAGCGTATCTCACCGCTTTTGCGTTGATAAGCATTAAGCTGTGCATGATGATATAGCCGCTCTAAATCCTGCTCGCTGATATCCACTACGGTATCAAAACTGTTTAACGCACTGAGTAAGTCTTCCGGTTGCAAGCCCAGCCGTTTTAGTGGCGATGCATCCTGGTGCAAATGTACCGGATCATATTTCTGCGTCGGTTTTTGCATGCCGTGTTTAAGCCAGAGTTTCTGCAATACCAGCGCCACCGCCAGCAACACAAACACATTCAGTGCCACCGGATACAGTAAAAACTCATAGCCTAGTACCTGATCGGTAGACGCAATAACTGGTACCAGAGCAGTGGCGCCGCCAGGCGGGTGCATACATTCAAAGATATACATAACAAACAGCACTATGCCGATAGTAACCGCGGCCATCAGGGCTAAATCGGTAAACAGATGCGAGCAGAGCAGACCAACGGTGGCGGAGATAAGATGGCCAGCAGCAAATGACCAGGGCTTCGCCAGTGGGCTGTTAGGTAAGCCGAACAACAACACGGCCGAGGCGCCCATTGAGGCCAGTAGTACAATACTACCGGCCGTATCAGCCAATTGCAGGCTGACCCAGGTCACAATAAATAAGGCGACAAAGGCCGACAGTGCTACCTTTAACCGTTGAGTTAGTGGAATGGCCGACAACTGCTGGCTGTCCCGTTTAATCAGGCCCAGTTGTGCCAGTACGGCAGTAAACAGGTTTTTGGCTTGGTGTTGCAAGGTTAAATCCGCTAGTTGCACCAAAGGGGGGCAATTATAGGGAGTTAACAACAAAAAAGACACCGCTATAAACAACGGTGTCTTTGTGCAGAAGTAATTTAGCTAAGCTGTTGCAACGGCTGCCGGGCAGCTTTGCTGTCAAACACGCCTTTTACCACCTGCCAGCTTACTGCTAAGGCGCCGATGATAAAGATCACATCACCGACAGTGCGCACCCAGCGCAACGTTTTCAGGACGTCGCTTTGCATAAAGGCTTCACTGCGGGCATACCATAAACCTTCGGTGGCGCTGGCGTAAAACTGAATAAAACCAATCGGCAGCAAGCTGGTAAATAGCATCAGCACCAAGCCGCCGTTCATCCACCAAAACGCTGTTTTCATCAGTTTTTCATCAAACACCAGTTGGGGCCGGATATAGCGCAGGATCAATAAACAAAAGCCCAGCGCCAGGAAGCCATAGACACCAAACAGCGCGGCATGGGCATGGGTTGGCGTAGTGTTTAATCCCTGCAGGTAATACAACGCAATAGGCGGGTTGATCATAAAACCAAATACGCCGGCGCCGAGCATATTCCAAAATGCCACCGCGACAAAAAACATAAGCGGCCATTTAATATCGCCCATCCACGGCGCTTTGCTTTTTAAACGCCAGTTTTCCCAAGCTTCATAACCCAGTACCACCAGTGGCACTACTTCCAACGCACTAAAGGTCGCGCCCACTGCCATTACCGGTGTGGTGGTGCCGGAGAAATACAGATGGTGGAAGGTACCTGGTATACCGCCCAGCATAAATAACGATGCCGAGGCTAAGCTGGCACTGGTGGCCACACTGCGCGATACCAGCCCCATGCTGTGGAAAATAAACGCCAGCGATACAGTGGCGAACACTTCAAAGAAGCCTTCAACCCACAGGTGAACCACCCACCAGCGCCAGTATTCCATTACCGATAAATGCGTACGTTCGCCGTAAAACAGGCCGGCGCCATAGAATAAACCGACACAAATTACCGAGGCGGCAAACAGTGCCAGCAGATTTTTGTCTCCCGGTGCTTTAAAGGCCGGTACCACTGCCCGCAGCATCAGCAACAACCAGAACAATACGCCAACGTATTTAATAATTTGCCAGAAGCGGCCAATATCAATGTACTCATAGCCTTGATGGCCAAACCAGAAGCTGTATTGCTGCGGCATAATTTGCATAATGGCAAAGTAGTTACCGGCAAAAGAGCCGGCAACCAGCACCACTAAAGCCCAAAACAGGATATCCACGCCCAGCTTCTGGTATTTCGGATCTTTACCGCCGTTAATAATCGGGGCTAAAAACAAGCCGGCGGCTAAAAAGCCGGTGGCTATCCAGAACATCGCCGCCTGAATATGCCAGGTACGCGCCAGGCTGTAAGGCAGCCATTCGGTGGTGTTCAGGCCATAAAAACCATCGCCCTCTACCGTGTAGTGTGCAGTAAAACCGCCCAGCATTACCTGCAGTGTAAACAAAGCCACCACCACCAGAATATACTTACCCAGTGACTTTTGTGACGGCGTAAGTTTAAGCCGGGCAATAGGGTCATGCCTGGGTACTTCGGGTTCCTCTTCGTCGTGTTGGCGTAAAAACGCCCAGCCCCAGATCAGGCCGCCGACACCGGCGATCAGTAAAATAATACTCACCAAAGACCAGATCAGGTTCTCGGCGGTAGGGCGATTGTCAATTAACGGCTCATGCGGCCAGTTATTGGTGTAGGTGGCGCTATCGGGGTGACGTTCTGTACTGGCAGCCCAGGCGGTCCAGAAGAAAAACTGTGTCATTTCCTGCCGGCGGCTTAAGGAGGGCAGGGTATTATTTTTCATTGCATAGTTGGCGCGGGTTTGCGCCAGCTCAGCAGTATCGCCAAATAAAGCAATATAGTGCTCAGCCGTTTGTGCAATAGCTTGCGCCCGTCTGTCGCTTAGTTGCAGCGTATCGCTGGTTTTGTCATAGCTATTCGTGCGATAGGCCTGCTTTAGGGCAAACTTAAGCGCATGCTGCTGCGTGGCGTTTAGCTCGTCATAGCGTTGGCCATGCTCGTCCTGTGCGGCCAGCTCCAGCCAGGCCATCAGCTCGCGGTGCAGCCAGTCGGCGGTCCAGTCCGGCGCCTGATACGCACCATGGCCCCAGATAGAGCCCAGCTGCATACCGCCAACCGACTGCCAGGCGGTCTGGCCGTTTAAAATGGTCTCGTTAGTCATCAGCACCCGGCCTTGCTGATCAACTACCTGCGCCGGAATGGGCGGTGCCGAGCGATACACCTCGGCGCCAAAATAGCCCAGTACTGAAAAGGTAATGGCTAAAATACCGATTAACAGCCACCAGAGTTTACGATATCCGGCCATACAGCCCCCTTACATCATTGTTATTGCGCCCAAGTGTCATACTTCACTCCTGTTTTCTTATTAAGCGGGCTTTACCCGCCCGGTTAAGCATTACAAGAAATAAGCCAATGATTAAGTTATTGTTATTTATTGTAATTTTGAAATTTATGCTTGCGGGTGGGTGTTTTCAACCTGAGCAGGATGGGGTGGGATCTACCCGTTGGGTAATAAATACCCATGCTGTTTGCCGCGCAGTATTTTCTACCTCTTTGGCGATATAGGCTTAGCGGCAAAGTTGCTTTAAGGTAATGCGCAGCAAAAGCACAGAGGTAGGGCGATATGGAATATTATTTACAGGTAAAACAGTTACATATGTTTTGTGCTTATTTAAGCGCCGGCTTGTTTACTGGCAGGTTGCTGCTGGATATAGCCGGAAAACCCGGCTGGCGGCAAAGCCCGGCGCGTTACTTACCGCATATTAACGACAGCCTGTTATTGACGCTGGCATTCACCTTGCTGGCAATAGGGCCCTGGCAGCCCTTTGTGCACCAGTGGCTTGGGTTTAAAATTTTACTGCTGTTGGGCTATATCGCCTTTGGTATCGGCGCGTTAAAGCAGCGCTTACGCATGCCGGTGCGCATGGTTTGTGCTTTAATAGCGCTGACAAATCTGGCGGGTATTTTTTACCTGGCACGGTTTAAACCGCTGTTGTTTATCTGATGCCATGATTACCTCTTCATAACTGAGGGAAGTGTAGGGGCACCCTTTCTTTCGCCAACAGGTGCCCCAGAATTAATTAACCTGCTTTAAGCGCTGCGTTTTTCCTTAAGGCTGCTTTGTTCCCTCTGATAATGCCGCAAGCTGTGTTCCTGCCGGCGACCGCTGCTAAAAGCCGATACCCGTTTTAAATAGCCGATTACCCGGGTGCCGTAGTCAATATCTTTACTGCCGCAGGCCGGGCAGGCGCACAGTGTACGCTTGTCGATGGCTTCGCAGCTGTTGCAGATGGTAATTTTTACGTTGACACAAAAGTAGTTGCAGCCGGTATGGGCAGCAATATTCAACAGGTTAACGTAGCCGGCCTGATCCAGTTTTTCTGCCAGATTTAAATGCAGTGCCGAACCGCCATCGAGGTAATCTAACAATTGCCGGCCATGCAGCTGAAATTTATCCAGCGTATTGCTGTGCTCATCCTCTACCACATAGAAATACGAGTTATAGCAATCGCGCGGTACAAAGTAGCCATCTTCGCGATCCCACTTGGCATTTTTTACGCCGAGGTTTTCCGCCGGCACAAATTCGGTGTTAAACATATAGCCATATTCGGCCTTAGCGGCTTTATTAGCATCAAAAATGACTTTTAACTGCTGTTGCACAAAATTGATGTACTCAGGGTTATTGCCGGCGGTTAAGCCTTGCGATTCAGCAGCCTCGACCATGCCGTTAATACCAATGGTTAAAAACTGTTTATCCAGGCTGATAAAACCCGCGTCGTATACGGTGAGTAAGCCGGCAGCTTTGTACTCTTCCATTAATTTACGGTACGCCACCTGATACTTATGAATTTTGGCCACTTCCACAGCGAGGTCGCGGCCATCCTGTATTAAGCGGTTCATATTAAGCGTAATAACGTTGATGGAGCCGGTAGCGACACCGCCGGCACCGAGTGAATACGAGAAGGTATTGTCGCTGATTTCACTGCGTAACCGGCAGCAGCTGGCTAAGGAGTCAGCGTTTTCTGATTGATAAATAAAGAACGAATTACCCGCCGCCATTTCACGGGCGATGTCGTTGGCAAAGGCCGCGTCTTTACATTTACCCTTGTCGGTCAGCATCGCTACGGTGACCACCGGAAAGGTCAGTACGGTTTTTTCCCGCTCTTTATTAAACCACTGCAAAAAAAACTGCTGCAGTGCAGACACCGACTGCCACTCTGGTTTGACAAAATCCGGAAACACAAAGTTGCCAAACATGCTGTCGAAGTAGTGCTGGTCGTATATTGAGATATTCCAAAACACACTTTGATAACCGCGGGCAGCCGCCGGCTGGTTTAGCGCATACACTACATGCTGCAGGTGGTTGGCAATTTGCTTGGTATGAGTTTGCAGATAATTATCGCCGTAATCTTTACGGGCAAAGTAATCAAAGTAAGTTAAAAACTCTACTGTGGCCACAGCACCGGCAAACTGGCTGGATACGGCAAACACAAAGTTAACGAAACAGCCGCAGAACGATTCTAAATGCTTGGGTGCCTGCGATTCGCCACCGAGCCTGGTTAAGCCATCGCGTAAAAACGGATACATGGTTACCGACACACAGTACGGCTTTAAGCTGGTTTCGTCGTGCACATAAATTTCATGCTCAGTGATTTGGCGCAGGTATTCCGCCGCCAGTTCCGCGCCAAACAGTGTGCTGATCTTATTGCTGACTAAGGCCCGGTTTACCTGAATAAAATGATCTTTCATCAGTTCCGCTTCTAAGGTGGCGATATTTTTCTGGGTGACGTTAGCATTGGCATCCAGTTTGGAGCCATCGGCCGCATTATTAGCGTGCAGATAGCTTTCGATAAAACTGAGTTTTTGTTGTAGTTGCTGCAAGTTTAGCGCGTGCATAGTGTATCCCTTTGTCATTATTGGATAAAAAGCGGATTCAGGCATTGGCCTGTGCGTAAGTCGGTAAAAACCTGGTTGGTGTCCGGGCTGTTAAGGCCGCCACGTTCTGCCAGCCAGCGGCCGGTTTTCAGGTAAGTCAGCTGTTGTTTCAGTGCCGGGTTGACATCGTCCAACCCGGTATATAAACAGCTATTCAGGCCGGCACGACGTACCATAATTAACAGTGGCAGTAGCGTTTGCGGTTGCCATTCGCCGCCTAAAAACAGTACACAGCTAATCAGGTCCTGATACGTCTGCAGCCGTTGTTGCAGATAGCTGCTGGTTAGCGCTGTACCTTGCCCGCTATGCCAGCTGTAACTGCTGTGGCAGCCTTTGCAGCCCAGCGGACAGCCGGCGATGGTATAAGCCAGTGATACTTCGCCCGGCACTTCCTGAAAGGCAATGTGTTCATCAGTAAATCTAAGCATTTAACCCTCTATATAGTGTTTTATATTTAAATTTGCACTAGATGTTGTGGTTTAGCTTAGCGCTAAGCCCGGAGCAAAGTTTGATCTGGATCATGTTTTTGCAGTTGTGAAAACATCAGCCTGGTGGCAGGGCGCAGTTTTACTGCAGTTATTACCCCATCGGGAGTAAGACGCCGCGCGGGCAGAGTGGCATAGCAAATAAAAAAACCGCCCACTGAAAACCAGGGGCGGTACAGAGGAGCCAACATGCAGTATTGGCCAAGGTGGAGCTATGAGAGAAGAAAAACTTAACGATGGCTACAACTGGTAGCTGAGCATCAACCAGACTTTAGTCGTGTTCACTGCCAGGGTATCAGCGTTGTAATGTGCCAGTTTCAGTAAGGCAGATAATTGCTTATTCACAGCGTAGCTGGCGCTGGCATTCCATTCATCGCCGTATTTGCTGCTACCGGCATCACTGTCAAAGCGATGATACGCCAGCGTTAGTGCCACATCCTTTAGTTTGGTATTGGCTTGCAGCCAGTTATCCCGCAGGCCACTATTGGGGGTAGTTAAAAACATATCGGCAAAGCCGGAAAACGCATGCAGGGTGGCCAGCGGCGTTTGAAAGGCGCTTTGGCCATCACCGGCTAAACGCTCCTGGCCAGCTTCCAGCGTTACGCTATCCAGCGCCCAGCTCAGGCTTAAACGGTGGTAGTGATGGCTGAAACTTAACGGCGCATTATGTGCATCGTCTTGTTTAGCCAGCGCTAACTGCCAGCTAAGCTTAGCTCCGCTGTTAAGCTGGCCCTGATAATCTGCGCCAACGGTGCGGCTGCTGCGTGCTGCCCAGTTATCAAAATCAAAGTCATAGCCAAAAGCAGCCAGCTGATGCGCCGGGTTTAGCTGCCATTGCAGTAGTGCCGTATTGAAGCTGCCGTGTTGATCGGCAGCGGGGCCTTTGGGGCCAAATACCCGGTTAACGTTGTAGTAATGGCCCAGCTCAGCGCTAAAGTTGCTGGCAAATGTTTGTTGCAGGCGGTAGCCATCCAGGGTTTGCTCATTCTGACGCCAGCCAACACCGCCTAAAAAGCGTTGGTTTAGTTGATTAACCAACTGGCGGCCGGCACTAAAGGTGGTGCCGCTGTCGTTCTGATAGCGCAGCAGGGCCTGATTAATATCGGTGCCTTTAGGGTCGGCCACCACGCTGTAATCTGTTTTGCCATTTACTGTGCTGTTGTAATTGTCGTTACCCACCAGGCTGACATTATCAACCTGCAGTAAGGCGCTGACACCATAGGCTTTACCGGTATTAACGCTTAAGCGGCTACGCAGGGTAGAGGCAAAGGCATCATCAAGCTGATTGTCCTGGTCGACATATTCCAGCCGGTAGCGAAAATGTGCTGACACACTGCTTTGTGTCAATGCTTGCCCCAGCTGCTCGCTGGCGCTGTTAGCCTGTGCAGGTGATGATGCGGCGGCAGATAACGCGAAAGTGATGGCAAAAGGTAAAGCAGAAACGGGTGTTTTCATTGCGGGCTTCCTGACAAAAGACGACGGGAAGATCCTAACGCGGAATAGAGTTTTTTATAATTATATTAAATGGTTACCTACCATTCGGTACGCGGTTGCCGTTATTGGTATGGTGGCGGTACTCTGGCTATCAAGTTATTTCAGCACCGGTTCATCCTGCTGCCGCCAAACTCAGGCGGTGTTTACCCAAAGATGGAGCCTGCTATGAGAACAGGTATCAAGAAAACATTGTTAGTTGCAACCTTGCTGACGTTGCCAGCATGGCCAATAAGTGCTCATCAGGGTAGTTATGAGCCCGCAGAAAGGGTAGTGCAGGATGTCGTGGTGTTTACTATGCAACGGGCTGCACAAGAACTGTTGCGTGTGTCGCGGATAGATCCGGTATATCAGGGGTACAGTCGGCATTATGTTAACCGGCAACCCGCGCCACGGCTGGATGAACGCAGTCGTCAGCAATTACGCAAGCTTGCCGCAGACCACCAGCGCAAATTAGCCGGGTTTGAACGTGAGCTCGATCGTGAACTGGATAAACTGGCAAATGAGTATCGGCGTGACAGCAAAAAGGGCAAAGGACATAAGCGCGCCAAAGCCCGTGAGAAATTTCAGCGCAAGGTGGATCAGGCGTATGAGCGGTTTATTGTTAACACCGAGCGCCAACATGATCGCTTTGATCAGCAGCGGGAACGTATCTTAAGTGACGCCTATGCTTATCACAGCCGCCGCTATTAGTGATACAAAGAGGCCGCGACGAGCAGGGCGCAAATATGCGCCCTGCCACTAGCGTTACTGCATTAAAGGTGACGCCGACAGGTTAAAGTCGTAGCCTTCAATGTCTGCAGCAACTATCAGCGTATGAATATATTGTGCTACCGCTTTGCGCCGCACTTTCTCGTTCAGGTATTCGGCTATTTTTTGTTGTACGGCACTAAACGGCAATAGCTTACCCGGCACTTTGCGGGCAATAAACACGATATGAAAACCGTAACGGCTTTCGATACCCTGCGGCAGTAAGCCTGGCTCAGCACTGAATATTTGCCGTTCAAACTCGGGCACTGTCTGGCCACGGCTGATTTGGCCCAGGCTGCCGCCGGTTTCTTTTGACGGGCAGGCCGAGTAGCGTTTAGCCAGCTCAGCCAGGCGGTCGCCTTGTTGCAGTTGCAGGATTAATTGCTCGGATAGTATTTTGGCTTCTACCCTGGCTTTATCATCCTCCGGTGCCGCGGGCAGCAGAATATGGCTGACTTCGAGCAGCGGCGAGCTGGCAAAACGCTGCGGGTTCAGCTTGTAGTATTGTAAGCATTCTTCTTCAGATGCGGTGGGGATCGGCAGTTCGCGACTGAACAGTGCATCAAGAAAGTCATCATCGCTGGCGCTATTCAGCTCGCTTTTAACGCTCAGACCCAGCGTTTTGGCGCGTTGACGTAATAATTCACCGATGATCAGCGATTCAGCGGCTTTAAGCGTAGCCGCGCGTTTGCTGGCGGCCGGGTGGTATTGTACTTCGGCCATAATGGCCGCTTCGCTGATACTGGCATTGTTTACTTGTATCATTTTGAACCTCTGTTATCTGGTGCTGGGTAGCGTGCCGCCAGGCTGCTTTAAGCCGGTATTGCACGCAAAGACGCCGTAAATTCGTCCCTGGAGGCTTCTCTCCGGCATCCATGCCGGAGACGCTTTGCTTAGCAATATCGGCTCGCTGCGAGGCAGGTCAACCGTTCTTGCCAGGCCCGGGTTGGAACCTCGATAGCGCAGCCACAGAGTGTCTGAGCGCAGCGAGTTGCTGTGGCGAGCACAGCGAGTGTTGCAACCGTCAGGGCCCGAAACCAAATCGCTGTTCGCGTCCTTTAACGTACAAAACGCTGGCGTACTATCTGGTGCTGGCGGCGCACGTACTGCACCGGCACACTTAGCATGTGTACCAGGCGGCTAAACGGAAACACCACAAACAGCGTCATACCAAGGAAAACGTGCAGTTTAAAAATCCAGTGCACGCCGCTAATAGCCTCTGCTGCAGCTAAGCTGTTAAAGGTAACGGTGTTTTGCGCCCAGGCCATCAGTTTTAGCATCTCGGCACCATCTAAATGGCCCATTGATACGGTAATACTCAGCAAGCCCAAAATCAGCTGTGCGTAGAGTAAAAACAGAATAGCAATGTCCATCGGGTTGCTGGTGGCGCGGATGCGTGGGTTAAACAAGCGACGTTTAATCAGGATTGTCAGGCCGTAAAAGCAGATTAAGCCAAATAAACCACCGGCGCCAATGGCGATAAGTTGCTTCATCTGGGTGGTAATACCAAACAGGTACCAAATTTCTTTTGGCATCAGTAAACCAAAGAAATGGCCTAAAAAGATACCCAGTACGCCAATGTGAAAAGCAATACTGCCTTTACGCAGCTGTTTGCTTTCCAGTAGCTGGCTGGAGCTGGTTTTCCAGCTGTATTGCTCTCTGTCGTAGCGGATCCAGCTGCCAATCACCATAATGGCGATGGCAATGTAGGGGTAAATGCCAAAGGCAAACAGATTTAAGTGTGCCATGTTAATGCTCCTTTACGCGCGCTTTGCTGCGGCTGCTTTATAAAGTTGTTGCCCGGCTTCTTCACTGCCCAGCAGCTCAGTGCTAAGCGGAATAAACTGATCGCGGCGCTGGCCATCGGTCGGTTTATTGCCACTGCCGCAGGCTGAATTAGCTTGCTCGTTACCGATAAAGCTAACCATTTCCTCTTCCCAGACTTTATCCAGCGCTTTGGGTGTGTCGTCGCGCTGCTCGCCGGCAATTTGCGCTTTAATATCGGCTAAATCGACGTCAGCCTCCGACAGCGCCACCAGGGTGGCAAAAATACCGGCGTAGTCTGACTCACGCTGCTGCAGACGGCACAGCAGTACGGCCAATACCGGTGCGATTTCTTCCAGGCCAATTTGCGCGTTTTGTTCGCCCTGGGTCGATAAAAACTCCAGGTAAAGCGGCAGGTAGTCTGGTAGCTCTTTTACGCCGATATCCAGCCCGGCTTCGCGGTATTGCGCCAGCAGGTTCACCATGGCCTGGCCGCGGTCGCGCGACTCACCATGAATATGCTCAAATATCAGCAAGGACAGTGAGCGACCGCGCTCGAACAGGCCATCGTATTCTGATTGCCAGTCCATCAGCTCACCACTGCAGCGCGCTGTAATAAAAGCATTTAGCTGCTGCTTAAGCTCTGCCGCGATAGCGGCATCGGCCACTATCGCCAGCAATTCAGCTTTGGCATCGATTAACGGCTGCTTCGGGTAGTCCAGCAGTAAGGACAATAGTTGTAGTATTGGCATGCTTGTTGTTGACATCGTATTTAGTCCTTAATCTCAACCGGGATAACCTGACGCACACCTTTGGCTTTAGTGCCAAACAGGTTGACGCCGTTATTGCCATCGCCACAGCCATTACCAAAACTAAAACCACAGCTCGATTTTAAGTCGTAGGCGTTTTCGGCATAGGCGCGGTGACTGGTTGGTATAACAAAGCGGTCTTCATAGTTTGCCAGTGCCATATAGCGGTACATTTCTTCTACCTGCACTGGCGTTAAGCCCACTTGTTTTAACACCTCGGCATCTTCTACACCGTCTACCTGCTGCGCGCGTTTAAAGGCGCGCATGGCTATCATCCGCTCCAGCGCCCGCACCACCGGTGCTTCATCACCGGCTGTCAGCATGTTGGCCAGGTAACGCAGCGGAATACGCAGCGATTTCAGATCCGGAATTTCACCGTTCATGCCAACATGGCCGGCTTGTACCGCGCTTTGGATTGGTGACAATGGCGGCACATACCAGACCATTGGCAGGGTGCGGTATTCCGGGTGCAGTGGCAGGGCCACTTTCCACTCCATCGCCATCATATAAACCGGTGAGCGCTGGGCAGCTTTAATCCAGTTATCGCTGATGCCTTCGGCGCGGGCTGCGGCAATTACTGCCGGATCGTTCGGATCAAGGAAGATATCCAGCTGCGCCTGATATAAGTCTTTCTCGTTTGGCGTATTGGCCGCCACTTCAATTTTATCGGCGTCATACAGCAGCACGCCTAAGTAGCGGATGCGGCCAACACAGGTTTCCGAGCAGACTGTCGGCTGGCCGGCTTCAATGCGCGGGAAGCAGAAAGTACATTTTTCAGATTTCCCGGTTTTCCAGTTGTAATAGATTTTTTTGTACGGGCAGGCCGATACACACATGCGCCAGCCGCGGCATTTGTCCTGATCAATCAGCACTATGCCATCTTCCTCGCGCTTATAAATGGCGCCGGAAGGGCAGGCTGCCACGCAGGCGGGGTTTAAGCAGTGCTCACATAAACGTGGCAGGTACATCATAAAAGTCTTTTCAAACTGACCGTAGATGTCCTTTTGTACCACTTCGTTAAAGTTCTGGTCGACTTTGCGTTTGGCAAATTCGGTACCGAGAATTTCTTCCCAGTTTGGGCCCCATTCAATTTTTTCCATCCGCTGGCCGCTAATAAGCGAGCGCGGCCGTGCTACCGGCTGGTGTTTGGTATCGCCAACATTGTGTAAATGCTGGTAGTCAAAATCGAACGGCTCGTAGTAGTCGTCAATTTCCGGTAAGTCGGGGTTGGCGAAAATATTCGCCAGAATGCGGCGTTTACCGCCGATTTTCAGCTCCAGCTTGCCGCTTTTATTGCGTACCCAGCCGCCGTTCCATTTTTGCTGGTTTTCCCACTCTTTGGGAAAACCAATGCCGGGCTTGGTTTCAACGTTGTTAAACCAGGCGTACTCGACGCCTTCACGCGAGGTCCAGACATTTTTACAAGTGATGGAGCAAGTGTGGCAACCTATGCACTTGTCTAAATTCAGCACCATGCCTATTTGGGCTCTGACTTTCATGTTACTTACTCCAACCTTATTTAGTATCTAACCAGTCAACGTTGTGCATTTTGCGCACGACAACGAATTCATCGCGGTTACAGCCAACGGTGCCGTAGTAGTTAAAGCCGTAGGATTGCTGGGCATAGCCACCGATCATATGCGTCGGTTTCATTACAGCGCGGGTAACCGAGTTATGAATACCACCGCGGGTGCCGGTAAGCTCACTGCCCGGAACGTTTACAATGCGCTCCTGAGCGTGGTACATCATGCTCATGCCTTCCGGTACCCGTTGTGACACGACAGCACGGGCGGCGATGGCGCCGTTAACGTTAAAGATTTCAATCCAGTCGTTATCTTCAATACCGGCTGCGGCAGCGTCGGTTTCACTTAACCAGACGATAGGGCCGCCGCGCGACAGCGTTAGCATTAACAGGTTGTCCGAGTAAGTACTGTGGATACCCCATTTCTGGTGCGGCGTGATCCAGTTCAGTACCACTTCTTTATTGCCGTTCGGTTTTTTATTCAGCACCGGCTGCACGGTTTTTAAGTTAATTGGCGGCTTGTAGCTGCACAGCTGCTCGCCAAAATCGCGCATCCACTCGTGATCCTGATAAAACTGCTGACGGCCGGTAATGGTGCGCCATGGGATCAGCTCGTGTACGTTGGTGTAGCCGGCGTTGTAGGATACATGCTCATCTTCCAGACCTGACCAGGTTGGCGAGCTGATGATCTTACGTGGCTGGGCGACGATATCGTTAAAGCGGATTTTCTCGTCTTCTTTGGGCAGCGCCAAATGGGTGTGGTCACGGCCGGTAATTTTGCCCAGCGCTTCCCAGGCTTTAACCGCGACATGGCCATTGGTTTCTGGCGCCAGGGACAAAATCATCTCGCAGGCGTCGATGGCGCTGTCAATTTTTGCCATACCTTTGTTAGCACCTTCATCGGTATGCACCCGGTTAAGTTTTTTCAGGAAGCTGACTTCCTCTTTAGTGTCCCAGCCGATACCTTTGCCGCCGTTGCCGATTTTTTCCAGTAGTGGCCCAATCGAGGTAAAGCGGGCATAGGTATTAGGGTAGTCACGCTCGACAATATTAATGTGCGGCATGGTCACGCCCGGTATCGCATCGCATTCGCCTTTCCACCAGGCTTTAACGCCATACGGCTGGGCTAGCTCGGCCGGTGTATCGTGGTGCATTGGCGTGGTGACCACATCGGTTTCAACGCCTAAGTGGCCGACGGAAGCTTTGGAAAACGCCTTAGCGATGCCTTTGAATATCTCCCAGTCGCTGCGCGCTTCCCATACCGGGTCAATGGCGGCCGTTAACGGGTGAATAAACGGATGCATGTCCGACGTATTCATGTCGTCTTTTTCATACCAGGTGGCGGTAGGCAGCACGATGTCGGAGTACAGACAGGTGGTGGACATCCTAAAATCCAGCGTTACCCATAAGTCGACCTTGCCTTCGGCACCCTTGTCAGTCCACTCGATATCCTGCGGCTTCTTACCACCGAACTCGCCTAAGTCTTTACCGAGCAAACCATGTTTGGTGCCCAAAAAGTGCTTCAGCATATATTCGTGGCCTTTACCGCTGGAGCCCAGCAGGTTAGAGCGCCAGATAAACATATTACGCGGGAAGTTTTGCGGGCTGTCGGGCTGCTCGCAGGCAAACTTAATGCTGCGATCTTTCAGCTGCTGCAGCACATAGTCTTTTAGCTCAACACCGGCGGTTTTGGCTTTCGCCGCCAGCCCCAGCGGGTTCACGCCCAGTTGTGGTGCTGATGGCAACCAACCCATCCGTTCGGCGCGGGCGTTAAAATCGACGATACTGCCGCTCCACTTTTCTTTGTTCGCCAGCGGAGATACCACTTCGGTCATATCCAGCTTTTCATAGCGCCACTGGCTGGAGTGGTTGTAGAAGAACGAAGTACCGTTCATATGACGCGGTGGGCGCTGCCAGTCCAGTGCAAACGCCAGCGGGGTCCAGCCGGTTTGTGGCCGCAGTTTTTCCTGGCCAACATAGTGCGCCCAGCCGCCGCCGCTTTGGCCGATACAGCCGCACATCATTAACATGTTAATTAAACCGCGGTAGTTCATGTCCATGTGGTACCAGTGGTTTAATGCGGCACCGACAATTACCATAGAACGGCCGCGGGTTTTATCGGCGTTACGGGCAAATTCACGCGCTACCCGAATCACATCTTCCGGGTTAACACCGGTAATCGGCTGCTGCCAACCCGGGGTATAAGGCACGTTGTCTAAGTAGGATTTAGCCCGGCTGTCATCACCAATGCCGTTATCTACGCCATAGTGCGCCAGCATTAAGTCAAATACGGTGGCAACCAGTGCAGTGCTGCCATCGGCCAGTTCGACGCGTTTGGCCGGAATTTTACGAAGTTGTACTTCGTCATGCGCGGTGTGCTGGAAGTATTTGTACTCGTGCGGTGCGCCGCCAAAGTACGGGAAGGCCACCTCGACCAGTTCGTCGCGGTTGTCTTTTAGCGATAACTGTAAGTCGATTTCGCCGTCTTTATCTTTTTGCTCCAGGTTCCATTTGCCGGCCTGGCCCCAGCGATAACCAATGGCACCATTGGGGCTGGTTAAGCGGCCATCACTGTTAATGGCAATGGTTTTCCAGTCCGGGTTATTGTCTTCACCCAGGTTGTTCACTAAATCGGCGGCGCGTAAAAACCGGCCCTGTGTCAGATGTTTGTCACCTTGCTCCAGCATTACCAGCATCGGCATATCGGTGGTGCGTTTTACATAGTCGGTAAAATACGCACTTGGATTATCGACATGGAATTCTTTTAAAATGACATGGCCAAAGGCCATCGCCAAAGCGGCATCAGTACCCTGGCGCGGAGCTAACCAGGTGTCACCAAATTTAGACGCTTCTGAGTAATCCGAGGTAATAACGCAGGTTTTGGTGCCTTTGTAGCGTACTTCGGTTAAAAAGTGTGCGTCGGGAGTACGGGTTTGCGGCACGTTAGAGCCCCAAACAATAATGTAATTTGAGTTATACCAGTCGGCCGATTCAGGCACGTCGGTTTGCTCACCCCACACCTGCGGTGAAGCCGGTGGTAAGTCGCAGTACCAGTCGTAGAAGCTTAAGCAGTTACCGCCAATCAGTGATAAATAACGCGCGCCGGCGGCGTAAGACACCATCGACATCGCCGGAATAGGCGAGAAGCCGGTAACCCGGTCCGGGCCATAGGTTTTAGTGGTGTACACGTTAGAGGCGGCAATCAGCTCGTTTACTTCATCCCAACTAGCGCGGACAAAACCGCCCAAACCGCGGCGCTCTTTGTAGCTTTTTGCTTTTACCGGATCGGTAACAATAGATTCCCAGGCTTTAACCGGGTCTTTATGCACTGCTTTGGCTTCGCGCCACAGTTTCATTAACTGCTGGCGTACCTTAGGGTATTTTAAGCGGTTAGCGCTGTAAATGTACCAGGAGTAACTGGCGCCGCGCGGGCAGCCGCGTGGTTCATGGTTTGGTAAATCCGGCCGGGTGCGCGGATAGTCTGTTTGCTGGGTTTCCCAGGTCACCAGACCGTCTTTAACATAAATTTTCCAGCTGCATGAGCCGGTGCAATTTACGCCGTGGGTAGAGCGCACAATTTTATCGTGCTGCCAGCGCTGGCGGTAACCCTGTTCCCAGCTTCTGTCTTCGTTGGTGGTGACACCGTGGCCATCGGCGAACGGGGTTTTGCGGGTTGTAAAAAACCGCAGTTTGTCGAGTAGGTGACTCATGGTTTACTCCTGGTCTTGTCCTGCATGAACAGACATCTTGCTTTTCTGGTATGCACACTATAGAAACAACGCTGTGATGATGCTTGATTTGGATCAAGCCAGCCAGAGCACTAAATTGCTGATAAAAAACCCAAATACCCACAAGGTGGTAGTGTGGGTAACGCCGTTATCGCCGACAATACGCCAACTTCTACCCACTCCTGTAAGAGGCAGGCAGCTGCGGCGTAGGTAGCAAGGAAAAGGGGGTAGCTCGATTGTGCCAATAGTTTTGGCGTCAAAGCGGCGCAGCGGCAAATATGCAGATATGCTTAGGTAGTAAAGTAAGCGGAGTGATTATGCGACAGTTTTCAATCGTTACCCGGATTAACATCGCCCTGGCCTGCATCGTCACGCTGGCTATCGGTACCATGCTGGCGTCGTACTGGTTGTCGGATAAAACCGATAATGATGCGCATGCGGTAAACGTGGCAGGTTCGCTGCGGATGCAAAGCTATCGGATGGCATGGCTGACCCTGCAGCAAGACCAGCAGCAGCTGCAGGCTGCTCAGGCGCAGTTTAATCAAAGCTGGCAGCATCCGGTATTTAAGCGCTTTATGCATAACGACACTATAGTGTCGCAGTTTGAAGCGGCCAGACAGCATTGGCTGCAACTGGAGCCGCAACTGACACAGTCTCTACTCAGTCCGCAGCAAACTGCGCAGGCGCTCTCTGAGCAAATTGTGCTGCTGGAGCAACTGGTACTGTACATTCAGCAGGATGCAGAGCAAAAGGTACGTAGTTTTCGCACCCTGCAACTGGTGGCGTTGCTGGCAACGGTATTGTTGTCGGCCATTGTTATATATTGGCTGAAGGTTATGGTGCAGCAGCCGCTGGAAGCGCTGACTCAGGGGGCCAAACGCGTGGCGATGGGCGATTTTACCCACCGCCTGAGCATTGAAAACAACGACGAGCTGGGTACGCTGGCGCACAGCTTTAACAAAATGAACGATTCTATTGCCTACATGTATGGCAATCTGGAGCAGCGGGTAGAGCAGCAAACCGAGGCGCTTAAACATACCAATACCACGTTGCGCTTTTTATATAACACCGCTCAGCGCATCAGTGAGCGTGTGCCGGAATATGCCGACTTTAATCACATTGTTACTGAGCTAAAAGCGGTGGTTAAAGTAGATGATCTGGAGCTTTGCCTGTTTACCGAAGAAGGCGATAAACCCTATATGCAGCTGCTGCCGGGTGACGAAGACAGCGCCCCCTGTATTGCCGTGAGCTGTGGCGACTGTTTAAGCCAGCCTCAGACAACCGGCTGTAATACTGAGCAGTACAACTACCTGTTGCAGCGTGAGCAGAAAAAGTACGGTGTATTGGTAGCACGGGTAGCGCCGGGCCAGCCACTGGCGCGCTGGCAACAGCAGCTGTTAACGTCGGTGGCCGATCAGCTGGCACTGGCATTGAGTTCCAAATCAGAAGAGGAGCAACTGCGTCGGCTGGCATTGATGCAAGAGCGCACTGTGATAGCGCGTGAACTGCATGACTCGCTGGCCCAGGCATTGTCGTATCTGAAAATTCAGGTTACCCGCTTAAATAAAGCTACGCAAAAAGACGATAAGGCCATTATTGCCGATGTATCCTCTGAGTTAAAGCAAGGGCTGGATGCTGCCTACCGGCAACTGCGCGAGCTTTTGACCACCTTCCGGCTAAAAGTAGATGGTGCCGGCCTGTTTAGTGCACTGCAAACCACAGTAAAGCAGTTGACCGAACAGTCTGATTTACAGATCCGGCTGGATTATCAGTTAGCGAATGTACCGCTGGCACCGCATGAAGAGATCCATCTGCTGCAAATTATCCGTGAAGCCAGCCAGAATGCTGTGCACCATAGTCAGGGCACTGAGCTGTTGATCAGCCTGCATCACAGCAGCGACGGGATCCGTCTGGCAGTAGAAGATAATGGTATTGGTATACCGGCGTCGGCAGAAAAGCTAAACCATTATGGGTTGGCTATTATGCAGGAGCGCAGTAAACACCTGGGTGGGCAAATCGTAATTAAACCGCGCAGCAGCGGCGGCACCGGTGTGTATTTTAGTTTTACACCGGAATACCTGTTACAGCAGCAAACCGCGTAACAGTGCGTTACTGCGTGCCCCTATTGTATAGGGTCTAGTTAAATGAACACTGAGTAATGTTAGGGATCAGATTGGATCCAAGTGGATTAAGTGGGATCGTAAAGTTGGCCAAAGCTAGGAATTGCAAGGGACTCAAGGGTTTTAAAACTTGGGTCCCTTTTTTATTTAAAGCGTTTTTTAAAATCAGCAGGTTTGAGCAATGAATTTAAAAAGTGCTGATTTGGCCTAGTAAATTGAGCACTGACTTACCGCGTTGGAATACCCTTTAAACCCCGTTTAAACTTTAAATTAATCGCCCAAGTCTTTCGCTATATGGACCACTTGCCCGACGACTTGAAAGTTGTACTGCTCGTGCTTTGGTATATCGTAAGCGCTGTAAAAACTATTGTCGCTTATTAAGCGCCAGGTGCCCAGCACGCTTTGGTAGCGCTTCACAAATAACTCGTCACCGTTTCTGAAAATGTAGATGTGGCCGTCTGCCGGAGTGTTGCGGCCCAGGTGAACGACAAGGGTGTCATTGCTGTGAATGGTTGGCTCCATGCTATCGCCTTTGGCCCACACTATCGCTAACTCATGTTCATTGAAGCCCCTGTACTTCAACCACTTGCGCCTAAATGCCAAATGCCTTACCGGGTTCAGCTGGTCTGGATTTAACGAGCCATGCCCCGCTGATACTTGAATTCTGTAGCCAGGTATTAAAGCAAACTCCTCCAGAAAATCAGAAACAATAGGTATGGATGAATAAGGCTGAGGCGCTTCGTTAATCTGGTCTGCATTGTCACCCAGCAAGCTTCGCTGTGTGTCAGCCGGCAGCAAGCTTATGTGGTATTCCATTGCCTTTGTGCCTCTGCGCTTCCTGCATAGGTGCTCTTTGCCAGCTGCCAAATCCTTTAAATGGTCTCTGGTCCATCTATCGGATGTGGGGAAACTTCCATGCCCTGCCAATTCGGATGCAATAAACCACATCGACCGTTTCATGCCGCCACCAACGGATGCTTGATCCGTTTCTGCCAAACCTGCGTCCGATTCTTTTAACTCTTTGTTTTCACTGTCATTAGTCATTTTTAAATCCAAGGCTTTGAAAAATAGTAACGGATGCCATGGCAAATAAATCATCCGTTGCTATTGACCGATTCATCCATTTGATCAATTATGTAGTTACTAAGTAAAGCAACTTATAAGGGTTACTAAGTTGAGTAATGAATCAGTCTCTCAAAAAAGCGAACAATATGGAAGAGATTGGCATCGGGCCGACATCATTGCTGCGTTAAAAAAACGCGGTTTGTCCGTTCGTCAGCTATCAAGGGACGCAGGGTTAAGCGAAAACACACTGGCTAATGCACTGCGTTCGCCGTGGCCTAAAGGTGAAGAAATTATTGCAACGGCTATAGATATGAAACCCGAAGAGGTTTGGCCCAGCCGTTACAAAGCATTGCGCGCAGCGAGTTAAGGAGGAATTCGTATGTGGCTATTAGCGAGTGAATTAGCAGGCGTTGTTGGCTTGCCGGGATCTGACAGAAATGTGCGCGAGCAATTAAAAAAACTGGCCAGTGAAAATCCGGAACTGGCACGCAAAAGACAAGGGACGAAAGGGACTGAATACCACATCAGCTTATTACCCTCTGCAACACAAACCGCGCTCTACAAAATTAAAGGCCAGATAAAAGTTGGCGAACAGCTGGTAACTATCCCACAAAAGAAAGCGCGTGAAACCTATTGCAGCGAAGCGCTTTGGGCGCGCTGGAACAAGAACAACCACGCCGCTAAAGAGAAAGCACAACAAGCCTTGCTGGCCGTAAAAGCCGTGTTTGCATTAAAGCGTAATGGCGTCAGTTTGATGGATGCCTATGACTCTGTATGTGCGCAATACAATGTAGCGCTTAGCACGCTGCGCCGTCATTGCGCCATGGTCAAAGGTTACGACGAAGCCGACTGGGCACCAGCGCTGCTGCCTAAACATTTTGAAGCGTCACAATCCAAAAAGAAAAACCAGTTTGCGTTTATTACGCCGCAAGCGTGGGAGCTGTTTAAAGCCGACTACCTCAGCCTGGAACAACCAGCCATGACAGTAAGCTACGAGCGTTTACTGGATGCCGCCAAAGGTAAAGGCTGGGAGATACCCAGTTTAAAAAGCCTGGCACGGCGCATGGCCCACGAAGTACCGGCACAGCAATTGGTGCTACTGCGTGAAGGTGAGCACGCCTTGCACCAGCTTTACCCGCCACAAGAACGCACAGTCGAAGGCATCCATGCCATGGAGTGGTTGAACGGCGATGGCTACCAACACAACGTGTTTGTGAAGTGGTTTAACGGCGAAATTCTGCGCCCTAAAACATGGTTCTGGCAGGACATTCGTAGCCGCAAAATCGTGGGTTGGCGCTGTGATATCAGCGAGAACACCGACAGTATCCGCTTGTCGCTGATGGATGTATTTGCAAAGTATGGTGTGCCTAAAGAAATCACCATAGATAACACCCGCGCCGCCGCCAACAAGTGGATGACCGGCGGTGTACCAAACCGGTACCGCTTCAAAGTTAAAGAAGATGATCCGTTAGGCATCATCCCGATGATGGGCATTAACCTGCATTGGTCCAGCGTGATCTTTGGCAAGGGCCACGGCCAGGCCAAACCGATAGAGCGTACCTTTGGCGTGGGTGGCCTTGAAGAATACATCGACAAACACCCTATATGCCGTGGCGCTTACACAGGCCCTAACCCAATGGCAAAGCCAGACAACTACGGCAGCAAAGCCATAGCTGCAGAAGAGTTTTTACAGGCCATTGCCAAGGGTGTTGAAATGTTCAATGCCAAAGCCAACCGCGATACCGAAATTTGCAAAGGCTTTATGAGCTTTGACCAAGCATTTAATGCCAGTTACGAAACCGCTGAAATACGCAAAGCCACCACCGCACAACTGCAGTTAATGATGCTGCAAGCCGAAGCCGTAACTGTGTCGAAGCACGGCACCATAGTGCTTGATGCAGGCGGCAGTTTAAAGGGCCGCAAAAACCGCTACTTCAACGACACCATGATGAACTATGTCGGGCAGAAACTGGTGGCGCGTTTTGACCCGCTAAAGCTGCATGACGCGGTAGAGATTTACGCCCTGAACGGTGTGCATATTTGCACTGCTGAATGCCTAGAAAAAGTGGGCTTTGGTGACACCCAGGCAGCGCGTGAAACCAAGCGTAAACGCACTCAGTTTACCAAGGCAAACAAGCTGGCTGCACAAGCCAAAGTCAGTATCGACTCGCTTGAGCTGGCCGCCATGATGCGCCCTGTTGAAGAAGAAGTTATCCCTGAAAGCAAAGTGGTAATGATGATGCGCCCGGCTGTACGGGGCAACACCGCAACAGCCATTGCCTACGACCATGACCAACTGGCCAACCCCGAGAACGAACACAAAGCAGAGTGCGCCGCCAACTTCAGCGAAAGCGTGGCTTACCTGCGCGAGCTAAAACAGAAAAACCGTATTTAAACCCTATTTGAAACAGCAATAACAAGGACTAATGATGACCAATGTACACAGCCTAGCGAAGGCAGAAAGCCAGCAAACTGAAGTGATTATGCGTGTGACCACATTGATTAGCGCTAAGCGCGTTACGTCAGGGCAAGTTGCACAAGAAATCAGTGTATCGCCCTCCACACTCAGCCAGGTATTGAACGGTTTATACAAAGCCGACCCGTCAAAAATTATTGAAAAGTTAGAAAGCTGGTTGCGTCTGCGTGAACAACGCGACGCCAACCCCAGCACAGACCCTGGCTTTGTAATGACACCAACAGCCAAGCTGATTATGGACGACCTAACGTATGCCCAAATCACTGAATCTATCGTGGTTATTTACGGTGCATCCGGCGTAGGCAAAAGCAAAACACTGGACGAATACCAGCGCACCAACAACAACGTGTGGAAAGTAACCGCCAGCCCAAGCCGCAGCAGCCTTACTGAGTGCCTGTACGAAATTGCTATGGAGCTTGGCATGGAGCAAGCGCCCCGCACCAAAGGGCCACTGGCCCGGGTAATACGCCAGCGCCTTAAAGGCAGCGAAGGCTTGGTAATTGTGGATGAAGCCGATCACCTGGATTACCCCACGCTGGAAGAGCTGCGCATCCTGCAGGAAGAAACCGGCATAGGCATGGCGCTGGTGGGCAACAACAAAGTGTACACCCAGCTAACCGGTGGCCGCCGCAATGAAGACTTTGCCCGGCTGTTTAGCCGCATCGCCAAAAAGCGCGGCATTCACAAAACCAAAGTAACAGACGTGCGCGCCATTGCCGAAGCCTGGAACGTGGGCGGCGGCAGTGAAATGAACGTGATGATCCAAATTAGCGAGCGCCCCGGTGGCCTGCGCCTACTCACCAAAACAATAAAGCTGGCGGCCATGTTTGCCAAAGGCGCGTTGATCACAGAGCAATTGCTACGCACTGCACTTGCTGAACTAGAAACCAACGATTGAGGCAAGCAGCAATGAAAGCAGAAAACATCGTCGACAAACAAAACGTGCAACTAATGCTGCGCCAGCAAGGCTGCCAAGTGCTGCGCGTTACTTCACGCAAAACACGGGCCGTTATCGAAATACAACAGCCATCACCGCAGCTGCAGAAAATCGCAGCAGCATTTACTGAAAACGTGAACGGCCAGCAGCGCCAGGCGTTTTATGCCCAAGTGCGAAGCTGTGTAGTGCATTGGCACCAGGAGGCTCAGGCATGAACCAGCACGAAAGAAAAGCCACAGAGGCTGAGTTGGCAAGGCTGCGTGCCAGACAGCAGCAATATCTGACTAATGCAGCTAGTAAAGGCGCTCCGCTGTATGCCCTGTTTTGCCCTAGCTGCAATGCTACGCAATTAACCACCGCTGCCCAGGCAGACGAATTAACCGCCATTTGCTCCTGTTGCGCCGCCATTTTTGGCGTTCGCAATAGCAGCATTAAAGCAACCCTGTGCCTGTTTGAGCCAGGCATTAAACCTGAATTTAGAGCGTGAGGCAGATATGAGCAATTCAACTACATCAGCACAACAAGCCGCAGTGGCAGCAGCACCAGCCAAGCCGGTAATCCCAACGCCGGAAGGCTATTGGAAAGATGCCAAAGGCAAGCTTACCCACGAATCGTTGGTTCGCCCCATCGACAAAGAGCGGGATAAGTTGGTTAAAGAATTATTCAATAGCTCTCTGGCCGTAAGTGCATGCCTGGCTGAATTTAAAAAGCGCGCCTTTGGTGATATTGAAGCCTTTGTTGCTTTATCGCTTGAGCAGTACCAGGTGGATATTGGCGGCAAGAAAGGCAACGTCACGCTGTATAGCTACGACGGTAAGTACAAAATCATCCGTGCCATTCAGGATTCAGTGAAATTTGATGAACGTATTCTGGCAGCCAAAGAGCTGATTTATCAGTGCGTCACTGAATGGACAGAAGGCGCACGGCCAGAAGCGAAAGCCATCATTGACCACGCCTTCAAAACCGACAACGACGGCAACCTGAGCGTGTCCCGCATCTTGTCACTGCGCAAACTGGACATTAAAGACCCACGCTGGATCCAGGCTATGGATGCCATTAGCGAATCACTGCAAGTGGTTAGCAGCAAAGCCTATGTGCGGGTGTATGAGCGCATCGGTGAAACGGATATGTACCGTCAAGTTCCACTGGATTTAGCGGCGGTGTCGTTATGAGCGCCATCACTGCAATGCCAACCGAAGAGCAAATCCGCGTTGAAATCGCGGTAGCTACCAGCCTGGAAGAAAAGTACGGCACTAACGAACCAACCAAAACCTACGAGCAAGGCGTTGCTGACGCCTTGCTGTGGGTGCTTGGTGGCCAGAAGCCATTCACAGTTGGGGGTAATCAGCCGGTTCGGAGCAAACAATACGAGAACGTTTTACAGCTGTGTGAAGCCGGTGAGGTTGTAGCGCAAAAAGTTGTGGAGCCAGATGTCAGCAGCATCGCGCTACTGGATGCGCAATACGACAACGAGCGCTTAATCCGGTTAGCCAGCGAGTCTCCATCATTGGCGCAAATGGTACGCAATGCTCTGGCAGAAATGGACGAGTACGGCGATCAGCATTTTGCTATTTGGCTGGGCAGCTTTATGGAAGACCGGCCAAAAACGCAGGTTCAGCTTCTGATAACCCAGCATCCGCAATTCACCATAGACGAGGATTAAGCCATGAGCCAACAGAAGCCAGTGAGCTTAATCACTAAAGAGCAATGGGCTGCTATTGAAAAGGAAATGGCGGGTGGCTGGGTGAGTATCAGATTCAGCTATCAAGGGCACGAAATTGGTGTTAGCCGTGAGCGTAAAAGCGAGTCAACAACAGTGCTGGTTGTTTATATAGATGGCGTTATCAAAGGCAGCTGGGCTTGCCGTACTGATAAAAAACCAGACGACATGCCAGAGTTTTTACCGCAGGTGTGGAGCAAAAAAACACTCAGTGTATATACACCTAAAAAAATTGCTGAAATTGAAAAGAACTTTGGTAAGCGTGACGCAAAAAAATACTTTCCGAACCTGCATGCAAAGACGGAAATATTTCTACCTTACTTCTCAAAAGCCTCAGTGCTGTGCCGCCAGTTTAAAAAACTTGAAGGCTTAGAGCTGACCCAAGCTTTGTTTCTGAAAACGCCAGAGACAGAACCCAGTTGATTAAGCGAAACGCCCTGCAGTTTGGGGCGTCTGCCAGTGGTGGTTCACTGGTACTGATGAGCAGCCACTATGCAAAAACCAACTGAGTTTGAAATGGCAACGGCTGAGCAATTAGCAACAGCGCGTGGCCACAGCAAGCCTACGGCTGCAGACACAGAGGATGCTAAGGCATTAGTAGAATCTTGGAATACAAAGCGCCTGCAGCTTGGCCTGCAGCCTTGGGAATAACCGGAGTAATTATGTTAGAGACAGCAGAACGTTTAATTATCAGTGAGATTGGCGACTTTATTGCCAGCTTAGGCCATCCGGGAGAACCGGAAACGCCAGAGCAGATGCAGGCTGAATTAATGGCACGGGTACAGCGTGTATTTGCGGACGTTAGACTGCAGACAGGTACTGATATTGAGCGACAAGATGAAATCGTCGCAATCAAAATTAGGACCATTAAGGAGTTTGAAAAGTTCTTAGACGACACCTTCCCAAACGAGGGCGTTAATTACGCCACTTACGGTTATTGCATTGAACAGTTCCCCAAGATGCTGCTTGAGCAAGCTAAGGCAGGTGCGTGATGCCACTTAAAAAAGATGAAAGAAAACAGAAGTACAGCATCATTATGGGCCTAATGCTTAAAGGCGAAAACAAGAAAGCTTTTGACGAGTTAGCTTGCATGTGTGGCGAGGATACCGGGCTATTTGTTTTGGTAGATTACGATAAGGCTGTCAGTGAAAACCAACTACGCCAGCAAGCCAAGGCAGGTGCCGAATGACCTATATCACAGAAAAGGCCCGGCGTTCCGGCGTTACAGCTGCTGCTGAACAGCGGCGAACCCTGATTAGCATGATCCACATCGCACGCACCCAGCTGGGTATGGATGAAGACAGCTACCGCGCAAACCTTGCGCACTACGCAAAGGGCAAGACCAGCTGCAGCCAGCTAACAGTGCCAGAGCTTTTTACAGTGCTTGAAGCGTTTAAAGACTTGGGTTTTAAACCAACAGCTAATAAGCGTTTAAGCCCACGCACGGCAGATGGCCCGAAGGGCGAGCGCAGTGCTATACGCGCCCTGTGGATTTTTATGCACCGCGCCGGCTTTATTGAAGACGGCAGTGAAGCGGCCCTAAACGCCTGGGTGCAACGCATGACAGCGGCGGCTAACGATGGCACCGGCATTGCCGAGGTGCAGTGGTTACGCGGTGAGGATGCGGCCAGAACCCTTAACAGCTTAAAGCGCTGGGCGCGCCGCTGCTTGTTTGAAAACCTTAAAAAGCGCGGCTACCAGCCTGATCCGAAAGACAGCTACAAAGAGTTGCTGCAACGCTGGGAGCGCATTAACGGGGCCATGCTATGAAATTAAGCCGCTGCCCTGTTTGCCATTCAAATATCCACCTGGATCAACTGGTGGCCGACGATGCTGGCCGCCAGTTGCTGGGCCAGTTTGCGCGTATGAATTACAAGCTGGGTGGCAATATGGTGGCGTATCTGGCGCTGTTCCGGCCAACCAAACAAGACCTAAGCAACAGCAAGGCACTTAGCCTGGTGCAGGAAGCTCTGGCACTAACCAGCAACCACAATGCTTTGGCCGAAGCGCTGGAGCAAACCGTGGCCAGCCTGCAGCAAAACCGCATAAACGGTAACGGCAAACAGCTAACCAACCACAACTACCTGCGCAAAGTGCTTACCACCCGCCTTGGGCAGATAGCCGCTGAAACACCGGCAGGCAGTACCATTGAGTACAAAGCGCAAACCGTAACTAACCCCGAGGAAGACCGCCGCCTGTTTGAAGCGCACATGCTAAAACTGGGTGGCCGCATTATTGAGGTGAACCATGAGTGAGCATAATGCAGCAGACGATACCGGCGATTTCTTTGGTTATGACAATGTCAGCTTAGATGACGTTGAGCGCATAGCCGAAGATGAAGAGTCGCAGCGCTGGCCAGAAGCAATGCGGCAGATTTACGCCATGTTTAAAAACGAACTTGAAACGCATGGTGCCGACACTAAAATTGCTATCGCGTTGCTGAATCGCATTTGCCGCGAGTTCGGCGGCGTGCAGCTGTATCTGCCACGGGGCCGCCAGTTAGAAGCGGAGATTATGAACCTGTCCATCTGGCAGGAGTTTAAGGGCGACAACGTTGAGGAGCTGTCACGCAAGTACGACAAAAGCATGCAGCATATCTATCGGGTTGTTGCTAAGATGCGCAAGCGAGAAGTGAAAAACAGACAACCGGATTTGTTTTAAGGAAAGGTTTATGAAGAAGTTAATGTTGATTGCAGCCCTGATTTCATCACCGATAATGGCAGGCGAAAGTGATTGGGCTCAAACTGATCAGCCTAATGTGTATACCTCATTGGATATCGTGAGCGGTAAATTAAGCGCTATGATAAAAACCTACAAGGATGGTAGTTTGAGGTTCGGCTTATTTCTACCCTATGAGAAATGTTATGTGGCTGAGTCTTACACTGAACCATTTGCAAGCTTGATAGTTGTCGGTGGACATCATGATTTTAAGTTGCAGTGCCTTGGTAAAAATAAGGCTGTCGTTTACTCGGATGATGCTGTAAATGTCGAAATTATTAATGCTCTGATTAAAGACGGTAATGTTTGTTTAACCATTGAAGAAGCTGGCGATTCAGTGAAAATGTGTTTCTCAGGCAAAGGTGTTAAAGAATTAAAAGAACTCGCTCGCGTCAAATAGAACAACCCGCGTTAATTAATCCAGCCCCTAAATAAAAAGCACAATTCGATTAATATACTTAATCAGGTTGTGCTTTTATGCTTTCCGGCTCTCACGCTGCTTTACCACCGGCCAGTTACCCATTTGCTACGGCAGGATATACGCCTGAGTTCTGCCATGCTGTGCGCTTTGTGCTTATTGAAGAAGGCGCACTTAATGCAGCTGGCATACCTTATCCAAACTTAGGTTATGTTAACGACCCCAAAGACGTCGGTGGCGAAACCAAAGGCGGCATTAGCAAGCGCGCTTTTCCTGCGTTGGATATCTCGTCTTTATCGCTGGATAAAATAGTCTCTGTTTACCACACCTACTATTGGAAACCTGCCTACTGCCAGCAATGGGCCGGGCCTGTTGCGCTGTACACCTTCGACGCCGCTGTACAGCATGGCGTAACCAATGCACTTTTAATGCTGCAGGAAATTGCCGGTACTAAAGCCGATGGCAAGATTGGCCCTTTATCCCGCGCTGCTATCCACGGTACTGATGTTGAATATCTGTGTGCACGCTATGGCCTGCGCCGTGCACGTTTTTATGCCCGTATTCTGCTGAAGAACACAACGCAAGGCCGCTTCATTGAGGGCTGGCATAACCGCTTAGTTAGCCTGACCAATGCCGCGTGGGAGATTTACTAATGGGCAGGAACTGGGACTACTCGAAAGCCCAGGGGCGCGCAAAGCGCCTTAGTGCTGAATTGCATTCTCACAACACGGGCCAGCCCGTTCCTGCTCACCCTCCGCTGTTTAGCCACTGCGCCACCATGCAGGCTTATTTTGCTGCTGGCTGGAATAACGTCACTGAGGGCGATATCCGCTTGCATATCTATGTTAATCAAACTGCGGTGCCCGGCGGCACCGACAATCTATCTAAATTCAGGAGTTTAAAACAATGTCTCTTTCAATAATTTTAGGGGCCGCAAAGCTTGCTATGGAGGTTGGCCCGGCGGCCATCCGTGGCATATCGGCCATGTTCGGTGGTAGTGAAACTGCCGAAAAAGTGGCCGGTATGGTCGAGCAAGTGGATAGCGCCTTGGGCATGAGCAGTGCGCAAAAGGAAATGGCGCTTACCCGCGAAATGCAAAAGCTACCGCCAGAAGGCATCGTTGAGCTGGAGCGTATTAAAGTCGAAATGGAAAAGGAAATAACCCGCCGCCAGGAGCTACAGCTTGGCGATAAACAGGCTGAGCACCACGAAACGCAAGAGACCATTCGGGCAGGCGATAAAGCCGAAGACCCGTACATCAGAACTACCCGGCCTAACATGGCGCGTAAGTCAATGTGGGCAACGTTTGTGTACTGCTTTTTGATGGAAGGCTTAAAAGCGTTTGGCTTCGGCACTGGTGTTGATGTTTACGTTGCAATTTTTCTTTCTACCCCGGCCTGGGCTTACATGGGTTTGCGTACCCTGGACGGCTTTGCCCCTCACCCCAAAGGCAGTGGCGCCAAAGTTACAGGTGCATTGGCTGGCCTTGTTAAGGGGCGTCAATGACAGACCTGTTTGATCGCGCCTCAGATGTAGAGCAGGCGTTTAGAGACAATGCCCTTGCACGACAGTTGGATCAAGTTACAGAGCAACCGCTGACAGACAAGCAAGGTGCCCGCTGTTGCGTTGAATGTAGTGAAGAAATCCCGTTACCACGTTTAGCTGCAGTACCTCACGCCGTGCGTTGTATTGGCTGCCAGGCAATTAAGGAGGCGCGCTAATGGAGTGGCTTAAAGCTTACTGGCCCATGCTGTGGGCGGCAATGAGTACTGCAGGCATGGTGATATTAGCGCTGCTATCCAAGACCTACGCCAGGCGTGAAGACCTGGCAAAAGTTGAAAAGAAAGTTGACCAGCTGCAAGCCCATGTAGACAGCTTGCCAACCCAGACGCAAATCACTGAGTTGCTGGTTGCGCTGGAGCGCACCAAAGGAAGTGTAGAAACGCTGGAAGAGAAAATCCGGCCCGTTCAACACCTGGCACAACTGCTATTAGAACAGCGTTTGAAGGATGATAAATAGGGGTTTATATGTCATTTAAAACATTATTAACGGAAGACCAGCGCCTTGTGATCCTGCGCTCTTTGCGTGAGATGCAGGGCTTTGAGGCTAACGAGTCCATTCTGGATTCATGCCTGGAAGCGTATGGCCACAACGTTAGCCGCGACCAGGTGCGCACCCATTTAGCCTGGCTGGCAGAGCAGGATCTAATTACGTTGCGCACGTTGTCTGACTACCAAATAGCCCGCCTGACTGGCCGTGGTGACGATGTAGCCACTGGCCAAGCCACTGTGCCGGGTGTTAAACGCCCACGGGCTTAAGGGGGCGTTATGCAATTATCAGGTAGTCGTAAGTCCAAAGTTAACCTGCTGCCGCAGGTTATCCGCGATCAGCTGCATGCGTTTATCCGCAGTGGCGATATGCATCAAACCGATATCCGTGAAGCTATCAATCAAATGATTGAAGAGGCTGGCTTGCCCGAAGACGCCAAGCTAAGCCGCACCGGATTAAACCGCTATGCCCAAAAGTTTGAAGGTGTGGGTGAGCGCATCCGGCAGTCACGCGAAGTGGCAGAGGTATGGATCAGCAAGCTAGGCCAGGCTCCAACCTCAGACGTGGGCAAGTTGCTGCAGGAGTTCGTGCGCACCATGGCGTTTGAAACCAGCATGAAGCTGATGGACGAAGCCGCCGAAGATGGCGCTGAACCTATATCACCTAAAGCGCTGGGGCAGCTGGCCTTGGTGGTGCAACGCATTGAAGCGGCGTCTATGTCGAGCCTTAAAGTAGAGAAAGAAATCCGTAGTGCCTTTGCGATTGAGGTGGCGGATAAGACTGAAAAAATTGTTAAGACTGCCGGTTTAACCGCAGAAACTGCCGCTGATATTAAGCGTCAGATCTTAGGTATTGCGAAATGACTTCCGTTGCTCAGGCAGAAAATGAACTTCGTAATCAGTCTGCCTCGGCAATTGTTGACGGGCAGTTTGATAAAGACGAAGTTCTGTTACCTTATCAAAAACGTTGGATAGCAGATCAGTCCCAACTAAAGATTGCTGAGAAAAGTCGCCGCACAGGGCTTACGTGGGCCGAAGCTGCAGACGCTGCCTTAAATGGATCTATGTCGGCCAGTGCTGGTGGCTGCGATACATTCTATGTAGGCACTACAAAAGACATGGCCAGAGAGTTTATCGATGCCTGTGCTATGTGGGCAAAAGCATATAACCTGGCAGCGGGTGAAGTTGATGAAGAAGTCTTAGCTGATGAAGATAAGGATATCCTGGTCTATGTAATTAATTTTGCATCAGGGTTCAAGGTCAAAGCACTTAGCTCTAACCCTGCCAACTTACGTGGTATGCAGGGTAACGTTGTTATTGATGAAGGCTCTATTCAAAAAGACTTAGCAGCCCTGCTTAAAGCGGCTATGGCATTAACCATGTGGGGCAGCCGTGTCCGCATCATCTCCACACACAATGGTATTGATAACCTTTTTAATACTCTGATCACTGACAGTCGTGCTGGTAAAAAGCGTTTTAGTGTTCACCGCATTGATATCGAATTGGCTATCGAAGAAGGTCTGTTCAAGCGTATCTGCCAGGTCACAAAGAAAGAATGGAGTCAGGCCGCTCAGGATGAATGGTTAAGCAATCTTTTGCGCGATACAGCCACCGAAGAAGATGCGCTTGAAGAATACTACTGCGTACCGAAGAACGGCGGCGGTGCTTATATCAGCCGTGGCCTGCGTGAACGTGCCGCAATACTTAACGCACCTATCCTGAGATTCACCGGCACCACAGCATTTAACGAAGCCAGTGAGCATGCCCGCATTGGCGAGATGCAAGAGTGGCTGGAGCAGCATGTAGTGCCAGAGCTGAACAAGCTGCCACCGGATTTACGGCACGCCCTGGGCGAAGACTTTGCGCGTAGCGGTGACTTAACGGTATTCGCCCCCATCACTGTTGAAAACGATACAAAGCGCACCGTACCGTTTTTAGTTGAGCTGAAGAACGTACCGTTTAAACAGCAAGAACAGGCGCTTTACTTCATCTGTGACCGGCTGCCACGGCGTGATGGTATTTACCTGGACGCACGCGGCAACGGCCAGTACTTAGCTGAGCAAGCCCGTTACAAGTACGGTGCCGAAGTGGTTGAGGTCATGCTGTCTGTGGCGTTCTACCGCGAGAACATGCCGCGCTTTAAAGCCATGTTTGAAGACAACGAACTGCTGTTACCCAAGCATGAAGACGTGATCACCGACTTAGGCCAGATCCAAATATTCAGAGGCGTGCCTGGTATTGATGACAGCCGCACAGTTGGCAGCGATGGTAACAAAAGACACGGCGACAGCGCTGTGGCTATATTCCTCGCCGTGCTGGCATCTAAGGCAGATATAACCCGCTACGAACTGCACACCATTAAGGCGCATGGGGATGAATCTCACCGCCGCTTCCTTGGTACCGCCGCCGACAACAACCGATTTGATGATATGCCGCAGCATGACTTGCGCGGCAGAGGGATAAGACTATGAGTGCAATCTTAGATGCCAATGGCAAGCCATTTAAAATAGAGCCCGGCGTAATGGCAGAAGATATTGCCAGGGCCTACACCACCGGGGTGCGTAATCCGCGCCCGGCCAGTGTGGCGTCAACACTAACACCACAAAGGCTGGCAGGTATTCTGCGCAGTGTAATCGACGGCAACGATCCTGAAGCCTATATGACGCTGGCAGAAGAAATTGAAGAGCGCGACTTGCATTACTCCGCCCAGCTGCGCACCCGCAAGCTGGCGGTGGCTGCCATTGCGCCAACCGTTGAAGCGGCCAGTGATGACGCCAATGACCTGCTGATGGCAGAGCGTGCACGGGAGATCATGAATGATGACCAAATACCCGAGCTGTTCTTTGATTTACTGGATGGCCTGGGTAAGGGTTTAGCATTGGTGCAAATTCTGTGGGACACCAAATCCACCCCATGGAAACCGCAGGATTACAAATGGGTAGACCCGCGCTACCTGCGTCAGGATCAAGAGACCCTGCAGCAAATTCTGCTGATTAGTGAAGATGCGCCAACCGGTGCCCCACTGGAACCCTACAAGTTTATCTTACATACACCGCGCTCTAAGTCGGGCAGCGTGTGGCGCAATGGTTTAGCGCGGCTTGTGGCTGTGATGTACATGCTTAAGTCATTTACCATCCGCGACTGGTGGGCCTTTGCCGAGGTATTTGGCATTCCGGTGCGCATTGGTAAGTACGGGGCCAACGCCAGCACTGATGATATCAGCACCTTGATTAATGCCATTAGCCGTATTGCCTCAGATGCGGGGGCAGTAATCCCTGAGTCGATGAAGATTGAACTGATTGAAACAGCCAAGGGCAATGGCGGTAATACGCTGTTTGAGAACATGGCGCGCTGGTGTGATGAGCAAGTGTCAAAAGCGGTGCTTGGCCAAACCATGACTGCAGATAATGGTAGCTCACAATCGCAGGCGACGGTGCACAACGAAGTGCGTATTGACATTGCAAAGTGGGATGCGCGGCAGCTTGAATCGTCAGTCAATGAATATTTAATCAAGCCGTATATCATTTTAAACTGGGGTGTTCAGCAACGTTATCCGAAAGTGCGGATTAAGGTGCCAGAGCCGGAAGACTTAAAGATGCTGGTAGAGAGCATCACGCCATTGATTGACCGGGGACTGAAAGTATCAGCCTCAGAAATGGCAGACAAGTTCGGTTTAAGCCTGGTTGAAGACGGTGAAGAAACGTTGCAGCCTCTGCAGTCGGTTGCTATGCAAGGGTATCCTATTGCGACGAACCGCCGTATAGCCATTAACCGTGTGATGAGTACCGCAGATGCAGACGCCGAAATTGACGCACTAATCAACGAGGCTATGAGCGAATGGGAGCAAGTGGCTGAAGAATTTATGAACCCGATTACTGAGCTGGCAAATAAGTCTGCCAGTTATGAAGAGTTCGCTGCAGGTTTACCGGCCTTGCAAGAGCAGCTCGGAGCTGAGCAGTTTATCGCGCAGATGGCACAGTATATGTTTCAGTTGCGGGGTTTAGGAGACAACCAGGATGGCTGAAACTCTGGTCCCAAAAGAAGCGCTGGACTGGTTCAGGCGCAAAGGCATTAAGCCGGGCTTCGATTACCGCGATGTGTGGAAAGAAGAACAGGCCAATGCGTTTACTGTGGCAAAGATGCTTAACGCTGATTTGTTAGTAGACGTTAAGCAAATCGTGCAGGATGCCATTGCAAGTGGCCAAACGTTTGAGCAGTTTCGCAATACCCTTAAGCCCTTGCTGGTAAAGTCTGGTTGGTGGGGTGTGCAGACAATGCAGGACCCATTAACCGAAGAAACAAAGCTGGTGCAACTGGGCAGTGAAGGCCGTATAAAAACCATTTATAAAACCAATATGCGCACCGCCAGAAGTGCAGGCCAGTGGGAGCGTATCCAGAGAACCAAGCGCACAATGCCCTACTTGCTGTATCAGCTGGGGCCAAGTGAGCAGCATAGGGTGGACCATGCGAAGTGGAAGAACACCTTATTACCCGCCGATGATCCATGGTGGGATGTGCACATGACACCAAACGGCTGGGGCTGCAAGTGCTGGATCCGGCAGGTATCGCAATACGAGGCCGACAAGTTGATTGCATCCGGCAAGGTGTCAACCTCTGCACCCGCAAGTAAAGACCGGCAGTGGATAAACCGGCGCACTGGTGAAGTGGAAGTGCTACCGCAAGGCATTGAGCCTGGTTGGAACTATAACCCGGGCAAAGGGCGTGAAAATATGCTGGCCGGGGATCTGGCGGCAAAAGAAGCCCGAATGCGCCAAACGCTCTCTGACGGGTTATAAGGATCTACCTGTCATAAAGTTACCGGCAAAAATGTTTAAACGAATACAGCAGGATTTAAACAGGGTTTAAACAAGGTTTGTTATGATACTTTAGCCTGGTTTGCCGCCACGGGCTTGCCAGGCTGATTTTTTAAGGTAGTCTCTACTGCCTGAACCGGCGCTTTTGCCGCCGTTGCCAAACCGCACCACCTTCCTCATAAGCACTTATCGCCAACCCGCATATTGAGCAATTGACGTTATTTATCGTCAGTTGCTTTTTTTATGCATGCTGAACTCCGTGAACTGATTTTTACGATATTCCACATACCAACCCGACTACAGGAGGTTGCTATGTAACCCTTTACCGGAGTTCCTAAGTGACAATAAAACAGCAGTCAGTCAAAACCATAACTGCGCTTTGCTTCAACATGATGCCGATGGAAGCCGATGCTACAGGCATTTGGCTGCCGATGGTGCCAGCCGGCCCATTTCAGGGGCTTGATGGCCGTTCATGGATGAACAACAACCCTGAAGCTGTCGTGGCCCGCTTTGTTAAAAAGCGCCCATTCGACATGGAGCATTCAACGCATATCAAAGCGCCCCAGGGCGAACCGGCTCCGGCCTATGGTTGGATTACCAAAGTTGAAAACCGCGAGGGTGAAATCTGGGCTTTTGTGGAATGGAATGTTGAAGGCGCTGAAGTTCTTGAAAAGAAGAAGTATGCCTTTTACTCACCCTCGTTTTCTTATGACCCAACGGGTCAGGTGCTGGCATTAGTCAGTGCCGCTTTAACCAATGATCCAAATTTAAATGTACCCGCCCTTAACCGTAAAACAGAGGACAACCCAATGAAGCTGCACCCGCTCATTGTTGCGGCACTCGGCATTGCCGCAGAAGCAACAGAAGAACAGGCCGTTGTGGCAATTAACGCGCTTAAGCAAGACAAAGATATTGCCCTTAACCGCGCTAACCAGCCTGACTTAAACAAGTTCGTACCGATTGAAACCCACACCGTGGCGCTTAATCGTGCGAGCACAGCAGAGGCTGAGCTTAAAGCCATTGCTGATAAAGAAATTGATGCACTGGTGCAAACCGCCATTACCGAAGGCAAGGTTGCGCCGGCTAACAAAGATATGTTTGTCAGCATGTGCCGTGCTGAAGGTGGTATCGAGCAGTTTAAAAAGTTCGTCGGTACCGCGCCTGCTATTGCCACCAATAGCCAGACGAAACAGCCTGTCGATACCAACGGCAAGCCCGTGCTTGAAGAGCATGAAATTGCTATGTGCCGCAAAATGCACGTGACTCAGGAAGAGTACATTGCGGCTAAACAACAACTTAACCTGGGAGCTAAATAATGGCGACTGAAGCGCAGGTGCTTGAAGCACTACAGGCCACTATGTCAGCGGCTTATACCCGTGGCTTAACTGCTGCGAAACCACAATGGTCAATGATTGCCACCGAAGTGCCAAGCACAGGTGCAGCCAACTTTTACGGCTGGTTAAAAGACTTGCCCGGCATTGTGGAATGGACTGGCGCCCGCCAGCTGGCCGATATGGGCAAGCATGGCTATTCCATCGAAAACAAAACCTTTGAAAGCTCTATCTCGGTGTCACGTGACAACGTTGATGATGACCAGATTGGTCACTACAGCGTGGTGGCACAGAACTATGGCGACCAGGTGGCTTACTTCCCTGACACCCTGTGTTATCCAATCCTGGCTGCGGGCTTTAGCACGCTGTGTTTTGACGGCCAGAACTACTTTGACACCGACCATCCGTTAGAAACCACCCCGGCCACTACATTCTCCAACGTGGTGGGTGATCCTTCTACTGACACAGGCGAGCCGTGGTTCCTGATTGATGACACCAAGGTGCTGAAGCCGGTTGTGTTCCAGAACCGCCGGCCATTCGTGTTTAAAAACATGAACCCTAACGAAGAATACACCTGGTTTAACAACAAGTATGCCGCTGGTGTAGATGGTCGTTGCAACGTGGGCTTCTCGTTTCCTCAACTTGCCATTGGCTCTAAGGCCGCATTGACGAAAGCCAACTATGAAGCCGCCAAGAAACAATTGCAGAAGATGAAAAAGGTAGACGGTACGCCAATCGGTGTTCGCCCCACTAAGTTAATTGTGGGACCTGAAAATGAAGCTGCCGCGAAGGCGTTGATTTCAATGATGCTCGTTGATGGTGGCAATACCAACATCTATTACAACGATGTTGAAATTGTCGTTTCTTCTCTGATTACTGCGTAAGCCACTGCCATTCATTGGTATCAGGAATGGCGATGTTACGGCATCGCCATTTTTAAAAGGAGTTCAACGTGAGTGAAAGCCAAAACAAAACCCGCCGCACTGGCTCAAGGGCAAAGCTCCCAGCAAGTGCTGCAGCAGCAAAAACAGTGGCAAAGGATCCTGCCGTCCAAACAGCGCAAGCCGAACAGGACGCGGCAGCACTGAAAGCAAAGGCCGAACAGGACGCGGCAACACTAAAAGCGAAGGCTGATTTAGATGCCTTAGCTCAGGGTGGCACGGCTGGTTCAGTTCCCACTATTAAGGAAGGTAAAAATGATGTGGATAAATCGGAAAGTAAAGATGGTGTTGATGGCGCTGGCCATGACGCTATTGCCATTGTGGGTGCTTTTACGGCCCGTTCTAAGGCAGCCGCTGGCTTTTGGCGCTCCGGCGTGCAGTTCCATCGTCTCAAAGAAACATTGGTGCTTGTGGTTGAGCAAGAGCCGGATGCGGCTGCGGCAGTTTCTGCGCCGGATCATGAGGCAGAGCTTGTGGTGTATCTCACTGCTGAAAAGGCAAAGCGCGTGCACCGCGAACCTAACCTGGTCATAGAAGATATTGACCTTGAAGACCTGATTGATCCGGCTGGCGTTATCAACCCGGACAGCAGCGAATAGTAAGGCGGCGGTGATGGCTATTTATGCAACAAAGCAGGACTTGATAGACCGTGATAACTCCATGCTCTGGAACGTCGCTATCGACAGAGAAACCGGCGAGTTAAACGATACCTATATCAATAACGCACTAGAGCAGGCAGACGACGAAATAAATTCGTTTATGACCCGCTACGTGCTGCCCCTGCCAACTGTGCCGGGCATGCTGAATAAGCTGGCTGTCACCATCGCCTTTTACTGGTTAGCAGACCGTGATCAGCAGGCCACCAACTTGCTGGAAGAGCGCTACAAAATGGCGCTCACTACGTTAAGAGAAATCGGCACGGGCAAGCGTGACTTAGGTTTGCCTGTGGCCGATAAGCCTGCTGAAAGCAGCCTGGGCAAAGTTGAATTAGTCCAGGACAACGAGCGGTTGTTTACCCGCAACAGCTTGCGGGGCGTTCTGTAATGTCAATTAGTGTGCAGGTTAGCGGAGTACAGGAACTACAGCGCTATAACCAGCTGCTGGAAACGCTGGGCGACCCTAAGCACAAAGAAGAATTGTTAGACGCGCTTGGCGGCATTGTTGAAAGCCAGACGCGGCGGCGCATTGCCGATGAAAAAACATCACCCGACGGCAGCCCCTGGGCGGAATGGAGCAGTGCCTATGCAAAGACCCGGCACGGTAATCAGTCTTTGCTGCAGGGTGATGGGGACCTGCTCGATTCGATTCAGTACGTGGTGCAAAGAAACCAAGTACGTGTTGGTTCCCCGCTGGCCTACGCGCCAACGATTCAGGACGGCTTTAGCGGTGTGGTACAGGTAGATGCACACACGCGCTTAATTAAACAAGCCTTTGGTAAGGCATTGGCGTTTCCGGTGTATCAGTCGGTGGGTGCATTTAGCCGGCTGATGAATATGCCAGCGCGTGAGTTCTTAGGTTTAAGCACAGACAACCAGCAAGAGATTTATGCAGTGCTGGGTAACTTTTGGGGCGGGCTGATCCAATGATAAGACCAGATTTTGTTGTAACCGGATCAACGGTGTGGGCCTGTGAACAAATTGTCGCCTACCTCAAGCCAGAGCTTGAAGGCAGTGAGCAGCAGATTGACCGGGTGCAAACTGTTGAGCGCCACATTGGCAAGTTTGACACCCCGGCAGACGTGAAGCGCTGGATAGCAAACCGTGATGGCGGCATTCGGATTGCTGCTCTGCGTGTGCCTAAGTACGAAAGCATTGGCAATCGCATTGTCGGCACCGTGAACTTTGTGGCCTATGTGTTTACAACCGACCAGTTTGGCTATCAGAAAGACTCTCGCGCCGAAGTGATCGCAGGCAAGTTAGCCGGTTTTTTATTGCGCCGTAACGCTTTGCCAAGTGCCTATAGCCGGGCCGATGCAGTGCGCGGTGACAACCTGTACAGCGATAAGGTTGACGAACTGGGCCTTGCTGTGTGGTCAGTGAGTTGGACACAGCAGTGGTACCTGGACGTTGAGCTGGACCCTGCAACGCTGGATGACTTTTTGCGCTTTGGCCTTAAAGCTCAGTTGGCCGAAGGTGCGCCAGAGCTGGAAGGTGTTGTAGATATGCCGCAGTAACCAGGTAAATAACAGTCTCAGTAACGGGATGAAAACAGGAAATAACTATGTTGATCCACATCAAACCCAAAAAAGCAGTGGTGCCAGTGCGTAAGCCAAGTGGTGAATACCTGGCAGAGGCTGGCGAAAAAGTAGAGCGTTCATCCTTTTGGGTGCGCCGCCTGAATGAAGGCGATGTAATTGAATTTAAAGCAACGGCTAAAGCGCCGGCTAAAGCCGATAAAGGAGCATAAATATGGCACTCGGTAGCATTCCTAACGATATTAAAGTCCCTCTCGTTTATATCGAGATTGACAACTCTAACGCGCTATCGGGTACGCCTGCTTTAGCGCAAAAGGTTTTGGTGATCGGCCAGCAGTTGTCCACAGGTAGCGCAACAGCGTTAACGCTGAACCGTATTACCAACAGCGACAGCCAAATGGACGCGCTGTATGGCTATGGCTCTATGATGTCGCGCATGCTGAAGGCCTTCCGCCAATCAAACGACTACACCGATGTGTATGCGCTGGGCGTTGCGGACCTTGACGCAGGTACGGCGGCAAAAGGTGAAATTACAGTGGCTGCAGCCAGTGCGAAAGCCGGTGTAATTGCATTGCTGATTGCCGGTGAGTCGGTGCAGGTGGGCGTTAATGATGCAGATACAACGGCCACTATTGCCACAGCGGTGATTGCCAAAATTAATGCCAACAAAAACCTGCCGGTGACAGCAGCACTTAAAGCGGCCACCACTGAAACGGTTGAGTTAACCTGCAAGTGGAAAGGCTCTACAGGTAACGATATTGATGTACGTTACAACTACTACGATGGCGAAGTGTTGCCAACTGGTGTCACCCTGACCCTGGTCGATATGGCAGGCGGCGCTGGCACACCGGATATGGATGCGGTAATCGCAGCAGTACCTAACGAATGGTACAACCATATTGTGATGCCTTATAACGACACCCAAAGCCTGAACACGCTGCGGGATGAGCTTGTGACTCGCTGGGGTCCGCTCAAGATGATTGAAGGCATTGCTTACACAGCGTTCCGGGGCACCTTTGCTGAGACGGGTGCATTTGGTGTAGCACGTAACGATTACCTGTTTACATGCATGGGTACCAACAAAGCGCCTCACTCGCCTTTTGAGTTTGCTGCCGCCTATGCCGGCCAGGCATCGTACTCGCTTGGTATTGATCCGGCTCGCCCATTACAAACTCTGGTAATGACCGGCCTGCTGCCGCCGGCTAAAGAACTGCAGTGGGATATGACAGAGCGCAACCTGCTGCTGGGCGATGGCATTGCTACCTATATGGTTACGCCAGGCGGCGAAGTGGCCATTGAACGTGAAGTATCTATGTACCGGGAGAATGCCTTTGGTGACCCGGATCCAAGCTATCTGGATATCACCACGCCTGCAACTCTGGGCTATTTGCGGTATTCACTGCGCACTATGGTGACGAACCGTTTCCCACGCCACAAGCTGGCCAATGATGATGTGTTAAACCGGCTTGATCCGGGCCAGCCAGTTGTTACGCCTAAAGTTATGCGCAACGCCATGTTAGAGCTGGCCAACAATGATTGGGTACCTAAGGGCCTGATGGAAGACTTTGACGGCTTTAAAACCACGCTGAACGTGTACCGGGATTCCAGTGATCAGAACCGGCTTAACTGCGTGTTCAACCCCAACATTGTTAATCAGTTCCGCATCTTTGCCGCGCTGATGCAGTTCAAACTTTAATTAGGAGTATAAGCCCATGGGACAAATCCTTGGTGAAGTGGTTATTCGTGCCAACAGCAAACAGCTGAAAACGAAAAAAGGATCAACCTTAAACCCCGGCGGTTACACCCGCACCCCGCACGTTGGGCCGGGTCGTGTTTGGGGCCAGTCGAATGAGTACACAGTGCCCACTATTGCCGTGGTAATTGCTGCTGATGAAGACGTGGACGTGCTGGAAATCAATAGCATCACAAATGCCACACTCACCTGGGAAGGTGACAACGGTGTCGATTATATGATGACGGATTGCGCGCCACAGGCCCCGTTTACTATTTCAGACTCCGGCGATGTTACCGGCACATTCCAGGGCAATAAGGTAGAGCGTATCTAATGGCCGTCATGACTTTTGAATTAACGCATGGCCTTAAGGTGGGTGAGAAAACCCACCTTGAGGTGGGCCTTAAGGAGCTTACATCCGGTGACTACATAGACGCCCAAATTGCTGCTGAAAAAGTAATAGTGCAGGACGGTAAAGCAGTGGCTTATACCAGTGATGTGCTGTACGGGCTGGAGTTGCTGGTACGCCAGGTGGAATACATTGGTGCCGTGCAAGGGCCGGTTAGCGTTAAAGAGCTGCGTAAGTTGCACCAGGAAGATTTTAAGTTATTGCAAGAAAAGGCGTCCGAACTTGACCAATTGATAGCGAAGGAGCTGGAGAACCGGGGGCGACCTTAAGGCGCTGGCGGTAATTTGCGAGGACCTGCAGTTAGCTATCGGGTCCCGCATTCCGTTCAGCGCATCCAGTGCCATGCCACTGCGCCGCCTTGTCCGCACCTACAGAAAGTTAAGAGAGTTAATCCATGGCCCAGCAACTTAAAACCGACATTATCTTAAACCTTGCTGGCAACCTTGCCGCTAAAGCCCGCCAGTATGGCGCCTCTATGAGTGACTTTGCCAAGAAAAACGAAACGGCAATGACCATGGTTAGACGCTCCGCAGCAGCAGCCGGGCGCGGTATTGACACCTTAGGCAATCGTTACGTGGGGGTTGCTGCGGCTTTTGCCACAGGTGCCACTGTGCGCAATATCGGCAACTTCTCTGAACAAATGACCCGCCTGGGCACGAATGCAAAGCTGACTGACGAACAGGTTGCCATGCTAAAAGGCAATATTCTTGAGCTGGCCAACCAACCAGACATCCGCGTTGATACCACTCAATTCACTGCTGCAATAGATGAGCTGATGGGTAAGACCGGAGACTTTGAGTTTGTGAATGACAACCTGGAGAACATGGGTTTATTCATGCAGGCGTTTGGGGCCGATGCTAAATCCAGCGGGGCTTTGTTTGCTCAGTTCCGTGAAAAAGGTATCAGAGACGCGAAGGAGGTAATGAACACCATTGATGATTTATACAGCCAGTTTGCTATAGGCAGTGTAAACGTCAAAGATTTAGCGTCTATTTCAGAACAGCTGTTTGCTACCTACCAGGGCAAAGGCCCTGCGGCCATCACCCAAATGTCGTCGTTAGTGCAGCTGTTTGCCAAAGCCAAGGGCAATGCTAATGAATCGCTGACCTCTATTCAGGGGGTGTTTGCTGCATTTAATGACAAAACAAAAGTGGAGTTTTTGGACAAGCAAGGCATCGCAGTATTTAAAGCCGGCACTAAAGAGATGCGCGAGCCGGTTGAGTTGCTATTAGAGATTTTAGATAAAGCTAAAAATGATCCGATGAAATTAGGTGATGTGTTCGACCAGTCATCATTGCAGGGTCTGGCGGCTTTATATTCGCAAGAGAACAAAGACCTGTTACTTCAGATGAATAAATCGACAGGTGAATACGGTGAAACCCAAAAAGCTGCAGCGAAGAATGCAGCGGAATTTAATAATGCCGTGCAGTCTTTATATACCTCATTTAATAAATTTGCCGAAAGCCGGTTGTCGCAACCTATCAGAGATATCGCTGATGCTATCAACAGCGTGGATGATGAAACCATAGATAACTGGCTGAAATGGGGCGAAGCCGCTCTGTGGGTAGTAGGTGGTTTAGTGGCAGCCAAAAAGGCTGTCGATGTTTATTCGTGGGGGAAGAATGCGTTTGGCGGTAAAGGTAAGCAAGGCGGAGGTGGCCAGGGCGGCTTTGCTGATATGGGCGTGATGCCTGTTTATGTCGTTAACATGGGCGCTGGCGGTATGGGTGGCGCAGCTGGTATCGACATTACTGATGCCATGGATGGTAATAAGAAACCCAACAAAAGCAAATGGGGTAAAGTAGGATCCACAGCGGTAGCTTTGGGAACCGTAGGTTATGCAGCAAGCGTGATTTATGAAAACCCTGACGATTATTTACCATTCAATGTTAGTCGTAAATCCGAAAGAGATCCCTCAATGGCCAACTTTGAAGCCCCCGGCTTGTTAGATGTCGTTGACGAGTTTCGGAGTTTTCGTAAGTGGGCTAAAGCCACCACGTTATCTGACGTGTTACCCAGTGTGTTTGGTGATGAAAAAATTAAAGATGTGTCTGTCAGGGAGCACCGATCTGAAAACATAAGCACCGATGTATCGCCCATGTTAAATGGCCTGACCGGAATGCTTAACCTGAAGCTGGATTTGTCAGACAGCAGACCAAAACTCACCGCGACCAAAACTCCGCCTGGCATCCTTATCGACCCTGACACAGGTGCTAATTAACGTGACTATTAAAGGGCTTGCAAATGGCATTTGAAGACCGTTTAACCGCCTCGTTCAGGGGCGTTGAATTTTTACTTGAAGAGGCCGATGGCGAAAGTGGCCGCCGGGCCATCCCCCATGCTTACCCCAAAAAGGAAGTAGGCTACACCGAAGACAACGGCAAGGTGCTTACCCAGGAGCGCATTAGTGGCCGTGTGGTGGGTGAAGATTACCTTGCTCAGTTAAAGGCCATTCTTGAAGCGCTAAACAAACCCGGCCCAGGTGAATTAATTCATCCGTGGTTTGGTATTCGCAAAGTACAGGTTGGCAAGGTCAGCCATAAGTTAATTAACCGCGTTGATGGCACGGCGACAATTAATTTTGAAGTGTATGAAGTGGGTGAAAACCTGTTTCCTAACTCCAAATCAGACACCGCCACCCAAGTTAAAAGCGAAGCCGAAAAGACAAAAGATGCAGTCAATACAGCCTTTGCTGATGAGTTTGATATCAGCACCCTGGATGGCATGGGCGATATGGTAGACGCCTTCTTAGATGATTTGGACGAGCTAACACGCGGCTTACCCTCGTTACCTGATGACCTGCGCCAGTGGACTGACCGGCTCATGCGCACTAAAGATTCAGTTGGCAAGCTATTGGCCTACCCTGGTGAATTGGCCCGTGAAGCCATGGGGCTGCTGGAAGACATTAAAGGCGTGGTTAAAGACCCCATACGTGCACTGGATGTTTATCAGAACGTGCAAAACCGCTGGAGTGGTATGCGTGCCGAGCTGGGGGCAACAGGTGGTTTGTCGCGCAACATATCAAGCGCTGGTGGTATGGCAGGTTCGGTGCCTAAGCTGGCCAACCCGTCAAAAAACGCCGCTATCCAGGCGAATGCGCAAGCATTTAAAACCCTGACGTTAAATAGCGCCATTGTGGCCAGCTGCTCTGCGTTAGGCGAAGCCGAGATTGTAAAAAAACTGGATGATGAACCCCAGCTGGTTGAGAGCCTGTCAGGCGCAGAGCGCAACGCGATATTAACGGGGCAGCAATTGAAAAGCCTGGGCTACGGTATTGCGGATCAGTTAGCACTTTATGCAGCAGCTGCAGTTGAGTCGAACCGGTCTGCAGTATGGAGACAGATGCGGGCCTTAAGGCAAGCCGTATTGGCTGACACTCGGGCGCGGGCAGAACTGTTACCCCAGGTAAGTATTTATAAGCCCAAAGAGAGTGTGCCGGTTGCTTTGGTGGCATGGCAGCAAACGGGTAATACAGAGCGGCGCGACAGCATAGTGCTGCGCAACGGCTTTAAGAACCCGGCCTTTGTTTTACCAACAGATACGGTTGAGGTGATCGGCTAATGGAAGAAATTGTATTAAAAGCTGGCGGTCAAATTTACCAGGGCTGGACCAAGGTTGGAGTAACCCGATCACTTGATGCGATGTCGGGTAGCTTTGACCTTGAGCTGACATGGAAGTGGCAAGGCAGTGAGCAGCAGTATAAGAAGTTTGTGGAGCCTATCCGGCAAGGCCAGGCGTGCACTGTAGATATTGGCGGTGAACGTGTTATCACTGGTTATGTGGATGATTGGGTGCCAAGTTACGACGAAACGACAGTGACGATTAGCGTCAGTGGCCGCGACAAAACAGCCGACCTGGTGGATTGCTCTATCGACTACCCCAGTGGCCAGTTCAACAATCAGACACTGACGCAGATTGCTGATGTGGTGTGTAAGCCCTTTGGTATTAAGGTGATCGTAAATGCTGACGTGGGCGAGCCATTCCAGCGCATCCAAATCGAACAAGGTGAAACCCCGCACGAACTATTATCTCGCCTGGCTAAACAGCGTGGCGTGCTGTTAACCAGCGATACCTTTGGCAATTTGGTGATCACCCGAGCCAGCAAAGAAAAGGCCGGTGCTTCGTTGATATTGGGCGAGAACATCAAAGCAGCGCGTGGCCGCTTCAGTTGGCGCCAACGCTTTAGCAATTTCACAGTTAAAGCTGCAGGTGCTGCCCACGGCAACTGGGACACTGCACCAATATCTGCTGTTGGAGGCATTAAAGCCGATGTGAAAGACAGTGAGATTAGCCGTTATCGTCCGATGATTATTGTCAACGAAGAGATCACTACCGCAGAGGGTGCCGCCAGGCGCGGCCAGTGGGAACGCCAGCGCAGCATAGGTAAATCCAACACTGCTGAATATACGGTGACAGGCTGGCGCATACCGCAGACGGGCAAGCTTTGGAATATCAATACCATTGTCCCGGTGATTGACGAAATCCTTGAGCTGGATGAAGAAATGCTGATTTTATCTATTATGTTCACCGAGGATGATGCCGGACGTTTAGCGGTAATTAGTGTGGTGCGCCCTGACGCAATGGACATACCGGCGCAAATAGTAAAAGACACTAAACTAGGTGGTGGCCAATGGTAAGTGAGCGCTACATTGACCGCCTGCTGGCACCCATTAAGCGCCGCATTACAGGCATGTTAACCCGGGCAGTTGTCAGCGGCATTGTTGAAGACCTGCAGCGCCAGAACCTGCAGGTGAAGATGCATGCTGATGAGTCAGCAGACAACATTGAGCGCTTTCAGAACTATGGCATTAGTTCGTTCCCGCCAGAAGGGTCTGAAGCCATTGTTGCGGCCCTGGGCGGCTCATTGTCTGGTTTGGTGGCCATAGCAGTAGAAGATAAAAAATGCAGGCCCCAGGGTGAAATTGGTGATGTTTTTCTATACCATCTTGAAGGTCATAAAATCCGCTTAACAAAAGACGGTAAGATCATCCTTACTGCGACAGACGTCATTTTTGAAATCACTAATACTTTCAGCATTGCAGCAACTGACGTTATTTTCGATGTCAGCAACTCATTCACTATTATCTCGCCAGAGACATTAATCCAAGGCCCTCTGCACGTCACTGGTGACATATCAACAGACCTCAGTATTGAAGCCGCCGGAACCATTACCTCAGCCGATGTTGTAACGGGTTCTGATTTAAGTGCTAACGGCATTTCATACTTAGGGCATGTTCACAAAGACGCAGAAGACAGGCCGACTACAACACCAGAGTAGGTTCGATATGAGCGCCATCGTGTTTGACATGATGAACAATGCAGGTTTGATTATCGAGGGTGCTGATATCGGCGAGATATCCACCCTCGCTTTGATCTCGTTGTTTACCGATGCCCGCGCTGATGAATCTGACACCGTGCCAGATGGCTCTACTGACTTACGAGGTTGGCCTGGTGACTCGTTTTATTCAGAGCCATGGGGCTCTAAATTGTGGTTGCTCTACCGCGAAAAAATGACCACGGATTTACGCAATAAAGCTGTTAAGTATGCAGAAGATGCACTGGCCTGGATGCTGCGTGATAACGGTGAAGGTGTTGTTGCTAAAAGCGTGCAAGTAACAGGCTCTATCCCAAAGTTTCAAACTCTGGCGCTGAATGTTGTGATCACTAAACCTGATGATGAAGTGATTTCTTTTACTGTATCAAGACGATGGGAGACGCAAAGTGCCGTTTAATGTACCCACGCTAAGAGCGCTGGTTGAAGGCGGGTTAATCGACATTGAAGCCTCGCTGGATACTATTTTACCAAAGTTTGGTATTGAGCAGGCCCTGAACGCGGCGGTAAGTGGCAGCCTGCGCGACTTGTATGATTATCAAAGCTGGATTGTACGCCAGGTTATCCCATCGTCTGAATCTGAAGACCAAACCATTATTGATACCGCCCGCTATGAAGGCGTGATCCAGAAGCTGGCCAGTTCAGCCATAGGTCCGGTTACTTTTACTGGTAGTTCAGCAATTCCGGTGGACACGGTAATGACGCATGCTGATGGCCGCCTATATCGTGTGACGCTCTCTAATGCGCCGTCTGGCGGTAATGTAGTCGTACAGGTTGAGGCTGAAGTTCCGGGCGCAGCGGGTAACCTGTTAGCTGGTGAAAGCTTAACCTTAGTTTCTACTGTGCCAGGTATTCAACCCAATGGCCAAAGCGGCGGCATTGCTGGCGGTGCTGACTTAGAACCTGTGGCGCAAGTGCTTGAGCGCTTATTGTTTCGCAAACGCAACCCGCCAATGGGCGGCGCTGTGCATGACTATGTTGGCTGGTGTCGCGAAGTGCCGGGCGTTGCTCGTGCCTGGGCAGTCGATAATTATCAAGGGCCAGCTACTGTTGGTTATGCGTTTGTGTTTGATTCACGCCCAGATATTTTACCTACTTACGTGGACCAGGTAGCGATGGCTGACTATATCTATCGCCACAAGGATCCAGCCACTGGCGCAGATGTGGGACGGCCAGGCGGTATTGAGGCTGTTTATATTCCGCTGACGCTAAAAACCACTGCCTTAAGCATCACCTTATTTCCCGACAGTCCTGAGCTACGGCAAAGCGTGCAATCCAGTATTAAAGGCTATTTCAATACGCTTGGCCCAGGCTCTACCTTGCTATTAAGTGCCGTACGCACAGCTATTGGCTCAACTCTGGGCGTTAGTGACTATTTGCTTAATTTGAGCGCTGATGTAGCAGCAGCAGACACAGAGTTACATGCATTAGGAGTCATTACGTGGCTCATTCCGTAGCGCAGTGGACTAACGCTATATTGGCTCAAATGCCACGTGGGCTCTTGTGGCAACGAGCAACATCGTTAGACCTTTATAAATATGCCCAAGGCTATGCGCAAAGATTAGAAAACGCTGAGGCCAGTGCTGACAGCCTACTGTTTGAAATGCGTCCTGAATCTACCCTGCAGTTGCTGGATGAATGGGAAGAGTATTTAGGTTTACCAGAGTGCACTCCAGAAACCGTGTCCAGCATTGAGTATCGACGTTATGCAGTGGTTGAAAAGTATCATCGCAAAGGTGGTCTGCAGGCGTGGAATATCCAGAAGTTTGCTACTGATTTGGGCTTTACCGTGGAAGTGGTTGAAACATTCCCGCACCACTGTTTGCGCTCATGTACTTATCCGCTTTGGGAGCAGAAGTACCGGTACATATTAAGGGTAACAGTTTACGGCATTCCAGGGGCTTACATGACATGTTTAGACAATGTGTTAACCCCATTGCTAACGTCTGATGCCAGAGTTCTGGAGTGTACTCTTCAGCGTTACAAGTTGGGTGGTTTGTATTACGAGTTTTACTACGCCGTTTAGGCATTTCTTAATAACAAAGCCGTTTTAAACGGCGTTCAAAATAGTTTCGATTAGGAGTTTATATGCATCCGTTACGCAATGGTTCGCAAGCAACAGCTCGTCCCGCCGCAAAGCCATTAAGCGGTACGCCAGGCTGGTTCACTGAATCAGGCGAGAACAATGCCCCGAGTTATCCTGGAGCGGATTGGTTTAACCATGCAATTGCTGAATTTCTGAATATGTTGGCAAGTGCTGGTATTGAATTCGATGCGACAAAGGATGATCACTGGGCTCGTGCTTTAGGTTTTTTTGACGAAAAGATCGAAAGTCATATTGAATCACCCACTGCCCATAAATTGGGCGCCATTACCAGAGAAATTAGAAGCGGAATGGAATCAAACCCAGTTAGTGCTGAGCAAAGCATGGACTGGCATGGTGTGTTTGTTGAAGAATTTCGAAAGCCAGACGATCTTTATGACTCAGATGTGATAAATCGGGCGTTAGATTACATCCGCAACCTGCCGTTCACCGGCACAAAGCTGATATTTCAGCCGCGGCGCAGTTACCGGTTTGCTCACACCTGTTGGTTAACCAATATCCACGACTGCCACATTGATTTAAACGGCGCGACTATGCGCCGGGTAAACGGTGTAGATACGTCTTCAACGCTGACAACCGCGCTTACAGTTGCAGGAGGCACCACGTTTACTTTAGCAGCGGTGCCGGCCAACTGGCGCGTTGGTGATGCAGTAACGGCATTTACAGACGACACAGATTTACACACCAGCCAGGACCCGCGCTTAATAACAGATATAAATGGCAACAATGTCACTATTGCCGGCCCGTTTTCGTTTAAAGCTGATAGCGCTGGGCCAGGTGTAGCAATAACCACTTTGCCGGTAGGTACCCGCATAGCAAAAGCATACCAGGCGTTTAGCTCAGAGCCATTGCTTGCTGCAGTAAACCGCCGTGTGTTCATTACCAACGGCAAATTTGATGGCAATAAATTTAACCAGTTTAATGCTTCATGGCGTTTTATCCCTGAACTGTACTTGCAGGGTAACGGCGGGCTGATACAAGACTGCCATTTCTACAATATGGTGTCAGAAACAATAGTGGGGCATGGATTCGACGTAGTGCATAACGTGTTTGAGGATATCGGCGGATCTTGTTATCACCTTTCGGTGCATGACGATGCAATTGCGCAAAGCGGCTTTGGCTTCTTTACGCGCAATACATGTAAGCGCACAAACTTAGCCACAAATGCCAAGGTGGGCCACGCCGAAGGTTTAATCACATTCAGCTGGGGCGCAGGAAACTTGATTGTTTCAGACAACAACTGTGAAGACGGATCAGAGGGGTTTTTAGGTGCGTTTAGCAGCTCAGTGGGGGCAATGGCAGACAGACTGCTAATAGCCAGCGGGAACATAGTTAAACGGTTCCCGTTCATAATAGCAGGCGTAACACCTGACGTTGATGGGGTTAATATAACAGGCAACGTTTTTGACGATTGCGGCGCGAATGATAACCCTGAAAATTTAGGCCCGTACTGGTTAAATCGCCGGGCATCTTGTAATTTCAGTGGCAACGTATTGGCGGGTAATACAGTTGCAGAGCAATGGTCTAAATCAGACAAATTGCTAATTGGCAATGATAAATTTACTGGCTCAGCTCGTTTAAGCCCAACAGTACCGGCGCACATTAAGCAGGGGATAAGTGGTTACAACGTGGCTATTCCAGCCGACATAATGACCGTGCTGGAATCAGATTTAAATGCGTTTTTGGCATTCTTGACACCTGCAGGGAAGGTGTCTGGTTTGGCATTTCATACACCAGGGGGAAACTCGGCAGGTAGCGCGTTAATAGCATGGGGTTCAACAGAGAAAGTACTATCGCTAGGTTCAAACGAATCCGGCGGAAAAACTACCATAAGAGCAGGAGGATATAACAAAAAACTTACTGCGCAAGATGATGGCGTTCAAATAGAATCAATGACAGATGGCGGCAACCAATATTTCTATTTGGGTGATTCTGAAGTTAATGGTACGTGGCGTTTCAGATTGACAGGAGGAAACTTAGAGTTTCAAAAGCGGGTTGCCGGTACATATCAAACGAAAAGCACAATTAGCGGCGCATAGTCTTTACAATAATACTAGAGCAAAGCCTAGCATTCTGAGCAGTAGTGCAAATGCTCAAAATACTAGGCTTTGCTGCTTATTGTTTGCGGCGCGCTACATCCGTCCAATAATTTGCGGCAATGGAATCATTATGTGCCCCTTTAACCTCACTCTCGTAATGCTTTTTTAGGGTATCTTCGTTCAGGTAATGCAGAAACTGCTCTTGGCCGTAAATTTTGCTGTTTGCCAAATTAATGAGGGTGGTGTAGTCGTTAAACCCTTCACCAAACCATTGATGATCAAAACTCGCCTTACCCAACATCATTTTTAACCCTACCCAAGTATGGGCGGTTTCGTGTGCTGTTACATACTTTTCCCAAGTATCAAATGCTCTTCCCAGCTTCATTACAAAGCCGTTTCTGATCCCAAAGCCACCTGCTCCTATTTCTTTTTGATTATTTTGCAGTGCCGATACGGCTAAAAAATAGAATGGAAAATCGGTATCGTTCCAAAACCTGTGGATGCTCGGGAAATAGCTTTCGAAAAAAGGGCTGAGACTGCCCTGCAAGTCATTGCCATACCTATCTTCTTTCGTAGTCACACTGTAATAGGGAATCCCCATAACATTGTATTCCCTAACATCTATATTGTCCCCCATAACAAAGTACACCATTTCGGAAACTTGGTTGTAATCGGCTGAAAGCTTTTCCAATGGATCCCTTTGAGATGGAACAATGGAATTGAAATAGTTGAAGTTTTCGGGATGATCACGCCATATGAAGGATACCAATGGGTTACTTTCATCGGTTATTTCCAAAGTAAATTGCTTATTTACCAACGTTAATAATCCTTTAGTGATAACTGGCCTGAACAGTTCCGTTTGAGATATTACCGTTGGCTGATTCTTGTTAAACGAGCCGTCTATTTCATAGCGGATCTGGTGTTTTTTAGCCCCGTTGTGATGTACGGTGATCTGTCTGGTCGCATGGTCAATCTTGACTACTTCGGGCTGAGTAACACGAATATTTTTGATGACGTTAAATATATCATTCTGTCCGCCAAAACTAGGGTCTCCGAATACAAATACAGTACTGTCCTTTTGGGATGCAGAATATGTCAGTTCGACCTTCAGTGTTGAGTTGTCTCCGTTCCAGCTGAGCACATAATCCATATAGGGTTTTTGTTGCGCATAAGCATGGACACCAAGAGTGGACAGAAGAAAGAATATTAAATAAATTGTTTTCATCTTGATAAGCCTTATGAACTAATTTTTATAAAGTCGTCTGTACTAAATTGCTGTTCCTAAAGGTAGATCCCCCATGGAAGGGAACGCAGTGTAATTTCTGCGAGCAGAGCAATCGCCAAAAAGAATGCATCGATAACCATACTGAGTATAAGCAGAATAACATCAATCAAATCTGGAAATATTATGCCTATGTATAGGTCCATTCGATGCTCTGTTGAAGTAAAGTGATAGCCGTAGCAATTAGGTTTTTCATGCATAAATTCGAGATTTATCATGGCAGATATAGGTGGGGTTTATGGGTAAAAACAGACTGGAAGCCCTGTTTGACGGCGTGCTTGCTATTGTTATCACTATTATGGTGTTGGAAATGCGCAGCCCGGCCGGACACAGCATTGAGGCATTGTGGCCTATGGCGCCGGTGATATTCAGTTATGTGATGAGTTTTATCTACCTGGGTATTTACTGGAACAACCATCATCACATGTTGTACGTCTGTGACAAAGTGACGGGCTCTATTCTTTGGGCCAATCTGCACCTGTTATTCTGGTTGTCTTTAATCCCATTCACTACCGCATGGATGGGGGAAAGCCGCTTCTCAGCTCAGCCGGTAGCGTTGTATGGCTTTGTCTTGCTAATGGCTTCTTTAGCTTATTGGATACTGGAATACAGAATTATTGTATCGCAGGGCGAGCAATCGAGGTTGAAATACGCGGTAGGAAAGGATTGGAAAGGTCGCTTATCTATGCTGTGTTATTTGTCAGGTATACTGTTCTCATTTGTTTCTCAGTGGTTGGCTTTAGCGCTTTACATCGGCATTGCCATACTCTGGTTGATCCCAGACCAGCGCATAGAGCGCAGTCTGAGACATGATACTAACGGCTAAATACTCCGAAACCTCAGCGACTTCTGGCCTGAGTTATATGCAAACGTTCAGTAATCCGAACCAGATCGGTAATTGATTTGGTTTGCATTTTTTCCATTATCTGCCTTTTATGCACTTTTATGGTAATTTCACTCACTTCCAGTTCTGCCGCAATTTGTTTGATCAACAAACCGCCAATAATAAACTCTAGCACCTGTTGCTCACGTGGAGTCAGCAAGTTGTATCGGGCGGTTAGCTCGCATTGCGTAATACGCTGTTGCAGATTAGCTTGATCGGATTCTAACGCGTCAGCCACCGCAGACAACAACGTTTCAGGACAAACAGGTTTGGTGAGAAACTCCCTTGCGCCTGACTTCATCGCCTGCACACTCATCGGGATAGAGCCAAAACCGGTGATAAAAATCACCGGCATTCTTACTTCAATACTGGCCAGCTTTTTAATAATATCCATACCTGTCGTATCTGGCATTTGCATATCCAGCAACAAGCACGCTGGCGTGTCGGGCATCGGGCTATTAAAAAAATCTTTACCTGATGCAAAAGCACGTACAGTATAACAGGCTGACTGCAGCAGCCTGACCAAGGCAACACGTATTGGCTCCTCATCTTCGACAACGATCACTAAGCCGCTCATTTGTTTTCTCCGGGTAAGCGCTATACCTTTAGTCTTTGACTAAAGGTATAGCGAATGAAAATATGCTACCTACAGGCTGACGTAGCACTGCAGATAGTTCGCCGCCATGCATCTCGACAATAGAATGGCAAATAGCCAGCCCCATGCCCATACCATCTTTTTTAGTAGTATAGAAGGCATCAAACAAATGATCTTTTATCTCATCGCTAATTCCTGGCCCGGTGTCTTCAACCTGGATAAAAATAACCTGATCTTCTTTTGTAAAAGTAGAGATAGTTAATACCCTTGGCCTGTTACTGATTTCGCTCATCGCTTCTATGGCATTCATCACCAGGTTTAACATAACCTGTTGTAATTGCACCATATCACCACGAATTTGTGACAACTTTGCATCCAGATGCAGTTCTAATGATACGTTGCGCCGTTCAATTTCGCGGCGGGCAATGGCCACAATACACTTCAGCACATCATGTATATCCAGCTTACTTAGCAGTGCTTTGGTATTTTTAGTCAAGGTTCGCAGGCTCTGTACAATTTGTCCTGCTCTTTGCCCTTCGGTTGCTATAGACTGCAAACTGGCACTGACTTGTTGCAAGTCGGGCTCGGCGCGGTGCAGCCAGCGCAAGCCCGCGCCGGCATTGGCAACAATAGACATTAAAGGCTGATTAATTTCATGAGCAATAGACGATGTTAATTGTCCTATGGTAGTGATCCTGCACACTCTGGCTAAATCGTCCTGTGCGACACGTAACGCATTCTCCGCAGCGCGCCTTGCCGTCACATCATTTACTGTGCCAACGTAATCAACGAGTTTGTCGGAGTCAAATACAGGACACCCTTGTCCTGTCAGGTATAAAACACTGCCATCGGCTTTAAGAACACGGTATTCCACATTGATGGCTGTTTCCTTTTGTACTGCGTAACGGATCCGGTCTAATACAGACTTTTTATCCTCAGGGTGAATACAGGCGGCAAAATCAGCAAATGAAATAGTGCGACGCTGGGGGTCTAAATCCAAGATGTTACAAAACTCTTCAGAGCACACTAAAGTGTTGTTATGTAGCTCCCAGCGCCAGCTACCCGTTCTGCTGATTTGCTCACCCAAAGCTAACGATGTATCGGCCAGTCGCAATGCGCGCTCCAGCTTTAGCCGCTGCTGGTTCACTTCATCAATAGCATTTTGTAAACGGGCAGCTTCTATCGTTGTTGCCGCATGAGCTGTCAGAAGCGTCAGTACATTGAGGTACTCATCACTGAACAGCTTGTCATGTTCCCATAGTTCAATGTAGAAAACTGCAATTAACTGATTTTGTTTGATTATTGGCAGGCAAATAGCAGTTGAGACGGAAAAACGCTGAAAGTAAGGGTCAAGATCATAAGGTGTGCTTTGCTGGCCAACGTTGGCATACAACAGTTTTTTTGTCTGGATAGCGCTACTAATAAATGACTTGGGTAGGTCATCCCAATTGGCTTCACAATGCACATGCTCAACCATGACACCGTTCGTGTTAGTTTGTGCCCTGGCTTCCAGTATCAGGCTATCGCCTTGTGATTTAATCAGGAATACCCGCTGTGCGCCGGCATGTTTAATAATAATGGTTAACAGCGCTTGTAATAACGTTGCATAATCTGCAGCTTCAGAGATGGCTTTGGATGCGTTGAGCAGAACAGATAAATGCTGGTTACTGGCATCATCAGAAATTTGCAGTTTTTTAGCCTTCATTAAGCACCAATGTATAGGCTGCTGCGCCAATACTGCGGGAGCTGCTAGTTACGATTGTGAGCGTCCTATTGGGATTATTCAAGTTTTCTTCCCTCCATCTTGGTTATTGCTCGGGTTTAAAAGGCTCGCACAGAGAAGTCGAGATAATAAAGCGAGAGCAACAGCTATCGCTGACTTTAATACTATAGCGGGAGGTGAAAAATGGTGCGTCGCAGTAATTGCTGTCACGTTGCAGATCTTGCGGAATAGTCGCCAATCTGCCTGAAAGGGCAGTGCGTTCTTGAAGGCATATTGGCTATACTAAAAATATTGATTTCTCAATTAGCGCTTAATTTGCGCATGGCTCGCCGAAACACCTTATTTGAGCGTGTGATGGCGTTTGCAGGAAGCACCGCAATGATCGAACCTGACAAACTTTCTTTCACCCAATGGTACTGCGAGGGCCAAAAAGCTTCCTATCTGCGAGCGAGGAAGGCTCCGGGGGGCATCCTCGATCTGATCGAGATTGCACGGCCAGCCGGGGATATGTCTCGTCCGGCGGTACCAGAGCTTGTTTTGTATCAGGACCAGATAGGTGGCGGCTGTGTCCGGGGCGACGCAGGTGGCGGAGCTTTTGATGTCAGGAGCGAGAAGGGGTCTCTCTACCTGGCAGCACCGAACTTTGCCAATACGGTCATCGCCAGCACCAATCATAAGCTACACAGCTTATCGTTCCCCGTGGCGCACTGGCAAAGCTTGCTCGACGAAGCGGCCGGCGGTGGGGTATCGTGGGAAAATTTACGACTCTACAGAGGCTCATTTAACTCGCCGGTTATCCAATCAACGCTACGGAGACTGTGGGTGTTGTCTGAAGAAGAGGGGGCGCCGTCACGTCTGTTAGCTCGGGCCGCAGGTTGCGAAATATTGGCCGAGCTGTGTCTGTTAAGTGGGGTACCATTCGATTCTGCAAATGGCGGCCTTGCTCCGAGGACAACACTGCGTTGTCAGGAATTGATGCGCGCGCGGTTGTCAGAAGACATCAGCCTGGACGAGCTAGCCGCGGAGGCGCAGCTGTCACCTTATCATTTCGCACGGATGTTCAAGCAAAGCGTTGGTGTACCCCCCCGTGTCTACTTCACGCAATTACGGATGGAGAAAGCCTGCGAGCTTCTTGCACTAACGGACCTTCCCATCACGGAGATAGCCTTTAAAATTGGCTACTCATCCAGCCAAGTACTTGCCAGGGTGTTCTTTAAATATCAGCACATGAGCCCGTCCGACTATCGTCGGGCGTTCCGTGCACCGTTTTGCTTTAGCACCTAATGTTGTTTTTTGTCCTGCTCTTATGAACGAACCTACCGATTTGTCATTCACCCAATGGCACCGCATGGGCGAACAGGCATCCTATGTGCGGACGAGCAAATCCCCTGGCGGGATCCTTGATTTGCTTGAAGTGGCGCGACCGGCTGGGGATATGTCTCGCCCTGCCGTAACAGATATTGTCTTATTTGAGGACTTACTTGGCGGTAGTCGTGTCAGGGGCGACCTTGGAGGGGGGCGCTTTGATGTGAGGAGCAAGAAAGGCGACCTTGCTCTTGCTGCGCCAAACTTCGCCGCTACTGTTATGAACGACGCTAACCATCAGCTTCGCAGCCTGGCGTTTCCTGTGATGCAATGGCAAAGCGTGCTCGACGAAGCAGCCGATGGCCGGTTCTCGTTAGAGAGTTTCTGTATCTACGGACGTGTGTTTGATTCACCGGCCATCCGAAGGGTGGTCGGGAACCTGTGGGCTATTTGTAAAGAGGAAGGCGCGCCGTCGCGCCTGCTGGCGCGTGCTGCTGGCTGCGAGATTTTTGCTGAGCTTTGTCGCCTGGGTGGAGCCCCGTTTGCGCCGACAAGGGGCGGCCTTGCTCCGAGGACAACCCTGCGTTGTCAGGAATTGATGCGCGCGCGGTTGTCAGAAGACATCAGCCTGGACGAGCTAGCCGCGGAGGCGCAGTTGTCACCTTATCATTTCGCACGGATGTTCAAGCAAAGCGTTGGTGTACCCCCCCGTGTCTACTTCACGCAATTACGGATGGAAAAAGCCTGCGAGCTTCTTGCTTTAACGAACCTTCCGATTACGGAAATCGCCTTTAAAGTTGGCTACTCGTCCAGCCAGGTACTTGCCAGGGTGTTCTTTAAATATCAGCACATGAGCCTGTCTGATTATCGTCGGGCGGTTCGGAGACTGTCTTGCCTCTAGCACCCCGTGCGCTGCTAAGGTAAAGCTATGGCGTTCAGTGTATCGTCTATGGTTCTGAGCAACAGTTCTACATCCACAGGTTTTGATAGAAATAGAACGGCTCCGGCACGGGCGATACGCAGTTGAGTATTCAGACCCGCATTACCTGAGATAAACGCAGTAGGAATATTCACTTCAGCAGCACGTAACCGTTCAAACAACTCAATACCACTAATACCCTTTAGCTTCACGTCAAGCACCATAAAACTGATCTCACGCAGAGCGTTGCTTTGCAATACGGCTTCGGCTGATTCAAACAACAGCGTCTTATAATTAACTGAACGTAATAAGTTCCCTAACGCAGCCCGGACTGAAAAATCATCATCAACAATTGCAATCTGAGCTCTTGTACCATCAAGTTTCTGCATATGACTCCTATTACTTCCTATACTCCTGAACGAGCATGGATCCTTGTGAGTCCGAAGCCTTGAGTTGATTGTTGTTATTCAGCGTCGGCCGAATTAATCAGGTATCAGACATTGTCTTTGGGACTGGTGTCTTTTTCTGTTTCGTTATTCGTGGTTAATGTACTTGGCGTTCCGGTTATTTTAGGGACACATTCTGTTTTTAACCATAGCATAGTCAAAGGCTGGCCTACGATCAATTTTTTAAATACTGGCACAACTTGTTCACCAATCAGCATGCCTAGCAGGCCCAGCAAGGCGATAACTGGCGGAGCGGGCGAACGCACTTGCAACAAGGAATAAATAATACCAACCAGCAAACCGACGCCGAGCGACAGTAGATATAATTTCATACAAGACTCCATTGAAATGAGTGCCTGAGAAACCCGCGTTATGCAGTTCTATCGAACACAAAACCCCAAATAGGACACTGTGCCTCATTAGTTGATAATCCCGCCTTTGCAGTGCACCAAAGGCGGGATTATCAGGCAAACAGTAAAATTATTTAGTGGCAGCTACAGGAGAAAGCGTTTCGTGAGTTCCGACTGCGCGTTGTGGCGCTTTATGCACCATAGTGTAGGCGTAATCCACTCCCATACCGTAAGCGCCAGAATGCTCTTTAACGAGGGTCATAACAGCATCATAGCTATCTTTATGGGCCCAATCACGTTGCCATTCTAATAACACTTGCTGCCAGGTCACAGGAACAACACCGGCCTGAACCATGCGCTGCATTGCGTAATCATGAGCATCTTTGCTTGTGCCGCCAGACGCGTCTGCAACCATATAAATTTCATAGTCACCTTCAAGCATGGCACACAATGCAAAAGTAGTATTACAAACCTCAGTCCATAAACCTGCGACAACAACTTTCTTTTTACCATTTTTGGCTAAAGCATCACGCACTTTTTGATCGTCCCAAGAGTTCATCGAGGTTCGCTCTAAAATTGGTTTACCCGGAAATACATCCAATAACTCAGGATAGGTGTAGCCAGAGAAACCTTGTGTTTCTACTGTGGTGATAGTAGTTGGGATATTGAAAACTTTTGCTGCTTTAGCCAAACCTACCGTGTTATTTTTCAGGACTTGTCGGTCTATAGACTGCACGCCGAAAGCCATTTGCGGCTGGTGATCGATAAAAATTAGCTGACAGTTTTGTGGGGTCAGTACTTCAAGTTTAGGATTTGCCACGATTAAATTCCTTATATTAGGTCGATTTCGATACGGTTAGATACCGGTAATGAACCTGATTGATAAGCCTATTGCTGCAAACACAACTTCGGAACGAAGACGTGATTGCACAGTAAAATGTTGTAAAGGCCTAACGCGTTTACATGCGTAATCGCTATAAGGCTGATACATCGTTAGTCTGAATAAATCGTCAGAGCTGCTCACATAGTAGAAGTGCTTTGTGCCGTTAACCATTATCCGTATGTATAGCTATGCAAATTAGTGATTCTTTACCAAACTTCTAACGTCAGAAAATCTTAATCGCCCATGAACTGCCACTTACACTGCAAGTGGGCACGATACTAACAATACCGGAGTCTCACTAATGGACACGTCTTTAAACCAGGATCTTATTTTGATCAATGGCCACTTCCATACTATGGATAAAGAGCAACCAAAAGCTACCGCAGTACTTATTCGCAAAGGTAAATTTGTGGAAGTGGGCGCAACAGCTGACTTGCTACGCCATCAAAATGAACAAAGCCGGGTAATTGACCTGAAAAATCATACCGTAATTCCGGGGTTAAATGACTCGCACATACACCTGATCCGAGGCGGTCTAAACTATAATCTTGAGTTACGTTGGGAAGGCGTGCCTTCAGTCGCAGATGCACTTAGCATGCTTCGTAATCAAGCGGATCGTACACCTCATCCTCAATGGGTAAGGGTAGTGGGTGGCTGGAATGAGTTTCAGTTTGCTGAAAAACGTATGCCAACGTTAGATGAAATTAACAAAGCTGCACCAGAGACGCCGGTTTTTTTGTTGCACCTCTATGACCGGGCATTATTAAACCGCGCCGCGTTAAAAGCTGTCGGTTACACCAAAGATACCCCAAACCCGCCTGGCGGCGAGATTCAACGGGATGCCAGAGGCAATCCAACAGGGATGTTAATTGCGCGCCCCAATGCGATGATCCTCTATGCAACATTAGCAAAAGGGCCAACGCTACCACTGTCACATCAAATTAATTCGACCAGGCAGTTTATGCGTGAACTTAATCGTTTGGGTGTTACCAGCGTAATTGATGCTGGTGGTGGCTTTCAGAATTATCCAGATGATTATCAAGTGGTAGATCGACTGGCAAAAGATGACCAACTGACTGTCCGCATAGCCTATAACCTGTTTACGCAAAACAAAGGCAAAGAGCTGGAAGACTTCCAAAGGTGGACTAAAACGGTAACTCCAGGGCAGGGGGACGACTTTTACCGTCATAACGGTGCAGGTGAAATGTTGGTGTTTTCTGCCGCGGACTTTGAAGATTTTGTCGAACCCAGACCTGACCTGGCTGATGACATGGAGCAACAGCTAGAGCCCGTTGTCCGTCATTTGGTAGAGAACCGCTGGCCTTTCCGTTTACATGCCACTTATAACGAATCTATCAGCCGTATGTTAGATGTATTTGAGAAAGTGAACAAAGACACGCCATTTAATGGCTTGCGTTGGTTATTTGATCATGCCGAAACCATTACAGAGAAAAACATTGAGCGGGTGCGTGCTTTAGGCGGTGGTATTGCTATTCAGCACCGTATGGCGTTCCAGGGTGAATATTTTGTCCAGCGTTATGGTCAGCAGGCGGCACAGAACACTCCTCCGGTGGCAAAAATGTTAGAAATGGGGGTGCCTGTTGGTGGTGGTACCGATGCTACCCGGGTGGCCAGCTACAACCCATGGACAGCGCTGTATTGGTTAGTGTCTGGTAAAACAGTAGGCGGCATGCCGTTGCAGCTGGATAAAGACTGTTTGCCCCGCGATACCGCATTAGAACTATGGACCGCTGGCAGTGCGTGGTTTTCTGGTGAAACGGATAAAAAAGGCAGAATTAAAGCAGGGCAACTGGCTGATTTAGTGGTTTTAGAATCTGACTTTTTTACCGTGCCGGAAGAAGAGATTAAAGGCATAGAGTCCGTGATGACGGTAGTCGATGGCAAAGTAGTCTACGCCGCTGGCGATTTCTCTGGTCACGGTCCTGCGCCTATTCCGGTGATCCCTGAATGGTCGCCGGTGGCTATGTATCCCGGGCATGCCAGAGTGCATCCGCAGATGAACAACGTGCCGCATCAGTGTGCAGGTTCCTGTGGTGTGCATGGCCATTCACATGATGTGGCCCGCCGCTCAACTATGCCGGTGTCGGATCATAACTCGTTTTGGGGTGTGTTAGGTTGCAGCTGTTTTGCGTTCTAAGGACAGGAGGAACAAATGAAACTAACTCCCCCAGCTTTATACAACAGCCTGGCACAGATTGATAAAAAAGGCTCAATATTATGAATATCGAATCTCAGCATCGCTTTCAGGCCATCAGCCTGGGTTTTCTGGCCGGCTATGTTAATACCTTAGGTTTTGTCGCTTTGTTTGGTTTGATGACAGCCCTTGTTACCGGTAACTTTATACTGATAGGGGCGAGTTTAGTCAGTGAATCCAGCTCCGGTGTGCTGATTAAGTTTTTAGCTTTTCCGGCTTTTATTGTGGGCATAGCGGCCATTCGTATTATCACTATTTGGCTCGACAGTAGACATCAGCAAAATTTGCAAATCCAGCTGACTGTTTTGCTGCAGCTCGTTTTGCTGGTTGCATTCATGGTAACAGGCTTGTATGCCTCTCCTATCGGTAAGGAGCAAACTACAGCAGCTATTATCTGTGGCATGTTTGGGGCTGCTGCAATGGGCGCGCACAGTGCTTACACCCGTTTGTTGTTACCTCATCTGGCACCAACATCGATGATGACAGGTAATGTTACGCAAATAGTGCTGGATGCGATGGAGCTGATTTTAGGAAAAGGTGATACGGCCACTAAAGTAAGAATGTCTAAATCTTTATGGACTATAGCAGCGTTTGCTACCGGTGCTATAGTCGCTGGCTTTTGCTACGTAGCCTTGAGTTTCTGGGCGTTATTGGTGCCTATTGGCATCCTGGTATGGCTATTACGCAAAGAACATTATTGCAACCTTGAGGCGCCGCAAGTTTGATGCATTAAGGAAAAAGGTAGCGATATCGCTCAACGCCAGATAATGAGGTTTGTGATAGCGCTTCCTTGATCCTGTCGAGATGCTGCGACGCATTCTTGCTGACATAAAGCACAATCGGCAGCTTATGCTTTGACAGAACTTTCGCATTCCTGAAAACACCCCCAGCCTCGGCTTCATATTTATAACGCGGGATGATAATGTAATCTAATCTGTTTGCTCTGAGCATCACATCAATCTGACGATAATCATTTACTTCAAATGCTGTAGCATTGACAGTACTTGCAATCTCTTTTTGGGCATCAGCCCCTCTGAGGTAAGAGATTGTTTTGCGCCCCAGAGGCGCTTCTGTTTCCATACTTACTAAGTAAAACTCAGCACAATACAGCTCAATGGTATGTGCGTGTTCCATCAGTCGCTTATTCGCTAATGCAACGAGAATCGGGGATTTGCCATTCTCAAACATGTTTAACGCCCTAGGATAGGGGAAAGCTTGAACAGTGCCGGTTCCTTCATCTATGACGTCAACGACGACCTGGGTATACTCTGTGTTAATGCATTTAACATTGTCTGTGGGCTGACAACCGAAAGGAGGGAGGTCTATAACCGGGTAAACTGTGTTTACAGGATGGGCAGAAAAAGAGAAGCAAAAAAGCATCAATGCCAGAGTGCTGGCCAGCATTTTTGAGTTATTGGACATATTTTCCATTAAATACCTTAGTAATACTGCATATATAACTACTACTTCACAATGCTTGTTTGGTTACAGGGTAGATGCCAAATGCCATTTGTGGTTGTTCAACAATGAAAAGGTTATATATTACTCGTTGCGTAAGGCTTTCACCGGATCAGTCTGCAGTACCCGACGCAGTGGAATAAAGCTGCAGAGTAAGGCGGCAAACGTCAGTACTGTCAGTACTGTCAGTACGGCGGCCATCAACCAAGCTTCTATATCGCGCCACAGCAGTGGTGAGTTTGCGCATTAATTTCTGCCTTGTTAGAGGATAAAAATAGTAAACCAAGCGCCACAGCCCCGAAACTATGCTTATGTATAGGTCTCATTTTCCAGGGTAGTGGTTAAGATAATATGCACAGAGATAACTATTAAGCCGACAGCACTTAAAGCTTTATCAGCTGGTTAAGGAGTAAAGCTATGAACAAAGTAACGCTTAAACAATGGCATATGTTCCAGGCGGTCGTAAAGTATGGCGGCTTTGCTCAGGCTAGTGAAAAAATTTTCAAGAGTACATCTTCAGTTCATCACTCAGTAAATAAACTAGAGGAGATGCTGAATGTAAGTTTACTGAAGGTAGAAGGCCGAAAAACGCGATTGACGTCGCATGGCAAGAAAATACTCTGTCTTGTAGAAAAGCTATTATCCGATGCTTGTAACCTTGAAACCTACGTTGCTGGTTTAACAAGTCTGCAAGATGCAAACATTAAAATTGCTGTTGATGAATTATTCCCGATTGGCATTCTAAGAAGTGTGCTGCAATCAACAAGCAACGAACTCTCGTTGAAGCAGCTTGAGATCACTCAAGTATCAACAGCATCTTTTGACGACGAATATCATTCAGATGTTGTTTTATCAGTACTTAATTCGGCGGCGTCTGGATTCGCGGTAAAAAGTGTGGTCAGCGTACGTTATGTGGCGGTTGTTGGCACGAAAAACTCAGCTTTCGATAGCACTAATGTCGTCTCGGCGAATACATTGAATAAGCACATTGAGATCACGGTTGATCGGAATGCTGCAAGCAGTTCGGTAGATTCATCCATCAATAACAGTTGCTGGAAAGTTGATAAATTGAGCTCAGCCATTGAGTTAGTCTGTGAGGGAATTGGCTATGCCTGGTTACCCTATCCTGACGTGCAACACTTAATTGCTGAAGGTAAATTGCGCAAAATTGTCTTTTTCGATCAACCAAACATCCGTGAAATCGATTTTTACCTCAACGTGAGGCAAGACTTTAGTTTGAAGCCAGGTGTTGAGAGTATTGTCCATCATTTTAAAAGCTTCGACTCAAGCCATAAGTTTGAGCCTATGGCACTCTCTGAAGAGCGGGCATTGTAAATGTTATCGCGTAGCCGGCGTTAAAAACGCCACAAATAGAAAAACAGGCAGCTTAAAAACAAAAAACGCCCCTCAAAGAGGGGCGTTTTTTGTTTGAATTTATTGGTGCGTCCTAGTGGACTCGAACCACCGACCCCCACCATGTCAAGGTGGTGCTCTAACCAGCTGAGCTAAGGACGCACACTTTAAGTTGCAGGCCAAAGCTTAGCTTGGCAGACAACGGCGGCTATGTTATTGCGCCGCCGGGGCAATGGCAAGTGTTTTTCTGCTAACACTGTGTGTTTGGTGTATTTTTCACCGTATCGGCAGCTTACTGCTGTGCGGTAAGTTTAAGCGGGCATTGGCTGTTCAGCGTTTGCCACCATTTTACATGGTGGCTTAGTTCGGTGCGCATATCCAGATAAGTTTGCTCAAAGCGCAAGGTGAGCGGGGTGTGAAGATCAGTGTGTTGATACAGCTGTTGCAATAAAGGCCACAACTGCTGCTGATAGCGGCTTAGCTCGCTGGTGTACAGCTGTACTTCAGCAACAAAATACTTACTAAACACATTGGCTAAAATATGCAGCTGCTCACTGTCACGCTGCTGAGGGCACAGCGCTGACGGTGCTTTAGCTTCGCTAAGCCGGTTAAGTTGTGCCAACTGATGGCTGGCAGTACGTAAGCTGTATTGCAGCCGGGCGATAAAGTTATAGCGGTACAGCAGCTGTAGTTGTTGTTCAATATCAATCTGGCTGGCAGCCTGCCAGTTTTGCTCCGCTATAAACTGCTGCAGCTGATTAAGTTCGGTTAATGCTTGCCAGGTTTCGCTAAAGCCGGGCGCTGCTTTTAGCGGCAGGGCTTTGCGTATCCCCAGCAGTTCTTTGCGCAGTGTATCGTCGGTTAGCAGCATATTGTTAAAGGCAATATCAATGCTGTGTTGTTTTTGCTGATACACGTGCTGCAACTGATTTAGCAGTGTGGTGTTGTCCCAGCTTTGCTCAAGGCAGCGTTGTAATTGGCTGAGAAAACGCAGTTCATAACTTAGCTGCTTGCTGGCGTTGTACACTTTACCTAAGCTGCTGTTACGCTCACCAATTAAGGTGTCAAGGCTGCAGCGACGTGTAGCATAGGCGTCGGTAAGGTCCAACCGTATATCCGGCAGCGGTTGTTTTAAATCGCGTTGTGCTGCCATGGCAGCAGCATCGGGTAGGGCGGTATTTTTCTGCGATATATCCAGCACCCGCTCCAGGCGCTGTTGGTAGTTTTGCAGCGCTTTATCACCATTGTAATCTGTACAGGCTACAAGGCTACACACCAGCACTGGCAACAGCCATCGCGTCATAAATTAAACCACCTTATACTCTAATCTGCTTTTTGCTCTAATTTTAGTAAAGTGCGTTTTAAGATAATAGCCAGCAGCACTGCTGCGACGCTTAAACCGACAATAATACCAATCCAGAAGCCGTGAGCACCCATTGCCGGTACCAGCCAGTTGGTTAATCCCAGTACGGCACCCAGGCCAAAACCGATTGGCCAGTAAGCAATAAAGGTAATAAAAAATACCGGTTTGGTCACTTTCATACCGCGCAGCGCGCAAGCAGACACCGCTTTTTTCAGCTCCATAATGCTTTGCTGGCCCACCAGGTGGCCAACACGGATAGTGGTTGCCATACCCAATGACAATGGTAATGGGTGCCACGATCCGTGAAATATAAGTAGCATGTTGCCCAGTGTGTTCGGCATCACGGTTGTCATGATTTTGCTTACGATACTATCATTTTCTGGGCATTGTATAAGATTTTAGTTAGTTTCTACAAAGGGTTGCCGTTAAATTAACAGTATGCTAGCTTTGTTTCCGGTTTATGGGCAGATTTTGGATTGCGTTTCGCAATCAGTGAAAAAAATGTCCGAAAGGATTGCCTCTACAATGATATGTACACCATGTCTGACAATCTCTTGTCAACGCGAAGGAGTGCCCATAAACCACTTTTAAACAGGGACGAGTAATGCAGAAAATTGAGGCATTAAGAAAAATAACAACAAAGCCAGAGCTTGCTGCTCTTCTGGGTATAAAAGCGTCAGTTCTGACGTATGCTCTCTATATAGTTAAACCTCAAAATCAGTACATTCAGTTCAAGATCAAAAAAAAGAACGGCGGTGAAAGACTGATAAGCGCTCCCACCGATAAACTAAAATCAATTCAATCTGCTCTTTCTGATTTGTTGCTTGACTGCCTAGATGAAATTTATAAAAGTAAATTTCCCGACTCCGAAATAGCTAAGCAAAAGCTCAAGCATTCAAAAGTTCTTAAAATTAAGATCGGAAGCGCAAAAAATAAACAACCTTCGCTATCTCATGGTTTTGAGCGAAATAGGTCGATCATTACAAATGCAATAATGCATATTGGTAAAAAGAATGTCTTGAATATTGACCTCGAAGATTTTTTTGGAAGCTTTAATTTTGGACGAATACGCGGTTTTTTTATAAAAAACGAGAATTTCAAACTCGATTCTAATATTGCAACGGTAATAGCCCATATAGCGTGTTGTAACAAAGAACTGCCTCAAGGAAGCCCTTGCTCCCCCGTAATTACGAATTTAATAGCACATTCGCTAGACATTCGATTAGCTGCGCTGGCAAAAAAGCATTCGTGTACGTATACACGTTACGCAGACGACATTACCTTTTCAACTAGAGAAGACACATTCCCTGAAAGTGTTATGCGGCAAGAGGGCGGTGGGTATATAGCAGGTAAAAAGCTTCGCTCTGAGATCAGAAGGGCTGGCTTCTCGATAAAAGAAAGTAAGACCAGAATTCAGTATGCAGATTCTCGACAAGACGTTACTGGACTGATCGTAAACCAAAAGCCAAATGTCAAACGAGAATACTGGCGAACTGTCAGAGCACAATGTAACAGCTTATTTAAAACCGGAAAGTTCGTTGAAGTAGCTGGTGAAGAGCAGACTGTCGGCAACATCAATGTTCTTGAGGGAAGGCTTAACTTTATAGATCAACTTGATCACTACAATAGACTGAGGCAAAAACCTGCTCTAGACCCGAATTATCATCTCAAGCGTGATGCATTAGTACAACAAAAGAAGGCAAAGCAAAGAAGTCATTTGTTAAACAGTAGGGAGAAGGTTTTTAGCAAATTTCTTTTTTACCGTTACTTTTATGCCTTCGATAAACCTTTAATCTTAACTGAAGGCAAAACGGACAATACCTATCTGAAATCTGCGATCTGGAAGCTTGCTGCACATTACCCAAAACTTGCTAAGGCGAAATCTAATACCTCTGCGTATGAGTTGTTATTAAGATTTTTTAATTATACCGAGCGGACGAATTTTTTATTGGAACTTGCTGGTGGTGGCGATTATTTTAAAGATTTTGCATCTGGCTATGCCGAAAACTATAAAAAATACAAAGCGCCAAGACCAGAGCATCCAGTGATTATTATTGTCGATAACGATTCTGGGCCAAAAGATTTGGTTAACCTTATAGCCACTAAAAAAATTGGAAGTATCTATCCAACTAACCCTGCTCATTCTAATGTTGATGTAAGAAATTCAGATTTTGTACACCTATTCCACAATTTGTACATTATTCTAACACCTCTTTCAGCTGGTTCTTCCAGCTCAGATATCGAGCTTTTATTTAAAGACGTAGACCGGCTTAGACTTTATAAAGGAAAAAGCTTTAACACAGCAACTAAAAGGGATAATAGTAAAGATTTAAGTAAAGAAGCTTTCGCCACTCACATTGTTTCTGCTCAAAAAAATATTGTGAATTTCGATGGGTTTAAAGAACTTCTTGATCGAGTGGTTAGTGTAATTAATCATTACGACTCAGTTAAGTAGTTGAATATTGGCTTATATTCGGCAGTGCTGGCATTGGTTAATTAACTTTTTTGATTTGAAATTTTTTCAATGACTGTTCAGATAGGGGGATTCTGCTCTGGCTGTTTTAATCTCAAGAGCATGTGGTGTTAAAGGCGAAACTGTAAAAATAGGTGACCTTACCGAAGCACAACGTGGCCTTGCTTGTCGTTGTACGTGTTTTTGCTGCGGAAAACCACTGGTAGCGAGGTTTTGTGTTGATAAAGATAACCATTTTTCACATAGGCCCGGTGATGAGCGTGACTGTAAATACGCGCTGGAAACAGAAATTCACATTCGAGCAAAAGAGTTAATAGCCCAAGAGATGAAGGTTCTTATGCCTGCAACTTTTGAGCGAAGAATACCACAAAAATACATTACTCTTAATTTAGATAATGTACGCCTTGAAAATATGCACCTTGGTCGAATACCAGATCTTATTGTGACTTCTGATGGCTATGAGTATTTTATAGAGATAGCTGTTACACATTTTTGTGATGCCTCAAAAAAAGCTTTTTATATAAAAAATAAATTGTCTTGTATAGAAATCAACCTTTCGAAGCTGAAAAATCAAACAGATTTGGAACCGCTGATTAGACGGAAATTATTTGAAGAGCCTGACGGTGATAACAAATGGGTTTCGTTAAATCCATTATCAAAAATTGGCACTCAAATGGTGAATGAGTTGCGCGCAGAGGTTAATAAACTCAACAAAGATGCGTCTGATGCTGAATCAAGACTCAAAACAGCTGCTAATTATTACAACTCAATGGTCGATAAGACAGCAAAACTGGATTATAAGCTTGGTAAACAGAGGTCAGATATTAAATCCTTGTCACTCGTAGGCCCTGCTGCATCTCAATTGCGACAAATTAAGGAGCAAGTTGCAGAAAAAAACCTTCAGCTAAATAATATTGCTGAAAAGTTAGAGGCTTTCTCGAATGACAAGGCTGAGCTTTTGGCCTATTTATATGAGATTGAGGGAAAAGAGAAGGAGTTACAAATCAAACTATCCATGGCTTCTGAGGAGAGGGAAAAGCTATTGGCTGAAATTCAAGAGCGTGAACATCTCCTGGAGGCGAGGCAGCAAAAAGCCGCAGAGATGCTTGACTATGTTAATTCTATTGAGTCTAAACTGGCTAGATTCGGATTATCCCTTGAAAACGCACAAGAAGTTGCTGAATTACACAGCAAGAAAGATCTAATGGAATACAGCTTGCAGGTAAAGCTGCAGCAAAATGAAGAGCTTATTAAGCAACGTTTCAATGTCGAGAGCCAGAAACTATCCGAATTGCAAAAAAAATCAGATGACTTGGAGAACAGAATTAAACAGCAATTGGGGGTGTTAGACTTTTATAAAAAGGAAGCGGTTACAGCCCAACGGAATAATAAAAACTAAATTTAGTTCTAACGAGTTTAAAAAGCCAACTTAGCCGTCGGTTTTATTTTTCCTATTTTCACTAAAGGCTTACCAATGTCGAAAGAAAGAAATTCTAAAAATAAATTCCCTCTTAATAATGCTGAATATATAGAGTCTATAAATAAGCAACTATCTTGGGTTGAGGATGACAGGAATGGTTTCAGTTCTCAAAATTTAACTTTGAAGGAATATGTTAGAAAGATATATTTAGCCTTATCTGAAAATGAATTTTCCAAGGAAAAACGTAAAAAGGGTAATGAAGATATCGATTTTTTTAGTCGTATCTCTTGCGGAATTATTGGTATTTTTTTAACTGTTTCCGCTAGAAATATAGCAGATAATTATCTTTGGATAAGTGAATCTTTCCTGTTCTACTTAGGAATGACTCTACTGACGATATTTTTAGTTATTAGTTTAGAAAGGGTTTCATTGGTTAAGGCTCTCTGGGAATATAGTTTCGTTAAGTTCTCCGCTTCGATAGGTTTCGCAGGTTTATTACTTTATTGCAATTCAGAGTCATCAAGTGTTATAAATAGCATTTTTGGTGTGGACGCTTCGGTTTTTGTTTATTCTAAATCTATTCTCACTGGGCTTTTACTACTTAAAATATTAAGTCCAATATTTTGGGTTGTGGTTGCTTCTTCTTTGATTCAGTTTGTCGTTTTTTTTCTTTATCTGCGTAAAGATAAGGTTTTAGGTAGACAATTTTTATATGCTGTAAGCGCATTTTTGCTGTCAGGATACTTTTTAAATGTCATAAGCAACTCCTTATCTGATAACGAATTAGAATTTAAGGCTTATAAATTAGCTCATTACTTAGATTTTAATGAAAAAATTTACTGCTTGGATAAACTCCCTAACATTGAACGAGTTGTTGGAGTCTATCTTAGCCCGTCGAATGACGTAGTTTTACTTGATAATAAATTGGAAATTGAAGAAAGCGCTAAGAGTTTTATGCATCGTAGTTTTATTGATTATGGAATTGAAATACCTGAGGAATTTCACGTTATAAACTGCCAAAAAATAAATTGATTTATTTATCTAAGTAGTTGAACTGGAACTAACATGTAACTTTGTTAAACTCCTTTTCAACACAATATGATAACATAAGTGCTGCAACCGTTAAACCAACAATGATGCCTATCCAAAAACCATGTACACCCATAGCAGGGACTATGTAGTCCGTTAGTCCAAGCACGTACCCCAAACCAAATCCAACCGACCAATAGGCAATAAAGGTGATAAAAAAGGTTGGTTTGGTGATCTTCATACCGCGCAGGATTGACGCGCAAATTACCTGTACCGAGTCTGTAATCTGATAAATACACGCTAACAACAGCAGAGAAGACGCCAGCGCAATGACTTCGGGATTACCTGTATACAGCGATGCAATTTGCTCTATTAATAGAAATGTGAGCGTTGCGGTTATGGCAGATACCACGATACCGGGAATGATTGCTGTACTAACGGCTTTCCTTAGTTCACTAAGGCTGCTGACCGTTAAGATGTCCGCATCGTACTCTTCTGAACGGCCTCATAGTCTAACCTGCTTGCAGTTCTAACTTAAGCAAAGTGCGTTTTAAAATAATAGCTAACAATACGGCAGCCACGCTTAAGCCGGCAATAATACCAATCCAGAAACCGTGCGCACCCATCGCCGGTACCAACCAATTTGTTAACCCCAATACGGCACCCAAGCCAAAACCGATTGGCCAGTAGGCAATAAAGGTAATAAAAAATACCGGCTTGGTTACTTTCATACCGCGTAGCGCACAGGCAGACACCACCTGAATAGCATCGGATACCTGATAAAAACAGGCCAGAATAAGTAACGACGCGGCAAGGGCAATAACAGTAGGCTCGGGCGAATACAATGCAGCTATGCTGCCTCTGAGGATAAAGGTCAGGCTGGCGATAACAAAAGACATCATTACGGCCAGTATTATGGCGGTAGACACGGCTTTTTTCAGCTCAGTAAGGCTTTGCTGACCCACCAGATGACCCACACGGATAGTGGTTGCCATACCTAACGACAGTGGCAGCATAAACACTATACCACTGTAGTTTTGGGCGATTTGATGACCCGCCACCATAATAGGGCCCAGGTGCACTATGGCCAGCGGAATACAGGCAAACAGAGTGACTTCAAAAAAGATAGAAAACGCAATAGGGGTGCCGATACAGACAATTTGCCAAATATCTTTAAGGTGAACCCGGTAACTGGCGGGGTGGGTGCGGTAGCGTTTAGTTGTACGGCTAAACCAGCCGTAGATTAAAATGGCAACAAACATGGCTAAAAACACCAGCGCCGTAGCGATACCACAGCCCGCACCACCCAGTGCCGGCATGCCCAGCTTGCCGTAAATAAATATATAGTTGGCCGGAATATTAACCAGAATACCGACAAAGCTGATCCACATGCTGGCTTTGGTATTGCCGATCCCTTCAAACATACTACGCAGTACCATATAGCCTGCGGCCGGGAATAAGCCAAAGCTGACGTAATACAGATAATCCAGCGATTTTTGCCGCAGGGTTTCATCCATATTTAACAGGTCAATCGGCACGTGCACATACAACATCACGATAAACAGGGCCGCTGCCAGTGCCATTGCTAAATACATGGCCTGCAAGGTGAAATGGGTAACCGGCTTGGTTTGTTTGCTACCGTAATACTGCGCCACTATTGGTGTTAAGGCCAGCAGCAAACCCTGCATGGTCATCACCACCGGAAACCATAAACCGGATGCCACTGCGATGGCGGCCATATCGACGGCGCTATAACGGCCGGCCATTACAGTGTCGACAAAGTACATTAAGGTTTGTGTCAGCTGTGCCAGTACTATGGGGCCGGAAAGTTTTAGTATGGTTCTGGCTTCGAAGCGGGAAAAAGGTAACATAGTAGGTCTGTTGTATCAGCAGCGTGTAATGGCGCGCAATGTAGCACAAATGAGGACTTATGTTTACCGGAATAGTTCAAACTAAAGCAGAGTTAACGGCCATTCGTGACGACACAGCATTTCGTCAGTTAACCTTGCAACCAGGTGCTGCGCACCTGGAAAACCTGAGCCGTGGCGCCAGTATTGCCATAAACGGCGTTTGTTTAACCGTAACCGATTTTGACAGCAAGGCCGGTTGGGTTTGCTTTGATGTGATAGCTGAAACCTTAAGTAAAACCAACCTTGGCCGGTTAAACGTGGGCGAAGCGGTGAATTTTGAGCGCTCGTTAAGCTTTGGCAGTGAATTGGGTGGCCATATTGTTTCCGGCCATATCCAAACTACAGCAACGATAACGGCTTTGGAGAAAAGCGCCAATAACTGCTCGGTGCGCCTGACACTGGCGCCGGACTATATGCGTTATATTCTCAGCAAAGGCTTTATTACGGTAGAAGGTTGCAGCTTAACCGTAGGCGAAACCTATACCGATGGCTTTAGTTTGTATTTGATCCCGGAAACACTGGCTATTACCACGCTAGGGCAAAAGCAAGTGGGTGATATAGTGAATATTGAACTGGATCAGCAAACACAAACCATAGTGCAAACGGTAGAGCGCATTATGGCCGAACGATTTTCGTCAGCAAAAACTTAATAATACTGCTCATCATCGGCGTCAATAAACAGCTGCACACTGTGGTGCAGCTCGTCTTTATGTACCCGCACATGGATAGGGTTGCAGCAGTTGCTGCAATCTTCAATGTAATCCTGATCTTCGTCGGTAACTTCTACACTTAAATGCATAGGGTGGCCGCAAAATGGGCATTCAATAGTTTTTTGCAACAAGCTCATAGCACTTCCTCCGGCCGGTTTAGCCTGTTAAGTATCAGGCTTTATGGGCATTACTTAAACTGCGTCCACCATCCACCGTAATGATATGCCCGGTGATATAAGGTGCTTTTAGCAAAAATAACAGCGTTTGGGCGATATCGGTTGCTGTACCCAACTGCTGCAACGGAATTTGCGCCAGTATGGCCTCTTTGTCGTGCTGTTTTAGCGCAACCGATTGTTCACCTGGCCATAAAATGGCACCTGGCGCTATACCGTTGACTCTGATCGCCGGCGCCAGTTCAAGCGCCAGTGCTTTTGTCATCATTAGCAATGCAGCCTTTGCCATACAGTAAATACTGTGGCCAGCTAAAGGTTTGCTTGCATGAATGTCGACCATATTAACAATAGCACCATTATGGCGCGCCAGCTCAGAAGCCAGTGCCTGGCTTAAAAAATACGGTGCCTTAACATTAGAGCCAAATAAATCCTGCCATTGTGCGGCATTTGCTGCCTCTACCGGGGTGGGGTAAAAACTGGATGCGTTGTTTACCAGCACATCCAGCCGGCCAAAACAGGCTACGGCTTGCTTTGCCAACTGCGGCCAGCAGGCCTCTTGCAATAAGTCAGCCTGTATCACGGCCGCACTGTCTGGGCGTTGCAGGTTCAGTTGCAGTGCCAGAGTATCAGCCTCCGGGCGTGAGCGATTGCAGTGTATTATGACGCGGTAATCATTAGCGTGCAGAGTTTCGATCATTTTCCGGCCAAGCCGTTTGGCGCTGCCGGTGATCAGCGCCACGGGTTGCTGGGCAATTTGCATAAATAGCTTTCCGTAATGTCAGGTACTGCTTTGGCTTTATAATAACCAGTTGCAATAAATTTAGTGGAATAACTGCTTAATCATCTCCTGTGCCTGCACCAGATAGGCACCCCGAAATAAATAAGCATGGTTCAGTATATGATACAGATTATAAAGATCTTTACGATCATTGTAAGCCTCATCCAGCGGATAATGCTGTTGATAACTGTGATAAAAATCGTCCGGAAAACGGCCAAACAACGTGCTGTAAGCCAGATCAGTTTCTCTGTCACCGAAATAGCAGGCCGGGTCAAATACTGCTGCTGTGTCACCGGTAAAACCAACATTACCGCGCCATAAATCGCCATGCAATAAACTTGGCGCAGGTTGATGATGATGCAGGCGTTGCCGGCATTGTTCTACCAACTGGTCGATATTGCCAAAACCGAAGCCTTGCTCCAGCAGTAACTGCAAAAGCCAACCGAGACGCTGCTCAGAGAAAAAGCTGCTCCAGTTTGCCTGCCATTTATTCGGCTGCGGTGTACTGCCAAGCATGTTGTCCCAGTCAAAACCATACATCGCCTGATCATGTTGCTTATGCAGTTGCGCCAGCTGCCGGGCCAGATCACGCCAGCCATTTGTGGTTTCGCCGCTCAGAGGTAAATACTCTAATACCAAAAAGGCTTTATCTATGGTTTGGCCAGAGCAAATCAGCTTTGGCACCCTAATGCTGTGGCTTTGCTGCAAAGCTTGTAAGCTAAGCGCTTCTGTTTCAAACTGCTCCAGTTGCTCACGCTGATTAATTTTGACAAAAAAATGCTGCCCCTGGCCACTGATATGCCAGGCAAGGTTAATACTGCCACCCGTTAACTGGCTTTTCTGTTCAATCTGAAAACCGATATCTAATTCACTGTTAATATGCTCAGCAATTGCCTGCCACATGTGTTGCCTCCGTATGCGCTTAATGTGAAGTATGGCTGATAAAGCAGAAAGATCACTGATCGATAGCTGATGTTGCGAGTATATAGATATCGACCTTAAGCAGTTGGCTTATTGCTGACAGTGGACGATAGTCTTATACCCCCTATACTTAAGCAACAGGTAATATTGTCTGAGCCTTTGCTTAGCAATGAAACGGTAGTGTGTTGTTATATTACCCCTAAGGTGGAGAAGTTCATGAGGCAACAAAGTAGTAGTGGCGTCAGTACTGAACAGGACATACAGAGTTTATTTGCCGCACAGCCGATATTTGATCGCAATAACAACAGGGTCGCAGTGGAATTACTATACCGCAGTGACAACGGTGTCACGGCTCTTGAGCTGGGTGATAATTTGGCAACTACAGAGCTGATTTATAACTTGTGCAGTAGTGTTTCGACACAAATTGAGCAGTACAAGGCACCTGTGTTTATTAATGTTTGTGCCGATTTTTTGGCATCTGGCAGCTTTTTACCTTTAGAGGCTGATAAAGTTGTAATCGAGTTAGTTGAACGTATAGCACCCACTGCAGAGTTTATTGCTCACGTTACTGCTTTCAAACAGCGGGGCTTCAGGTTTGCTTTGGATGATTTTGAATTTACCGCTGATTGGGAACCACTTATTGCCCTTGCAGACATTATAAAAGTAGATATTCTGCAACACAGTTATGCTGAGGTGAAACAGCAAATACATCGGCTGCGGGGGTACAAGTTAACCTGGCTGGCTGAGCGGGTTGAAACACCAGAGCAACTGGAGCAGTGCAAAGCGCTGGGTTTTAGTTTATTTCAGGGGTATTTTCTTGCGCGTCCGGAGGTGATAACTGGCAAAAAAATACCCCCTACAGCGCTTAAAATAGCAGAGCTTATTAATAATTTATTTCAGGCAGAGCCTGACATCAATAAGTTATCAGTGCAGCTTGCCGATGAACCAGCTCTGGTAATGGGCATGCTACGTATTGCTAATAGCCCCTTATATCGTAAGACGCGCGAAGTTAGCTCAGTAAAAGAGCTGACTATGCGGCTAGGGCTTGACCTTGCCAGAAAGTGGATCCTGATGTTTTCAATATTAAACCGCTGCTGCCCTGCAGCTGCCGGCTTGGTGTTGACCAGAGCTTACACCGCGCAGCAACTGGCCGTGTTGTGGCATGCCGACAATGCAAAACAAAACCAGTTCTTTCTCACGGCGATTTTGTATGGTGTTGATATTTTGTTTGGTGTTGCACCAACAGAGTTTGTTAACCAATTAAATGTGTCTGACGAAATTAAGCACGCTATTTGTCAGCATCGTGGTGAAGCTGCTGCCGCTATCGAGATGATCAAAAACATTGAAAAAGCATATTCAATGAAAAGTAGTACTGGTGATATCGCTGATGAGTATTTTGTTATTTATAACCAGCAACAACATCGGATACAGGACAAGTTTGCTAATTTTAGCCGGTAGTATTTGTTGATTAGTTCCAGCTAACACCTTTAAGCCCTTTCTTACAACTGCTACTATAGCGCTGCTTTTTTGTCGGCTGCCGTGCCCGGTTTAGCAGATGGCTTCTTGTATAGGCCATTAACTGCTTTGCTGCACTGCGGCTTTAGCCACGTTATTTAACATGTGACCCTTGGTATGGGCCACCACTGTATAAGGATTTATCATGCCAGTTATTACTCTGCCAGATGGCAGCCAGCGCGCTTTTGATCATGCTGTTTCAGTTATGGATGTTGCCAAAGACATCGGCCCGGGTTTAGCCAAAGCCACCATCGCCGGTAAGGTGAATGGCCAACTAGTTGATGCCTGTGATCCCATTACGACAGATTCAACCTTAAGCATTATTACCAGCAAAGATCAGGACGGCCTGGAAATTATCCGCCACTCCTGCGCGCACTTATTAGGCCATGCCATTAAGCAGCTGTGGCCGAATGTAAAAATGGCCATCGGTCCGGTAATAGATAACGGTTTTTACTATGACGTTGATTTAGACCAGCCGATCAGCAGCGACGATTTAGCTAAGTTGGAAGAGCGTATGCTGCAACTGGCAAAAACCGAATACGACGTAATTAAGAAAAAAGTAAGCTGGCAAGAAGCGGTAGATACCTTTACAGCCCGTGGTGAGAGCTACAAGCTGGAAATCCTTGAGCAAAACGTTAGCCGGGATGACCAGCCTGGTTTGTATCACCACGAAGAATATATTGATATGTGCCGTGGCCCGCATGTGCCGAATATGCGCTTTTGCCAGCACTTTAAAATTATGAAAGTTGCCGGTGCCTACTGGCGCGGCGATGCGAAAAACAAAATGCTGCAGCGGATATACGGCACTGCCTGGGCTGATAAAAAGCAGCTGGCGGCGTATTTACTGCAGTTAGAAGAAGCCGAAAAGCGCGATCACCGTAAAATTGGTAAGGCGCTGGGCTTATTTCACTGGCAGGAAGAGGCACCGGGTATGGTGTTCTGGCACAACGATGGCTGGACTATCTTTCGTGAGCTGGAAAGCTTTGTGCGTGAAAAGCTAGGCGAGTACGACTACGACGAAGTAAAAGGCCCGCTAATGATGGACCGCGTGCTGTGGGAGAAATCCGGCCACTGGGAAAAGTACGCCGATAATATGTTTACTACCCAGTCAGAGCATCGCGAGTACGCCATTAAGCCAATGAACTGCCCGGGCCACGTGCAAATTTTTAATCAGGGCTTAAAGTCGTACCGCGATTTACCGCTTAGGATGGCCGAGTTTGGTTGTTGTCACCGTAACGAGCCCTCAGGTGGCTTACACGGTTTAATGCGCGTACGCGGCTTTACCCAGGACGATGCGCATATCTTCTGTACCGAAGATCAGGTGCAGGCCGAGGTGACCAAATGTATCCAGATGGTGTTTGACACCTACAGTACTTTTGGCTTTAAAAACGTCGCTGTAAAACTGTCTACACGGCCGGCACAGCGTATCGGTACTGACGAGATGTGGGACCGTGCTGAGCAAGGCCTGACAGAAGCGTTAAAAGCCAATGATATCGCCTATGATTTACAGCCGGGCGAGGGCGCGTTTTACGGCCCTAAAATTGAATTTACCCTGCATGACTGTTTAGGCCGCGCCTGGCAGTGTGGTACTGTGCAGTTAGACTTTGCGTTGCCGGGCCGTTTAGGTGCCACTTTTGTGGCTGAAAGTGGCGAGAAGCAAACGCCGGTAATGATCCACCGTGCTATTTTGGGTTCAATTGAGCGTTTTATCGGTATTTTAATTGAAGAATATGCCGGTTTATTTCCTGCATGGTTGGCACCGACTCAGGTGGTGGTGATGAACATTACCGATAATCAGGCCGAATATGTACAGAATTTAGTAAAAACTTTCAAATCTCACGGTATTAGAGTCATAAGTGACTTGAGAAATGAGAAGATAGGCTTTAAAATTCGCGAGCACACGCTTAAGCGCATTCCTTACCTTGTTGTCGTTGGTGATAAAGAAATGGAAGCCGGTGATATTGCACTGAGAACGCGCAAGGGTGAAGATTTGGGTAAAATGTCGGTTGCAGCCTTTGTAGAAAAGCTGACAACAGAAATTAAAACCCGGGTTTGAACCAAATTAAGCGTATAAGATTAATTTTCGGAGGAACATACTATTAAAGTAGGAAAGAAAACATTACCTGCAAACCGTCCTAACAGGATCAATGAAGAAATTAACCTGCCAGAGGTACGGTTAATTGGTATTGAAGGTGAGCAGCTGGGTGTAGTAAGTATTGCTGAAGCCATTCGTTTGGCCGAGGAAGGCGGTGCAGATTTAGTAGAGATCAGCCCGACAGCCGAACCGCCAGTATGTAAGTTGATGGACTACGGTAAGTTCCTGTTTGAAAAGAGTAAAGCTCTGAAAGAGCAGAAGAAGAAGCAAAAACAGATCCAGATTAAGGAAATAAAATTCCGGCCTGGAACTGATGAAGGCGATTACCAGGTAAAACTACGCAACCTGCGTCGCTTCATTGAAGAGGGTGACAAAGCTAAAGTAACGCTGCGCTATCGTGGTCGTGAAATGGCGCATCTTGACATTGGTATTGATATGTTAAATCGGATTAAAGAAGATTTATCAGACATTGCCTTGTGCGAATCTTTCCCTTCACGGGTGGAAGGTCGCCAGATGATCATGATGCTGGCCCCAAATAAGAAGTAATAGGTGCTTTCAAGTGTAACCCCGCACTGCAAAGTGTGGGGTTAACGCCTTATTATTCGTTGTAACTTAACAATGCGAGTTTTTAACTATGCCAAAGATGAAAACCAATAAAGGTGCTGCGAAGCGTTTCAAAAAAACCGCTTCTGGTAGCTTTAAACGTAAGCAATCACACCTTCGCCACATTCTGACGAAGAAGACCTCTAAGCGTAAGCGTCAGTTAGGTCCAAAAACCTTAGTCGCTAAAGTAGACATTGCCGGCTTAGTCCGTTGCATGCCGTACGCATAATTAATTAGGAGTCTGACATGCCAAGAGTTAAACGTGGTGTAACGGCGCGTGCGCGTCATAAGAAGGTGTTAAACCAGGCCAAAGGTTACTACGGTGCCCGCAGTCGTGTTTATCGTGTTGCTTTCCAAGCCGTTATTAAAGCCGGCCAATATGCTTACCGTGACCGTCGTCAACGTAAGCGTCAGTTCCGTCAACTGTGGATCGCGCGTATCAACGCTGCGTCACGTATGAATGGTTTGTCTTATAGTCGTTTCATTGATGGCCTGAAAAAAGCCTCTGTGGAAATCGACCGTAAGATTTTAGCTGACATCGCGGTATTCGATAAAGCAGCCTTTACTGCTTTAGTGAGCAAAGCGAAACAAGCCTTAGCAGCGTAATTTACGCCGCAATAAAAAGCCACCGCAAGGTGGCTTTTTTTATGTCTGCGCTGGAGCAAACTGCGCGGATAAAAGTCAGTTGCTGCGGTTAGTTAACCGCAGGCTTAAACTGCAAAATAAGCTGGTTATTTTTAAACAACTGTAATTTATCGCCATTTACTTCAGCACGGTCGGCCGATTGCAGTGACTGGGTAAACTGTTGTTCCAGCTCACTACTTTCAGCACAGAATTTACGTGTGCTTACCAGCGGTTGTACTGTTAACTGATTAGAGCGCTGCTTGTAGTTACCGTTAAAGTTATTGCAGCCGGCAAAACCATATAAGCGGTCGTTCTGGTCAAAAATTACCCTGACGTTAAGCTGTTGCGGTACATAACGGTCGGTCAGTTTTTCTGCACGCCAAACAATACCCTGCATTTTGCCAGGTTGGATCTGATCGGGGCAGGTGGCGCCTGGCCAGAATTGTTCAAATTTATCAATAAACAGCGTATTGGCCTGATCGTCCTGGCCTCTGCGGCCTACTAAGGTGGCAATAACGGCATTGCCGTTGAAACGGGCGTCCTGTTGATACTGGCGCATTACCGGTAAGTGGTGCTGGGTATTGGCCACATTTAAGCTGTCGCCACTGCGGCAACTGGTAAAGGTGGCTTGATTATTACTCAGCATATATAAGCCAAGCATAGCCTGGCGGGTATCCAGTTTTTTAAATTCGGCGGCACGCTGCAACTGATACTGTTGATTAGCGCTGATAGGTTTGCCGCTTAAATCCAGCATGGTTAATTGCCGGTTAGATAAAAAATGAAAGGCTGGCAGGGTTTGCTGCTGATTAACCAGATGCAGGCTACGGTTTTCCAGTAACCAGATCCCTTTTACCAGATTAACCTGATTCCGTTCCAGATACTCCTGGCGTACCTCAAAACGGCCATCGCGGTACAGGTTAATATGATAGCTGATCCCCGGGCAATCAGCGCACGGCAGGGTGCCGCTGAATGTCATATCACTATCAACAAAGATATGCTCAAAATCGGTGGCTACAGACTCTGCTGTATCGGAATTTTCTATTACTACATCTTCAGGCTCTGACACCACGACAGGTTGTGGTGGCACCTTTAGAGTAGTAGTGTCTGCAGGTCGCTCAGACGGTAAATGGCTACAGGCGGACAGCAGCAGTGCGGTAACTAATAAACGCTTTTTCATCTGGGGTTCCAGGTTAATATTTTCGCCATTATAACGGAATTCAGGCCGTGTATTAACAGCTATTTCAACTGACAATTCAGTGCTCTAACCGCAAGCTGAATATACTGTGCCGCTGATTGTGGATCTTCCTGCATAAAGCAGTGGCCGCCGCTGACTTGTTCAACACTGACAGCGGCATTACGTTTTTGCCATTTACGCAGTGATTTAGCGATAAAGTCATAACTTTTATCACCGTAAATTACATGTACCGGCGGGCACTGCTGTGCCAGTTGCTGCCAGAGTTTATGCGGGTATGAGGCAAAAATATCCGCTTCGCGCTGTGGTAAACATTTTAAACTCAGGCCGTGCTCTGACGGCTTTAGCGCATGATCGATATAGGCAGCCAGTGCATCGGGATGCCAGTTGGCGAACATACCGCGATTATTCAGGTAATTTAGTGCGGTATCTCTGTCCGGCCAGTGCTGGCGGCGGCGCAGTGCCGCTTTGGCCAGCGGGTTTTTATGGTATAGCCGTACACCGTTTAATGTACTCATTACCGTTAGCATACCGGGGGTAAATAACACCGGGTCAAGCAAGACGGCACCGGTAAAGGGACTAGGGGCAACTGTGTGGATTAACGCTGTTAAAATGCCACCAAAGCTGTGACCAACACCGTATACCGGTACATCGGGATAGACATTTTTATGTGCCAGCCAGGCTTCGGCTGCCAGTTCCGCGCTTTTATTCCAGCCGACAAAAGCGCCGCCGTGATCGCTGTCGCCATGACCCTGAGCATCCGATAAAAACAAGTCATAATCCGCTGCCAGTAGTTGCAGCATGGGTTGATACATCCGGCTGCAAAAACCATTACCATGCAATATATGCAATACCGGCTTGCCGCTGGCTTCGCTGCGATAGCCGCGCAGGGTAAAGCCTTGGCGGGTGTGATAAGACCAGGGTATTAACTGCACTGGGTTGTCCTCATTTGGTACCAAACAGTTTATCACCGGCATCACCTAAGCCGGGCAGTATATAGCCGTGCTCGTTCAGGCAACGGTCAACCGCAGCGGTGTACAGCTCGACATCCGGATGCGCCAGGCGCAGTGCTGCAATACCTTCGGGCGCGGCTACCAATACCAGCGCTTTAATATGGTTGGCACCATGTTGTTTTAACAAATCAATAGTGGCGATCAGTGAGCCGCCGGTAGCCAGCATAGGGTCAACCACTATCGCCAGGCGTTGCCCGAGATCGGACGCCAGTTTTTGAAAATACGGTACCGGTTGCAGGGTTTTCTCATCGCGATAAATACCCACCACACTGATGCGGGCGCTGGGTAACAGCTCCAGTACACCATCGAGCATGCCCAGGCCTGCGCGCAGTATCGGCACTATCGTAACTTTTTTGCCCTGAATTTGCTCAATCTGAACCGGGCCGCTCCAACTGTCGATAGTAACGGTTTCTGTGGCTAAGTCCTTTGTGGCTTCGTAGGTTAGCAGGCTACCCAGTTCTGCCGCCAGCTGGCGAAATTGCTTGGTACTGATATCTGCAGCGCGTAGCAGGCCAATTTTATGTTTTACCAGCGGGTGGCTAACTTCGGTTAGTTTCATGTATTAAATCCTCTTTTTATCGCAGCTAAGCATAACGCAAGCGGCTTTTTCTTGCAGTTTGGCCTGAAGCATTATACAAACGGCAAGCAAAATTAAATCAAAGTCGCAGGGACAATAATGCACGTTAAATTACCACGTTTTGTACTGGCACTGTGTTTACTATTCGGAGGCAGCAATATGCTTAATGCTAAGCAACTGGAGTTAGAGCGCTTATTTGCTGATCCGGCATTAAGCGGTGCCACACCACGCTCATTAAGCATGGCGCCGGATGGCAGCAGGGTAACCTACCTTAAAGGCAAGGCCGGGGACGCTAACCGGCTGGATTTATGGCAATACCATATTAAAGAAGGCAAACACAGCCTGTTGGTTGACGCCGACAGCTTAATCAGTGGCGCTGAAACCTTATCTGATGAAGAAAAAGCCCGCCGCGAGCGCATGCGCTTATTTGCCTCGGGTATTATCAGTTACAGCTGGTCAAAAAACAGCGATGCCTTGTTATTTCCGCTAAACGGTGATTTGTACTACTACGAATTACGCAGCAAAAGCGCAAAAAAACTCACCGATACCAGCGAGTTTGAAACCGATGCTACGATTTCGCCTACCGGGCGTTATGTGGCCTTTATCCGTAATCAGAACCTGTTTGTGCTGGAAATTGCCAGCGGCAAAGAAACACAGCTAACCTCTGACGGTGGCGGCGATATTAAAAACGGCATGGCAGAATTTGTTGCCCAGGAAGAAATGGGCCGTATGACCGGCTATTGGTGGGCACCGGATGACAGCAAAATTGCCTTTACCCGTACCGATGAAAGCGGTGTGGCTGAAGTAGTACGCAATGAGATTTATGCCGACGAAATAAAACTGTTTAACCAGCGCTATCCTTATACCGGCACCGCCAATGCCAAAATTCAGCTGGGTGTGGTAGCACTCAAAGACGGCAGCGTGAACTGGATTTCACACGGTGATGACGAAGATATCTACTTACCGCGGGTTGACTGGACCAAAAGTGCCCGCTATTTAAGTTACCAATGGCAAAGCCGTAACCAACAGCAGCTGGAGCTGCGGCTGGTCGACTTAAGCAATAATCAGCAAAAAGTACTGCTGAGCGAAAGCAGCAAAACCTGGCTGAACCTGCATGATGATTTACATTTTCTGGCTAACGAGCAGGGCTTTATCTGGGCCTCTGAACGTGACGGTTATAAGCACCTGTATCACTTTGACTTTAACGGCAAATTGCTGCGCCAGCTAACCAGTGGTAACTGGGTAGTAGATGAGCTGGATGCGGTAAACGAAAAACAAGGCATGGTGTACTTTACCGGCCGTAAAGATACGCCGCTGGAGCGGCATCTGTATCAGGTCAGTTTAAAAGATGGCAATATTAAGCGTTTAACCGAAGCCGGTTTTGACCATGCGTTGGTGATGGCCAAAGATGGCAGCAGCTTTATCGACAGCTTTTCTAATGTCAGTACGCCGACTAAAGTGGCGCTGCGTGGCCTGGACGGTAAAGTGCTAACCTGGCTGGAGCAAAACGAGCTGAACAGCAGCCATGCGCTCACGCCTTATCATGCTGAACTGACGGCGCCGCGTTTTGGTACGCTTAAAGCAGAAGATGGTCAAACTATGCATTACCGGCTGTTTGCGCCAAAAACGTTGGCGCAGGATAAAAAATATCCGGTAATTGTCAGCGTATACGGTGGCCCGCATGCCCAACGTGTAACCAATAGCTGGAGTGCGCGTGACTTGTATCTGCATTATTTAGTGCAGCAAGGCTACCTGGTCTTTCAGTTGGATAACCGCGGCTCTTATAACCGCGGTAAAGCCTTTGAAGATCCGATTTATTTGAAATTGGGTGAAGCCGAACTAAATGACCAAATCCGTGGCGTAGAATATCTGCGCAGCCTGCCGTATGTCGATGCGAAGAAGGTGGCTATTTACGGCCACAGCTACGGTGGTTATATGGCGATAATGGCGATGTTTAAAGCCGGTGATTACTTCGCTGCCGGAGTGTCCGGTGCACCGGTTACTGATTGGGCACTGTACGACACCCATTACACTGAGCGCTATTTAGGCCACCCTGCGCAAAATGCTCAAGGCTATACCGACAGTGCGGTATTTCCTTACACCGATGGCTTAAAAGGTAACTTGCTGATTTACCACGGTATGGCAGATGATAATGTGTTGTTTACCCACAGCACCAAGCTGTATAAACAGCTGCAGGATAAGGGCTTACTGTTTGATATGATTAATTACCCGGGCAGTAAGCACTCTATGTTTGGCCAGCCGGTACAAACCCATCTGCATAAAAGTATTACGCAGTTTTTTGACCGACATCTGAAGTAATAAAAAGGCCAGCGGCACTGCCCGGCAGTGGCCAGTTTATTGTCTTACATGACGCGGTTTGCTCACATCAACACGCCATGAATCGTCCCTGAGGCTCGATTCCGGCCATCCATGGCCTCCAACGGTTGATTTAGAGCAAACCGGTCATGCTTATCTGTAAAGCAGCATCAGTTTTTGCCCTGAATATGGTAACTGACCTGCGCTCTGGGGTTGAGGTATTCAGCAATATGTTGCGGTAACGACTGAATTTTAACCACTTTGCTGATGCTGAGTTTATCAGGCTCTAATGTCAGAATTGGCGCTTCCAGTCTTGGCACATCAGCGTCATACACCAGTACGTTGGGGCACAGCAGGCTGTCGCTGTTTACTGACATGACAATGCCCAGCCGTTGATCAGACAATAAAACGATGGTACCTGGTGGGTACACGCCCATCATTTTAATCATCACTTTCATCTCGCGCTCCGGCAGTTTACCTTTCATACTGCGGTACATATACGACAGCGCATGGTGCGGCGATCGTGATTTACTGATATCCAGCGGATGGCACAAATTGTCAAACGCATTAACTACCGCCACAATTTTAGCTAACGCATCTATTTGTGGCTCTTTTAAAGCCTTAGGGTAGCCGCTGCCGTCAATATATTCGTGGTGTTGCTCAATAATAGGCCAGGCGTCCAGGGGAAAGGTATCGGTTAAACCCACTAACTCCACACCATATTTGGTATGCAGCTTTAGCAGGTTTTGCTCTGGCGTACTCAGCTCTGTGGTTTTGCGTAAAATCTGGCTGGGTATTTTAATTTTGCCAATATCATGGAACAAAGCGCCAATGCCTACGGTTTTAACCTGCGCTGGCGACAGGTTAAGGTTTTTTGCCAGCATCATTGACAAAGTAGCCACATTCAAAGAGTGATAATACAGGCCTTCCTGCTCTTTCGCTGCACCGGAAATTAAATGCAGCACCAGCGAATCGGCTCCGAGCAGAATATCCGCCATGGCGCTGATCAGGCTGCCGGCCTCTTCTATAGCGTTGAGCGGGCGGCTGTTAATTTTGCTCATCAGGCTTTTTACCTGCAGCAAAGATTGAGCAAAGGCTTTTTCAGTGCGCTGTAAATCACGCCGGTGCGCTTTGGCTTGCTCAATGCGCTGCATTTTTTCCTGCTGCATTTTCAGCTGCGCTTCACTGGCTGCCATATTAAACCCGGCTGTGTCCTCGTCGCTTAACTCTGCCGGTTGTGCAACTTGGACACTTTTATCCGGGTAAAAAAACACATAATCCAGATTGAGCGATTTGATAATTTGTAGCTGCTGGCTGTTTTCTATAATCATATTGCCAGACAAGAACGGATGTTTCAGCCAACCGGCAGGTAGCTTAATGGCATAGCCCAGTTTTAACGCTTCGGGTTTTATTTTCAGCACGGGTAACAAGAACTCCGGCAAAGCTAATGACAGTAAGCCACTAGTTTAAGTTTCAAATTGCACAATACCAATGACGTACAACAAAAAAGCCCGATAATTATACCAGGTTAGACCAGTTGCTGATTTGCCGCTTGACAGTATTTAAATTCAAACGTACATTTCAAACATGCGTTTAAATATTGGTGGCGTTATGTCTGTTAAGCACAGCACCCAAAATAAAATTCTCGATGCGGCACAAACATTGTTTGCCGAAACGGGCTTTACCGATACCTCTTTGCGGCAAATAACCAGCATGGCTGAGGTTAATTTAGCGTCGGTCAATTACCATTTTGGTTCAAAAAAAGAACTTATTCAGGCCGTGCTGCAGCGCTACCTCGTGGTGCTGATGCCGCGGTTGGATCAGGAGTTTACCCGCTTGCTGGCCGTGCAACAGCCAAATAGCTTAAGCCAGGTGTTATCGGTGTTTGTAAAGCCGTTACTGGAGTTAAATAAAGTACATCAGAACGGTGCCCGTATTTTTTTACAACTGCTGGGCCGTGGTTATACCGATGTGCAGGGGCACTTGCGTTGGTTTTTTAACCATCATTATGGCCGTGTACTGGATAAGCTGGTATTACTGGTACAGCAAGCCTGTCCGGATTTGCCACCCAGCGAGCTATTCTGGCGGCTGCATTTTTCACTGGGTACTGTGGTATTTACCATGGCATCTAATGAAGCCTTAGCTGAAATCGCCGAAGCAGATTTTAATGAAAAAGTTGATATTGAAGGCGTGATTTTACGCTTACTGCCGTACTTGTCTGCAGCCATTGCTGCACCTGTTGCCACTGTTACTCAATTAAGTCATACCGCGCCTGCAATGGCGAGTGAAGGAAGATAATATGTTGATTCTATTAGTATTAGTTGTCACGCTGGCGGTGATTTTTGGCGTTGCTGATATTCGCCGTAATTTAATTACCAAACCTGTGTTTACCATGTTCAAAAAAATTCTGCCGCCACTGTCTGATACAGAACGTGAAGCGATGGAAGCAGGTGATGTATGGTGGGACGGTGATCTGTTTCAGGGCAAGCCAGATTGGCACAAGCTGCATAGTTTCCCTAAAGCGGAGCTAAATGCTGATGAACAGGCTTTTATGGACAATCAGGTAGAAACCCTGCTGAAAATGCTGGATGACTACAAGATTGTGCAGGAACAGCGGGATTTGCCTACTGAGGTATGGGATTTCTTAAAACGTGAAGGCTTCTTCGCGATGATTATTCCTAAATCCTACGGCGGCCGCGAGTTCTCTGCTATTGCCAACTCAACTATTGTTTCGCGTATTGCTACCCGCAGTTTAACCGCCGCGGTAACGGTAATGGTGCCTAACTCATTAGGCCCTGGCGAGTTGCTAATGCACTACGGCACACAGCAGCAGAAAGACTTTTGGTTACCCGGCTTAGCCAATGGCACTGATGTGCCCTGTTTTGCGCTGACAGGCCCTGAGGCAGGCTCTGACGCTGGTGGCATTCCGGATACCGGTGTTGTGTGCAAGGGGGAATTTGAAGGCAAAGAAGTCGTTGGTCTTCGTCTTAACTGGGATAAACGCTATATTACATTGGCACCGGTGGCAACAGTGCTGGGGCTTGCCTTTAAACTGTATGATCCGGATGGCTTAATTGGCAATAAAGAAGAGCTGGGTATTACCTGTGCGCTTATTCCTACCAGCCATAAAGGTGTTGAGATTGGTGACCGCCACTTCCCGATGAATATGGCGTTTATGAATGGTACTACCTACGGTAAAGATGTGTTTATTCCACTGGAATGGATTATTGGCGGGCCTGATTATGCCGGCCGTGGCTGGCGGATGCTGGTTGAATGTTTATCAGCAGGACGGGGTATCAGTCTGCCAGCATTAGCCACCGCTACTGGGCACCTGGCGGCGCGAATGACCGGTGCCTATGGCTATGTACGCCAGCAGTTTGGCTTATCAATTGGTAAGTTTGAAGGTGTTCAGGAATCACTTGCCCGTATCGGCGGTTTTACCTACAGCCTTGAAGCCATGCGGGTTATGACAGCCGGCGCAATTGACATGAAACTAAGCCCAAGCGTGGTAACGGCTATTGCCAAGTACCACATGACTGAAATGTCGCGAACCTTAATGAATGATGCCTTTGATATTCATGCTGGCCGCGCTATTCAGATCGGGCCGAAAAACTACCTGGCACATGGTTATATGGGTATACCCATTTCCATTACGGTAGAAGGCGCAAATATTCTGACCCGTAACCTGATGATTTTCGGGCAGGGCGCAACGCGTTGCCATCCCTATGTACTGGCAGAACTGGAAGCGGCGGCAAACCCGGATGCTGAACAGGGCTTAAAGCAATTTGACAGCTTGCTGCTTAAGCATATCGGCTTTGCTATGGGGAATACTTTCGGTGCGCTGTGGCAGGGTATAACAGCAGGTGCTTTTAACACTGCTCCAGTATCTGGTGAAACTGCTAAATATTATAAACAGTTAAGCCGTATGAGCCGTGGCTTGGCATTAAGTGCAGATTTTTCGATGCTGATTTTAGGCGGTGAGTTAAAACGCCGTGAAATGTTATCAGCGCGCTTAGGTGATGTATTAAGCCAGCTGTATATTGCCTCCGCCGTATTAAAATTCTATGAAGATAATGGTCGTCAGCAATGTGATCTGCCATTTGTGCATTACAGCCTGCAGCGGGCGTTGTTTGAAATTGGCCGTGCTTTTGATGGCTTCTTTGCTAACTTTCCTAATCGCTTTGTTGCCGGGTTATTGCGTGTTCTGGTATTTCCGTTTGGCATTGGCTACAAAATGCCGGATGACGATACTGCGATTCAGATCTGTGAAGCGATGTCTAAACCTGGTGTGGTACGCGACCGTTTAACACATCTGTGTTACATCGGCGAGGGTGAGGACGATGCAACGGGGTTGATGGAAAGCGCTTTTATAGCAATGTATGAAGCGCAGCCTGTAATGAAGAAGATTTATCAGGCCCAGCGCGATGGTAAGCTACCGCGTAAGCAACCACTGGAGCAAACCATTGAGCAAGCCTTACTGGCTGAAGTGATAAGCGACACGGAATCTAAACAGTTATTGAAAATGAATGCCTTGCGTTTTAGCGCTATCAGCGTAGATAGCTTTAAGGCGGGCGATCTGGAAAGTCGTGCTTTAACCTCAGCTGACGTCGTCTAAACAACTTGCTACACTCAAACGCCGACAGAGCCTGATGCTGTGTCGGCGTTTTTTTATTGCTTTAAGGAGCTGTTATGTCTGATAAAATTCATTTGCGTTTAGCCACACCGCAAGATGTACCTGTTATATTGACTTTTATTCAAGGGCTGGCTGAATATGAAAGGCTGTCAGATCAGGTTGTGGCTACAGAAGAAAAATTACAACAGACATTATTTGGTCACAAAGCTTATGCCGAGGTTGTCATTGCAGAATATGATAAAAAGGCTGCCGGCTTTGCATTGTTCTTTCATAATTATTCAACATTTTTAGCCAAACCAGGTATTTATCTGGAAGATCTGTTTGTATTGCCTGAATACCGTGGTAAAGGTTTGGGCCGGGTACTGCTGAGTTATCTGGCAAAACTGGCTGTCGAGCGTGACTGTGGCCGTCTTGAGTGGTCTGTACTAGACTGGAATCAACCTGCAATAGATTTTTATCAGGCACAGGGCGCCACTATGCTAGAAGATTGGCGGATAAACCGGGTTACCGGAGCTTCGTTACAACAGTTGGCGGCTAAATACACAGTTAGTTAATATTATTGTGAAATTGGTGTGACTCTAAATAATTTAGTATATGAAATTCGCATTGTTAGATGATTTTACTATGTAAAACAAACAAAGAGTGGCTACTATATTTACTGAGTCTAATGTATTAACTGGATATCATCATGGATTGTGTCAGTCTGGCCGACAACTTTAAGCAGTATTTTGAAATTAAGTTTGCCGCTTCAACAGCGTTACGACAAGAGTCTTTTAAGATCAGACACTCAGTGTACTGTGAAGAACTGGGCTGGGAGCCGTTGCGCGAAAATGGTATGGAAACCGATGAGTGTGACGAGTACTCTTTTGCCCTGCTGTTGGTGCATAAAAGGACTGGCCAGTATGCCGGCACTGCTCGGCTGGTTATTCCTCCGGCAGAGAACCCATCTTATCAACTGCCGTTTGAACAGCACTGTTTGTCGTCAGTCAGAACCGATTTAATTGATCTGTCTGAATTTGAACGCGGTTCTTTCAGTGAAATTTCCCGGCTTGCTGTGCCTGAGGCGTTTCGCCGTCGTTTAGGTGAGCAAAATACGCCTTATGTCATCAACGAGATTAATCTGGAAAAAGATGTATTTTCAGAAGAAGAACGCAGAAACTTCCCTAATATTGCCATCGGCTTGTACCTGAGTATTATAGCGCTGGTACAAATGTGTCATCACAAGGCTATGTTTGTTGTGGTGGAACCCAGGTTAAAAAAACGCCTTGAGCGGTTAGGGTTGGCGTTTGAGCAAATCGGTGATGAAATGGATTATCACGGCACCCGCGCGTTATTTTATCTTCCTGAGCATAAGTTCATATCGGCACTTAACCCGGAAATTCTGCAGTTGTTTAATATGCTAAAAAGCCAGTTAGCCCCGCAACTGCGGCTTTACCCTTATTTAATCCGGCAAAAGGACTAACCGTATGAGTTCATCCGATTTTGACTATTACAAAGCATTTTCGCGCAATATTGGCTGGCTAACCTTAGCAGAACAGCAACTGCTGGCCAGTAAGCGCGTGGCAATTGCCGGTATGGGAGGGGTTGGGGGAGCACACTTACTGACGCTGGCCCGGCTTGGTGTTGGCCGGTTTCACCTGGCAGATTTTGACAGTTTCGATATTGAAAACTTTAACCGTCAGGCCGGTGCCAGATTATCTTCCGTGGGCCAGAAAAAGCTCGATACACTGGTAGCAATGGCATTGGATATTAACCCGGATCTGGAAATAACCACTTTTGCAGACGGTGTTACTGAAAGTAATATCGACGCTTTTTTACAGGATGTTGATGTATATATTGATGGGCTTGACTTTTTTGCGCTGAAAATCAGAAGCCTGATGTTCAGAAAAGCCTATGATGCGGGTATTCCTGCGGTAACCGCTGCGCCTTTGGGGATGGGGGTAGCGAACCTGAACTTTTTGCCCGGCAAGATGACATTTGAGCAATATTTTCTACTTGATGGCTGTGATGAAAATGAACAGTATTTGCGCTTTTTTGTCGGGTTATCGCCTGCCAGACTGCACAGTGCCTATTTAGTGGTACCAGAAAGTATAAATTTGCCTGAGCGCAAAGGGCCGTCAACTATCATGGCTTGCGAGCTTTGCGCCGGCGTTGCAGCAACTCAGGCATTAAAGCTGATGCTGAACCGCGGGAAAGTTATTGCCGCGCCCAGAAGCCTGCAATTTGATGCTTATCGTAATAGCTATAAAGTTAGCTGGCGGCCTTTTGGCAATGCCAATCCCATAAACCGGCTGGCACTTCATCTGGGACGGAAGTACTTTCTGAATCAACCCGTGCAAATAGCGCCTAAAACCGCACCGGAACAGGATCCATTACGTTATGTATTAGATAAAGCCCGCTGGGCACCCAGTGGTGACAATACCCAATGCTGGCGCTTTCGACCGACATCGGCATTAAGTTGCGACATTCTGGGTAATGATACCCGCCACGATGTGGTATACGATTTAAACGGCTTTGCCAGCAATATGGCCCACGGTGCTTTACTCGAAACTGCCCGTATCGCAGCTTCTGAACGCGGATATCAGCTGGAAATCAGCGACATTGACCGCTCTGATGCAGAGCATCCGGTGTATAAAATTGCTTTGTTGCAAGACAGCAGCATTAAAGCTGATGCGCTTGCCCCTTATATTGAAACACGAACCGTACAACGCAGGCCAATGGGCACTACAGCACTGAACTCCGGTGAAAAGCGTCAGCTTGAAATGGCTTTACCGCCTGGCTTCGCGGTGCACTGGTTTGAAAGCTCAGCTGAGCGCTGGACTATCGCTAAGTTATTATATGGTAATGCTTACACCCGGCTGATTATGAAAGAGGGTTATGATGTACATAGCAAAATCATCGATTGGGGTAAGCAGTTCAGTATAGACAAAATCCCCGAGCAGGCATTGGGCGTAGATGCCGCCACGGCAAAACTGATGAAATGGGCGCTGGCAAGCTGGGAGCGCTTTGAGTTTATGGCCAAATATATGGGGGGGACCATAGCACCCAGATTGCAACTGGATTTATTACCGGCATTACGCTGCAGTGCACACTTTGTGCTATATAGCACTGCTGCTGAGGCACCGGTGACCTTGGAACAACAGGTGGCCGCAGGGAGCGCTTTACAGCGTTTTTGGCTTACGGCAACTAAGCTAAAACTAGGCTTTCAGCCTGAGCAGACACCGGTTATTTTTTCCGGCTATTTGCGTGACAACCTGCAGTTCACCACTAACCAGCAAGCATTTGACAACGCAGTGGCGATGGACAAAAAGCTGGCTGCGTTATTACCGCCACAAGTATTTGCTAATAAGGTATTTTTTGGCCGGGTAGGGCGTAGTGAGCAACCCGCTTCGCGTTCGCTGCGGTTTAGTCTGCAACAATTGCTGGTAGAGTAAAGCAGAGATACAACGCAAAAAAACGCTCAATCGGCAGACACAGTGTAAAAGACAATAAAAAAGGGCATCATCAGATGCCCTTTTTAATAGCGCTGATAAATCAGGCTTTGTTACGACGGTTCAGACGTAAACCTAACAGACCTAAACCTAACAATGCTAAGCTTGCTGGTTCTGGTACAGTGAAGGTTTGGTTACCATCGTGACGGATTTGGAATTCCTGAGTAGAACCTGGAACACCGTTATAGTTTGGTGATAAACCAATAATGTTCTGCACAGTAACAATCAGTTGTGAATACACAGCATTGTTACCAGAGATATCGTTACCATTGTGGTAGAAGTAACCTGGGTTAGCGTTAAACTTCATGGTGATATCACAAGCACCAACACCAGCAACACTTGTCATACAGTTGCCGTTAACCAATGAAAAAGTACCTAAAGCAGTCGCAGTACCTGCATCGTAAGCACCGTTTACAGTGGTGTCAGCCCATAAAGTGGCAGAACCGCCAGCAAATAAAACCTGAATTAAACCACCAAAGTTAGGGAAGGCTTCTGCTGTACCATTAAATTCATAGTCCAGAAATACTTCGTATGCTGATGGTAAAAAGTTTGGCATACCTGATTGTTTGAAGTTAACCATTAATGTCTGGCCGAACTCCATAAAATCGTCCTGACCACCAAAAATTGAGCCATTGCCGTTAGTGTCAGTTTGAGTCACTTGTGCCAGATCCGGATCCCAGTCGATTTCGTCGAACATGGTAGAACCTGAACCGCCAAATGAGCTGTCGTCAAACATAATTACTGAAGCACTGGCGTTAAAGGCCGCCGCTCCAGCTAAAAATAATCCTGCAAGTAATTTTTTCATTTTCATTTCCTTAGTGAAGTTTCCACACAAGCTAGTTGGGTTGCCCCGCAAACTTATCCTCAAGCAATCGACTTATATATAAGCACTTTTGGTGCCAACTTTTTTTGTTGTTTTTTATCAGTGACTTGTGTGATTGGTGGTGTGGTTGAAAACTGATGTTGTAAAATTACGTGACAGTAGCCGGAGGTGTTTTTTATAGTGAAGCTGCTTTAACAGAAGCTGTGCTGCATTGCTGCAGCACAGCTGTTATATCACAACATGCTGTTAATGGCGTCAACCCGTTTGATGACTTCAGCATCACGGCTTTTTACATTAGCCAGTACCGTTTTAGCTTTGCTTTTATTATCAGCACGTACCAGTGCTTCGGCATAATTAAGCTTAACCAGATCATTCTCTGGCCTTATCGCCAGAGACTGCTCAAAAGCTTTTATAGCGTCTGGCAGGTTATCCATTTTCATCAGCACTTTGCCGTAAGTGTCTAATACGTCGGGGTGCTTTGGTGCCTGCTTGATCGCTTTTTCAATATGCTGTTTGGCTTCAGGTAACTGATTTTGCTCTGCGAGGATCCAGGCATAGTTATTCAGTATGATGTAGTTGTCAGGAGAGGCCTGCAAAATTTCATCATAAAGCCCAAAGGCTTTTTTCTTATCAGATTCCAGTAGCAGGTTGGCGTAAAACAATTTCAGGTTGCCGCTAGCCTGGGCTTTACTGAAATGGCCTTCTAAAAACTCTACAGCACGTTGGTGTGAATAGTCTTTTGAATAAATTTCAGCAATAAACATGGCTGTCTGATCTGTTGGCGCTAACTGATAGCTTTGATTAAAAGCAGCAATTGCCGGTGGGATCTGGCCGTTTAAAAACAGTACCCGGCCTTTTAAAAACTGCATTTCAGCCGTTGCTGCATCTTGCTCTGTCAGGCTTTTGAAGCTATCCAACGCTTTGGTATAGTCTTTAGATTCAGACAATGCCATGATTTTGCTACGCAGCAGCATTGGATTTTTCGGATGTTTAACCAGTTGTTTATCAGCAACATTTATCGCTTCAGCATGGCGTTTAGCCAGACTAAGGCTGGTAGCATAGAAGTATGCTGCCCGCAGGTTTTCGGGCTCTTGCTGGTACCAGCGTTCGCTTAAAGCCAGCACCTCTTTCTGATTACCAAGCTGGGCATGTGAGTCTATTAAGGTCAGCCAGTAAGCTGCGGTGGCATTAACCATATTCACTGATGGATCGCCAATTACCTCTATAGCTTTTTTAAACTCTTGTTGCTGGTAGTACATACGGGCTAACGTTAACCGCAGTGCGTTGTTGCCCGGGTTATCTTTTAAAATAGCGCCAGCCCGTTTTATTGCGTCAGCACCTTTGTCATCATCTTTGCTGAGCGCATAGTACTGCTGTAATGCCGGCAGGTAAGATGGATGTTTCTCTATTGATCTAACCAGAAGTTGCTTTGCTTGCACAAAATCACTTTTCGTGCCGGCAACAAGGGCTTGCAATAGTAAAGTAAAAGGTTGATCAGCAGTGGCTTGCTGCGCTTGTTGCAGAAACACTTCAGCTTCGTCAAACTGCTTTTGCAGCATAGCGCCATAGGCTTTCAGATTGTAGCCAACAACAGCCAGCTTTTCGTCTGTCAGCCACTCATCAACTATGGCTGAGGCTTTGTCATACTCTTTTTGTCTGAGGTAACTGATAGCAAGCACGACGCGGGTCTGACTCTGGCTTGGGTCCAATTGCAGAGCTTGTTCAAGATCCCGTAAACCGCTTGATTCCTGGCCATCAATGCCCATTTTAAGCAGGCCTAAGGTTGTCATTGAGGCGACATCTTTACTGTTTTCACTTAGTTCATATTTGGCAATCAGCTCTTGTGCTGCACTGCCGGAACCTTGTTTAATCAGCTGGAATGATGTTGCTGCGAGTAATTTGTAATCCATTGCCTGCGGATCCTGGTTAACCAGAATCGCCTGAGCCTGATCAAGCTGGCCAGACTTTAATTGCAGTGAAGCGTAAAGATTTTGCAACGGCGGATATTGCGGTAACTGGTTTTGTATCGCGCTCAGATGGTTTAATGTCTGGCTCTCCAACCCCAGATGCAGAGATGCTAATGCAGCAATAATACGTGCGCTGGTATTACGCAGACCATTGTTGATGGCTTTTTCAACATGTTCTTTGGCCAGGGTGTAGTTCTCGCGCTCATACTCCAACACCGCTTTCAGATAATTAGTAAACGGCTGATTTGGAAACGCTTTGAGCAGCAAGGCTAATTCTTTATCTGCTAAATCAAACTGCTCTGTGCTGACAAGGTTTTGCGTCAGCATCAGGCGGGCCTGCAAGTTATTAGGCACCATGGTCAGATAGTTGCGCATACTTTCAATAGAAGCGGCATGCTGCTCTTCTGCTAACTGAGTTCTGCCTTGCAGAAATAATGCTTCGGCATAAAGTAAGCTGTCAGGCTGCACCTGATTAATGATCTCAAGTGCTTGGCTATTATTGCGATTGGCAATAAGTAAATGCGCCTGGGCATAAATTGCCGCATCGCTGAAGTTGTTTTGTGTTGCCAGTTGGTCAAAAAGAGCTATTGCAGCCTCGGCGTCACCGAGCTCTAACTGAGCCAGAGCACGGTATACGTCAATATAAACTTGCTGTTCCGGTGGCAGTGTCTCATCAGAAAAGTGCGCCAGCACTGCCTGATAATCACCCGCCTGATAGCTACTGCGAACCAACGGCAAAGCCACTTTATGCTTGTCGGTGCCATAACTCAGGGCGCGGGCCAGCTCTTTTTCTGCAGATATACTGTCGCCAATCTGCAACTGAAGTAAACCAAGAGCTAAACGGTATTCTGCATTTTCCGGTTCTTGCTGCACAGCCGATTTTAATTCGATTACAGCAGCGCTGTATTGTTTATTCTGAATAAAACTCAGCGCATCACTGTAATGCTCTGTTGCATCTTTACTGCCACAACCGGAAAGCAGCGCCAGCATAACGGCGCTGGCGAGCAGGGTAGTTTTTTTCATAGTTACACTCCTTGTAGCGAAATGATTTTCGTTAACCGAAAATGCCTCTGGTATCAATAACAACTTTGGTTGCTACATCTACCGGGTGCAGGGTTTTAAACTGCTTATGGTCGACCAGTACCACTAATATATTGGCTTGCTCTAATGCCTGTGGCAAAGAAGTTAGCTTGTCGTTGTGGTCTGCATACTTTTTCGGTAGCTGTTTAATATTAGGCTCTACCAGCAAAATTTCGCCAATATTGTCTTTTAATAATGACATGGCGATATCCAGCGCCGGGCTTTCACGTAAATCGTCAATATCTGCTTTAAACGCTAAGCCTAAACAGGCTATTACCGGCTTTTTAAACTGATCAGCGGCCTGCTTTATTTTATCAATCACGTACAGCGGTTTACTGTCGTTGATTTCACGCGCCTTGCGGATAATCTGCGCCTGCTCTGGCGCGGAGTCAACAATAAACCATGGATCAACAGCGATACAGTGGCCACCTACGCCTGGGCCGGGTGTTAAAATATTAACCCGTGGGTGGCGGTTGGCCAGTTTGATCAGTTCCCAAACATTAATTTTTAAGTGATCACAAATCATCGACAGTTCATTGGCAAAAGCGATATTGACGTCGCGGAACGAGTTTTCAGTCAGCTTAGCCATCTCTGCCGTGCGGGCGTTAGTTAGTAAACATTCGCCGCGGACAAACAGGTGATACAGGGCGACGGCTTTTTGCGCACAGCGCTCGGTAATACCACCAATAATCCGGTCGTTGCTAACCAGCTCTTGCAATACCCGGCCAGGTAATACGCGCTCGGGGCAGTGGGCAATAAAAACATCGGCTTTGTCCGGGTCCTGATGTGGCATGACCAAATCCGGGCGCAGTTCAGCCAGCCAGGCTGAAATTTTATCGGTAGTACCAACCGGAGAGGTTGATTCAAGCACAATAAGGTTGCCTTTAGCGATAACCGGGGCAATATTTTCCAGCGCTGCCTTGATATAGCTTAAGTCAGGGGTTTTATTTTCTTTAAACGGCGTGGGCACTGCTATCATAAAAGCTTCAGCCGGTTCCGGTGTTAAAGATGCCTTTAACTTGCCGGTGGTGACGGCAGCTTGTACCAGCATATCCAAATCAGGTTCGACAATATGAATTTTGCCCTGATTGATGGTGTTAACCGCATGCTCTGACACATCAACGCCGAGCACTTCCACGCCGCGGGAGGCGATAACTGCGGCGGTAGGTAAACCTATATAGCCCAAACCTATTACTGATACACGGGAAAAACTCTGCATACTGTGTCCTTTATACCTGAGGTTTTACTGTCTGACGCTGTACCATATAAGGCATAATGCGATGTCAGGCAGCTTGTTTTTGAGTGACAAATTTATTTAACTGGCCAAAGTTTTCAAAGACGTCGGCGGATATTTCATCATCATTAATCTGGATACCCAGTTGCTCTTCCAGTTCGGTTATTACAGCAATAACTGCCATAGAATCAAACTCAGGAATAGCTCCCAGCAAGGGGGTATCGTCGGTAAATTGTTTATCTATTTGCAAGACGGCGCGTAAGATATCAGCGAGAAGTTGCTGGTGTGGCATAATGCTTCCTTAAAATGACAGGTAGTTCCCTGATTTGCGTAAAAGGGGCCGCTGCGGTTAAACTACACAGAGTAGATAAATTACAGTCGGATTTTCCGCAAAACTGTTTTATTATTGCACACAAAGGGATAAAAAGTGAAAGGTCTGAAGGATACTATGACCAAAAATCTCCACGATATCGTTACCCAGTCTGCTGCACGTTTTCCTAAGCGTCCTGCACTGTACTTTAAAAATACCGCCTTAACTTATGCTGAACTTGCTTCAGGCGTAACAACCACTGCTGTGCAGTTGCAAGCGCAGGATGTTAAGCGTTTTGACAGGGTGGCGGTGTACCTGCCCAAACAATTTGAAACCGTGTTCAGCCTGTTTGGCTGCGCAATGGCCGGTGCGGTATTTGTGCCGGTGAATCCGGGTTTAAAGGCGGCGCAGGTAGCCCATATACTGCAGGATTGTAATGTCCGGGTGCTGATTACCAGCAAAGACCGGCTGGCGACCTTAGAAGAAGAACTGCATTTGTGCAGTGATTTGCACACGGTGTTATTGACTGACGTTACTGAAGATATGAGCCCGCTGGCGCATATTCAGCTGAAGTCATTTTATGCTGATGTCAGCCACAGAACATTGCAGTTATATCCGCATGCAACCGATCAGGACATGGCGGCTATTTTGTATACCTCGGGCAGCACCGGTAAACCCAAAGGGGTGGTACTGTCTCACCGTAATATGCTGGTGGGCGCTCAGAGTGTCTCCAGTTATCTTAACAATACAGCCGATGATGTATTACTGGCATTGTTACCCCTGAGCTTTGATTATGGCCTGAGCCAGCTGACCACCGCGTTTTTAACCGGTGCCAGTGTGGTGTTGCTGGATTTTTTCCTGGTACAGGATGTAGTGCGCACGGTGCAGCAGTACGGGGTAACCGGCATTGCTGCGGTACCGCCTTTGTGGGCGCAGCTGGCCAAAGCTAACTGGGTTGAAGGCAGCACCGATACTGTGCGTTATCTGACCAACTCCGGTGGGGCTATGCCACAGGCTTTGCTGCAACAGCTGCAGCAGGTTTTCAATAAAGCTGAACCCTATTTAATGTATGGTTTAACTGAGGCTTTCCGTTCTACCTATTTGCCGCCAGCTGAGCTGGAAAAGCGGCCCGGCTCTATGGGTAAAGCTATTCCAAATGCCGAGATTGTCGTTGTGCGTGAAGACGGCAGCTTGTGTGCGCCAAATGAGCCAGGAGAGCTGGTGCACCGCGGGCCGCTGGTCAGCCTGGGGTACTGGAATGCCCCGGATAAAACTGCTGAGCGCTTTAAGTTTGACCCGGTAGCCCCTAAAGGTATCCAGCTACCGCAGCTTGCGGTGTGGTCTGGCGATACAGTGCGCTGCGATGAAGATGGCTTTTTATACTTTATTGGCCGGCGCGATGAAATGATTAAAACTTCAGGTTATCGGGTTAGCCCTACTGAAGTGGAAGAGGCCGTGTACCAACTTAGCCCTGCACTGGTTGATGTTGCCGCCATTGGTGTGCCGCACCCTGAGCTGGAGCAAGCCATTCTGGTGTTATTTGCCTGCAAAGACGGTAATGAACCGGACATTGCTAACTGGACAACCCAGCTAAAACGCAGTTTGCCTAATTTTATGCAGCCAAAAGCTTTAATTGTGCAGCAAGGGCTGCCAAAAAATGCCAATGGTAAAATTGATCGTAAGCTATTGTCAGAGCAGTACCGGGGTTATTTTAATGAGGCATCCAGATGAGTAGTAGCCTGAATACAGAAACACGGCCACAAGCGCCGCAGCATGAGCTGATGTCACAATTTAGCTGTCAGGGGGATGAGCTGTTGCTGGGCGGTTTCAGCCTTAATGCTATTAGTACTATGCTTGGCAAAACTGTGTTTTATGCTTACGACCGCCAGATTATAAACCAACAGATCCAGCGTTTCAGGGCGGCAATTCCTGGCAGAATTAAGCTGCACTATGCGGTAAAAGCTAACCCATACTGGCCTGTTGTGCAGCATATGCGCCCGTTGGTAGATGGTTTTGATGTGGCATCACAAAAAGAAATGCTGCTGGCATTACAAAGCGGAATGCCGGTAGCCGATATCAGCTTTGCCGGCCCGGGTAAAACTGATACTGAGCTTGCCGCTGCTATTACAGCAGGTGTAACGCTAAATGTAGAATCGGCCAGTGAGCTGCAGCGTATTTGCCAGTTGGGTAAACAGCATAAGGTCACACCCCAGGTAGCACTGCGGGTTAACCCGGCGTTTGAGCTTAAAGCTTCAGGCATGAAAATGGCCGGTGGTGCTAAGCCTTTTGGTATTGATGAAGAGCAAGTGTTTGAGCTACTGACCCAGATTGCCGCCATGCCGGTGAAGTTGCGTGGGTTTCATATTTTTTGCGGCTCGCAAAATCTAAAAACTGAAGCACTGACAGAAGCACATCAGCTTACGTTTGATCTGGCGGCTAAACTGGTTGCCGCGTGCCCATACCGGCCTGATTTGATCAATCTGGGTGGTGGTTTTGGTATTCCTTATTTTCCCGGTGAAAAACGGCTTGATTTACAGCCTATTGGTTTATCGCTTAAACACCTACTACAGCAATACGAACACGCCCTTGCCGGTATAGAGCTGGTAATTGAACTTGGCCGTTACCTGGTAGCAGAGGCTGGCGTTTATGCTTGTCAGGTGGTGGATAAAAAAGTGTCGCGGGGCACAACCTATCTGGTATGTAACGGTGGTTTACATCACCATCTGGCAAATTCCGGCAATTTTGGCCAGGTGATCCGTAAAAATTATCCGGTGGCTATTGGCAATAAAATGCAGCAAGCTGCTGCTGAACCGGTAACAGTGGTGGGGCCTTTATGTACGCCACTGGATATACTCGCAGATAAAGTCAGCCTGCCGCAGGCTGACATAGGAGACTGGGTAGTGGTGTACCAGTCTGGGGCTTACGGGCCCACAGCAAGCCCACAGGACTTTCTTGGCCATGCAGCAGTGGCGGAGATTTTACTGTGATCTTATAACCACTAAACAGAGAGCTTCAACATGGCTAAGGACAGTCAGATAGGGAAAACCTTATTACTGGCCCTGCTGTTGTTTGTACTGATGGAATTTGTGCTGCAAGTAAGGGCGCAGCTAAAGTTTGGAAATAGCATTCTTAACGCCGCCTTTGCTGACAGTGCACAAGCTGTTTCTCTTTTTGTGCAACATGATGGCTATCAGCTGCTGGCACCGGATATCGAGTTTGCCGGCAGCAGCATTAAGGTACAAAGTAATCAACTGGGGCTGCGCTCTGCAGCTGTCGGAGCAAAAACAAGCAGTACTACCAGAGTTATCGCGCTTGGCGCTTCGAGCACTTATGGCGCTTATGCTGCTACCAACGATGATACTTTTCCGGCGATACTGCAGCGGATCAGCAGCGATATGCCGCTGGAGGTCATTAATGCCGGTATACCGGGAAATGATATTGGCAGCCAGTATTTGTTATATGCCGAGCAACTGGCAGGCTTGTCAGAAGATGTATTAATTCTTTATTCTGGTTTAAGCAATGACATTGGCCGGTTGTGTCGGCGCAGCAGCACCACTGAAAGTTATGCTTTGCCGCAGTTACAAGCACCCAAATGGCTATTAAGCGTTGATTTACTGTTGAAAAACAGCACAGATTTACGCTACGTGCCTTACAAGTTTTCCCCGATGCCCGATCTTAGCCCTTACCTGCAGCAATATGCTGCCTCACTAAGGCAAATAGTTAAGCTGGCGCAACAGCGACAGGTTAAAACCATATTGTTTGCTGAAAATTTGCGCTCCTTTCGTAAAGAGCAGCCACTGCAGTTACAGCAGCAACTGGCCGCTTCAGCACTTTATTACACGCCGTGTTTAACTGTCGGACAGTTTTCTGAGGTGTTTGAACAATATAACCAGGTGCAACAGCAGGTAGCTGCTGAGTTTATTAATGTGCATTATGTCAGTTTATCCGGGCAGGTGCCTGGTGGGCGCGAATACTTTACTGATAGCGTGCATTTTTCAGCTAAAGGTGAGCAGGCCGTTGCTGTTGCGCTGGCGCAGGTATTAAAAGATACGCGGCAGGTAACGCCATGAGTTTTACGTCATTTCATTTCTATGTGTTTTTAATTGCTCTGGTTATTTTGCTGCGGCTAGTTCAGCACAACGGCCAGAAGAAGATGCTGCTATTGCTGGCCAGTTACTGGTTTTATATGAGCTGGGATTGGCGTTTTGGTGCTTTGCTGTTTGCTATGACAGTAGTAAATTTTTACTGTGGCCGGTTAATTCGTTACTCGGCAAGGCCCAAAATCTGGCTGTCGGTATCGCTGCTGTTTAGTTTAGGTGTGCTGGGGCTGTTTAAGTATTTTAATTTCTTTCTCGCTAATCTGGATGCCGTCGCTTCCATGCTGGGCATGTCGTCGCATATTAATATTCTGCATATTATTTTGCCGGTGGGGATCTCGTTTTATACGTTTCAGGCGTTGTCGTATACGATAGATATTTATCGCCGGCAGCTGGACCCTGTTGATTCGCTGGCCGACTTTGCACTGTTTGTATCGTTTTTTCCGCAGTTGGTTGCCGGGCCAATAGTGCGCGCCAGTTATTTTCTGCCGCAACTGGCGCAGCATACCCCTGCTGACAGCGCTGCACAGCAGGAAGGGGTTATGCTGATTATCCGCGGCCTGATTAAAAAAGTATTGCTGGCAGATATACTGGCGCTGCATTTGGTTGACCCGGCCTTTACGGACTACGCTAATCATTCTTCCGCATTTTTAGTGCTGGCATTAATAGGTTACAGTTTTCAGGTGTATCTGGACTTTTCCGCCTATACCGATATTGCCAGAGGCTGCGCCCGTTTATTGGGTTATCAGTTGCCGATAAATTTTAACCGGCCTTACCTGGCCGACAGTATTTCTAATTTTTGGCAGCGCTGGCATATTTCTATGTCGTCTTTTTTCCGCGACTACCTTTATCACGGGCTGGGTGGCAGTAAACGCGGCAATGTTTATATCAATTTGGTACTCACCTTTGTTGCCATAGGGGTATGGCATGGGGCTGGCTGGAATTTTCTGCTTTATGGTTTTTGCCATGGTGTGCTGGTTGCGTTTGAGCGTTATATGCGTAAGTACGGCTGGTTTGGCAGCCAAACAGGTTGGCGCTGGGCGCTGGCAGTGCTAAGAACCTTTTTTCTGGTATGTGTATTAAGGGTAATGTTCAGGGCTGAGGATCTGCATCAAGCCGGGGGCTACCTGCAGGCTATCTGGCAAAACATGGCATTATCGTTTCATCTTACTACTGCCGGCGCGGTTGCGTTACTGGTGGCAATAGTACTGCACCTGATCCCGCAGCATTATATGGCGTTATGGCAACAGCGTTACCTGACCACACCACAACTGCTGCAGGCCTCAGTTGTGGTACTGTTACTTTACAGTATGCTTATGCTGGGATCGGGCGAAGCGCCTTTTATTTATTTTCAGTTTTAAAAGACCTGCCATTGAGGTGTGAATAATTAGCAATATAACGGGCTTAATAAGGATATTTTAATGACGAGTAAACACTGTATTTTGTTATTTGGCATGCCCCGTTCAGGTACTACCTGGCTTGGTAAACTGTTTGATGCACAGCGCCAGACGTACTATTTGCATGAGCCAGACAGCGTGCAGCCAAATATAGCTATTCCGTTATTGTTAAAGGCAGATGAAGCCACGCAGTATCCATTGCAGTCACAACTTGAGTTATGGTTTACCAGCAAAGCGGAAAAAGTGATTGCCTCGCGGCCGTTTTTTGCCAAAGACTACCTTAACCCGGTTAGCTGGTTGCTCTTTCTGGGCAGTGCTTACGCTACTAAAATAGCTGGCCGCTTGGGTGTGCCGCGGTTTATTAAGCCATTACGGTTGCAATCTGCGCAGCAACAAATCGTCTGGAAGTCAATCGAGTCACTTGGCCGCATGGCGGCGATTAAACAACTGGTGCCGGCACGCAGCATTCATATACTACGCCATCCGTGTGGCCATATTGCTTCTACATTAAAAGGACAGGACGCCGGCTTGTTTGATGGTGGTTTGCCAATCTGGGAAGACTGGGATCTGTACACTAAATTACTGCAGCAAAGTGGCGAGCAGCGCTTTAGCCTGGACAGCTTAAAGCAAATGAGTAAAGAAGAGCGGCTGGCAGTGCGTTGGGGCATTATTAATGATTTTGCGCTGGCGCAATGTGCAGGTGACAGCAGCAACATGGTACTGGTATATGAAAACTTGTGTAAAAACCCCCAACAGGTGTTGCAGCAGTGTCTGGCATTTTGTGGCTTAAAAGCAGACCAGCAATGCCTGCAGTATCTGGCGCAGTCGGTACATGGCAGCGACAACAGTGCTTATTACAGTACCACTAAAGACCCGTTAAAATCTGCCTATAAATGGCGCAAACAGCTGCCTGATGACGTGCAACTGCGGATAAAAAATATAGCGCAGCAGTTTAACGCCGGGCATTATTACCGCGATGATTTTTAATTAACAGCTGGCTTTGGCAGGCTGTTATATAGCTTTAATGCATTAATGCGCCGGGTAATTTCCTGCTCCAGCTGTTTAAAACCTGCGCCATTATAGCCACCAAGCTTTTGTTGTAATTGTTGTTCAGTTAAACCTTCTGGTAAATCCTGCGTCGGCGGCATTATCGCTTGTTCAAAGGTCAGGCTGTTAAACTGGCTTAACTGTTGCGGTGTTACTGATGCTAAGTGCTCAGCAAAGTGGGTGCCGGCTCTGTCTGCTGCCAGGTCGACAAAGCTGAAACCCGAGCCACCGCTGGCTCTGTCTGCATCCATAATCTCTTTCAGATTGCCAATTTGCTGCGATAGCTGAGTATTTCCCAGCATTTGTAGCACCGCCGAATATAAAAAGTGTAGGGTAAGGTCGCGCCGGCCGTTTAGCAGCATGGGTGGCATATTCGGTACCTGATGCAGCTTTACGTCAGGGTTGGCGTAATAAATAAATCTTTTGTTGGCAAAGGCCACAGCCAGAGCCCAAAGAGCGTTTGTATACTCGGTTTCTAAATCGCTGTTGTCTGCGCGGTTTATAGCAACAAGTAACAGTTTGTGGGCAAAAAATGCCAGCCGGCGCTCGCGTTTATGCTGGCGTTGTAACTGTTTTAACTGCTGCAGATAAAATTCGACATCTGCCGCCGCGCTTTGGGCTGAGCCAAAACTAAATGGCCGATGAATTTGCGGATGCAGGCTTAGTTTAATCGGGCTGGCATTGGCTGCCTCAAAATGCAGGCGGCTGTTTATCAGCTCGCCTCTGGCGAATAAAGCCAGCAACTGCTGATCTGCCGGTGTAGCGATGACAGTGCGCACCATTAGCCTTAGCAACGGGTTAGCAATCCAGCCCGGTAGCTTTATTGCGCCCAGTTTGCAGTGTTCAATAGCGAAACCTCTGTCTGACGGCATAAATAAACAGGACGTCTGTACACCGCGTCTGGGCCAGCTTAGCGGCAGGTTGGCCTGGCCATGTAACGCTACGCCAAACGGATTAAGCACACCACTAAACTCTACCTGTGGCAGGGCATAACTGGCCACGTTCATCAGCGCATCCAGCTGCTGCTGATCAAAGATCAGTTTTATATTGCCGTTGGGTTGCGCCAGATGCTGCACGGTGTCAGATAGCACACGTTGCGCCGTGGTAACATCGCTGGCTTCTATAGTCCGCTGTGATAACACCGGTTTTGATGTAATAAGAAAAAACAAAGTCACGGCAAGCACTGCCAATAACACTACGCTGCGCAAAAAATAGCGCGATAACCTATTTAGCATGGAATGGTTAAGCCCTTGAACCAGAGAATTTTACATTGCGCCGCAGCGCTAAAGCCGGAATAAAAAACCAGCACAACAGCCCAAGCAGTGTGATAAAAGCCAGGCTGTAGCGCATAAATAATTGCAGCGGAGCGGCATACTGGGTTCTGTCCGTACTGAGCAAAAACTGTAGCGCTGAATAAGCTTGCTGGTATTTGACGATAACACTTTCAGTGGCATTTTGCAGCAGCCACCAGGACAGCGGCAGCACAAATAAGATAAGCAGTGGCAGATATTTCCAGCGGGTGTGCACTGGGGCACAGCATTGCTGAGCTAAATAAGCGGCAAGGCTAAACAACAACATCAGCCACGCAGTAAGTGCTGTGATGGCAATCAGGCTGCCGCCATCTGCCAGTAGCTCAACAATATTGTCAGTTGCTGCCATTTTTACTACGGCCAGATACCAGAACAGCGCCACTACAGCATTCGCGCCGAGCCATAAAATGGTGGCGGGTATTTTGCTACGGCTGTAAATAAATTGCAGTGCTGCCATACAGTTAAACTGGATCAGGCTGAAAAAGCCGATAAAACGCAGCATTAACTCAAAGGCCCGTGGCAGCGTTGTTACCGGAGCGCCAACAATGTCATGCAGTGATTCTGTCGGTACGGTGGCGTACAGCAGCCAGAATATAACCAGGCTCTGCGTAAGACACAGTAGTGGGGCCCAGAGGATAAAACGGGCATAGCTGTTAAAACTCAACACTGCGGGCATAGCCAGCAGGTACAGCATCAGGCACAAACCAGGAATAGCGCTGATATTATCGCTTAACAGTTCCCTCACATTGTAGGGTAATGCCGGCACCAGGCTTAACAAAAACATGGCCAGCACGGATACAGCCAAATGGCTGGCGAGCTTTATGTACAACGCTGATGCCGGTGTAACGGCTAACGGGGTTGATAAGCCAGGTGGTACGGCATGGGGATGATTAAACACAGCGCTGTCTGGCTGCTGCAGGCGATTAGCGAAAAAAACAGTGAAACCAAAGCCCGCAGCAGCACCACCTATTTGCAGTACGGTATCGGTAATATCTACCGTTTTACCGGGCAATGCCAGTTGCATAGCTTCGCATAATAATGCCAGGGTAATCACATAAATACTGCCAATAACCTGTACCGTGTGTTGCTGCCAGCGCAGCGACAACCTGCGCTGAAACAGCGCCAGTAACACTCCAAGCGGGAGAAATGCCAGCAGTTTTTGCAGCAGTGCAGTAATAGCACGGTACTCAGTGCCAAAGTAAAGCGACTCCAGCAGCACCTTGCCCTGTGCAGCTTGCAGCCGCTGGTTGATAAAAGCCCAGTCAAAATTAAAGTTAAACGGATACCAAAACAGCATTAAAAGCAGCAGGCTGTACAGCACAATTGCACCCGGCCACAACAACCACGGCGTGAGTTTTGCCGTGGGACCGGCAATATTGCTAGCAGGGTTGCGTTGCCACAAACGCAACAACGTTACGCTAAGCCAGGTGGCTATTAAGGCGCAGAGTACATCACTGATATCGGTAACCCGGCTGTATACAAACAACTGACAAAATTCCAGCAGCAGCGCCAGTAACAGCACCTTGCTGTACAACCTGATGCCTGCCTGCTTTTGTTGCAGATACAACAGCACGGCGATAGGGCACCACAACAGAATATCGCTTAGTACCGCATAGCCAATTTCAGCTGCAGAGCCGCGGTAACCGGAAAATGGCAGCAGTATAATACGGCCTTCACGCCACTTTTTATATAGCTCTACCGGGCTTAGGGTTAGATCCAGCGGTAACAGGTTGTACAGGACAAAAATAGCAACATAGCCAATTAGCAGGTAAGTAACTACCGAAGCCTGACCACGGATGAGCGCCAGCGAGGCTAAAAACTGTTTTAGCTGACGGCCTCTGAAGCAGTACAAAATGATACCCAGCATAGCGCCGGTGGCTTCAGCAATAATGTCGTTAATGGACACTGTGCGCTGCGGGAAATACAACTGGGTAAACTCTATGCTAACGGCTAAAGCGGCGCAAAACAGCCAGATAACACCAGCAAGTAACAGGTTTACAGCAGTTGCGCCGGGGCGGAAACTAAGCGCACAAAGTAAAAAAGCAAACGGGACAAACAGCAGAATATTGGCTACCCAGTCAGCGCGTGAGCGTATGCCAAGCTGCAGATACGGAATTTGCCAAAAGCGTTCTATTGCGTCGTTTAACGGCAGCGCGACATAACGCAAAGGCACCAGGCTGCCGTAAATAATAAAGGCCAGATAAAGCACACAAGCCAGCAGCAACCATTTGTGCAAAGCGGCTTCGTTGTTAGTGCTGTGCATAAGCATCCTGCTCCCTGGCTTTATTTAACCGAACGGTATCAACAGCATTTACTTTGTGGTTTGCAAAAAATTATAGCTTTGTTGCTCAACCTGCTCCCGCCAGCGCGCGCTGGAAAAAGTATGGCTGGCATCGCTGATAGGGTAGTGCCCGGCATCCTGCAAACATTTACCCCAGGCCGGGTTGTCGGCACATAGCTGCAAAAATTCCTGCGCAGTTAGATCGTTACCACTGCTTATCAGCAGCACTTTGCCATTAAATTGCTGCCAGCCACTAAGCATGGCGGCGACATAATTTTGCTCTGTTACTGTAAGCTGGGCTGTTGCGGCGACAGTGGCAGTTTTGCTGGCCCGTAATGTCTGCCAGAACGAGCTGAGGCTACGACGCAGCGCCAAACCGCCGCCAAATAGTTTATGCCAGAACTGCCTGCTTAGCAGACGCTTTAAATAATAGTGTTTGAGCATGGTTTTGGCATGGCTTTGCTGCTGGCGCACCCAGGGATTCAGCAGTATTACACCACTGATGCGTGGATCTGGCCGGTTGAGTTTAATCAAAATAGCACTGGCAGCATCGCAAAGGCCCCACAGCACCACTTGTGTTAGTTGCGGGCACTGTTGGAAAAAAGCATCAATCGCCAGTTCAATATCTGCCGTTTGCTGATAAAACGCGGCTTTACCGCCGCTGCTATCACCCATGCCGGCAGTATCCAGCCGCATTGAAGGTACGCCCTGAGCAGCCAGATAGCGGCTTAGTTTAACAAACTGCCGGTGGCTGCCAACGCGGTACTGTGGCCCGCCCACAATCAATAATACGCCGGTTGTTGCTGCGCCCTGATGCAAAATGGCACTGAGCTGATAACCGGCGCCTGCCAGGCTGATATAGCGTTCAGTCATGCTGCGCACCTTCAGTTAAGTATTGCAGGGTAAGGGCAATAAGTTGCTCTGCGCTGGCCAGCTCTGCCGTTTGCCAGTAGGGCTCGGCTTTTAGCTGGGTATAATGTAGCTGGCAGTGTTGCTGTAACTGCTCGCGCATTTTTTGTACCGGTAAGGCCACGGTATCCAGCTGCGATGTCTCCAGCCACTGCAGCTTAATGCCGCTTAGTTGCGCCGGAGAGCTGCTATTGATATCAAGCAGGCTGTGATAAAACGCCGGGCTAATCGGATAACCGGCAATTTCAATATTTTCACCTTCGCTTAGCTGCTGCTCCAAATCCTTCTGGCTGATTTTATTGCCTGCCGCCATGGCTTCTGCCACTTTTAACCGTACAAACTGTTGCCAGAATTTACTGACATCAAATACCGGCTGCCATAACACCAGTTGCTGCATCGGCAACGGTAAAATGTGTTTATTCATTAAATCGAACAGTTGTATTACGCCAAAGCGCACAGCAATAAAGTTGATGTTTTGGTAGCCCTGTTGCTGCAACAGCAGCAATAATTGGTAGAGATCATCGCGCCAGATGTCTATGCTGGCCTGATCTAAATCACCGGCGCTGTCGCCGGTGCCATAATTATCCAGCATAAAGCAGCTGTAACCAGCCGCAGCCAATTGCCGCATAGCCGCGTTTAGCAGATGGCGGGATTTATTCATTTCTTCGGCAAACGGTGGAATAACTATAACAGCACTGCCATTACCCCCGCTGTTTTGCATGGTGCGAAGAAATAACTGTCGCTGGTTCAGCTGAATAAAACCGGTACTGAGGTGATGTTGTTGCACTTTACCTTCCTTGTGCGTAAACCTGAACAGGCCCTATGATAACCGTTGCTGAGGCGATGACCAAGTTTGTATCTTGGTACTTTTTGTATTTAGGCAACTATTTGGGTTGTTGTTTGTGCGGTGGTACTGCTATAGCATAGTGCGGTGTGAATTCATGGACTGAGTCAATGCCGGTACAATTTTCTGCGCCATTAATGGATGCCAAACATTTCCCGCCTTCGCTGATCAAAGCACAACCTGCCTTTACGTTAACAGGCAGTAGTTTATGGCGATATCCGCTGCCTGTTAACCATGTTAGCACTTTTAGCCGTGCCAGATATGCACTGGCGGCAGCAGCTTTGCATTTAAAGCATAGCGCGCAGCAAAATACCGTGTTGTTACCGGCGTATCATTGCCCGGCGTTAGTAGAGCCATTTATTTATGCCGGTTATAACATTGTATTTTACCCGCAGTTGGCCGATTTAAGCACCGATATTGCTACTTTTAGCCACTTACTTACCCCGCAGGTTACCCATGTGGTAGTGGTGCGTTATTTTGGCTTTAGTCAAAATGCTGATGAGCTTATTCAGGTGGCGTTTGCTGCTAACAAAGCCGTAATTGAAGATAACGCGCATAGCCTGGCGCATTTCTGGCAAACCTGCGCGGCACAACCGCCAGCTATCAGCGCCAGTGTCAGCAGTATTGCTAAAACTTTGGGTACCGCAGATGGCGGCGTGCTGTACCTCCCCGGTTATAAAGCTGATACGCAGGTAGCTGCCGGTTTTACTACAGAATTAAAAGCGCTGCGCAGCGGTAATCGGCCGATAACTGGCTCTGCTGATGCAGATTTGCGTTATTTTCGCGCCGGTATGCAAATTGCTGATTGTTTACGAGCCAGCCGCTGGCTGATGTTACGCAGTAATTACGCTGCCATTAGCCGGCAGCGGCGGGAAAATTATCACTATTTAGCGCAGCAGCTGGAGCGCAGCAGTGCGGGGCAGGTATTATATCCAACTCTGACAGAGCATGACGTACCTTACGTACTGCCGTTTTTACTGCATGACATTTATGGCTTTACGCGATTGCGTCAGCAGCAAATTCAGGTATTGCGCTGGGAAGAGCTGGCAACAACAGCAACCGGCATTGCCAGCCACTATCAACAACATCTGGTACAACTGCCGGTGCATCAGGCTTTATCAAAACAGCAACTGCAACACATAGTGAAGGCATTAGGCTGATTCTGCAAGCTGACGACAAAGTAGTGTGATTATTTCGGCGCGGGTTTGTGTTTAAAGTTGGCAATAGCGTTCGTCAGCGCCTTTAGTTTGCCGCGCCATGTCCGGTTGTTACATAGCTGAATACCATAAAGTGGCTGTTTTGCTGACATCCAGTCTTTTTTATAATCGTCATTGCCGGTAAGAAAATCGACCGTGTTAACGTTGTCAAGGCATATCACATGCTCAAGCAGTGCGGCTGTCAGCACTGTTCCCGGGCTGAAGCGCGTAAAGTCTTTGTTATAAGCCAGTTTGAAAATGGCAGCGGTTTTATCGTATACAAACCATATTTGTGCTGCTATCGGTTCGTTATTGTAGTAAATGACGCCAATACGCAGGGCATTAATTTGCCAGTTGTGCTGGCAGATGCTGTCAATAAAAGCCGGGGTGGGTTCAGAGCGTTTCCAGCTGTGGTAATACACCTGATGGTAATCAATCAGCGCTTGCATCAGCACTTCTGCAGAACCTTCGCTGTATACTTTTACGTTAAAGTTACCGTCTTTATTCATCAGCTCTTGCTTACGTTTCAGCGTGTTTTTCAGCTGGCTGGGCCGGCGTTGCCAGTACTGCGCTAAGCTGGTGATATTGGGCTCATACCAGTTTACCGAGTGTTGGTACATAAAGCCCTTAAAACCTAAGGTGGCAAAGCTTTGGCACCAGGCCTGCGCCTGGTTGCTGTAAAGCGGTAGAATATTAATATAATCGTAGGCTGAAAATATACCGGCGTGTTGTTGTAAAGTCGCAGCACAGGGCAAAGTGGCTATCGGCTGCCCGGCAATACCATAGATTGGCGAGTAGTAATTCGTCATGCTGTCCAGGATATTATCAGGCTGGTTTGGTGTGCTGCTAAAAAAAGCCAGGCCGGCATGAGCGGTTAAAGGCAGGCTAAAGTTGTGTTTGTTATGGTTTACATGCTCGGCAAAAGCACTGAACCAGTAGTTGCAGACAAACACCGGCGGTAAAGCTGAAGGGCTCTGTTGTACGGCTGGCTCTGTCATGGTTCAGCCACCTCTGCCACGGGTTTTTTCTTCAGTTTTTGCTTTAGCCGGGTTAATAACTGTAAGGTGTTGCCAAAGATGTTTTTTGCATACACGGTGCCGTTGTAGATAGAGCGGGTGTCGGTAGCCCATTCAAGCTGTTCTGGTGAGGCGTTAGTATAAAAATCGATTACTTTTACGCTGTGGTTGTCAAACAGCGTATGCAGGATCTGTTTTAACAACAGGCGGCCCAGCGCGAAGCTTTTAAACTCTTCATCAAAAGTTGTTTTCAGAATAATCAGCATATCGTGTTTGATGCAACATAGCCTGGAGGCAACAAGCCGGTCTTGTATGTAGTATTCATAAACCATGGCATTGTTCTGCTGCGCCAGCTGATATAAAAAGTCGCGGTAGAACTGGCCTTGCCGGTTGCTGGGATGCAGGGCCGTACCGAGTTTACCTTTCCAGCCTTTAGATTCGATCATGCCGTAGCGATCTACAGCAGACTTAATATGTTGCGCACTACTGATCTGGCGAAAATCGACAGTTGTATTTTCGCGTTGCAGGCGGTTTTCATAGCGCGACATATTTTTACGCAGGTTTTTTGAGCGTAACTGCCAATAGCTGTCGAAGCCGTTTTGTAACCTTATCTGCATATTAGTGGCATAAAACGCCTGCTGATGATCATGCAGTGCATTGAGTAGCGCCAGATGTTCTGCCGGATCCAGGCTGAGAAAATCGATACGGGCTGCTATGCCCGGTAATGCGCGGAGTAATGCCGTTACATCTGGCGTAAAGGCCGGATTTATCAGCAACAAGCCAACCTGAGCCTGGCTGGGCTTATACAACTCCCAGATCAGTTTGTTTCGCTGTCGCAGCAACATCAGACATTGCACTTGCCCCTGCCAGATGGCACGCACCTGGTATAACGGTGTATGGCCAAAATACACTAATAATGAGGTAAGAAACTCAGTGCCAAGCAATTGATTATTGCCATGATAGCTGTTGCTTAACAGGGTCCAGTCCGCAAAAAACTGCGGATCGTTTATATCAAACAGCTGTACTTGCCAGCAAACCGGGTCAGACATGTGCAGGCTTGGTATAGTTAAGGGTTAGCCGGCTGTGGAACTTCAGCGGGCTTTTATCCCAGGGTGTAAAGCGTTTTAGCAGGTAGGGTGATGTTGTTGCAGTAGACACGCCCCAGTTAGTAATCACCGCGCTGCTAAAGCCGGATTCAGTAACCAGTTTTACCGTAGTGTCATCAAAATCCGTGTCTTTTACCCCGTTAGGGTAGGCAAAGTGCTGCACAGGTTTGCCCAGCCAGTTTTCCAGTTGTTGCCTCGATTGAGTAATTTCCTGTAACTGCTGTTCTTCAGGCATCACCTTTAAAATAGGGTGGTTTACCGTATGGGCGCCAATGGTAACGCCGCTGTCAGATAGCTGTTTTATCTGCGCTGGTGACATCATCAGTGGCTCTTGCTCGGTGGCATTATTTTGCTGATAAAACTGGTCAATTTTTTCCAGCCGCTGTGCTATTGGCAGGTATTTTAATTTTTTCAGCCATTGCTGCGCTTTACTGCGCCGGTCTGCGGCGTCCGTTAAGGCTAACTGCGTATCGCCCAGTTGTAGCTGCTGGCGCTCAGGTTGCGAAAACAGATAAATCAGCCGGTCATTCCACATATTGGTACCCTGGCTGAAAGCTGTGGCAACATACACCGTGGCCGGAATGCCGTATTTGGCCAGTATGGGCTGGGCTACTGTCAGGTTATTCAGATAACCATCGTCAAAGGTAACACACACTGCATTGGCGGGCAGGGTATTATGCTGCAGATGTTGCAGGGCATCCTGCAGTGACAGCGGGGTAAAATAGTCGCGCAATAAGCGCATTTGCCAGTCGAACACCTCTGCGGTAGGTTCGCTGGGCCGCATTGGATCGGGCTTTGCCAGTACCTGATGATAAATCAGAATACTTAGCTTATTGCGGCCAAGGAGTTTACCAGTAACTTGCAGTATTTTATGCAACATAACCGGCCTCATGTTGTTGTAGCCACAATTCCAGCGTAACCATAATCCATACCAGCTCACCATAATAACCTGAATGGCCTTGCTGATAGGTTGCCAGTGCTTTATCGATAAAGCTTGGCTGAATAATATTGCGCTGTTTCAGGCTGGCCAGACTATCTGCGGTTATTTGTTGCAGTTTAGGTTGTTGTTTCATCCATACGCCAAACGGCAGGCCAAAACCATGTTTGCTTTTACTGAGGGTGGCATCGGGCAGAAACCCGGTAAAACTGCGTTTGTAAAAATCACGCAGTTTTTGCCCCGGTGCTTTTATACCGGCGCTGACTTTGCAGCTAAAATCGACCACTTCTTTTTCAAACAGCGGGTAACGCACTTCAACACCGGCCAGCTGACACATGCTGCTAACTTTAACCAAATCGTTATCTGCCAGGGTAAATTTCCAGTCCAGATACATCATGCAGTCAACGGCATCAGCAGAGCGGCACGCTTTATAACGTTGTTGCTTTTGTTGTAACGGCAACTGGCTGTCAATATGGGCAATAAACGCCGGGCAAAACATGTCGTTAATATCAAACCGGTTTAAAAAGTTGTAGCTGTCCAGCCGATCCGGTAAGGCGACTTTGGCCTGGTTAATATAGCTATACGCCTTTTTCAGCCCCGGCAATTTTGCGGCCAGGCCGTTGTAGAAACACAGGTCCAGCGATAAGCGCAGTGGGCCTGGCAGGGCACGGTAATGTTCAAAGGTTTTTTGTTTGACGTAGCGCTCGTTACCGGCAAATATTTCGTCGCCACCATCGCCGGCTAACAGCACTTTTATACCATCGTCTGCAGCCACTTTGGCACAGATATACGCTGCCATCGCAGAAGAGTTACCAAAGGGTTCATTAAAGGCGGCGGCCACGGTGCTAAAATGCTGCGTGATTTCTGCCGGCTGCAGGTAATGCACTTTATGTTCGGTGCCGAAATGTTTTGCTGTGATCAGGGCATAGGCTGTTTCGTCGTAGCCTTGTGCTTCAAAACCAATCGAATAGGTTTTGGCGCTGGCACCGGTATTAGCGCTGTGCTTTGCCAGCATACCGGCTACTGTTGAACTATCCAGCCCACCGCTTAAAAAGGCTGCGCAGTCGGGGCTGATATTACGCGCAACGGCTTCGGAGATCAGTTGCTGACATTGCTGCTGTAATAACTGCTGTGGTTCGGCTGATGGGGTGAAATCAGGCTGATAATAGGTTTCGCTATGCAGGTTGCCATCTGGGCCAACCGTAAAGGTTACACCCGGTTCCAGCTTTTTGATTTGCTGGTATATGGCATCAGGCGACGGAATGCAGTGGAAATACAAGTAGTTGTATACTGCTTGTGTATCCAGATTTACGCAGGGGTTATGCTGGCGCAATAACGACAGGCTGTCGCTCAGTACCAGTTGACCTTGTTGTCTGCTGTCGATATAAAAAGGCACCGCGCCGACATGGTCATTGACTATGCTAACGGTACCCTGGTGTTTGTCGACAATGATCAATACAAAGAAACCGGCAATCTGCGTATAAAACTGTTGCGGCTGTTGCTGATGCAACTGTAAAAACCATTGTGCAGCATCGCTGGGCAGGTAATCTTGGTTATATGGCCTCACCCGGCCCAGCAGGCATACCAGTGTCTGGTCATCTTCTGCTACCTGCAACGGGCGCTGGCTGAAAATATGCAGTGTATTCAGTGCACCTGTCCCGTTAAGGCTAAGCATATAGCTGGGCGGCGTGGTAGTGCCGGCATCAGCTGCTGTAAAGGTGTCAGTTCCTGCATGGCGCCACATTATGGTATTCCTTACTTTATTACAGTTAACAATCATTGTTTCACTTAACTACTTGCCGGTATTTTTTTACGTAAAAACAGTTTATACAACAGCGGTACTGCACATATAGCACTAAGTAATACCGCTTTACCCAGCCGGTAACGATAGCGAATACAACCTTTAAACGATACCAGCGCTTTATCTCTGTGGCCTTGTATCATCGCATTATAGCCATAAGTAAAATGCCGGCCGCCCAGATAGTTGTTAACAACCGCCTGAGATTCTCGTGCGCCGGAAGGGCAGGTAAGGCCATAGCGTGCCACGGCAGATTCAAGCACCAGCAGGCTGAAGTTTTTCGCATGTACTTTTTTTGTCGTGCTATGTGGGTTATCACGGTACACCGCATAGGTTTGCGACAGTTTTGCCATTTGATATCGTTGCGATATCCGCAGCCAGAAATCATGATCTTCGCCAATACGGTAATCCGTATTAAACATGCCAATGGTGTCTATTATTTCCCGCCGCATTACGGCAGTTATGGTATGAATAACCGAGTCTTTCAGCAGCTTCAGATATAACCAGCCACTGTAATAGGCATCTTCAGCTGCATCAGTCTGACCGGCATCAGCCAGTTGAGCAGAGATCTGCTCCAGCGACGTTTCACCATGCCAGATGGCCCAGCCGCAATAGCATAAGCCGATCTCCGGGTGTTGTTGTAAATAGGTGATCTGTGCGGTTAATTTACCGGGTAACCATAAATCGTCACTGTCATTAAAGGCGATAAACTGCCCGCTGGCGATGCGCATACCGGCATTCCGGGCTGCTGCAGGCCCCTGGTTAGCCTGTTGCAGCACAATAATTTTGTCACCAAACTGGCGCAAAATATCAATGCTGTTATCGGTTGAGCCGTCATCTACTACTATGACTTCGATGTTGGCGTAATCCTGCGTCAGTACGCTGTCAATCGCTGCTGTAATATGGGCGGCGCTGTTATAGCACGGGATAATGACACTGACTAAAGGGCTTGTCATTTCAGATACCATTTCAAATACCAAAGTCCTGCTTAAACTGGTGTACCTTTTCCTGCAAGCGTGCCGTGTTGTTATTAAATACGGTATTACTGCTCAGGTGCGGCGCGGTGATATTGGCAATATCTGCCAATCTTGCCGCAACCAGATCGATATGGTGTGCAGGAGATTGCCGTGGTGGTGGTGCTCCCCAGTCTGAGCGCCATAACGGCGTATTTTGCAAGCTGCGCTTAAGCATATTTTTCAGCCGCACGGTTTTCTCTGCCGACTGATCGCCTCGCCATACCGGCGGAATAGCTGAAAACTCTGCAGTTAGCTGTACCGACTGCAGCCAGTCTTGCCATTTGTATTCTGATATATGCGGATAGGCTTTTACCGGGATCCATGGTACGCGAAACGAGTCGGCAAGTATGGCGCCATGCATAGCTTCTGTTAGCAGTAGCTCTGATTGCCTGATGCCGTCAAAAACCTGCAGAAAAGGTTTTCTCGGGTCGAGAAAGTGGATACCGGCCTGCTGACATACTCTGGCCCAGTCGCCCAGCCGCGCACTTTCACAATGCGGCATAAAACTGACTTTATATTGTTTGTTTACGGCAGGGGTATACAACTGTGCAGATAACGATGCCGGATCAGTAATCGCCAGCTCTGCTGGTAACCCCAGCGCCTGAGCTGTTAACGGGCCGCGTACACAGTAGAACTTCCAGTTTGCATTGATGGCAGGTAACTGGCCATAACCGTGGCCGGAGCCAAATACAGTTACCGCCGGTGCCGCTGGAATGCGATGATTTAACAGCGTGCCTACACCGACAAACAGCTCGGCTGCATCAGCACGGAAGAAATCCGGGAACAACTGCTGCCATAACCAGGGGTTCAGATCGTCGCCGAAATTACCTTCTTTATCTTTAAAATAATAGAGCTGCAAAATACTATCCTTGTATCAGAGCCTGAATTTCAGGGCCTCGTTAAAACGTTCTTTAAAACACAAGCGCAGCGCAAGCGCATAAAACACTGCACCGGCCACTATCATGATCATCAGCCTTGGCAGCATAGCCATGTCGGCCAATACCAGTTGCTGCATGCCATACAGTAACCCCAACATAGCGCAGGATAACAGCAATGGCGGCATAACTGCCCCGATAATTGCCATGCTGCTGATACCCGCGCGCGAAGCGCATAAGTATACCGCAAACAGGAAAAACAGGGGGGTGGTAATAAGCCAGGATGCTGCCACCGCGGTAATTCCATAGCCCGAAGCAAAATAAATGGCAATGACCGTCAGCAACAGCGAAAAACTGACATGGATAAGGCCGGTAGAGGGAAAGCCCAGCGCCTTCATCAGCGGTGTAAACAGGTTTGAAATAATGCGCAGCGGTATGGTCAGCAGTATCAGCTGCAACGGCAACACGGCATGGCTCCAGTGCTGGCCCAGCACCAGTTGCACCAGCTCATCGGCAGTAGCGGCAAAACCATAAAATAACGGGAAGCAAAATAGGGTAATAATGCGCAGCATATAACAGAATACCTGCTGATACTTTTGCTTGTCGTGCCCGATAGCGGCGTACATAGGGTAAGCAACTTCATTAATCAGCGGCATGGCTTTTGTCATTGGCATTAATGCCAGATGCATTGCCACGGCGTAATAGCCAAGCTGGCTGGCTTCAATAAATCTGGCCGCAATCAGAATGTCGGCTTTCATAAATAGCGTAAACAGTATGCCGGTAGCCATCAATGTCAGGCCAAATTTTAATGCCGGCAACATGCCACCAAACTGAAACAGTGGCAGGTAAAACCGGCGCAGCGTCAGGTTATAGCCAATAGCGCGGATAAACACCACCACAATATTTGACAGTATCAGTGACCAGAAACCAAAGCCATAAAAGGCTAACAGCAATGCCAGCGCGCTGCCGCTGAGGGTGGCGGCAAAATCGATTTTAGAGCGGCTTTTAAAATTCATTTCTCTGGCAAGCAGGTTGGATGACACCGTGATCCATGGCATTACCAGAAACACCGCTGCCGAAACGTACAGCACATATTCCAGAGCCGGTTGCTGGTAGAAAGCGGCTACAGCGCCAGCAAAACTGAGCTGCAATATGGCAAGGCCGCCGTTTAGCAGCATAAGTAAGCTGAGAATTTTTCTGATGTAAGGCTCGTCCAGCTGCTTTTGCCGCACCAGAACGTCACCCAGCCCGGCACTGGCAAATTGCAGTGCCAGCATCAGCACCATTTCAGCAATGGCCACTATGCCATAATCAGCCGGAGTGAGCAGGCGGATAACAAAAAGAGACGAAAGCCAGGTAAACACCTGTGACAGCAGTCGCAAACTCAATGTCCATCTGAAAGCCGTGCGGGCCCGGCTGGATATGCTATCCATGCAATCCTCTTGAATTTTTGCCATAACCTTTACGGCAATGCGCCATTCTAACGTCTGGCGCGGCAAAGTTAAAGCCGGATGATCAGTAATGCTAAATTGGCCGGATTTTGCTATGGTTAATGCGTTTTTGCTTTTAATAATATTTATCAGGGATGGTAGTGATGAAAAAATCAGTTTTTATTTATACCGCAGCGCTAATATTACCGACATCTGTGTTCGGTTTTGATTTTACGCCTACCCAGGCTGAGTTCAGTACCTGGGATCAACGTTGCAAACTGGCATATTCTGCAACCGGCTCAGCGCGTAAATCCGGTTTGTACCCTAACCAGAGTAAAGCCGACAGTAGTAAGGCGCTGGCCTTTGCCGAATCAGCTGGCGGAGCCTGGCACTATTGTGCTGGGGTGGTCTATCTTAAACGTGCCGAGTCAAGCTCGGGTAATCTGCGTGAAGCAAATTTAAAGCGGGCACTAAGTGAAATTCAGTTTACTGCACGCAATATCAATAAAGATCACAGCTGGTACCCGGAAATTTATATTGATATGGCCAAGGTGCATTTTGAAATGGGCGACAAACAGGCCGGTTTTGAGACGCTGCGGGGCTTATTAAAAACCCATAAAAATAACTCACTGTCTTACACGGCTTTAGCTTATTACCTGAAAAGAAACGGCGATGCCAAAGCTGCACTAAAAGTGTTGAAACAGGCACCTGAGAATTTGCAGGCTGAATCAGCAGAGTTAAATTACTTTTTGGGCTGGTACTCACTTGATGCCGGGCAGACAGATGACGCCGTACATTACGCAACCAGAGCTTATCAGCTTGGCTACCCGGTGCCGGGGTTGAGAAATAAACTGCAGGCACAAGGCAGGATAATACCTTAAAGCCACTCTGCGCTTTATTAAGCGCAGAGTTTCTAGTAGGTTAGCTTTGGCCGATAGGGTGTGGTTTCTGCTGTTGTATCGTTTTTGGCTGGCCGTTGCTGCGGCTGATAAAGTTTATATATCGATATTACCGAGACAATGCCAGCCAGGGCATAAAATAAGTCAAAATACGCCAGGCTAACGTTAGCGCCGGTGACACAAAAACCTATCAGAGACAATGATATTGCTGCGCTGAGTTTTTCGCACCAGAGCTGTTGATGTTTTTTGGCTTTTAACCGGTTACCTCTGTTTACCCATAACATACTGGTTAAAATCATCAGAAAGATGCTTAAGCCAACATAGCCGTGATCACCCAATACCTGAAAATAGATATTATGTGCGGCTTTAGGGGCTGAACCTTCAGGTATTTCTGGTGTTTCAATCGGGCCAAAAAATGGCGTGAAAGGCGCGTAGCTATGCCACACCAGGTGGTCTGTTGCCCCCATAAATCCGGCACCTGTAATAGGGTGGTCGCGCGCTATCATAACTGCAATTTTCCAGGCCCATAACCTGCCGATAAAAGAGGCGTCATCGGTGGATGCAGTTTCAATGGTGCTTTGTCTTTCGCGCCAATGTTCCGGCGTAGACTGATAAGCGGTGGGCAATATAATAAGGGCTAACAGGGCCCAAAGTAGTTTACGTTTAGACTTCCACCAAAATGCTAAAGCCAGTATTGTCAGACCAATAAAACCGCCACGTGAACCTGTGCCGACAATAGCCAGAATGTTCATTAGCAGCAGGCCCCACAAGCCCAGTTTTAAGTAATAATGCCGGGTGGCGTAGATCAGATAAACGATCAGTGGAATACACATATTAACGGCAACGGCAAAATCGTTACGATCGCGGATAGCACCGGCCCGGCCTGTAACCATATGGCCACCACCTGACAGAATAAATTTAACCGACTCCATGGCGGCATAGGAGGAAATGGCCAGCACAATTGCCCATATTAAGGTGTCTATATGTAGTTTTTTATTAATAATCAGAGATATAAAGAAGTAAAAAATTAATACCTTAATAAACTGCTGCCAGTAGTCAGTTGCGTACGTTGAGATACTGTGCAAGCTGGTAAACGAGGTAATTAATGTCCAGATGGCGAATAACAAAATCCAGAAACTTATTGAATTGAAAGCAAAAGTCTTTCTTTTTTGCACCACAATATAGGATATAACCGTGACCAGTACTATGGTCAGGTTAAGCCGGAAACTGCTGGAAAAACCAAACGCCCAGTTCGCCGGGGCCATCAGCGAGATCCATGCCCAGGATGCAATCCCTAAAAATGGCCGTTTAAAGCAGAAATAAATCGCGACAAATAAAAACAGAACCAGTAATAAATCGCGCATCAGCTTTTATCCTGCCTGTCAGCCCAATATAACAGGTAGCACACCGCGACTATGGCCGTTAACAGGTAAAAACTATCGATCATACCGCTGTTACCTTGCTAATAACGTAGCGATACTTGCCTGATTTTTCTGGTTTTATTTCATCGCACTGTTGCACATCAATTTCCACGTTTTGTCCCAGCCTGGCTTGGAGGCCACTGCAGATTTGCTGGCGTATGTCAGCAGGTAATTCGCCCTGTTGCCATACCACCTGCACAGCAGTCAGGCTGAGTGACTCCTGCACAATTTTAAATGCTGTTATACCACTAATGTCGCGCAGAATATAAATCAGTGCCAGGCCGTGCATCATAGTGCCGTCAGCGGCCATAACAAAATCGGTGCTGCGCCCCTCAATAGATTCCAGCAGCGGCAAACTGCGGCCACAGCTGCAGCTGTTTGTCGCGATGGTGCCGACATCGCCGGTACGGTAGCGCACAAAAGGAAATTCCGAGGTGGCCAGGTGGGTAACCACAATTTCTCCGGCCTGCCCGGCAGGCAGCACCTGGCCCTGAGCATCCACTATTTCTACAATAATGTCTTCGTAGGATAAATGCATGCCGCCGTGCGGGCATTGATGGGCAATAAAACCGGCATCGCGGCCACCATAGCCGTTAGCTACCGGCGCACCAAATACCGAGCTTATCAGCTCACGCTGATAAGGGTAGAGCCGCTCAGAGGTAACAAATACTACTTTAATGCCCAGATTGTTCATGGCAATACCATGACGCTGTGCCGTTTGGGCCAGCAAGTGGTAAACCGACGGATAGCCGAACAACATGCGCGGTTTAACATCGCGTATTTGCTGTAAAAAGCTCAGTAGTTTATCTTCAGTTAAATCAAAGGCTGGCACCAGTTCCGAGCGAAACAGCCGGTCGCGCCAGATGCGGGCTTTATCCTGAGCATTAAGCTCAATAGGAGAGCCCCAGGCAACAATTTCTTTGTCGCCAATATCCACATTCCACCAGCGCGTTGCCCGCCATTTGGCAGCAACATCGTGCGATACCCGTTCGTTGCCGAGTAAAAAAATCAACGGTTGGCCGCTGGAACCGCCGGTGTTAAAGCGCTTCAGCTCGCCGGCATTATCGGCTTTTAGTGTAGTAAAATGCTCGCTGATCAGCGCTTTAGTTAAAAATGGTAGTTTGCTTAAGTCAGCCGCAGTTTGAATATCATCAGGCGTAAGGTTGTGTTGTTGCATCAGGCTGCGGTAGTAGGGCACCTGCTGGTAAAGCTGAGTAATAAAGCGCTGCAGGTTGTGGTTTTGCAACTGTTGCAATTTCTCCAGTGGCAACCACTGGCTTTGCTCTAACTGGCGGCGGCGGCGTACGCTGTCATGCTTTTTAAAATATTCCTGCAGCGGGAAAATTATGGCTGAAATAAAACGGGTATAAAGCGCTGTCATGCCGTGTGCTCCATGGCGCGTATTGCCGTGTTGTAATGTCCGGCTAATTGCCGGCCAACAATAGGCCAGTGAAAACGGCTGCTGTTCAGCAGGCCATTTTGCACTAAATGCTGGCGCAACGCAGGCGACGTCAGCAGCTGTTGTGCATAAGTAAACATAGCCTGATAATCGCCCGGCTCTGTCAGCAGAGCGTCGGTTTTATCTGTGACTAAACGTGGAATGCCGCCAACGTTGGTGCTTATTACCGGCACTCCGCAGGCCATGGCTTCAATAACCGAGTTAGGGGAGTTATCAACCAGGCTGCTGTTTAGCATAATATCAGCACTGCGGTACAGCTCTGCCATTTGCGTGGTGTCAAGCCGGCCGGCAAAGCTTACTGCCTGTGTCAGCCCTGCGTGCTGCACTTGTTGCTGCAACTGGGCTAACAACGGGCCGGTACCGGCAATGGTTAACCTTGCCTGTGGATACTGCTGATATATCAGCTCAAAGGCTTTTAGGGCGGTAGCCACATCGTAAATGGCTTCCAGATTACGGGTAACAATAAAATGCGGGGCGGTAACCGTCTCAGCTTTGGGTGCGGAAGCTGGATAAAACAGCGTATGATCCAGAATATTTGGCACTATCGCTGATGGCTGAGCATAGCTGGCAAACACCTGCTGTAAAAAAGCAGAAGGTACCAGCACGGCACTGGCGCGGCGCAGCGAGAAATGCACTTTGCGCCAACTGGCAGCGAAAAAGGTTTCGGCGTGTCCGCCGCGGTAATTAACAATAACCGGTTTACGGCGCAGGTAACTTATCCAGATAGCAGGCGCGGCAAATAAATGCCAGGACCAACCAGAGTTAGCCATTATATGAACTACTTCTGCTCTGCCTACAGCCTGATACAGATTAATAATATAAGGTATCAGCCTGAACAGCGCACGCAGCCCCACAATGCGGCCAGCAAATGCCGGACGATAAGGCGGGTTTACCGCTACCAGTTCAACGGTTGCGCCATCTTGTTGCAACAGTGCTTTGAGTTGCCGCGTTTGGTTTGCCATGCCACCAGCAGGTGGCGGGACAGGGCCCACCAGACAGATATGTAAGTTGTTTACGCTATCAGACACGAGCCAGCCTCGTATAAATATCTGCATAACGGCCCACAGACACCGCCCAGTTGCGTTCTGTCTGGATATAATGCAGCGCATTATCAATAATGCTGTCGTTGGTACTGAAATTTTTTAATGCTCTGACAGCTTGCTCGGCCAGATCATCAACATTGTCGCGCTGAAATAACCAGCCGGTTTTGGCATGCTCAATCAGCTCCAGATGGCCGCCAACATCAGATGCCAGCAGCATCATACCTTGCGCCATGGCTTCCAGAGGTTTTAGTGGCGTGACCAGTTCGGTTAAGCGCATGGCTTTACGCGGATACACCAGTAAATCGACCAGGCTGTAATATTGCATTACATCGCTGTGTGGCACCCGGCCGGGCATGATCACAGCATCATTAAGCTGAAGCTCGCTAACCAGCTGCTGCAACGCCTCTTGTTGTGGCCCGCCACCAACAAGTAACAGCATGGCATCCGGCACTTTTTGTCTGATCAATGGCAGGGCCCTGATCAGCAGATCCAAACCTTCATAGGCGTAAAATGAACCAAGAAAGCCCAGTACCGGCTTGTTTTTCAGCTTAAACTGCAACTCAAGCGCGGCGTTTTTTTCACGAATAAGCTGAAACTGCTCGGGGTCAACGGCATTGGGGATCACAGTTATTTTTTCTGCGCTGATCCCACGGCTGACAAGATCTTGCCTTAACCCTTCGCAAATAGTGGTAACGGCATCCGCTTTTTTAGCCACATGGGTTTCCAGTGATTGCGTCATGTTGTAGCGCAGATCACCCTCAGTGCAGGTACCATGGTCAACTGCGGCATCTTCCCAGAACGCCCGTATTTCATAAACCACCGGCAGTTTGGCTTTTTTGGCTGCCCATAAAGCGGCCAGACCGTTTAGTGCCGGTGAGTGCGCATGCAGTACGTCAGGTTTTTCCAGGCTGATAATGTGTAATATGCGTTTTTTCAGTGCCAGTACCACGGCCAGCTCTTTTAACACCGGTAAGCGCCAAAACCAGCTGCTATAAGGCAAAGTACGGTAAAAGCTGAAGCCTTCGGCTTGTTCTGTACCTTGCTCTTCGGTTGGATGCTTCGGGCTGGTAACATGGCATGTCTGGTAGCCGAGTTTACGTTGCTGCTGCAAAATAGCACGTGAGCGAAAAGTGTAACCACTGTGTAATGGCAAAGAATGATCGAAAATATGCAGGATCTTCATTTGCTGTTGCGCTCCAGGAAGGCGGCAAACATCAGCAGTGTCCATAGCGCTGCGCTGTTATCTTTCAGGGCGCGTTTGTGATCGTCAATCAGCTGCTTTAGCTCGGCAACATTAAAGTAGCCGCTGTTAATCATTACATCTGACAGCAGCTTATCCTGCAGTTTTTGCTGCAACGGGCCGCGGAACCATTCAGCCAGTGGCACGGCAAAGCCCATTTTTTTCCGATACAGCACATCAGCCGGCAAATGCGGCTCCAGTGCTTTTTTCAGCGAGTATTTACCCACACCGTTTCGCAAATTCGCGCCCGATTCTGCGGTAAAGGCCCACTCAACAAATTTGTGATCCAAAAATGGCACCCGCACTTCAAGCGAGTGTGCCATGGAAGCGCGGTCTACTTTGGTCAGAATATCGCCTACCAGATAGGTTTTCATATCCAGATACTGGGCTATTTTCATCGGGTCCAGATGTTGTACTTTGCTACCATAACGGCGAAATACCTCCAGCGAGCTATAGCCGTTAAGGCGCTGCTTAAACGCTGTTGAAAACAGCCTGTCGCGCTGATCCTGACGCAAAATGGCAATAGAATTGTGGTAACCGGCAACGGTGTCCATCGCCAACGACTGAAACGTAGTTTTAGCGCGTAAAAAGCGTGGAGCCCAATCCAGTTTGGGGTAAATTTTACCCAGCAAGCCAAAAACCGGTTTTCTTATTGCCAGTGGCAACCAGTTACGAAAACGTTCTTCATTCAGGTGCAGTTTATAACGGCGGTAGCCGGCAAATAACTCGTCAGCGCCATCACCGCTTAAGGCGACCGTAACATGCTGGCGCGCCATCTGGCATACGCGGTAAGTGGGTATTGCTGAGCTGTCGGCGTAGGGCTCGTCGTACAAGTCTGCTAGTTGGTCCAGCAGCTCAAAATCGTTCTGGCTAACAATATTTTCGTGGTGGTTGGTGTTATAACGCGTGGCCACCTGACGGGCAAACTCGGTTTCATTAAACTGTGGGCTGTCAAAACCAATAGAGCAGGTGTTAACCGGCTCACTTTGCAGGCCGGCCATCATGGCGACAACGGCGCTTGAATCGACTCCGCCGGATAAAAAGGCGCCCAGCGGCACTTCTGCTACCAGCCGAATATCCACTGCTTCACGAAATCTTGTGATCAGCTCTGCACTCAGTTCCTGCTCTGTTACGGCATGTTGCCACTGCGTGGGTACATCCCAGTACTGCTTGGGTTCACTGAGCTGGGCCTGGCCGTGCTGCAATAATAAAGTATGGCCAGGCGCTAGTTTATAGCTGTGCTGGTAAATAGTGTAAGGTTCCGGAATATAACCAAAGCTGAAATAATCTTCGATAGTGCTGTCGCGCAGCGTGGTAACAAAATCCGGATGGTTGCGCAGCACTTTAAGTTCAGAGCCAAAAATAAACTGGCCGTCATCAAGCAGCGAGTAAAACAGCGGTTTAATGCCAAGACGGTCACGGGCCAGAAACAGGCAATGCCGGCTACTATCCCAGATAGCAAAAGCAAACATACCACGCAGGTGATGCACACAGTCTTCGCCCCATTCGAGCCAGGCATTCAGAATGGTTTCGGTATCGCCGTTGGTATTAAACTGATAGCCCTTGCCAAGTAGCTCCTGGCGCAGCTCACGGTAATTGTAGATTTCACCGTTAAACACTATACAGGCCTGTGCATTGGCGCTTTGCATGGGCTGCGGGCTGCCGGCAATATCTATAATCGATAACCGGCGGTGTGCCAGGCCAACCGTAGGCTGAAAAAAGTAATCTCCGGCGTCTGGCCCGCGGTGCCATTGGCTGTCATTCATTTTCGCCAGAACTAGCGGTTCAGGCGTAGCCTGGGTTTTCAGCTGATAAATTCCTGCTATACCACACATGGTTAAGTCTGCATCCTTGTCATTTCATAAAGCTTTTGATATCGCTGCACCATCGTATCTATACTAAAGTGCTGATGGCAATGGTTTTTTACCAATTCAGCGTCATAAGTCAGCGCGTCGCGCTGTTGCAGGTAGCGCAGCATGGCATTGGCCAGTTGCTGCGGGTTATCTGAGGCTACCAGATTAGTATCAAGCAGTGCTGCCGGCAGTAAATCCGGGTTGCCCCCCACGGCAGTGGCAATAACCGGTGTACCGGCAGCCATGGCTTCGAGCAAAGTGTTAGAAATCCCTTCTGCCAGTGAGGGCAGCACAAATACATCAAAGCGCTGCATTAACTGCGCAATATCCTGCCGGTTACCGGTAAATACTACCTGAGAGCCTAGCTGCAGGGTATCGCGCAGTTGCTCAAGTTCTTGCCGGCAGGGGCCGTCACCGACAATTATCAGCGCACTTTCTGTGCCGTACTGCGGATGTTGCTGCAATAGCAAGCTATAAGCACGCAGCAACAATGCCTGATTTTTCACGCTGGCCAGACGGCCCACTGTGGCAAATACAATGGGGGTAAGCGACGTAGTGCCAGGTGGTAGCGTCAGCTCTGCTGGCAGGGCATTGGCATACTTGGCTATTTCTACACCGTTACAAATGCGTTCAACCCGGTTTTTATCCAGTTTAATAATATCAGTCAGATACTGCTCAGCTTCAGATGACAAGCAAATAAAGCGCTGAACAAAGCTCTTGAATACGCGGCGTATCAAGCGGTTCTTTTTGTTACAGCCGCCGATATCATGGCTGTCCCAGCCGTGTTCACCATGCAAACGCAGTGGCACTTTACGCCACCAGCCGATAACTTGCAGTTCCAGCGTTGCCAGATTACGGCTATGCAGTATGTCAGGCTGCAGGTTTTGCAGCAGCGTATTTAGCCGGCCAAAAGTGCCCCAGTCATGTCCTTCAGCTTTGTTCAGACAGTGCAGGCTGACATTGTTGGTTTTGATACGCGTTGCAAACTGCGGATCGTGACCGGTTAGCGTAATAATGCTATGGCGAAATTTGTCCTGCGGTAAATGGTTTATCAGGTTAACCAGGCCATTTTCCAGGCCGCCGGTGCTAAAGTGCCAGATAAGATGAGCAATATGCACCGGTTGTTGCTGGCGCTCAGTCATATTGGCCTCCGGCAACGGCCTGCTCCGTAGTAGTTTGGGTTTGTGACAATAAGGCTGCGGCTTGCTGCAACACTGCCAGGTTTTGCTCTGAGGCTTTACCATTAACTGATACAGCAAAAATATAAGCACTGGACTGATCATCAGCCAGGTAACTTAATGCCTGGCGTACTTTCACTTCCAGTTCAGGTACTACCCGTTGTTCGTCAATCTGATACCAGTACAGCACAGTGCGTTGTTCATTCGTCAGGCTTCTTAACTGTAATATGGCACTGTCTGCACCGATAATACGTCGTTGTACCTGCCAGCGTTGTTTATCAAACAGGTTGTTCTGCCAGTTAATCAGCTCGCCATTTTGTTGTTTATTACCGTAGCGGGCGACGAAATATTCGGTACCTGCAGTATCCTGAGCATGGCTCTGGGCCAGACTGTTTATAAAATTGATACCCCAGTTACTTTTTTCTACCGGCTGACTGGCAAAAGGCATGGCAAGGTTGTGTATCGCTGCGGGCTCTGCCATCACGTTTAACGACAACCGGTAACTCAGGGTTAGCGCAATAATTGCAGTGGCCAGAATCAACATTGATGGCTTGGTTTGTAAACTAAAATGCTGTTTGCTGCGCCGTTCAAGCTGCTGGGTAGGATCTGAAAATTTTGCCCCCAGCCAGAAACCGGCTATTAATACCAGGCCGAAAAACAGCCAGCCATACAGATAATGATCAGCGCCAAAGCCAAAGCGCATATCGGTTTTTTCACCGATATAAACCAACATAAAAGCGCGTACACCATTGGCCAGTACAGATAACAAGGCCATAAACACGACAAAACTGACCTGTTTCCAGATTTTGTTGTAGTGCAGGTAGGCAAATAGCGCTGAAATAGCCAGTGATGCGATCAGAAAACGTAAGCCTGAGCAGGCTTCTGCCACTTCAAATAAACCTACCGGAGTGGCGAGGTAAAGGCCTTCACGATAAACCGGAATGCTGACAGCCTGCAACATCACCACGGTGAGATCGGCGGTAATATTCTGTAAAAACGGCGATAACTCTTCGCCAAAAGGTACCAGAAATATCAGATATGCGATGGCAAACCAATGCAAACGGCTGTTGGTATTACCAAAAGCAAGCCATAACAGCGCCTGTAGCGACATTACGGCGGCAATATGCATCAGCAGGGCGATATCAGCCGCGTAGCCAAACAGCCAGATTAATTGTAGCAATATTAAACCAAGAGCCGGTAGCCATAACCAGTAACCGGCGGCGGAAGGCGTAATAAGCGGCGTTTTGGCGCGATAAAAAAAATACAGACAGATGGGCAGGATCAGGTAGCAATGATTATAAGTTGCAGAGCTGCGCCACACCCGCTCCATATCCAGCCAGGTTGAGCCGTAAAGCACGATATAAGCCAGGCCGATCACAACAAGCAGCAAAACGTTAGCCTGGCGGTTAAGGGCTGTCATGCCGGCAACTCCGGATGGATAAAGCTGTTTAACCGTACTAACGTTTGTTGCCAGGTAAAATGCTGTAAAATCCACTGCCGGTTAGCAGAGGGCGCTGAAGTGCGATCCAGTTGCCGTTTGCAAGCCCGGATAAAGTTATCTACCCCATCGGCAATTACCGCATCTTCGCTAGCGGGGGCATTAATGCCTTCCATCGCCATGGCACTGCAGACTACGGCCTTGTTCATTGCCATTGCTTCAAGCACTTTATTCTGTATACCGCGCGCTATTAGCATAGGCGCTACCGCAAAGCGGGCGTGGCTGATATAAGGGCGTACATCATTTACCCGGCCGGTAACAATTACACCCGCTTGCTGGCTAAGTGCCCGCACTTCAGTGCTGGGTTTACCACCGACTATCATAAAGTGTAACTGCGGGTATAACTGTTTTAGCCGTGGCCAGATGTTTTGACAAAACCAGCAGACTGCATCTACATTGGCCCAGTAATCCATGGCGCCGGTAAATACGATATATTGCTCAGGCAATGTATGTTCTGTGCTGCAGTCTGGAATATCGGGTGAGAAATAGTCAGTATCAACGCCATTTAATACACTGTGTACTTTGTGCTGCAACTCAGCAGGCAGCATGGCACGAAATGCGCTGGCTTCGTCGTCTGACACGAACAGGCTGCTGCTAAAGCGCTGACAAATCTGTTTTTCGTATTGCAGCAGTAACCTGGCCTCCCGCTGATAAAACCAGCGTTTAACACCGCGTGATTTTTCGGCGTATTGGCGCCATTTGTCTGAATCAATATCAACAAAATCGATCACTCTGATCAATTGCTGATAATCAGCTTTATCGACGTACTGAGCCATAGATGAGGAGTACACCAGTACCTTTTCAATCTTATGTGTACTAATTGTGGTTTTTACCCAGGCAGCCATAGCCAGGCTGAAATAGTAGGGCAGGGTAATGGCCTGATTATTAATAAAACCGCTCAAAGCGCACAGCTTTGCCTGCCACTTGGCTTGGTTTACACAGAATACGGTGGCGCACCACTGGCTGAGTGTATCTATATACTGCCGGTCAAAAGGATCATCGATAAAACAGCCCAGATGCACCGTGTAATGCTGGCTTAGCGCTTTCATTAAATTAAATGAGCGGATTTTATCGCCCTTATTGGGTGGATAGGGAATGCGGTGTACCAGCAACAGCAAATCCGGTTTAGCGGCTGTCATCCCAGATACCTCGACAGGGCAGGGCCAATCCACTGGCTTACTGACAGCGGTAGTTTTTGCCACAGCCGGATAAATAGCTGATATTTAGGATTATTAGGGCTCAGGTTCGGTAATTGCTGGGCGGTGATCAATTTATACTGGTAGTGTAGTTCTGTCGCTTCCATACCCCAATGTTTTTTATATTGATAAGCACCAGACTCCAGTTTGCTGCGGCCAAAGTCATAACGCTGACAGTTTTTATCCAGCCTGGCATGGCACATCAGCTGGTAGTACATATAGTCATTACTTTTTAGTGATTTAGCTTCACTGATGCCGCCACCATAATAAGGCAGCACTTCACCTTTATAATAAAAACTCAGCACTGAGGATACCGGTTGCTGATCTTTACGCACGGTCAGAATTTCTGTTTGCGCGGGAAATACCTGCATAATTTTTTGGAAAAAGGCTTTGCTGAACACCGGAGTACCCAGATTGCGCACGCTTTCTGAATAGGTTTGGTAAAAATCGTTTGGGTTGGTGTCCAGCGTATACTGCAAGGGTTCGTTCAACGCATGACGGATAACCGCACGTTGTTTTTTCTTTACATTAGCCAGGATCTGCTCAGCTGTTTCGGCCAGTTCACAGGCAAAGTAAGCATGCTGGCTGCGGGTGGTAAAGTCGTTGTCCTGCACGGTTTTATAACGCAGTTCAATATGTTTTACCTGCAGTGAGGTGGCAAGTTTTACCGCTTCCTGCTCCAAAAAACGCTTAACGGCTGGCTCGCCAACCGCACCGCCATAAACACAAAATGGCGTAGACACCAGCGCATCGCCAAACAGCATACTTTTAACGCGGGCCAGCGGCAGCACACCAACAATCTGGTTATTTTGAGTGGCATACAGGTAATAACAACGATGACCAGCATCGGCAATAATTTGTTGCCAGCCAGATAAATGAAAAAAGGTGGCTTCGTCACTGGCTGTTACAAAATTATCCCACGCCACTGCTTGCTCGTCCCTGAGCGACAATGTATTCAGTTGATACATCCGGTTCCCTTCTGTTTAAGCAAAATACGGTTGATATACTTCTTTGACGCTACGCCACTGATAGTCTTGCAGCAAGCGCACCAGTTTAGCTTCCATGCGGTTTAAGTTAGTGTAGTGTCTGAATTTGGATTTAAATGGTGCTTGCTCAAACCGTGGCTGATGCGGATCTATTTCCCACGGATGAAAATAAAACATATAAGGTGCATCACTTTGCTTCAGATAGCTGTCGATACACTTTTTGCTAAGCCAGTATGGTAACAGGCGAAAATAACCACCACCTGCTATGGGCCATTGCTTACCAACTTTATTTAATACAGGCATCGGGCATTCCCAAATGCCTTCGGCCCGTTTATAGGGTTGTTGCGGCCAATCCGGTGTGCCATATAAATCGTGCACAACAGGGTAAGTACTGGAGCTATAGAGGTATCCTGCCTGCTGGAGTACATCAAACGCCCATTCATTGGTTTTACCAATAGAAAAGCTTGGTGCACGGTAACCAACCACTTCGGCGCCGGTAATGTCTTCCAGAATGGCCTTAGCCCGGCTGACATCCTGCAAAAATTCAGCTGCTGTTTGCACAGAAGCTTTGGCATGAGCATAGCCATGGCTGGCAACTTCATGTCCGGCGGCGTGAATTTGTTTTACCAGTTGCGGATAGCGTTCTGCCACCCAGCCCAAAATAAAAAAGGTAGCTTTAGCCTGATGTTTATCAAACTGTTGCAGTAAAATTTCAGTGTTACGTGCTACACGTTGCGGAAAATCAGGCCACTGTGCCGGAGACACAGTGGCATCAAACGCTGCGACATGAAAATAATCTTCAACATCTACAGTAAGCGCATTACTTCTTAACCGTGCATACTGCATTGGTATTAACGTCCTTTGCCAAAAAGTACAATTTCTACGGTTCTGACAAGAATCATCAAATCCAGCATCAGGCTGCGATGTTTAATGTAATACAGGTCAAATTTGAGTTTTTCCTGTGCATCTTCAGCGGTAGAGCCATAAGGATATTTAAGCTGAGCCCAGCCTGTCAGGCCAGGTTTAACATTATGCCGCTGATTGTAATACGGGATGTCTTTAGCCAGTTGATTAACAAACTCTGGCCGCTCAGGTCTTGGCCCGACAAAACCCATATCACCGGATAACACATTCAATAACTGAGGCAGTTCATCTATACGGTATTTGCGGATGATCCGGCCTACACGTGTAACCCTGTCATCGTCTGCAGTTGCCCAGCGGGCACCGTTTTTCTCAGCATCAGGCCGCATACTGCGAAATTTAACAATATAAAATGGCTTGCCGTCATATCCCACTCTTATCTGGCGGTAAAATACTGACGCTCCGGTTTTGCGGCCGTCTTCCAAATAAATAAGCAGGGTGGTAATTAGCATAATAGGCCAGGTAACAGCCAGTAGCAGAATAGCTAATACGACATTAAGCTTGTAATCGAGATTGGTTTTAAAGCGCTGATTTAAATCCAGGCCGTTGGCATAGATAACCCAACTCGGGTAAATCAGGTTCACTGCAATCTGACCTGTTTCACGCTCGATAAAATCAAGGATCTCAATAACGTCAATGCCACGTGTTTTGCATTTAAATAAATGCTCGACAGGTAACATATTGCGTCGTTCGTCACAGGCAATAACTAACTGATCAATGTTGTGTTCAACCACATACTGATACAGGTCGTTTTTATAATCGAATTTTGCCAGCTTGTGCTCGGCGATACCGGCGTCTTTATCGCCCTCGATCGGCGTAAAGCCGACAATTTCAAAATTGCGCTTGTCAACATTACGTCGCATGCGGCGCTCTATAATGGAAGCACGCTCACCAGCACCTAATATTAATACCCGGCGTCTGCTGATGCGGGTAATATCGTTGTAGTGAAAGAAAGCGCGAAATGCCGATACACTGATCGCAGAAAACACAGAGGCCGCTGCCAGATACAGCGTACTGATATGCAATACGGAGAACAGCTGAAAAATAATCAGTTCAAGCAAAATTGCGTTAAACAGCAGAGTAATAACAACGCGCTTGATGATACCTTTTTGCCCCTCGCGCAGTTTCTGGTCATACAGACCCACTGACAAAGCGCACAGCATTACTGAAGCCGCAAATAGCGCAGCATTAATCAGGCGATGTTCAAAAGATACAGGAGACAGGTAATAACTGTAGGCATAGCTGGCAAGTAAACTGGATAACACTAGCAGTACTAATTCACCCAGTAGAAACAGCTTGTCTGCAATCGTATTTCGTCCGTAACGACTTGCTTTACTCATAACGACATCCTTGTTGCATCCATTGCATTTAGCTATCACCACCACCGAAAAGGTCGATGAGGCAAAACCAAGCGCACTAATTATACTATTTCTTCAGCAAAACAAAAATTAAATTTTCAATTTTTACATCACAACGGTAATTTTTTAAGTTATATTATCAGGGCGTCAGTAAAAGGATGAGTAATATGATGGCTACACCAGCGAAAGGATATTGCGGTTTAACGTTGATTTTAGGTCTGTTTTTAGCAGGTTGCAGCAGCAATCCCACGTTGCCCCCGGCAACGGTGCAAAACTCTTTGACTACCTCCGTTGATAATTACCAATATCTTATCGGCCCAAATGACACGGTTGGAATTTTTGTCTGGCGAAATCCGGAGCTGTCCGGCACTTTTATCGTCAGGCCAGATGGTAAAGTATCGACTTCTCTGGTTGAAGATGTTCCCGTCAGCGGTAAAACCCCCACTCAGGTTGCCCGTGATATGGAGGCAATTCTTAGTAAATACATCCGCGATCCGGTTGTGACTGTGTCGGTAACCAATTTTGTTGGTCCATACAGTGAACAGGTTAGGGTAATCGGCGCAGCTGCCAACCCTCAGGCTGTTAGTTATCGTCAGTATATGACGGTACTTGATCTGATGATTGCAGTTGGCGGTTTAACTGAATTTGCTAACGGTAACGGTGCCAAGCTGGTAAGAACGAAAGATGGCCAGCAAATAACATTTAATGTCAGGCTGGATGACCTTATCCGCGATGGCAAAATTGCTGCCAACGTAGATATGTTGCCTGGCGATGTAGTAATTATTCCGGAAGCATGGTTTTAAGCAGCGCGGATACGCTGGTTAAGGTTCAGGGAGTGACTGATGAAAGAACTGCAACAAGCGATTGAGCAGGTACGCACCTATATTCAGGGTGTGTGGCTGCGCAGACGCTATATCGTAATTACCGCCTGGCTGATTTGCCCGGTAGGGTGGGTATATGTGTACAACATGCCGCCCACTTTCGAAGCTAATGCTAAGTTATATGTAGAAACCAGTACTGTGCTGGAACCTCTGCTGCGAGGCCTTGCCTTGCGAACCAATTCTGAAGATGAAATTAAGCTGATGGCGCGTACCCTGCTAAGCAGGCCAAATCTGGAGAAAATTGCCAGAGCTACCGATCTTGATATTCAGGCCAAAGACGAAAAAGCTTTTGAAGACCTTATCAATACTCTGCAAAAGCAAATAAAAATATCGGCGTCCGGCCGGGAAAATATTTACGTTATTGCTTATAACAACCCGCAGCCACAAATGGCGCTTAAAGTCGTGCAAGAAACGCTGAACAACTTTGTTGAAGGCCGAATAGGTTCAAGCCGTGCAGATTCTCAAACCGCAGAACGTTTTTTAACTGATCAGATATCAGATTACGAACGCCGCCTGATCGAGGCTGAACTTCGGTTGTCAGACTTTAAAAAACACCGGATGAATATATTGCCGGGTAATCAAAGTGATTACTACAGTCAAATCAGTGACGAAAAGAAACGTCTGGAAGAAGCTAATCTGGCCCTTAGAGAGCTGGAAACCCGGCTGGCGTCATCTAAAAGCCAGTTGCTGGGTGAAGAGCCGGTATTTGGCGTTATGCCTTATTCCGGCAGTGCCAACAGGCCTGCCACCCAGTTTGATGAACGTATAAAAACTTTACAGTCACAACTGGATAATCTGCTGATCCGCTATACTGAGTTTCATCCCGACGTGTTGGAAACCAAGCGCTTACTTACGCAGCTGGAACAACAACGTGACACGGAACTTGAAGCTTTGGCGCAAATGTCGTCAGAAAATCCAGGCCAGAACAGTAACCTGAATCAGAATGCAGTTTATCAGGAGTTACGTATCAGTGTGTCACGGCTGGAGTCTGAAGTCGCTTCTACACGGGTGCGGGTGCAGGCTTATCAGGACCGGGTAACTACACTGGAAAGCAGGCTTAACCTGATCCCTGAAATTGAAGCTGAATTTACCGGTCTGAACCGCGACTATGATATTACCAAATCTAAGTATGAAGCTTTACTGGCCCGAAGAGAGTCAATGGAGCTGTCCCGCCGTGCAGATGCATCATCTCAGGATGTGCAGTTCAACGTGATAGAGCCGCCACGCGTACCTTTAACGCCGTCAGGGCCAAACCGGGGGCTATTTTACTCGCTGGTTCTGTTAGTGGGGCTTGGGGCCGGAATATTTATGGCGTTTGTGCGCAGCCTTATTTCGCCTGTATTAACAAGCGCTTTGCAATTACAGAGCATAAGTGATTATCCGGTGTTTGGTGTGGTATCTCATACAGATAAACACGCTATTCTAAAACAGGTGCGATTGCATTTTCTGTATTTTGCCATGCTAAGTGGTGGCTTATTGCTATGTTATGCCGCATTGTTAAGCAATGAAGTGCTGTTTGGCCGCTCTGCCGAGCTGTTGTTGAGGGTGATCCGGTGAGTATTATTGAAAAAGCCATAAGAAAACAGTCTGATGTATCTGATAAGCAAGCGGATACCACCTTGGAGCGTGCACAGCAGGTAGCAGCACCGGATATTGATGCAACCCTGTCGCATGAGGTTTCAGCGCCAAGACGAGAACCGGCATACCGCGCTATTACAGAGGGCAGCGTTGCTGCAGAAAATCAAACAGCAACAGAAGGTGTTCAGGGGCATAAGCCTTCGGTCACGCTGGACCTGAAAATACTGGAGCAGAAAAACTTTGTTTCGTTGTCCAGTGAGCGTCGTCTGATCAATGAAGAATACCGCGTTATTAAGCGCAAACTTATCAGCAACGCGTTTGGTGCACTGAGCAGCACGTTAAAGCATCCCAATCTGATCCTGGTTAGCAGCTCAAGGCCAGGTGAAGGGAAAACCTTTTCAGCGATCAATTTGGCTCTGAGTATTGCACTGGAACAGGATAAGACAGTATTGCTGGTAGACAGTGATGTACTGCGCCCCAGTGTATCAAAAACGCTGAATATTCATCATGATATAGGTCTGACAGATTATTTACTGTCAAGCGAGATTAAGGTATCGGATATTATTCTGAGCACCAATGTCGACAGGCTGAAGATTATTACCGCTGGCCGGCCACATCACTTATCCACCGAATTACTTGCCAGTGAACGTATGTTGATGCTGGTTAATGAGTTTGCCTCGCGTTACTCAGACCGTATTGTTATTTTTGATGCGCCCCCTTTGCTGGGCGTTAATGAAACTGCCGTAATGGCCTCTATGTGTGGTCAGGCGGTTGTAGTGGTAGAAGAGAATCATTCTAAGCTGGCAGAAATAGAACAGGCAGTGGCATTATTACCCAAAGACATTGCGATTGGATTTTTGATTAACAAGGCACACCGTAATCAGGGTAAAGGTTACGGCTACGGTTATTATTATGGCGCGGGCTAAAACCGTACTGTACCACCCAGCCAAATTAACACCGCTGGTTACTGCTATTGCTGCATTGCTGACACCAGCACAGGTGCTATCGGCAAAAACAGACATTAAACCTGAAATAGAAACCCGTACCTATGGTTACTGGATCAGAGACGAGCAGGCTGGTGGTGGTCTGGACAAAGGGATGGCTGCTTTACTGAAACCTTCGGTTGCTATTAACCTTACCGGTAAGAACGCTTCTTCAGCACTGTTTTTACAAAATGAATCAGTATGGTATGACGACGCGCAACGCTCACATAAAAGCCTGGATAAATATAGCTGGCGCAATATGTTCAATGCTTACGATGATCGTGTCAGCCTGGGTTTAAGTGCGGATTCCGGCTACCGGATCCGAGACTCACGCAACGGTGTGTTCTCCGATATTATTACCGGCACTGAAAACCTGTCTAAAACCAGCAATTATGGTGCTAATTTAAATTTACGCACGTTGCAAACGGCTGACGTGAATGCTCAGCTTGGCCTGGCTTACAATAAGCTAAGTTCCAGACAGCCTGAATTGCAGGATGATATAGGTAGTTTTGACAATGATACGTTAAGCAGCTTTCTCGCGCTTGGCAGTGCACAACGCCAATCACCATTGTTTTGGCAGTTATCGGCAAACTACAATAAAACCGGGCGTCAGGGCAGCAGAGGAGACTTTGTCAGTAAACGGGCCAGTGCTACAGCTGGTTTACCATTGCAGCCGAGTTTGTCGATGATAGTGCGTGGCAGCTATGATGATAACGACAATACCTCGGGTTATGCCAATGAGTTTAAGTCATATGGTGTGGGCCTTGAGTATCAGTTTGGCCTGGCATCACGAATTAATGTTACGCAAAACTGGGCAACACGCTCTGTCGGCGAGCAACAGCAAGATATTGACGAGAATTATCTTGCTGCTGAAGTTTTTCTGGCACCGACGCGACGAACGTCTTTGTCTTATAGTCTTGACCGGCGTTACTTTGGCCGTAGCTCGAATTTGCAGGGGCAATACAATCTCAGATTTTTGTCGCTAAGGTTGTCTGTTCGCGAAGATGTGCAGACATTATCTTCTTTTGACCAGATTATTGAAGATCTTGGTATTTTTGTCTGTCCAGACGGTGCCGCTCAGTTTACAGACTGTTTTCGGCCGCCGACAAATAACTATCAGTTAGGCACCGGAGAATCGTTTCGGCAGCTATTTAATGCAGAGCTTGAGCTTAGCGAGGAGTTGATTAAGCGACGAACTGCGGCAATGACAATAGGCTACAATAAAAACCGCCTGGCGTTGAGTGTAATGCTCAGCCGCAGTGAAGATGAGTATGTTGAAACCGAGCGACAAAATAATCGTAACGCTTTTTCTGTTCAGTCATCCTGGAAGTTATCAAAACACTCCAGCTTGCTACTGAATAGCAATTATTACGATATTAACTATCTGACCGATGAGCGCGAAGACAAAAATTTATCGGTAGAAATGGGCATTAAGCGCCAGTTAAATGAACATTCTGACATCAAAGCCATGCTAAAGCGTATCAGCCGCAATTCATCAGTAGACAGCTTTGATCTTACCGAAAACAGAGTCTGGTTAAGTTACACGATACGCCTGTAGTTGCAGGCGTATCGCTGTTGTTATACGTGGTTTATGATTCTTTATTATCTCTGCTGTTGAGTAATTGCTGCTGTCGTTTAAGCAACACATCAAGTTCTTTTGCCATGCGGATTTTTTGCTCCAGCGCACTGTCAAGCACCGCCGATAATTCACTTAGCATGCTCTGAGTTGATGCTGTCTGGGGCTGCTGCACTTGCATAACAGGGGCCGATGGTTGCTGGTTGGCAATTTCCTGTGACAACTCTTCCAGCACGGTCTTGACATGTTCTGCGGTAATAACCGGGCACTCTTCTAAATAACCAAACAGCAGTATTCTGTCCATTACGGTATTAATTTTTCGTGGTATGCCGCGGCTATGCTGCTGAATAAGGGCGAAACAGGCATCTTGCAATATGCCGGCGTTGCCGCCAGCTTGCAGCAAACGGTATTGGATATAGGCTTTGGTATCTTCAATCTGAAATGCGGATAAGTTGGATGATGCAATAATCCGCTGGCGAAACTGTTCCATATTGTCGGCCTGAATAATCGCATTTAATTCATTTTGGCCCAGCAGGAAACTTTGTAACAGGGGTTTACCATTGAGCTGAAAATTAGACAGCATACGTAGCTCTTCAATAGAAGCCAGTGGTAAGTTTTGTGCTTCGTCTACCAGCAGCAGTGCTCTGCGATGCTGGGAATGCAGGCGTTTAAGATAGCTGTAAATGGCATCAAGATAGCTGGCTTTCGTATGCTCGGTTACCACCAGATTAAAACAGGACGCAATCATCCGAATAAGATCGTCAGGTTCCAGTTTTGACGTGACAATCTGTTTGGCAATAATTTCATCCTGATTCAACTGACTTAACAGTTGGTTGGCAATAGTGGTTTTTCCGGTGCCGACATCGCCGGTGATGACAATAAAACCCTCGCCCTGACTTAGGCCATACTGTAAATAGGCGAGGGCGCGTTTATGCAGTTTGCTGGCATAAAATAAATTCAGGCTTGGTGTGAGCTGGAATGGCCGTTCCTTTAACCCGTAGTACTTTTCGTACATAGTGAAAATCCTTTTTAGAGTAACGCAGGTCTTATATACCGCGCATACAGCTTATCTGATGTGCCTTAGTTTATACAAAAAACAGCCATAACACGATGCTGACAGGCAAATGCAGTAGCGTTTTTTCTGTTTAGCTGTTGCTGGCTTGAAGCGATATAGTTAAACCCTTCGCTAAGCTGTTATAAAGTCTGTAATTTCAACAGTTTTTGCCTGTAAATTCAGCATTGCGTTTAAAAAATGCCCGAACGATAAAAGCTGCTGAAAAAACTGTTGACACATTTTCAGTGGCACCCTAGAATGCGCCCCGTGTTCAGCGCTAACGCAGGTTAGCAAAAAACACAAAAGTGTGGGGCTATAGCTCAGCTGGGAGAGCGCTTGCATGGCATGCAAGAGGTCAGCGGTTCGATCCCGCTTAGCTCCACCAAGATTTATTCGTGCGTCCCCTTCGTCTAGA
>NZ_FNXF01000003.1:0-80334 GCF_900108485.1 Rheinheimera pacifica | reverse complement strand
GTCCCCTTCGTCTAGAGGCCTAGGACACCGCCCTTTCACGGCGGTAACAGGGGTTCGAATCCCCTAGGGGACGCCACTTCGCGTCATAGCACTAAATCACCAATACACATCCGCTAACAAACTCATCCTTGAGTCTTTACCTATTCTGTTTCAAAATCCATTAGTCTGTTTTTAATCCGGCCAATAACTTGCCGACAAATTCGCTAATCAGCGGCTGCGCCTGGCTGTTCGGATGTATGCCATCCGGCAGCATGAGTTCACTGTCAACAGCAATGTCGTCCATAAAAAACGGCCAGAGGGTTATTTGGTGTTTTTCTGCCAGTTGCGGATATAAATCACTGAATTGCTTGCCGTAACGTGGTCCATAGTTTGGCGGAATGCGTATTTGCATTAACACCGGCACGGCATTACTCTGCAGTATCAGTGCAATAATGTTGTTCAGGTTCGATTGCACAGTATCAATGGCAAAACCGCGCAGGCCATCGTTACCGCCAAGCTCAATTAATACCGCGTCTGGTTGATGTTGTTTTAACAGTGCGGGTAAACGCGCCAATCCGCCAGCGGTCGTTTCACCGCTGATGCTGGCATTAATCAGCTGCCAGTCTTCCTGTTGCTGTTGTAGCAGGTGAGGCCAGCCCTGTTGTTGTTGCATGCCATAAGCTGCACTGAGGCTGTCGCCCAGGATCAGTAATTTTTGTGCGAAACTGGCCTGACTGAAGAATCCGATTAACAAAATTAAGAAAATACGCATGATGAAAATACCTGAAGTTCATATTAAAGCGGTTAACCTGGCTAAGAGCGTCAAAGTTACCGATGGTTCACTCACTATCCTGCATGATATCAGTTTGACTATCAATCGCGCTGAGACAGTTGCTATTGTCGGTGCTTCCGGCTCTGGTAAATCAACATTGCTCAGTTTACTGGCCGGGCTGGATGTGCCTACGGCAGGTGAAGTACATCTGGCCGGACATACTTTACACACTTTGTCAGAAGATCAGCGTGCGGCAATCCGCGCCAGAGATGTTGGCTTTGTATTTCAGTCTTTTTTGTTATTACCCAGCCTTACTGCGCTGGAAAACGTTACTTTGCCAGCCGAGCTTGCCGGCGATAAACAAGCAAGACAGCGTGGGCTTGAATTGCTGCAGCAGGTTGGGTTGGCACAGAGGGCGCATTTTTATCCGGCGCAATTATCCGGTGGTGAGCAACAGCGTGTTGCAATTGCCAGGGCATTTATTACACGGCCTGCAGTACTGTTTGCCGATGAGCCTTCAGCAAACCTTGATGCTACAACAGGGCGTAAAATTGAAGATTTACTGTTTAGTTTAAATGCTGAACAGGGCACTACACTGGTGTTGGTAACGCATAATGATGAGCTGGCAGCCCGCTGTCAGCGGCAATATCGTATGCAAGCCGGGCGTTTTGAAACAGCAAATGAGGAAATGGCTCATGTGGGCTAGTATTGCCTGGCGCCTGTTCTGGCGTGAACTGCGTCGCGGCGAGCTGTGGGTTATCGCTTTTGCTTTGTTCCTGGCGGTGGGTTCAGTGGTGAGCCTCAGTGGCATTACGCAAGGTGTGAAAAGTGCATTGATGCAGCGCAGTGCCCAGTTTACCGCGGCAGATAAAGTTCTGCGCTCCAGCCAACCGTTTGATATGGCAGTGATAGAACTTGCGCAGCAGAATAACCTGGCAACGGCGCAGCAAATGCAGTTCGATTCTATGCTGTTCGCCGGTGACAGTATGCAGCTGGCCACAATAAAGGCGGTTAGCGACAGCTACCCGCTACGTGGAGAGCTGTTACTTAAGGCGTCGGCAGATATCAACTCTGGTGACTATGCCAGCCTGACACCCGGTACGGTTTATGTTGAAGAGCGCTTGTTTAATTTACTGGGTGTAGCACCGGGCGATCAAATTGAAATAGGCATGCTAAGCCTTACCGTGAAGGGAGTTATTGCAAATGAACCTGATGCGCCACTAAGTGTTTTTGGTGGCTCGCCACGCGTACTGATGCACCTGGATGACGTGAGTGCAACACAAATTGTGCAACCGGGTAGCCGTATTGGTTATCGTTATTTATTTGCCGGTGCCGCTTCAGATCTTGCCAGTTTTGAAACACAGATGACACCACAACTGACTGCACATCAACGCTGGCAGGATATGGACCGCGAATCAGCTATTGGCAGCGCACTGGAACGGGCCGAGCGCTTTTTGTTGCTTGCAGGCTTGCTGGGGATTGTTCTGGCAGCTTGTGCCGCTGCTGTCGCTGCGGGGCGTTATAGCCAGCGCCACACCCAGTCGGTAGCCGTAATTAAGGCGCTGGGGGCCACTACAGCGCAAATCAGACTTATTTATGGCAGCCACTTGTTGCTGGTTGTTATGTTCAGTCTGTTGTGCGGTGCTATTGCCGGACAGCTAACCATTGAAGCTGCGCAGTGGGGCATTACGCAGTTTCTTAGCGATTACAGAGCAGAGTTTAGTTGGCGGCCACTTTGGCTGGGCATATTAACCTGTGTAATTTGCGCCTTGTTGTTTGCTGCCCGGCCGATGTGGCGGTTGTCTCAGACTGCTGCGATTGATGTATTAAAACAGCCGGTAATAAATCTGGGGCTGGATAAGCTGCAACTGGTATCTGGTGCCGTAGCGATCTGGGGCTTAATGTGGTTGTTTAGCGGTGAATTTATCTTAAGTATTGGCTTGTTTGCACTTTGCGGCTTATTTGCCTTACTGTTGCTGGCTGGTGCCAGCTTACTGGTACGGCTGGCAAAACCGGTAGCTGCCGGACAAAGCAGTGCCAGACGTCTGGCTTTGGCCAACTTGCGACGCCGGCTTTGGGCAAACAGTTTTCAGTTAATTACATTCAGTCTGGCTATTTTCCTGGCATTGTTATTATATTTTCTGAGGGCAGAATTAATTGGCCAATGGCAGCAGCAGATACCGCCAGGGGCGCCAAACCAGTTTTTGGTTAATATTACTGAACAGCAACGCAACGACCTGAACCAGTTTGCTGCGCAACATGCGTTGCAGCTGGACAGTTATTATCCGGTGGTGCGTGGCCGCTTAGTATCGATTAACGATGAACAGCTGCAGGAAGAAGCGACTAAAGAAGATCGTAGCCAGCAGCGTGTTGGGGTGGGGCGTGAGCTAAACCTGACCTGGCTGTCAGAGCTGCCAGCCAATAATCAAATCACGGCAGGCAACTGGTTTGACAGCAACGCCACTGCACAGGTGTCGGTTGAAGCTGAGCTGGCTGAACGGCTGGCGCTGAAACTGGGCGATTCGGTGGTATTTTCTATTGGTGGTGAGCCGCTGAGCGCTCAGGTAAGCAGTATCCGTAAAGTGGACTGGAATAGTTTGCAGCCTAATTTTTACATGATTTTAAGCCCGGACTTGCTGGCCGATTTTCCCGCTACCTATATCACGGCATTTTATCTGGAGGCTGAGCGTAATCAGTTACTAAACCAACTGGCGCGTTTAATGCCAACGGTAACAGTGATAAGCGTAGATAATATTATAAAACAGGTAAACGATATTATTGAGCAGGTAACAGTGGCACTAAGTTTTATTCTGGTGATTATTTGTCTGGCCGCCGGATTAGTGCTGGTGGCTCAGGTACAGGCCACGCTGGAGCAACGTGAGCAGGAGCTGGCCATTTTACGCACTTTAGGTGCCCAGTATGCGTTCTTGCGTAATGCGCTGATACTGGAGTTTGCTTTGCTGGGGGCAATGGCGGGTTTATTTGCCACTATTCTGGCGGAGTTGATGCTGGTGATAGTACAGCAACGCGTGTTTAACTTGCCATTTCAGCTGCATTACACCTTATGGTGGCTTGGGCCTGTACTGGGTGTTGTAACAGTAACTTTACTAGGGTGGTGGCAGCTAAAGCGTCTGCTGCGCATCCCTGGTGCCCAGTTAATGCGCAAAGTGCTGCAGGGTTAACCTTGCAGCGCTTTTAGTGCATCGGATAGTTGAGAGTATTTAAACGCAAAACCGGCATGTTGCAGTTTTGCCGGTATAACCCGTTGGCCGGTCAGTAGCAGATCGGCCATTTCACCCAGCATAAGTTTAAGCACAAAGGCCGGCATTGGCAGTATAGCGGGGCGATGCAATACTTTGGCCAGTTGCTGGCTGAATTCCGCATTGGTTACCGGGTTAGGGGCAGTAGCGTTAAATGGGCCGGTTAAGGTAGGGTGTTGCAGCAAGAAGTCTGTTAAACGCAGCATGTCTTGCAAATGCACCCATGACATATACTGCTCACCGTTGCCAATACGGCCGCCCAGGCCGAGTTTAAATGGGAGCAGCATCTTTTTTAACGCTCCACCTTCGTTTGCCAGCACTATACCGGTACGCAATAAGCAGACGCGGGTATTGGCAGATTGAGCCGCCAGCGCCAGTTGTTCCCAGCGCTGGCATAGCTCAGATGAAAATTCAGCATGAAACGGCTGGTAATCTTCATCAATAAACTGTTGCTGCTGACGGCCATAAATACCGATAGCAGAACCGCTGATCAGTACCGACGGCGGTGTGCTGGCGGCTTTAATCGCGCCAACCACTTGTTCTGTTATTGCCCAGCGGCTGTCACACAGCAGTTGCTTTTGCGCATCACTCCAGCGTTTACCAACGATAGGTTCTCCAGCAAGGTTTATCACTGCATCAATCTGGTTAAAATCAACCTGCTGTAATGACTGAACCGTGCGTACCTCAGGCCCCAGTTGCTGTTGAGCTTGGGCTGGATTACGTGTTAGCACGACCAGCTTATGTTGGTTAAGCCAGTGTTTTACCAGCGCAGAGCCAATTAAACCGGTGCCGCCGGTTAGTAAAATATGCATAGATACACCTTGCTGACAACGCTGAAGACAACTTCAGTATAGAAGTTATTTATTCAGCGACAGGGTAAGCGATACGGAATCGGCAAAACGCAGTGCGTGTGGTTTATCAATTTCTACTTCGGCATAGCGCACTGAAGGGTGTTCAGCAGCAATAGCCAGCACTTCTGCTGTCAGTTTTTCCAGTAAAGAAAAACGTTGTTGCTCCACCAGAGCGATAATTTTTTTAGTAATAGTGCGGTAATTAAGCGCCTTGTCCATATCGTCAGTGTTGGCTGCATCATTAGCGCTGTAATGAATTTTTGCGTTAATAACAACATCTTGCTTATTGTTTATTTCTTCGTCTTTAATACCAATATAGGTACGTAAACGTAAATTTTTAATTTTTATTACAGCAGGGTTATTCAGTTCCATCGGGTGGTATCCAACTCAAATTAGACAGTCTAGCATGCTATTACGCCTGGTTTGCCCGGCGCGATCAACGCCGGGACACCGCAGAGTGTATTTAGTTAAATTTTACACTAAAACGGGCGCCACCCAGCGGGCTATCATCTAATACCAGTTCACCGGAATAAGATTCAACCAACTCGGCAACAATAGCCAACCCTACGCCATGGCCTTCGCGATAGGTATCCAGCCTGGTGCCGCGCTCAAACAGCTGTTTACGTTTTGCTACCGGTACGCCCGGGCCATCGTCTTCCACACAGAGGCTGAACGGATTTTGGCGGATAGTGACATACACCTGATGCCGGCAGGCTTTACTGGCATTGTCGAGCAGATTGCCAAGAATTTCCATTAAGTCTGTTTCATCACCGCGAAATACCGCATTAGCCGCGCAATCTACGGTAAAAGCGACATTCTTATCACGGTAAATTTTCTGCAGTGCAGAGGTAAGCTTCTCTATTAATGGTTTAACCGTAATTTGTTTTTTCCAGATATCCTGGCCTGAACTACTGGCACGTTTTAGCTGGTGTTCAATCATGGCGGTAATACGGTCAAGCTGCTCTTTAAGCTCAGGTTGCTGGCTAAGAGCAGAGGTTTGTAACACTGCAACCGGCGTTTTCAGCGCGTGAGCCAGATCACTGAGGTGATGGCGGTAACGTTGCTTTTGCCGATTTTGGTTTTGCAGCAGTAAATTTAAGTCTTCTTTAAGAATACTCAGCTCAGCAGGATAGCGGCCGGTGAGTTGCTCCTGGCTGCCATTTTCGACCCGGCGGATTTCATGATCAAGCCGCGACAGCGGTTTTGTCGTCCAGTAATAGGCCAGTAGCATTAACAACAACAGCATAATACCTATGCCGATAAACCACTGAATTAATGTCGCGCGAAATGTTTTTTGCGGGGCTATCAAACGTTCATGTGTTTGCACCACATGCATACTCAGCGGCCGGGTATAATCTTCGGCATCAAATAACAACGAGATCGACAAAATCCAGTATTGCATACCGTGTTGCGTAACCGAGCGGAATAAATGCTCACCTGGCGGCAGCTCTTCGGTTGGAGGCACAAAATGCTGGTTCAGTGACGAGTCTGACTGCCAGACTAAGTCTTGTTCATGGGTAATAAAAGCGCTCAGGCCAGAGTCTGGCCGATAAAAATCCGGCGCCAGAGTATTGTTGATTAGCTCAACTTTGTCTTCTGACACACTAAGTTCAGATAACATAGCGTACATATGCACTTCCAGCTTCTGTTCTGTGTTAGTCAGAAGCTGGGTGTAAAATGCACGGTCAATTGCCAGAAAAGAGCTGGGAAGCAGCAGCAATAGCAAAAAAATGCTGATCAGCAGTTGCCTCAGCTTTAATGACAGCGTCATATCAGGCTACTGTCATTGTGAAGCGATAGCCTCTGCCACGCAGCGTTTCTATTGGCTTGGTTTCACCATCAGGGTCCAGCTTTTTACGTAGCCGCAGCACAAAAACTTCAATAACATTGCTGTCCAGATCAAAGTCCTGATCATAAATATGCTCAGTCAGCTCTGTTTTGGATATAACCTTATTAGGGTTAAGCATGAAGTATTCCAGCACCTTATACTCGTAAGCGGTCAGGTTTATTTCTTCTTCACGAACCCAGACCTGCTGCGTTCGGCTATTCAGAGCAATAGGGCCTGCAGACAGTGTCGGTTCCGGCTGTCCGGCAGCACGGCGGATTAACGCGTTGCAACGGGCAAGCAGTTCTTCGGTATGAAAGGGTTTGGTCAGGTAGTCATCAGCCCCAGCATCCAGGCCTTCAACTTTTTCCTGCCAGCTGCCGCGGGCGGTCAGCACAATAATAGGCGTTTTCAGCGCTTTTTGTCTGGCTTTGCGGATTAGTGTCAGGCCATCCATTTTGGGCAGGCCGATATCAATAATTGCCAGGTCGTAGGGGTATTCAGACAACTTGAACCAGCCATCATCACCATCAACCGCAACGTCAACACTGAACTGTTGTTGCTGCAGTTGTTCTTTTATTTGCTGAGCCAACAGGTTTTCATCTTCAACAACTAATAAACGCATTAATTTCCTTCCCTTTGCACCTGGCCGGAACGGCCATCAACTAATACTGTTACCACACGGCCATCAGATTGTAACACCCTGATGCGATAATTTTGTTGTTCGGTCTGCACTTTGACGATTTTACCCGGATATCTCTGCTGGGCCAGTGTTGCTGCTTGTTCTTTTGTCACAGCAGGTCGTTTTGGCGATGTCATGGCCGCTGTGGTAGCACTGAACAGCAGTGCAGTTATGATCAGAAGTACCTTAGTGCGAAGCATTGTTCTCTCCAGAATGTATCAGCGGTACTGTACCGAACTATTAATTCAGCGGCAATCATCAATGTGTGTCAAAGACTTATCTTTGTTTTTTCAACACCCATCAGCACCTATTTTAAGCTCCTGCATGCAGCTTAGTAGCGCATGTCTTAATTAGCGCTGAATGTTATTTCTGGCAAAATTGAAATAAAGTTAATTAATATTTGCAAATGTGAATTTATTGGCTAATTTAAAAGTGTTGGCATTTATAGATCTCCGATGCTGATTGAGTTGCCTGCCTGCCGGAATAATGCCAACCGAGGCGTGGCAGGCTGTAGTCGAGGGAGTCTTCAGGGATAGGAGAGCACTTTAAGGATGAAACGATGAAAAAATTAGCTATTGCTGTGGGTATGACATTATTAACGTTAGCGGCTAATCAGTGTCTGGCACAGACACAACCTGCTGCTGAGGTGACCAAGGCCAGCGCTGCTGCGCACAATGTACAGAAAGTAAATATCAACAATGCCACACTGGAACAACTCGATGCAATTCCCGGTTTGGGCAAGAAAAAAGCTCAGGCTGTGCTCGATCATATTGCTGAGAACGGCCCGATTAAAGATCAGGCACAGTTAACTCAGGTAAAAGGTATTGGCGATAAACTGGCGGCCAAAATTGGCCCTTATCTGAGCTACAACTAGCCCGGTGTAGCCCTTGTGATTAGTCTCCAAGGGCTTTCATTTGTTCGTTCGCCCATTGCACTGCCGTATGATAGGCATCGGGTACTTTATCTGGCGGTAATTGCAGCATATTTATCGCCTGATTAGCCTCTTGCCACAGGCCCTGTTCATAAAACTGGATCAGGGTAATGTATTCAGACAATACACCTTGGCGCATTACCAGCGCATCTTTAATTTCCCTGGCTAAAGGCAGTTTGCTCATTACGCTGTCTATAGGCTCGTCCAGTATTGCATCCATTAGCGACATCATGCCGGTAAGAAAGGCTTTGGCGGTATCTACTTTGCCATGCAGTTCGGCAATACCTTCGGCAAAACGGGCGCGGGTCATCGATAAACGCATTAGCTCTGCGGGTTTATCACTGCTGATTTGGGAGGTAAATAATAAAGACAAAAATTTCTTCAGCTCAGCCTGGCCCAATACCACCAGCGCCTGCTTTATGGTTTCAATTTCTGAGCGGCGTTTAAAAATAGTCGAATTGCTATAGCGGAGTAACTTGTATGACAGATGTACATCACGCTGAAATACCTGAGTAATTTTACCAAGATCCAGATCTGATTTAGATGTTTCATACAGCAATTCCGCCAGTGTCATTTGTGCCGGTGACAAGGCCTTGCTTTGCATCATTTCGGGTTTGGAGAAGAAGTACCCCTGGAAGTAACTAAAGCCCAGATCAAGGGCTACCTGAAATTCTTCGTTAGTTTCTACTTTTTCTGCCAGCAACTTAATATGCGGGAAATCAGCAATGGCTTGCTTAATGTCGGTAATAGTATCGGTTGAGGTAGAACGAAAATCGATCTTTATAATGTCGATAAAGGGATAAAAATGCCGCCACACCGGCTGATGAATATAATCATCCAGGGCCAGTACATAGCCTTTTTCTTTTAAATCCTGGCATTCGGCCAGTAAGCGTTTACCTGGTTGTATGGTTTCCAGTATTTCTACTACAACCTGCTCTTTGGGTAGCATACTGGGATATTTTTTTTGCAGCGTATCCAGCGTGAAATTAATAAAGCCGGGCTTATCGCCAAGAAAATCATCTAAGCCAAAACTAAACTGGCTGCCTTCAACCATACGTGACGTTGCTTCGTCGCCATCTATGTCCGGAAATGCATTTTCAAGGCCGTCGCGAAATAACAACTCGTAGGCGTACAATTCTTTATTACGGTTAAGAATAGGTTGGCGGGCCGCATAAAAGTACATAGACGTCTGGTCTCATAAGGAAACGCTGAATTTGTAATTTAGCAAAAAATTGTCAGCCGGGGATACAACTTTTTGTTGCTTCCCGGCTGATCTGCAAAAAGTAAATACTTTTACGCCTGTTTCAGTTTAACCAGCATCTGTTCAAACAGCTGTTTTACTTCAGCAGAAGGCTGCTTTGTTAGTTTACTTACCAGAATAATAGTTGCAGTGCTGATAATAACGCCAGGAACGATGGCATATACCACACTATTTAACGTTTCATTATTTTCCAGCACCGGAGCGTAAATCCAGAATAATACAGTAACAGCACCTGATATTATGCCGCTAAGTGCTCCGGCAAAGGTCATACGGCGCCAGTACAAACTTAGCACCACCAGCGGACCGAAAGCGGCACCAAAACCGGCCCAGGCATTACTCACCTGTTTGAGAATAGAGCTGTCTCTGTCATAAGCCAGAATTATGGCAACCACGGCCACCAGCAAGACCGACAAACGGCCAATTAAGACTAATTCACCCTGGCTGGCATCGCGTTTAACAAATATCTTATAGAAATCTTCAGTTAATGAACTGGATGTAACCAGCAACTGAGAGGAAATGGTACTCATAATAGCGGCCAGAATTGCGGCTAACAAAAATCCGGATATTAACGGATGGAACAAAAACTGTGAAAACACGATAAAAATCGTTTCCGGATCGCTGAGAGACATTTTAGTGTTGGCGACATAAACTACGCCGACCAGGCCGGTGGTAACGGCGCCCAGCAGGGTAATAAACATCCAGCTGATACCAATACGGCGGGCAGTTTTGATATCACGTATGCTACGAATAGCCATAAAGCGCACAATAATATGCGGCTGGCCAAAATAGCCAAAGCCCCAGGATAATAGCGAAATAATGCCTAATGCAGATAGCGCTGTACCTGTTTTTGCGTCTATAAAAGGGTTGAGCAGCGCGGGATCAATACTGTTTACCTGGGTGACAACGGCGCTAACCCCCCCCAGATGGTCCAGTGCCACCACCGGTACCAGAACCAGCGATACAAACATAATGCAGCCCTGCACAAAGTCGGTAATGCTCACGGCAAGAAAGCCGCCAAACATGGTATAAGCCACCACCACGCCGGCGGTAACATACAGCCCCAGCTCGTAACTCAGGCCGAAAGAGCTTTCAAACAGCTTACCGCCGCCCACTACGCCGGACGAGGTATACAAAGTAAAGAAAATAACGATAACCAGCGATGAGACCACCCGTAGTATGCGGGTTTTATCGGCAAAGCGGTTTTCAAAGTAATCCGGGATGGTAATAGAATCATTGGCAACTTCGGTATATACCCTTAGCCTTGGCGCGACAATAATATAATTGAAAAAAGCGCCGATTAATAAGCCGACAGCCATCCAGCCACTGCTGAGACCGTTTAAATACATGGCACCGGGTACCCCCATCAACATCCAGCCACTCATATCTGAAGCTCCGGCGGATAAGGCTGTTACGCCCGGGCCCAGTTTGCGGCCGCCGAGCATATAGCCGGATACATCACTGGTAGAGGTTCGGTAGCCGTATAGGCCAATACTAAGCATGGCAAGAAAATAGATCGCAAGTGAAATAATTGTGCCTGTTTCCAAAACAGTTTCTCCTTATTAAGCTGCTCTAAGCTTTAGTTAACCCGCGGCTAACCAAAAACCGGTGGCTAACCCAAAAATGGGCCTAACCAAAATGCAGTACAAAAAAATACCTGATACGGGATCAGGCTGAGTTAACGTATTTATGCTAACAAGTTGCGTGCATGCTTACCAGCGTTAAACGGTAAGCATGCACGCAGGGCGGGTAAAGTGTGCTAAGCGGTAAACTGCTATTGCGGATAAAGGGGTTGCAGGCTGTCTGAAGCGCCGGCCTCTTTTCTGCCTGCATCATATTGCTGCCAGGCTTGCCATAGGTGCTCACCTTGCCAGGCGTTGCTATTACCATACAGCGCTGCATTGAGTTTAATAAGCTGGTTTTTGAGTTCGGCCGAGTGAATATAAGCACTCATCTCAGTTAGCGACTGACAACGTTTGTCCAGCTGCTGATGAGCAAAGCGCAACAGCTCTGCTTTAGCGGCAGTGGCATCGCCTTGTTTGCAGGCGCGTTTAAGTTCAGAGCTGTTAAAGCGTACCCGGCTTTGTGTTCGCGCGGCAGGCCTTACGGGGGCTTTTAACCGCCATAACACATAACTACCAAGCAGAGTTAATAGCCAGACAGCCAGCAATAAACTGCTTATATAGTTCCATTGCCATGGTGAGGCTTCGCTGCTGCTGGCAGGTGTTGCTAAAGGCGGGGCAACATTCAGCGCAGGCGATATAGTTGTGGTTGGCTCTGCAGCGCCGGCAATAGCCGCAACACGCAATGTGCGGACGGGCAGGCGGGCATGTTCAAGTTTATTGGTCTGGCTGTTCCACCAGGCTAAAGACACCTCCGGCAGTTCCAGTTCTCCTGCTGTATTGGCAATAACTGCGGTGGTAAAAATCTTTTGTGCCACCAGGCGGCCATTACGTTCCGCACTTTTAGCTTGTGGCTGCTCCTGGTATAGCCGCAGGCCATCAGGAAACCCCTGGGTTAAATCGGGTAACTGGTTCTCTGCTACGTCTACCGCAGATAATGTAATAATGCGGGTCACCGGCTCGCCTTGTTTTAACTCGGTGATATCCGGGCTCCACTCTTCGGTTAATGTTACCAGACCGGCTACCAGCCAGTTGCCGGGAAAATTAGCCGGAATGGCATTTACCACTACATCTATCGGTTCAGCTTGCTGCACTACCGTTTTAGTGCGGGCAAAATAGTTATAGCGGGCGCTGTCCCGGTCAATCATTTCTCCGCTGAAGGTGGGCGGCGTGATAGTGAAGTTACCACTGCGCTGCGGTGTAATAGCGTAACGGCGGGTAATAGTGCGGTAGCGAATGCCGTTAACCAGTTCTGTGCTTTCGGCATCCTGGCCAACCTGCATAATACTGGCGCCGTCCATTTGCGGCTCTGATAACGAACCGCGCTGTAAATCACCGTTAAAATAAATCGTTACCTGATAATAACTCAATTGCTGCACGTACAGCTGTTGCTGCTCGATACTGCCTTGTAGGAACAGTTCGGTATTGCTATTGGTGTTATTCTGAGCCGTTTCGTTAAGCACCTCTAAGCTGATAGGTTTTGTGCTAAGGCCCTGCAGGGTGAAAGCCGGTATGGTATAGCTGCCGGCTTTTTTGGGTAGCAGCACAATTCTCCAGATGGTGCTCTGGCTCGACTGGCCGTTAATGATCTGGGTACTGGTACTTACCGATGGCACCATTACAGTAAAATCCTGCTCCAGCACTCTGAAATTAATGGCATCGGCTGCAACTCTGGCGTTAGCCGTAACTTCCAGCGTAACGGCTTCACCGCGCAAGGCCGGGTTTTTATCAACGCTGGCGCTAAGCTGTGTCAGCGCCTGTAACGGTAAACTCAGCAGCAGCACGGCTGCCAGCAGAACACCTTTTACCATTGTTCATCAACTCCCTTGGGCAAACGCTGTTGTTGGCGTTTTAAATACTCTAAATACATTTTATTGCGTAGCAGCAGGGCAGGGTCGTCCTGCACTTTACGCAGCAGATTATCCAGCTGCTGTTGCTCTTCGGGCGTGGCATTAGGCCAGGCCTCATGTACCGCTTGCTGCTGTTGCTGTTCAGCCTCATCAGCCTGGGCTTCTTCTTCTGCCTGCATTTGTTGCGGTTCAGGTTGCTCTTGCTGCTCAGGCTCAGCATTTTGCTGTTGTTGCTCGCTTTGTTGTTGCTGCGATTCACTGTCGGCATCGGCATCGCTCTGTGAGCTGTCGTCGCTTTGTGATTCGCCATCAGCGTCTTGCTGTTGTTGTTTATCGCCGTCCTGTTGCTGTTGATCCTGCTGTTCTTGTTGCTGTTTTTCCTGTTCCTGCTGTTGTAGCAACTGTTGCATTAAATCAGCATTTTGCTGTGCCGGAGTAAAGTCTTTATTGTGTTGCAAAGCCTGCTGATAAGCCGCTAATGCTTCTTCATAGCGTTGCTGCTGTGCCAGGCTGTTACCCAGATTATGTAGGGCATCCGCGCCGGGGTTTTGCTCTGCCGCCTGACGAAACGCCTGCTCTGCAGTGGCATAGTCACCACTACGGTAGGCGGCGTTGCCTTGCCACAAAGGATCGGTAAACTTCTGCTGTGCTGCGGCAAAATCACCACTGGCATAATCTTGTTTGGCTTGCTGTTGTTTGGTTTGCCATAAGTCGCGCCATTCCACGGCATCTATCTGATAGGGTAATAACATTAATACACCCAGGCTTAGCAGGCTGCTGTATTTACGTTGCAACAAAAGCAGTGGTAACAATAACCAGACCAGATAAACGGCATTGTCCTGCCATTGGTCGCCCTGAATTTGCTTGCCTGTATCTGCCTGATCCAGTGCCGAAAGCGCCGGTAAGTTAAGCAGATCATCCAGCGCATTAGCCGAGGCAGTCGCCTGTACATACACCCCACCGCTGCGCTTAGCCAATGCCGCTAACTGAGCTTGTGGCAGTTTGGGCACCACTACTGCACCTGTAGCACTTTTTAGCAGTTCGCCACTTTCCAGTTTAACCGGTGCGCCAGCTTCAGTACCAAAACCTAGGACTGACAACCGGTGGGGCCAGTTATTCAGTAAATCCTGCATCTCACGTAAACTGTTGTTGTCAAAACCATCAGTAAAAACTACTACATCGCCTCTGATATAACCGGCCTGACGCAGCAGTTTATCTGCCTGTTGCAGTGCAGCCAATAAATTAGAACCCTGTGCCGGCATAATTTCGGGTTTTAAATCGGGGATCAGTAAACGGATATTATTGTGATCCGGCGTTAGCGGCGAAATAACAAATGCATCGCCGGCAAAGCTGAGCAGGGCCAGTTCGCCTTCTTTTAGCTGCTGGGTAAAATCCAGTGCGGCAAAGCGCTGCTGTGTCAGCCGGTCGGGCGCCATATCGGTAGCGCGCATCGACAACGACATATCCAGTACCAGTACGGTGGCTTTTTTCAGCGCAAATGCCGGTTGCGGCAGTTTTTGCCAGCTGGGGCCTGCCAGCGCCAGTGTAGTGGTAAGCCAGCACAACAACAGCAATGGTAATGCCAGTGGTTGTTTCTTTATCAGTAGCTGGCCACCGAGTAATACCTGCTGTAAATGCGGCGCAATAAGGCTGTGCCAGGGGCTTTGCTCGCGGCGGTAATAATATAACAATACAGTAAACAGCAGCACCGGCAGCGCAGCCAGTAACCATAAGGGGCGTAAAAAGTGAAAATCAGCCAGCATGTTTAAATACTCCACGCCAGTATATGTTGCGGGCTGCCAGCACAAATGACAGCAACAGCGCCAGCGCCAGCGGCCAGTGCAGCAGGCTGCGCTGTGGCCGGTAGGTTACGCTGTCGCGCTCTATGGGTTCCAGTTGGTCTATCAGTTGGTAAATCTGGTTTAGTTCATTTAAATCGCGGGCCCGGAAGTAACGGCCGCCGGTTTCGCTGGCCAGCCGGGTTAATAAGGCTTCGTCCAGATCCTGAGATGGGTTAATCATGCGCCGGCCAAAGACGCTTTGTTGCATCATTTGCTCTGCACCGACACCAACGGTATGAATTTTTACCCCGGCGGCTTTGGCCAGTTGCAGGGCTTCAAGCGGTTGAATATTACCGGCAGTATTGGCACCATCGCTAAGCAAAATAAGCACTTTGTTTGAACTTTCATAAGTATTTAGCCGCTTTACCGCTAAACCTATAGCTTCGCCAATAGCGGTGCGGGTGCCCACCAGGCGTAACACGCTGTCATCGAGCATTTTTTGCACGGTGATTAAATCAAATGTCAGCGGTGTTTGCTGATAAGCGGCATCGGCAAATAAAATTAAACCAATTCGGTCACCCTGACGGCGTTTAATAAAGTCGCTTACGACCAGTTTTACCGCATCGAGCCGGTTAATGCTCTGGCCCTGATGCTGCATATCAGCAATTTCCATTGAGCCGGATAAATCCAGGGCCAGCATTAAATCACGCCCCTGCTGTGGTAAAGATACCGGCTCACCCAGCCAGCGCGGTTGGGTGGCAGATACCACCAGTAACAGCCAGATTAGCATTGCCAGTACGGAGCCAAAACTGAACCAGCTGCGATCAGCTTGTTTATCAGATGAGGCCAGTTTAGCCAGGGCGGGCAGGGTTAAAGCTGCTTCTGAGGTCGCACGGCGTTTTAGCCGCAGTAATAAAGGTGCCAGCGCCAGCAGTGCCAGCCAGGGGTAACCAAAATCAAGCATTGGCTGCCTCCGAGCTGTTGGTTGCGGTGGTTTGTGCTTTACCGCGATAGTTGCTGAGCCAGGCTTTGGCAAACTGGTAAAATTGCTCATTAGCGCTGGTGTCGCTACCCGCCTGATACAACAGGCGGGTCAGATCCGGTAAGGGCTTATTGTGCTGCTGTGCCAGCCAGCTTTGCCATTGCTGAACAGGCATCGTTAACGCCGGGTGCAATGGCTGATAATGTTGCAGCACCCGCTTTAGCAGTTGATTAATCTGTGCCGCTGCATCGGGCTCAATCGATATCTGTTCCAGCAGCTGTAAAGCCTGACGTCTGGCGGCAAAATAACGCCAGCGTTTATATAGCCGCAGCAGTAAATAAGCCAGGGCAGCAAGTCCTGATATCAGTAGCAACCACCAGAGCGGTGCCAGCGCAAAGCCTGTTTGCAGCGCAGGTTCACTGATATCGGCAAGCTGGTCTAACGGCGAGTGTGTATCAGCCATACCACTTTCTCTCTAATTGGCTTAGTACCGGCTCGGCAGCGCTAACCGGCAACCATTTACAGCCAAGCTGGCTGATGTGCTGCTGCAATAGCTGCCGGGCATTTTGCTGCTGGCTGGCATAGCGTTGTTTTAGTGTGCTACTGCCAAGTTCAATATAGCCGGTGTCAGTGCCGTCACTTACCGCGGCAATGCCATGGCTGTTTACCGGTAGCATTAAATCCAGCGGATCGCTGATAGGGCAGCAGGTTACTTCGTTGTGCTGGCGAATGGCGCGAATATGGCGCAGGCCATCATCATTAAAATCATTAAAGTCCGACAATACATACACCAGGCTGCCGGGGCGAACCAGACGGCGCAACTGGCTGAGCGCTTCGTTTAAACTCAGGCCGCGGTTACCACTGCTGGTTTGATGTACTTCTGTTAACGCATGAAAGTAACGCAGTACACCATGGCTGCGGCTATGCGGTTTCAGCTCAAAGTGTTGCTGCTGGCTAAATACCAGGCCGCCGAGTTTGTCGCCTCGTTGTTTAACATGCCAGGCAATCAGCGCGGCTAAGTGGGCAGCCTGTACCGACTTAAACAGTAAGCTGGAGCCAAAGCGCATGCTATTACCAAGATCGGTCAGAATAAATACCGGCCGCTCTTTTTCTTCGCGAAACAGCTTAGTATGTACTTTGCCGGTGCGGGCAGTAACACGCCAGTCAATGGTGCGCACATCATCACCGCTCTGGTAATGCCGTACTTCATCAAACTCCATGCCACGGCCTTTGCTTTTGGCCAGATAAGTACCTGCCAGTTTGCTTTGAATTGCCATACCGGGGGTTAAATTAAGCACTTTGGTATAACGCTGATACCACAGCAGTTCTGTCAGGCCAGGCGCCGTGCCGTTAGTGCCGTTTTGTGCCAGCCATTGCTGGGCAGACAACTGAACGCTCATATCAGGCAGATGGTACCAGACGCAGAATTTCGCTCAGTACATCATCAGTAGTGATGCCTTCCGCTTCTGCTGCATAGGTCAGAATTAAACGGTGGCGCAGGGCGTTGTGAAATACTGCCTGAATATCATCGGGTGTGACAAAATCACGGCCCGCCAGCCAGGCTTTGGCCCGGGCACAGCGCTCTACGGCAATAGTGGCACGCGGGCTGGCGCCATAGCCAATCCAACTGGCCAGTTTATCGCTGTATGCTTTAGCATTACGCGTTGCCATTATCAGCTGCACTATATAATGTTCCAGGCTTTCAGCCATATGCAGTTGCAAAATGGCTTTACGCGCAGCAAAGATATCGGCCTGACTAATCGGCGACACCGCCGCCTGTGTGCCAGATAGTGCTTCGCCGCGAGTTAATTTCAGTATCGCCAGTTCAGTAGCGGCATCCGGGTAATCGACTTTTAAGTGCAGCAAAAAGCGGTCGAGCTGGGCTTCAGGCAGGGGGTAGGTGCCTTCCTGCTCCAGTGGGTTTTGTGTCGCCATAACCAGAAACAGCTCTGGCAACGGGTAAGTTTTGCGGCCAACGGTAACCTGTTTTTCAGCCATAGCTTCAAGCAGTGCAGATTGCACCTTGGCCGGGGCACGGTTTATTTCGTCAGCCAGAATAATATGATGAAACAGCGGGCCGCTTTGAAATTCAAACTGGCCGGTTTCTGGGCGGTAAATGTCGGTGCCGGTTAAATCGGCCGGTAATAAATCCGGTGTAAACTGAATGCGGTGAAACTGGCCTTCAACGCCATGCGCCAGCGCATTAACGGCGCGGGTTTTGGCCAGGCCCGGTGGGCCTTCTACCAGTAAATGACCATTAGCCAGCAACGCCAGCAATATTCCCTCAGTAAGTTCAGATTGACCCAGTACCTGGCTGTCCAGATAGGCTTTTAAGCCACAAAACGCATTTACCATAATGTTATCTGTCTTAATTAATTGGATTTATTGGTTGTTTTATCGCCATTGGCCGAAAAAACGGGCTAGGCTAAGACGTTATAACCTAAATATGGTTCCGTTTGCATTAAAACAAGTGTTTTAATTTTCAGCGACTGTCGTTACAATCGATCGCAACAATACAGGTCAGACCTGTAATATTGATAACAAGAGGAACATTATGAGCTCGCCAATTAAACTTACCACCCGCCAGGGCGACCGAATCGCCATCGTCAGCGGCCTGCGTACACCGTTTGCCAAACAGGCGACTGAATTTCATGGTGTTTCTGCACTGGATTTGGGCAAACTGGTGGTAAACGAGCTACTGATCAGAAGCGAGCTGGATGTAAAATTAATTGAGCAGGTGGTGTATGGTCAGGTAGTACAAATGCCTGAAGCTCCCAATATTGCCCGCGAAATTGTACTGGGTACCGGCATGAATGTGCATACCGATGCATTTAGTGTTACGCGGGCCTGTGCCACCAGTTTCCAGTCTGTGGTCAGTGTGGCTGAATCGATGATGGCCGGTATTACCCAAATTGGTTTAGCGGGCGGGGCCGATTCCAGCTCAGTGCTGCCGATTGGGGTTAGCAAAAAGCTGGCCCGGGCGCTGGTCGATTTAAACAAAGCACGTACCTTCGGCCAGAAGCTGGCTATTTTCCGCCGTCTGGGCTTAAAAGATTTACTACCGGTGCCGCCGGCTGTAGCCGAGTACAGCACTGGTTTATCGATGGGCGATACCGCCGAGCAAATGGCAAAAACCCATAATATCAGCCGGGCCGATCAGGATGCGCTGGCACACCGCTCGCACAGTTTAGCGACCCAGGCCTGGCAAAGCGGTGTGATGAAAGATGAAGTAATGACTGCACATGTGGAGCCCTATTCGCGCTTTTTAGATATTGATAACAATATCCGTCAGGATTCTAAGCTGGAGTCCTACAGCAAATTAAAACCGGTATTTGACCGGGTGCATGGCACCGTGACCGCAGCCACCAGCACGCCGCTGACCGACGGTGCATCTGTGGTATTAATGATGACAGAAAGCCGCGCCAAAGCGCTGGGGTATACGCCGCTCGGTTATATCCGCAGTTATGCTTTTGCAGCGATAGATGTATATGACGACATGCTGATGGGGCCATCTTATGCCACACCGATTGCACTGGACCGTGCAGGCATGTCTTTAAATGATTTAACCCTGATTGAAATGCATGAAGCCTTCGCAGCGCAAACGCTGGCTAATGTGAAAATGTTTGCCAGCAAAAAATTTGCTGAAGAAAAGCTGGGGCGTTCAACTGCTATCGGTGACATTGATATGACTAAATTTAATGTTCAGGGCGGCTCACTGGCTTATGGCCATCCATTTGCGGCAACCGGTACCCGCTTAATCGTGCAAACTCTGAATGAATTAAAACGCCGTGGTGGCGGTATTGGCTTAACCACGGCGTGCGCAGCCGGTGGTTTAGGCGCGGCGATGATAGTGGAGACAGAATAATGACAACAACCAATAGTTTTAGCCTGCAAATTCGCGATGATCAGATTGGCGTTATTACGATGGATATCGCCGGTGAGTCGATGAATGTATTAAAAGCGGAATTTGCAGACGAGATCAGCAGCTTGCTGGCTGACATTAAGGCCAACAGTCAATTAAAAGGCCTGGTATTTATCAGTGGCAAGCCCGACTCCTTTATTGCCGGGGCGGATATTTCGATGCTGGACGGCTGTAAAACTGCCGAAGAAGCACAAGCCATCGGCCGCATGGGCCAGCAAATGTTTGATCAGCTTGAGCAGTTGCCTATTCCGTTAGTGGCGGCTATTCACGGCCCTTGCCTGGGTGGTGGTTTAGAGCTGGCAATGGCGTGCCATGCCAGAGTTGCCAGTAATGATAATAAAACCGTGCTGGGCCTGCCGGAAGTGCAGTTGGGGTTATTACCCGGCAGCGGTGGTACGCAGCGCCTGCCGCGTTTAGTTGGCCTGCAAAAAGCACTGGATATGATATTAACCGGCAAGCAACTGCGTGCAGCGCAGGCAAAAAAAGCCGGGCTGGTGGATGAAGTGGTGGCAAACAGTATTCTGTTAGACGCTGCCGTGAAGCGCGCGCTTAAAGGTAAGCTAGAACGCGAGCAGCCAAAATTAAACCTGGTTGGCAAAGTACTGGAGCGTACCCCCTTTGGCCGCAATATCTTATTTAGCCAGGCACGCAAGCAAACATTGCAGAAAACCCAGGGTAATTATCCGGCACCGCTGAAAATCCTTGATGTAATAAAAACCGGTGTTGATAGTGGTATGCAGGCCGGGTTAGCCGCAGAGGCCAAAGCTTTTGGTGAGCTGTGTATGACCAAAGAATCGGCTGCACTGCGTAGCTTGTTTTTTGCTACCACCCAGATGAAAAAAGAAAGCGGCGCCGGTGATACTAAGCCCAATAAAGTGCGTAAAGCTGCCGTGCTCGGTGGTGGCTTAATGGGCGGGGGTATTGCCAATGTTACTGCCACCAAAGCCGGTATACCGGTGCGCATTAAAGACATTAACGAGCAGGGGATCAGCAATGCGCTGAAATACAGTTACTCGTTGCTGGAGAAAAAATTCAAACGTCGTTTTATCAGCAAAGCTGAAATGCAAAAGCAACTGCTGTTAATCACCGGTACTACAGACTACAGCGGTTTTCATGATGCCGATATCGTGGTAGAAGCGGTATTTGAAGATTTAGCCTTAAAACAGCAAATGGTGGCCGATATTGAACAACATTGCAGTGAACACACCATTTTTGCCAGCAATACCAGCTCATTGCCAATAGGTCAGATTGCGGCCAAAGCGGCCCGGCCAGAAAATGTGATCGGCCTGCACTATTTTTCACCGGTAGATAAAATGCCGTTGGTTGAAGTGATAGCGCACGAGACTACATCGGCGCAAACCATCGCCACTACAGTGGCGTTTGCCCGCAAACAAGGCAAAACACCAATAGTGGTAAAAGATGGCGCAGGTTTTTACGTTAACCGTATTCTGGCGCTGTATATGAACGAAGCGGCCAATATCCTGCTTGAAGGTGAGCCGGTAGAGAAAATAGATAAAGCCTTAGTGAAATTTGGTTTTCCGGTTGGTCCGGTAACCCTGCTCGACGAAGTGGGCATTGATGTTGGTGCCAAAATTTCGCCTATTTTAACCACTGAGCTGGGCGAGCGTTTTGCTGCACCTGCCGCCTTTGACAAGCTGCTGGCCGATGGCCGCAAAGGTAAGAAAACCGAAAAAGGCTTTTACCTGTACGGCAAAAATGGCAAAAAAGGTAAAAAGCGGGTGGATGAAAGTGTGTATAGCGTACTGGGCGTTACGCCAGCCGCGAGGCTTAACAGCGATGAAATCAGCAACCGCTGCGTAGTACAAATGCTGAACGAGGCTGTGCGTTGTCTGGATGAAGGTATTATCGCCAGCGCGCGGGACGGTGATATCGGCGCCATCTTCGGTATTGGCTTTCCGCCGTTTTTGGGTGGGCCATTCCGTTATATCGATCAGTTAGGCGCCGCTAACCTGGTGGCACAGCTGCGTAATCTGGAAAGCCGGTTTGGCAGCCGTTTTGCACCAGCCCCGTTATTGGTAACGATGGCCGAGCAGCAACAGCGTTTTTATAACTAAAGCTTAACAGCAGCAATAGCAACAGGCCGGTATAATAACCGGCCTGTTGTCATTTTAAGGGGGTTGAGGTGTTAGTATTACCTGTAGTGTGGCTGCTTAGCGCCGCTGGTATTTATATTGCTGCGCTACGTAGTGGCATGAAGGCGTTTAAATGGGCGCTGGCGGCCTTATTTACCGGCCCGCTGCTGTTACCCCTGTTTAACAGCCACAAGCGCCTGCTGCTTAATAAAGCGCGTGGTCGCAATACGGTGTTATTCCGGCCCTGAATCTTTATTGCGCCTATTTAGCGGTACTGTGTAGTAAGGTACGCAACTGCGCAATAATATCGCTGATCTGGCTGCGTTGGGCGGCTTTGGGCAAGGATACGGCAAACAACTCCCGCGTCATTACCGGCGCATCTTCAATCAGGCGTAAGCTGGTATCTGCCAGCAGTTTTTTTACCATGGTATCGGGTAAATAGGCCGAACCTCCGCTTTGCTGCATCAGTTCCAGTGCAATACGGGCACTGCCGGTACGTAACTGTGGTGGCGGCAAATCAGGGAAGAAACGCGCATGCTGAATATCAAAGGCGGTACCCCAATCTACCAGAATATATTGCTGCTGCATGGCCTCTGCGGCGTTGTTGCTGGCAAAAGTGGTGACCGGCAATAGCTTTATATCTCCGAGCTTATCTATTTGCATTTCGTCTACTTTGGGCGCATCAAACAAAATAGCCAGATCGAGATGGCGCTCCAGTATCTGCCGGGCAATCTGATCTTTGCCCATTGATTCGGCCCGCCAGGATAAACCCGGCAGCGCTCTTTGGATGTTGATAAAGCCTTGCAATAAAAACGCATCCCACACATTAGCAGTAGCCGCGATAGACAGTTGTAAGGCCTGCTCAGCGCTTACCGTAACGTCTTGGCGGGCTCGTTGCAATGCCGTTAGCATGGCCTCAGCATGCGGTAACAGGCGCTCTCCGGCGGCGGTAAGCTGAATATTATTACGGTAGCGGCTGAATAGGTTAACGCCAAGTTGCTGTTCCAACTGACGGATGCGGAAGCTAACGGCAGACTGGGTCAGGTAGAGATTTTCGGCGGCTTTACCAAAATGCCTTGTACGCTGAACTTCTATAAAGGTTTTAAGCAGTTCGGTATCCAAATTGAATCCTTTAGTTTTTTTATGGTGTCGATAAAAAATATTTGTTTTACGACAGGAATTTTGTTAACCATACTCCGCACAGTTTAAACAGGCTGGCTTGATATTCAACGAGATTAGAGGAAAAAAGTGATGCAGCAAAGTTTTGTCGCTAACCGTCGCTTTTTCGATGACCGTAATTTCCCAAGAGGATTTACGCGGTCCGGGCGCTTTACTCTGGCAGAAGGTAACATGCTGGAGAAACATGGGGTGGCAATGCAGGAGCTGGAGCAGGGGAACCGTGCGCCAGTGAATGACGAGGAAAAACGCTTTATATTGGTGTGTAAAGGTGAAGAACCTGCCACCACAGCGTTTGAAAAAACCTGGCTGAAATACAAACAGCGTCTGGCAGAAAAGCGTAAGTTTCATACTGTGTTCGGTAAAAAGCGTATTGCCGATGGCAGTGACGATTTTTCTTATGTCGAGACCGACTCAGACTAACTTAAAGCCCCGTTACCGGGGCTTTTTTGTAGCTTTGGTTTGGGCATAAGTTTAGCTAAGCACTGGTACAGCAACCGGTTTATTGTGCTGTATTTTGTGCTGGCGTAAAAAGTCAGCAAAGTCATCAGCAGACAACGGTTTACTGTAGTAGTAGCCCTGGATCACTTCGCAGCGCAGTTTACGCAGCATCTCAAGCTGTTCTGCTTGTTCAACGCCCTCAGCTACTACCGTCAGGCTAAGGTTATGCGCAATGGTCACTATGGTGTCTACCATGTTACGGCCGCGTGCGGTGTTCATGTCGTCGACAAAGGCTTTGTCTATCTTCAGCGTATTGAGCGGAAATTGCTTTAAGTACGCCAGTGACGAATAGCCGGTGCCAAAGTCATCCATTGCCAGATGAATACCGCGGGCGCGTAGCTTTTTCATGGTGTCAATCGCCTGCGGCGGTGACTGCATTACCGTGCCTTCAGTAATTTCCAGTTCCAGGTGATAAGAGGGCAGTTCAGTTTCCTGCAGAATGTCGTCTATCTGTTCACACAAAAATGGCAGGCTAAACTGGCGTGAAGATAAGTTAACCGCAACCCGGCCCTGAAATAAATCCTGATCGATCCAGCGTTTTACATCCTTGCAGGCCTGGCGCAAAACCACTTCACCAATTTCTATAATCTGGCCGGTTTCTTCCGCTACCGGAATAAAACTGGCCGGGCTGATTAAGCCGCCCTTTGGGGTAATAAAACGCACCAGCGCTTCCATACCGGTTAGGCGGCCAGTGGCAATATCCATTTTGGGCTGATAATAAACGCTAAAATAGCTTTCTTTCAGGCCATGGCGAATAAGGTTTTCTACCTGCAGCCGCTTTACCGCCAGTTTGTTCATCGAGTCATTAAAAAACAGGTAGCGATTGGCGCCCTGGCTTTTAGCATGGTACATCGCCGTATCGGCGTTACGCAGCAGTGCCTGCGGATCGCTGCCATCATCCGGAAATAACACTATGCCAATACTACTGGTGATGGCCAGCTCGTGCTGATTGACCAATATCGGCTGGTTGATCAGCGCCAGCAGCTCTTTTGCCAATGAGGTAATAAAATGCAGATCGTTAGTGTGATCCAGCAGCATGGCAAACTCATCGCCGCCCAGCCGGTACAGACAATTCTGGTAGCGCTTATAATTACTTAAGCGATCCGCCAGTTTACACAACAGGTTGTCGCCAAGTTCATGGCCGAGGGAGTCGTTAATTTTTTTAAAATTATCTAAATCAAATACCAACAACGCATGCTCGGTTTTTTCGCTTACCAGCTGCGCCAACCTCTGCAAGAATACCGCCCGGTTTGGCAGGCCGGTCAGGGTGTCACTGCTGGCCAGCCGGCTTAACTCTGCTTCACGTAGTTTTCGTTCGGTAATATCAGAAAACACGGCAACATATTGGCTGACCAAACCCAGCTCATCTTTAATTAAATCGAACGTCAGTTCGGCCTGGTACACTTCTGCGTTAAGGCGTTGCTCGCGGATTTCACCACTCCAACTGCCATGCTGGTGCAGTGTATGGCGGATATCATGCATAAAACGGCTGGGATACATTGTCAGTTCAAAGCGGCGGTTTAGCATCAGTTCGCGGGACTTGCCGGTAATTTTACTAAAGGCCGGGTTGACCTCAATAATGTTAAAATCGGTATCACAAATTACTACCGCATCAGAAATAGTTTGCAGGCAGCGGGCAAATAGTTGCAGTTGCTCTTCAGTTTGTTTTAACTGGTGAATGTTTTTCAGTGTGCCGGTCATGCGGCTGGGCTTGCCATCTTTGCCAAACTCAACGGCTTTACCGCGGTCCAGTACCCAGGTCCATTGCTGATCTGCAGTTTTAAGCCGGTAGGTGGCTTCAAAGTGGCTGGTTTTACCTTCCAGATGCAGCTGTAATTGCTGGCAAACGCGGTCAATATCCTGCGGATGAATTTGTTGCTTATTCGGTGGCACATCGCTGCTGTTGGGTTGCAGTTCAACCGGATGCAACCAGGAAGTGGAGCGGTACAGCTCGCCATTGCTGATATTCCAGTCCCAAAGTTCATCGCCGCTGCCCCACAGCGATAGCCGCAGCCGTTCTTCACTGCTTTCGAGTTTTGCCTGGTAGCGGCGCATTTTTAAAATGCTGACATGCGCCAGAATTAAGGCGCCAAAAGAGCACAGCAGAACGGTGCTTAGCACATAGGGTTGTAAGCTAGTCCAGCCTGCTGCATGCAAGCCAAAGGGCAAGAAGCTAATGAACAATGCGCTGATATTTATAATTTTTTTTAGTTTTACTAACACTTATGGTGGCTAGTCAGCAATATGAATGCTTACGTTATATAACTTTACCAGCACTGTCAAAAGCAATTTATTGTTGTTTCAGCCGCTGTTTCAGATCCGCCGCTGTACTGAACTGCAAATGGCTGTGCGTTGGCTTGCCATCCGTCGCCAAAAATATAGCGTCATAATCGGGCAGTAACAGTTGCTGCAAAAACGCAATAAAGTCGCTAAGGCTCAGCTCACTTAGTGCACTGGCAATCTGATCGTTTAACGCAAAACTGTGATCTTGCTGGCCCAGCGCCAGCCAGTAACGTTTGGCTCTTGCTCCAAGGCTGTTGTCACGCTCATGTAGTTGGGCCAGTAAGCCTTGTTTTATTTCGGCAAAATCCTCTGCTGACATGGTTTCAGTGTCGGCCAGAAAAGCGCGGAAAAACATAATAGTCGCTTCGTACAATTGTTCGCAGTGGGTGTTGGGCGATTGCACATAAAAAGCAATACCAGGTAAGGTATTGATAGGCACATAACCGGTACCGACCAGATAACCCAATTGTTGTTCTGTGCGCAGTTGATGGAAATACTCAGGTGATAACGTATGGTTTGCCAGCATAAACAGCGCCATTTGTTCAGGCGTAGCCTGCTGGGCCGGTAAATAAATTACCAGAGCATGGTCGTTATGCTCGACATCCAGTTGCAGCCACACCGGGCCCTGGCCTTGCAAAGCGAAAGCCGGGTTGTTTAGCCGCACGCCGGTGCTGGGCAATTGCCTTTGCCAGCCGTGCAGCACGTCGGTTAATTGTGTGGCCTGGCTGGCAGACCAGTTACCCAGCAATAAACTTTCAACATGCACCTGTTGCAGCAGATCGCGGTCAAACTGCAAAAAGTCGCTGAAACTCAGTGCATCTAACGCATCTGCCAGTTGTTCAATTTCAGGGTTTAGTGGCTGTAAAATAGCCGATAACTGGCTGAATAAGCGCGAAACCGGTTTGTTTTTGCTGCTGTTGCGCCAGTGCCGGCCCAACTGGCGTTTTAGCTCGGCAAAGCGGGTTTCGTCAAATTGCTGTGCCGGCATTTGTTTTAACAACTCTTGTAACAGCAGAATTTGGTTGGTGGCCAGACCACTGGTGTGAATGCTGATGCCCTGACGCTGCACGTGCAGATGATATACCAGGCCTATGGTAGTGGCGGCGTAAAACTGCTGGTTTATGTTATCCAGAAACAACTCAACCCAAAGCCGGGTAGCGGCCATTTGCGCACAGTTCTCTATACTGTGTGGCAGGCTAAGCTGAACAAAAATATGCCCTTTGGGAGTGTGAAAATCAGTATCGGCTTTATACCAGACGCTAAGTGCCTGCTGCTGGTATATCGCTTTGGGCAGTGCCATATGGGCATTTTTTTCCAGCAGGCTGATATCGCCGGTTAAATATGGGTTGGCCGCAGGCAGGGTAATGGCGCTGTCAGGCTGGCAGTTGTCCAACTGGCGTAACAATGCCGGGCTCAGTGGCTCTACACTGTAGGGCGTTTGATACCAGCGCGCCTCATGAGTGGTGGTAACCCCCGGTGCTATAAACATCAGCCGCATATTGTCGCTGCTAAAATAGCCTAAAACCTGCTGGTATAACGTATTGTCTGGCAGTTCCATCCGGTAATCACCGAAGATGACATCTTCTTTCGGGTAGTGCTGCATACTGACCGATAAATGATTGGCCGTTTGCTGTGCCGTAGAGGGTTCCTGATACAAATAACTCCAGTGCAGCAATTTTTGCCGCTCGGCAAATAAGCCGCTGGGTAGAGGCTGGCATTTCAGCTGTGCCAATGCACTGAACAGCGCCTGCAAAATAGTGTCACGGCCGTTAAGGCCGGCATCGGTAAGTTCAAAGGCGATGGTAAAATCTTTGTAGTTACTGCCATCTATGCCGCCGCCTGCACTTAGCTGATTTACCAGCCCTAACTGCTTGAGGTAACTGAGTAATGAACCCTGGCCTTCGTCACCCAGTAAATGGGCAATAAAGCTGATAATTTTATATTTATACCAATGCTGAATATCCGGCATGGCAAAACTGACCACTAGCTTTTGTGTGTCACGATGCGGCTGAATATTCAGTTGTATCGCCTGATGCTCGGGTAGATACAGCGGCTCCGTCAGGGCGGTTTTGGCCAGCAAATGGGCGGGTAGTGCACTGAAATGCTGTAACACCAGCTGTTTTTGCGCAGCTAAAGTTAGCGGTGATACCAACGCCAGTGTCATACGGCTGGCGCTGTATTGTGCGGTAAAAAAATCCTGTAAAGCCTGTTGCAGGCTGCCCTCAGCGGTGTCGGCCAGGGTAGTAAGGTTGCCGACAGAAAATTTAGCAAACGGATGCGCCGGGTTAATGGTTTCTTTATGCACCTGGTAAATCCGCCGGCCATCGTCTTTTAACTTCAGCGAGAATTCAGCCTCAATAGCATGGCGTTCTTTTTCGACATATTCATTGCTAAACAGCGGCTGGCAGAACATATCGGCGAAACGGTCCAGCCCTTCGGCAAAAAATGCGGTATCAATATCAAAGAAAAAACTGCTGTGCTCGGTGCCGGTCCAGGCGTTATGGCTACCACCGTGATGGCTGATAAACTGCTGGTAGTCGCCTGCCACAGGGTAGCGTGCAGAGCCAAGAAACAACATATGCTCTAAAAAGTGCGCCAAACCTTCGCGCGGCACTGGATCATCAAAGTGGCCAACATTTACCGTAAGCGCGGCGGCACTTTTTTCACTGTCAGCCTGATGTACCAGTAATACTGTTAAGCCATTGCTTAGTTGCAGGTATTCATAGCTGCTACTGTCGTTAGGGCTTTGCAATATCTGACTATTTTTCAAGGGTTATCCTTTTTTTTGCGGTACTGGTGTGGCTCTGAACGGCTTTATCATAGCGATAAGTAATAAACAGCTTAGATGTTATGCGTTATTAGCAGTTACTCTGGACGACAACTTTCATTATCATAGCGCACAATTTTTACCCGGCGTATTGTTATCTGCCCGGGATTTAACAGGACTCAAACAGCAGTATGGTACTTAAGCAATGGTAAATCTCGTTATCATGCGTCATGGTGAAGCAGAACCGCTATCCTCTGAAGATAGCCAGCGACAGCTAAATGCCAGAGGCCAGCATGAGGTTAGCCAGATGGCATTATGGTTACAGCACCACTATGCCGCCTTTGACTGGGTTTGGGCAAGCCCCTATCAACGAACCCGTCAAACTGCAGAGCTAATGTTAGCCAAGCAGGCACCGTTTAGCCAACTTGAGATTGTGCCGCAACTGGTACCTGATGGTGATGCCGCGTTATTCAAAGCCTATTTTGATGCCCGTATCAGCGAAAAACCGGATGCGCGGGTGTTGCTGGTATCGCATATGCCATTAGTCAGTTTTTTGGTGGAAGCTTTTACTGTGCCGGATCAGGCGCCAATATTCAGCCCGGCGCAGCTGGCGTGTATTGATTACCAGCCCGGGCAGCGTGGGCGTTTGTTAGAGCGGTTAGCACCACAGGAACTGGCGCTGCTGAGTTTCTGAGTTTAGCTGGCTATTTTCAGTAACACTATCAGTGCGCCATGTTTGCCCCAGCTTTTCGGTGCGGTATGAAAGGCACGTACGTTAGGGTGCTGGATCAGCCAGTTAGGCACTTTCTTCGCTAAAATTCCCAAACCTTTGCCATGTACTACGCAGGCACAGTTAAATTGCTGTTTTTCACAATACGCCAAAAGGCCGGCCAGTTCTGTTTTTGCCTGTTGGGTGGTCATGCCGTGTAAGTCCAGCACCACCTGGGGCTGAAATTCACCGCGGCGCAAACGTCCGGTTAAATGCGGATCATCGCCGCTTTGTATCCAGCTCAGGTTGGCACCGTCGGCAACATAACCTTCAAACTCATCTGAGAACCAGAATAAATTTTCATCAAGCTGTTTGCTTAAGACGTCTGTACGTCTTTTTTTCTTGCGGGGGGCGGCAACTGGCGGTATCTTGTCCTGCGCAATAGGCTGCGCGCCTGTTATCGACTCGCGAAACAGCTGGCTGTCCTCGGCACTGATACCGGTTGGTGTTACAATGGCTTTCTTTTGCATCGCGCAAGTCTACTCAAACTGACCGGTTATTACAAAAAGAGCTTAAATTCATCATGTCCGATACTGGCGAAATTCTGTTTACCCCTGAGCTAATCAGCGACGCCCTCGCTGAACTTGTTACCGTGCACGACTGGTTGCGTTTTGCTGTCAGCAAAATGAACCAGGCGCAGGTTTATCTGGGCCACGGCACCGATAACCCCTGGGATGAAGCCGCTGCACTGCTAACGCATGTGTTGTTTTTGCCGCCAATGACAGATGAAAAGCTGTTTTCGGTGCGCCTTACCCGCGTAGAACGCCAGAGTTTTATCAGCCTGTTAAAACAACGCATAGAACAGCGCCTGCCAGCAGCTTATTTAACGCATCAGGCTTATTTTGCCGGTTTACCGTTTTATGTTGATGAACGTGTGCTGGTGCCGCGCTCGCCAATTGCTGAATTAATCGGCGCTAAGTTTATCCGCCAGCTTGGTGGTAAAACACCAAACCATATTCTGGATTTATGCACCGGCTCGGGTTGTATTGCTATTGCCTGTGCCTATGCTTTTGCAGAGGCCGAAGTTGATGCAGTGGATATCAGCGAAGACGCCTTAGAAGTGGCACAGCTAAACATTGAAAGCCACGGCCTGGAACACAGAGTATTCCCGATATTATCGGATGGCTACAGCGCTCTGGCTGGCGCGCAGTATGACTTAATTGTCACCAACCCGCCGTATGTCGATGCCGACGATATGGCCGATTTACCGGATGAATACCGCCACGAGCCAGAGCTGGGTTTAGCGTCAGGCGAAGATGGCCTGGCACTGACGCGGCGTATTTTACGTGAAGCGGCAGCTCATTTAACGGATGGTGGCGTGCTGGTATGTGAAGTAGGCAACAGCATGGTGCAACTGCAGCAGGATTTCCCCGAAGTGGCGTTTGACTGGCTGGAATTTTCGCACGGTGGTTTAGGGGTATTTGCCATTACCAAAGCCGAACTTGAACGCTGCCAGCATTTATTTAAAGACTCATTACGTTAAGGAAAAGCTATGGCCGGTAACAGCATAGGGCAATTGTTTAAAGTCACGACTTTTGGTGAAAGCCATGGCCCGGCCATTGGCGGCATAGTGGATGGCTGCCCGCCGGGGATGGCGTTAACCACCGACGATTTGCAACTGGATTTAGACCGGCGTAAACCCGGCACGTCGCGCTACACCACGGCGCGGCGGGAAGAAGATGCGGTAAAAATTCTGTCCGGCGTATTTGAAAATACTACCACCGGTGCCAGCATTGGCCTGCTGATTGAAAACACCGATCAGCGCTCGCAGGATTACTCTGAGATTAAAGAGCAATTTCGCCCCGGCCATGCCGATTACACCTACTGGCATAAATTTGGTATCCGCGATTACCGCGGTGGTGGCCGCTCGTCAGCGCGTGAAACCGCTGTCAGGGTAGCCGCCGGCGCCATTGCCAAAAAATACCTGCGTGAGCAATGCGGCATTGAAATTCGCGGTTATTTAGCCCAGTTAGGCCCGGTAAAAGCCGATCTGGTAAGCTGGGACGAAGTACACAACAACCCGTTTTTTTGCCCCGATCCATCCAAGCTTGAAGCGCTGGATGAGTATATGCGCCAGCTGAAAAAAGACGGCGACTCGGTAGGTGCCCGGGTAAATGTAGTGGCAACCAATATGCCGGTAGGTTGGGGCGAACCGGTGTTTGACCGGCTCGATGCCGATATTGCCCACGCCATGATGAGCATTAACGCAGTAAAAGCGGTAGAAATTGGCGACGGTTTTGCCGTAGTAGAGCAGCGCGGTTCAACCCACCGTGATGAATTAACGCCGCAGGGCTTTAGTGCTAACCATGCCGGTGGCACCCTGGGTGGTATTTCTTCCGGCCAGGATTTACTGGTTAGTATGGCGCTGAAACCGACCTCCAGTATCAGTATTCCCGGCAAAAGCATTAATACCCGCGGCGAAGTGATAGATATTGTCACCAAAGGCCGGCATGACCCCTGTGTTGGTATTCGCGCTGTGCCCATTGCTGAAGCCATGCTGGCGATAGTGCTGATGGACCACTACCTGCGCCACCGTGCGCAAAATATGCATGTGCAGGTAACCACACCTGATATTGCCCGCAACAGCAGAGATTAAACCGCCGTATGTTTAGCATTTCAGCCCGGCCAGCCTTAGTGCTGGCCTATTTTACTTATTTTGGCGTGCTGGGTATTTTTGTGCCGTATTTCGGCCTGTTTCTCGATGGCCGCGGCTTAAGCTCGGCTGATATCGGCCTGCTGCTGGCCATTGTAACCGCCAGCCGTATTGTTGGCCCTACAGTATGGGCACTGATCGCCGAGCGCAGCGGTAAGCCGTTAACCGTAATGCGCCTTGGCGCCTTGTTAGCGGCTATTGGTTGGCTTAGCAGCTTTGCCGATTATGGTTTCTGGCCTTTGCTACTGGGGTTTGCGCTGTTCAGTTTTTTCTGGACCGCTATTTTACCGCAGCTGGAAGTGGCCACTTTTGCCTTTGTTAATGACGATACCCGCGCTTACAGCCGTATTCGTACTGCAGGCAGCGTGGGTTATATTGTGCTGGTAATGCTCGGCGGTTGGCTGTTTGAGCGCTATGGCAGTGAGTTTTTACCATTATCGGCCTTGCTGTTTTTAGTCTTGCTGCTCACCAGCTTATTTTTGTTGCCCAAAGTGAGTGTTAATGCTGAGCTTAGCAGTGAGCCGGTGCGCTTTAGCAAACTGATAAAAAACAGCGTGTTGCTGCGTTTTATGCTGGCAGCTTTATTACTGCAAATGAGCTTTGCCCCTTTTTATGGTTTTTTCACGCTATACAGTCGCGATCTGGGTTACAGCGGCACCCAAACCGGCTTGTTTATTGGCCTGGCGGTGGCCGCCGAAATAGCGGCGTTTTACTTTGCCGGCAACTTAATGCGTAACCGCAGTTACCGTGTGCTGTTAAGCGTGTGCTATGGCTTAACGGTGCTGCGCTGGAGTTTGCTGGCAACGGTGGCCGATAACGTCTGGCTGCTGTGTTTTAGCATGCTGCTGCATGCCGGCAGCTTTGCTATCGCCCACAGCTGTGCCATGCAGTTTATCCAGCAGTTTTTCCCGAAAAAATTACGCAGCCGCGGCCAGGCGTTGTATGCCGGTGTTATTTTCGGTGGCGGTGGCGCAATTGGCGCTTATTTCTCTGGCTTAATCTGGCAAAACGGCAAGGGGGCCAGTTTAGCCTTTATGATTGCCGCCTTGTTGGCACTGTCAGCAACACTGCTGGCATTAACCTTGCCGGGTAGCAAAGCTGGCGCCAAGGCTTTACAATAGCCGCCATTTTTTAGGTGTGCTAAAGGGTATTGCAGTATGGCAAATCTGTTTCGGCTTGGGCTTATTATTAATCCGCTGGCCGGTTTAGGTGGCAGCGTAGGGTTAAAAGGTTCAGACGGCCAGGCCGAACAAGCCCTGGCTTTGGGCGCCATACCGCAGGCGATAAACCGCACCAATACCGCTTTAACCGAATTGCTGCCGTTGCGTGACAAGTTTGAAGTGCTCACTGTGGCAGGCCCGATGGGCCAGAGCGTGTGTGATGCGCTGGGGCTGAATTATCAGCTGGTATATCAGCCACAAACGTCGCCATCAACAGCTGCAGACACTGAGCACGCCGCCAGGCTGCTGGCCGAAAAGGGGGTAGATATTTTGCTGTTTGCCGGTGGCGATGGCACAGCGCGCAATATCTGCGCAGCAGTGGGTGAGCAAACTACAGTGCTGGGCATTCCGGCCGGGGTAAAAATTCACTCTGGCGTTTATGCTATATCGCCCCAGGCCGCCGGTAAGCTAATGGCTAAACTGATCGCCGGAGAGCTGGTGTCACTTAGTGAAGCGGCGGTAATGGATATTGACGAGCAGGCATTTCGCGACGGAGTAGTAAAAGCCCGGCGTTTTGGCGAGATGCGCATACCTGCGCAGTTGCGTTATGTGCAAAGCGTGAAAATGGGCGGGCGTGAATCTGAAGAGCTGGTGCTGGCTGATTTAGCCGCTTATGTTGCCTCGCAAATGGAAGACAAGGTGCGCTATGTGATGGGCTCAGGCTCTACTGTAGCAGCAGTGATGAGTGAGCTTGGGCTGGACAATACGCTGCTTGGCGTCGATGTGGTAGAAAACGGCGTGCTTATTGCCAAAGATGTTAGCGCAGCACAGCTGCTTGAGCTGGTGCAGGGCTATCCGAGTAAATTAGTGATCACGTTAATTGGTGGTCAGGGCCATGTGTTTGGCCGTGGTAACCAGCAGTTATCGCCCGACGTTATCCGCGCCATTGGCCGCGATAATATTGTGCTGATTGCCGGCAAAGCCAAACTGCAGCAGCTTGAGGGCCGGCCGTTACTGGCCGATACCGGCGATGCAAAACTGGATCAGCAGCTTACCGGTTTAATTAATATAGTTACCGGTTACAACGATTACGTAATGTACCGTTTAGGGTACGAGGATGAAAAGTAATATGACAGCAGTATCAGTACCAGAGCAGTTTATCGACGCTGCCGCCGATTTGTTTGATGCCTTAGTGCCGGTTGCTACCGATGACGAGTTATTTGCCTCTGGTTACCTGCGTGGCCATTTCGATTTAGCCGTTGGTACCTTGCAGGTGGTTGCTGAACCTTTTACCGCCGCCGATGTTATAACTCAGGTCAGCAGTACGTTGACACAGGCGATAGCCAATGGTGAGCTAACCGGGCAAGACCAGCAGCATGTTAATGCTATCTGGCTGCGGATACAGCAACTGGCGGTGTGAGGCGGCAAGACATTCGCGCGTTTTTGCGATAGCATAGGCGCACTTTTTAACCCGAAGCATTGGCTTCGTTAGCATAAGTGGAACTCATGTCAGATAAATACACAACGCTTGAACAGCACGCCAGCTATGGTATTGGTTTACAAATGGGCCAGCAACTGGCCGACAACCCGTTTGACGGCTTAGATATTGACGCCGTTGCCGCCGGTGTTATCGCCGCCTATACCGAACAGGAAGCAGCGGTAAGCGACGAGCAAATTCGTGCCGCTTTTGGTGTGATCAGCGAGCGTATGCAAGCAGAACAAGCTGAGAAAGCTGAATTATTAGCCGGTGCCGGTGAAGCTTTCCTGGCTGAAAATGCCAAACGTGCTGAAGTTACCGTAACCGCTTCTGGCCTGCAGTACGAAGTACTGGTAGCGGCTGAAGGTGAAAAGCCGACGCGCAATTCAACGGTACGCACGCATTACCACGGTACCTTAATTGACGGCACGGTGTTTGACTCTTCTTATCAGCGCGGTGAGCCGGCAGAATTCCCCGTATCAGGCGTTATCGCCGGCTGGACAGAGGCATTGCAGCTGATGTCGCCAGGTTCAAAATTACGTTTATATATCCCGCACGATCTGGCCTACGGCGAGCGCGGTGCCGGCAATGCCATTGCCCCTTTCAGTGCACTGGTATTTGACGTAGAGCTGTTAGCTATTCTGTGATAGCGCTATAGTAGTCAGCACTGCTAAAACCTAAGCCCTGCATTGCAGGGCTTGTTGCTTTTTACTGCTTCATTTTTGCATCAACTAACATAATCCCCACATGCTGTTGTAACGCTGTGCTGTCTAATTCAGTTAACCCGTTATTTGTCTGGTCAATAAACAGTACGGCCAGATTAAACTGCTCAGCAACTTTACTGCCTTGCTCTGATCCCAAACACAATAACGCCGTAGACCAGGCATCGGCTTCGGTTAAATCATTATGTATCAGCGTTACCGACACCGTTTGGTGCGTTACCGGCGCTTTGCCGCGCGCATCGATGATATGGCTGTAACGCTTGCCTTCGTTGTCGTAATAATGCCGGTAAGTGCCGGATGTCATGATAGCCAGCGGCGCTGTTTGTTTTACCTGCACTATTTTTTGCAACTGCTGTGTGCCCGGCAGCGGTCGTTCTATCGCCACCCGCCAGTTGCTGCCATCGGGTTTGCTGCCGCGGGTTTGCAGCTCACCGCCAATTTCAATCAGATAGTTATCAACGCCAAATTGCTCAGCCACCTCTGTCAACCGCTGTACCGAGTAGCCCTGAGCAATAGAAGATAAATCAATACTCAGCTTTGGGTGCTGCTTTTGCAGTGTTGTGCTATTGACGACGTCAACTCTACTGATCCCCAGTTGCGGAGAAAGTTCGGTTAATTGCGCTGCATCCGGAATAGTCAGTTGCTCGCCACGAAAACCCCATAGCGTAAACAGCGGTTTGATGGTCGGGTCATAGCAGCCTGCTGTGGCTGCACTGATCTGCTTGGCGATGCGGATCAGTTGCACAATTTCTGTACCCACTTCTACCGGCGCTGTGCTTTGGTTATGGTTAAATTGCTCAATTACGGAGTCATCACGGTAATTAGACATCAGTTTATCCAACCGCTGTAATTCACCGGCAATGGCGGCTTCAAACTGTGCCTGCTCAACTTTTTTATCACTCCAGTAGGTCAGGCTGTACGTGGTGCCCTGGGCCGCACCGGAAAATTTATGTAAAGCCGGCGCTTTGTTACACCCCGTCAGGGTGCACAGCAGCAAGGCACATAACAACATTGCTTTTATCAACTGCACTCTCTCTTGCATCACCAATTACTTCCTCAGGCTTTGTCAGGGTGCTAAGCATACTCCTGTGCCGGCCGGTTTTATTGCGTTGCCGGTGAAATTTTACGAAATCTTTATGCTTAACAGCCCCAGCCAACTGGAGATTTTACGCCGCTTACACCTACCTTTAGCGCCGTGTTTTTCACACTAAGGATACGGCAAATGGGCTGGTTATTACTGTTGTTAGTTGGCGCATTAAGCGCTGTGTTAATCGTTGCCATGTTGGCACCTGAAAAGTTCTGAGGAGTTGGCAATGGAAGTCATATTGATTTTTACCCTGGCACTGCTGTTGGCATGGCCGTTAGGGCATTATATGACCGGCGTATTTTCCGCCGGACCACACTGGAGTGACAAGGTTTTTCTGCCGCTGGAAAACGGCATCTTTAAACTGTTGGGCGTAAAGCCAACGCAGGGTATGAACTGGAAAAGCTATGGCATCGCTTTTTTACTCAGTAACCTGGTGCTGGGCATTATTGCTTATCTTATTTTGTTGTTTCAGCATGTTTTACCGTTAAATCCTAACGGTATCGAGGGACTGAGCTGGGATTTAGCGCTGCACACCGCAGTGTCGTTTTTAACCAATACCAATCAGCAGCATTATTCCGGTCAGGCCCAGCTTACTTACCTGAGCCAGGGCTTTTTAATTGTTACGCTGCAGTTTGTGACACCGGCGATGGCGCTGGCGGTGTGTGTCGCGGTGCTGCGTGGCATCTTAGGCGGCCGCAATGCCGATGACGCTGGCGAGGGCGAAGAGCGTGACCTGGGCAACTATTATCAGGACACGGTGCGTGCTGTATTGCGCGTAATGTTGCCATTGGCCGCTGTGGTTGCTGTGGCGTTGTCAAGCCAGGGCGTACCCGCCAGTTACAGTGCCAGCCCTACTGTGCCGGTGCTTGAACAAGGGCAAAGCCTGTCTGAACAAACTATACCGCTGGGCCCTGTATCAGCCATGGTAGCCATTAAGCAACTGGGTACCAATGGTGGTGGCTGGTTTGGCCCTAACAGCAGTAACCCGCAGGAAAACCCGACTCCGGTAAGCAATGCCATTCAGACTATTGCCCTGGTATTGGTGCCAATGGCAGTGGTATTTATGGCCGGCGGTATGGTGCGCCGCCGCGGTTTAACCTTGTTGTCGCTGTCGGTGATGGGGTTTTTAAGTCTGCTGTTTATTGCGTTAGCTGTTTACAGCGAGCAGCAACCAAACGCCGCCTTTACCGGTCTGGCACAGCAGGCCGGTAACATGGAAGGCAAAGAAGTGCGATTGGGTACGGACGTTTCCGCGCTGTGGGCCACCTTTACCACCCAAACCTCAAACGGTTCAGTGAATGCGATGCACGACTCGTTAAACCCTGTGGCGGGGTTGATTACCCGGTCCGGTATGCTCATTGGCGGCATCTGGGGCGGTATTGGCTGTGGTTTTGTCAATTTCCTGGTCTATGTCTGGCTGGCGGTATTTATTGCCGGGCTGATGATTGGCCGCACGCCGGAGTTTTTCGGCCGTAAGCTGGAAAAGCGCGAAATAAGCTGGTTGGGCGTGCTACTGGTGCTGCCAAGCGCCGTGATCCTAACCTTTACTGCCATAACCGTGGCCTTCCCGGCACTTACCGGTAACTCTAACCCCGGTTTACACGGCATAGCCCAGGTGTTTTATGAGTACACTTCGGCCTTTGCCAATAACGGCTCCGGCTTCGAGGGCCTTGGTGATGATAGCGTCTGGTGGAATCTTACTTGTGTAGTGGTGTTAATCCTGGGCCGTTATTTGCCGCTGGTTATTCCGCTGTTGATTGCCGGCTCATTGGCTAAGAAACGTCGGGTACCCACTACGGCCGGCACACTGCCACTGTTTAACCCTACCTTTGCTGTCACGCTGGTTACCGTGATCCTGGTGGTTAACTTCTTATCTTTCTTACCGTCGATGGTGCTTGGCCCTATTGGTGAAGCGCTGGAGCTATCACAGCACACTGCTGTGCTGGCCACTCAATAGTCGTATACAGGTGAATATCATGAATACTAGTTCTGCATTAACACAAGCCAGCCAGCAGGCTTTTGCCAAGCTGCACCCCGGGCTGGCATTTAAAAATCCGGTGATGTTAGTGGTGTGGGTTGCTACCCTAATTGCTGTTGTCATTACAGTACAGCAACTGGTAAGTGGCGGTAGCTTTGGCTTTGCGCTTGCCAGCAGTGTGATTTTGTTTTTTACGCTGTGGTTTGCCAACTTTGCTGAGGCCATTGCTGAAGCACGGGGCCGTGACCAGGCTGCCAGTTTAAAAGCCACGCGACGCGATCTGACAGCGGTAAAACTCGACAGCACAGGTGAGCGCAGAATATCTGCCAGTGAGCTTAAAGCCGGTGACAATATTCTGGTGCAGGCCGGTGAGCTTATTCCGGCAGACGGCGAGATTGTGAATGGTGTGGCCAGCATTAATGAATCGGCCTTAACCGGTGAGTCGGCACCGGTGCTGCGCGAAGCCGGCACCGATCACTCCGGTGTTATCGCCGGCACCAAAGTACTCAGCGGCACTATTACCGTGCAGGTTACCGCCGAATCAGGCCACAGCTTTCTGGATAAAATGATCCGTCTGGTAGAAGGTACTAACCGGCAGAAAACCCCGAACGAGTTGGCGCTAACGGTATTGCTGTCGGCGCTGACGCTGGTGTTTTTAATTGCGGTAGCAACCTTGCCGGCGATGGCAGGCTTTGTCGGCATTGAGTTGGACTGGCTGATGCTGATTGCGCTGGTGGTGTGTTTAATTCCTACCACTATTGCCGGTTTACTGCCTGCCATCGGTATTGCCGGTATGAACCGTGCGCTGGCGGCCAATGTGATTGCCAAATCCGGCAAAGCGGTGGAAGTAGCCGGTGATATTGACACCCTGCTGCTGGATAAAACCGGCACCATTACCTTTGGTGATCGCCAGGCCACAGCATTTTTGCCACTGCCGGGAGTTGCGCAGGCAGAGCTTATCAAAGCCGCGCTGTGGTGCTCATTACAAGATCCGACACCGGAGGGGAAATCTGTGGTACGGCTGGCCAACGAGCTGGATTATGCCTCACCGGCGCTGGCTGACGGCGATGAATTTACCCCGTTCAGCGCACAGACCCGCTTGTCGTTTATCCACTTAGCCAGTGGCGAGCAGTTTGTTAAAGGCGCCGCCGATGCGGTAAAAGGCTGGGCAAAAAACCAGGGCTTGTCGGTACCTGTTGGTTTAGATCCGATAGTGACGAAGGTGGCCCAGCAAGGTGCTACACCGTTGGTGGTGGCAAGCAACCACCGCGTGCTGGGGGTTATCCAGTTATCCGATGTGATTAAACCCGGTGTGGCTGAGCGTTTTGCCAAGCTACGTGCCATGGGCGTGCGCACGGTAATGGTCACCGGTGACAACCCTGTTACAGCCGGTGCTATTGCCGCGGCCGCCGGGGTAGATGATTTTGTTGCCGAAGCCAAACCGGAAGACAAACTGGCGCTTATTCGCAAAGAGCAGGCGCAGGGCCGCTTAGTGGCCATGGTCGGTGATGGTACCAACGACGCCCCGGCACTGGCGCAGGCCGATGTTGGTCTGGCGATGAATTCCGGCACCCAGGCTGCGAAAGAGGCCGGCAATATGGTGGACCTGGATTCTGATCCGACTAAGTTGCTGGCGGTAGTGGAAGTGGGCAAACAGATGCTGATTACCCGTGGCGCCTTAACCACCTTTTCGCTGGCGAATGATATTGCCAAGTACTTTGTTATCGTGCCGGCGGTGTTTGCCACCGCCATGCCGGGCATTGCTGCGCTGAATATTATGCAACTGCCGGATCCGAAAATGGCCGTGCTGTCAGCACTGGTATTTAACGCCTTAATTATTCCGGCGCTTATTCCGCTGGCACTGAAAGGCGTAAAAATTAAAGCCATTAGCGCAGAAAAGTTGTTACGTAACAACATGTTGATCTATGGCCTGGGTGGTGTGGTGCTGCCTTTTATTGCCATCAAACTGATTGATGTATTACTGAACGGGGTATTTTAACCATGAGTATTATTCAACCCGGCTTTAGCCAAAACCCTGCTGATACTGCAGCAATCTTACGCCCGGCGCTGGGGCTGGCGCTGGTGATGCTGGCAATCTGTGGCGGTATTTACAGTGTCACTGTCACCGGTATTAGCGGGGCCTTATTTCCTGAGCAAGCTAACGGTAGCCTGGTTAGCCAGAACGGCAAATTGGTTGGCTCGGCGCTGGTGGCTCAGCCTTTTAGCGCAGAGCACTATTTTCATGGCCGGCCCAGCAGTGCTGATAACGATCCTATGGCCACTGGTGGCAGCAATTTAGCGCCGTCTAACCCGGAGTTACGCCAACGCGTTGCGCAAACCAGTGCTGAGCTCACCGCGCGCTACCAGATTGCCGCTACCGAGCTGCCGGTAGATTTACTCGCCAGCTCCGGCTCGGGTGTCGACCCGCATATTTCGCCGGCAGCAGCCATGTTGCAACTGCAGCGTGTTGCTAAAGCGCGCGGTATGTCGCCAGCGCAGTTGGAACACCTGGTGCAGCAACACACTGAGCTGGCGCAGTGGGGCTTGTTTGGCCAGCACCGGGTCAATGTGTTGTTATTAAACCTGGCGCTGGATGCACAGCATCCACTGTCATAACGTTGTTTTCAGGAATTATTTATTATGCGTTTAGTACTATCTGTTTTATCCGGCACGGTATTGTCTGTAGCGGCAGCTGCCGTATTTGCTCTGCCATCAGCTGCTACGGCTGCACAAATCAGCAGCAGTGGCGAAGTGCGCTTTACCTCTGATTACTTATACCGCGGTATTTCACAAACCGACGAAGGCCCGGCGTTGCAGGGCAGCTTAACGCTAAGCCACGATGCTGGCTGGTATGTCAGCGCCTGGGGCTCGAATATCCGCTTTGGTGACGGCAGTATGGAGCTGGATATATCGCTTGGCCGCAGCTGGTCGCTCAATGATGACTGGGCGCTGGATGTCGGTTTGATGCAGTATCGCTATCCAAAGGGTGATAACGACGCTACAGAGTTTAATTTCTATGAAGGCTACGCCAAACTCAGCTATCAGGACTGGCAGCTGGGCTTAGCAGTTACCGATGACTATTTTGGCGCCGGTGTCGGTAAGTTCTGGTATCTGAGCGCCGGCTGGCAGCAAAGTTTGACTGAGCAACTGCAACTCAACTGGCATATTGGGTACAATAAATTTGCCGATGCGGCTGAGTTTCAAACTTTTCTGGGCGCAGAAGTGCATGATGGTTCCGGCTATACCGACTGGATCCTGACATTAGCAACACAACAGTGGGGTGTTGACTGGTCACTGGGCTATGCCGGTACCTCCATCAATAGTGCGGCCTGCAGTGCGCTGTGTGATAATCGCTGGGTATTTAGCCTGGGCAAAAGCTTTTAATCCAGATTATTTGCTAAGTTAATAAGGATAGACGCCGTGGCACAAGATGTACGCAGCCAAAAAGCCGATGCGCTACTTAAAAGCCTGCAACAGCAGCAGGGCGGGCAACTAAAGATATTTTTAGGTGCGGCGCCCGGCGTAGGTAAAACCTGCGCCATGTTAAATGCCGCCAAAGAGTGTATGCAGCAGGGCGTTAAGGTAACGGTGGGCCTGATTGAAACCCACGGCCGCGCTGATACCGAAGCGATGCTGCAAGGCTTTAACATCTTGCCCCGGCGTGAGCTTAACTATCATGGCCAACAGCTGACCGAATTTGATTTGGATGCCGCACTGACAGCCAAACCAGCGCTTATTCTGGTAGACGAGCTGGCGCATACTAATGTGCCCGGCAGCCGGCATAAACGGCGCTATCAGGATATTGCCGAACTGCTGTCTGCCGGTATTAATGTCTATACCACGCTGAACGTGCAACATATTGCCAGCCTGAACGATTTAGTGCTGCAAATCAGCGGGGTGCGGGTAACTGAAACCGTGCCGGATCAGTTTATTGATCAGGCACAGCAGCTGGTGTTTGTTGATTTAGCCCCAAACCATCTGTTGGATCGTCTGGCGCAGGGCAAAGTCTACCTGGCCGATTATGCGCAGCAGGCGGTGCAGCAGTTTTTCCAGTTAGAAACCCTGACAGCGCTGCGCGAGATGGCGATGAAGCTGGTCATGGATCATGTCGATAGCCAGTTGAAAACCGAACAGGACGCCAAAGCACGCAGCAGTGATTACCTGATTAAAGATAAACTGCTGGTGTTAATATCTAACCGGCGCGACCACGAATACCTGATCCGCATCGGCCGGCGTATGGCCGAAAAACGCCAGACACGCTGGCTGGTGGTGTGGGTCGATACCGGCCAGTTGCAATACCAAGCAGCGCAAAAACGGCTGCAATCGGCTTTTGCGCTGGCACGGGAGCTGGGTGCACAAACAGAAATTCTGCGCGGCCCGTCAACCTTGCAAACCATACTGCCGTATTTAGCCGAACACCGGATTAATACGGTACTGGTAGGCGCCGGCAGCAAACGGCGCTTTCAGCCCTGGCGTAAGCCGTTGTATCAGCAGCTTATTAACAGCGGTTTACCGCTGGAAGTGTCAGTGTGGCGCGCGGCTGAGCGCAGCAGTATGCCTGCTGCTGCACCGCAAGCGTCCACTACCTTTGGCCAGAAAGCAGGTTATGTTTACGGCCTGCTGTATACCGCTATCGCCAGCCTGGTGGTGCTGGGGTTAAGTGCCTGGCTGCAAAGCGGCAATTTGGTACTGGTGTATGTGTTGTCGGTAGTTGTATGCGGGCTGAAATACGGTGCGCGGCCGGCCATTTTTACCGCTGTGTTATCGTTTTTAAGCTTTAACTTTTTCCTTACCGAGCCTTATTACACCTTTTTCGTGAATAAAAACGATGATATTGCCACCTTGCTGTTTATGCTGGTTATCGGTGTAGTGTGTGGCCCGGCCGCATCACGTATTCGCCGGCAGTTTTTGCTGTTAAAAGAAGCCAATCGCTACAGCGAATTACAGCGTGATTTTGCCCAGCAACTTACCGTTATTAATCAGCCGGATGAGCTGTGGGCTACGCTGGCGGCGCAACTGGGCCAGGCACTGCATTGCCCGGTGCACATAGTGGCAACAACCGGGCAGCAACAGATTATACCGGCGTTAAAACAACCGCTGCAGGCGTTGGATCAGGCGATGCTCGACTGGTGTCAGCGCCATCAGCAACGGGCCGGCCGCTTTAGTGAAACTCTGAACGCCAGTGACTGGACCGCTTTTCCACTGACGGCACAGGGCAAAACGGTAGCGGTGTTGCTGGTACAATTTTCACCGGCACAGCAGCTGCTGCGGCCGGACGATACCGACCTGCTGCATAGCTTAAGCCAGCAAGCCCTTAACGTGTGGCAGCGTATGCAATTAAATACTGAACTGGAAAGCTCTAAACTGAAGGCTGAAATGGAACAATTGCGCTCGGCGCTGCTATCGTCGGTATCGCATGATTTACGCTCACCCTTATCGGCCATGATGGGCAGTGCCGAGAGCCTGCAAATGTTGGATAATCAGTTATCTGCTGAGGATCGCAAAGAGCTGCTTGATACCATAGTGCAGGAGAGCGGGCGGCTGGACAGGTATATTCAGAACTTGCTGGATATGACGCGGCTGGGCCACGGCACGTTAAAACTGGAGCGCGATTGGGTATCAGTAGCCGACATTATTGGCAGTGCACGCCAAAGGTTAAAGCGTTTTTTTCCCGAGGTAGAGTTAACATATCAGGCCGAAGCCGATATGCCGCTGCTGTATGTACATGCGGCACTGCTGGAGCAGGGTATTTTTAATATTCTGGAAAATGCCGCCAAATACAGCCCTCCGGGCGAGCCGGTATTGGTGTTTGTCAGCCATAAAGCCAATATCTGCCGCATTGAAATTGAAGACAGTGGCCCGGGCATCGCTGAATCGCTGCGGGAAAAAGTGTTTGATATGTTTTATGTCGTCGCCGACGGTGACAGTAAGCGGCATAATACCGGCATGGGGCTGGCGATTTGCCGTGGTATGATTGGTGCTCACGGTGGCACAGTAAAAGCCGATGCGGCCCGTGTGGGCAGCGGTTCACGTTTTATTATTGACTTACCTTTACCTGAAACTCAGGCCGGAGATTAACGCTATTGTCGGCGCATATTTTAGTTATTGATGATGAAAGCCAAATTCGCAAAATGCTGCGCATTGCGCTAAAAAGTGTCGGTTATCAGGTATCTGAGGCCGAATCGGTGGCAACAGGACTGGCTGCCACGGTGCGGCAGCAGCCGGATTTGGTGGTGCTGGATCTTGGCCTGCCCGATGGCAATGGGTTAACGCTGCTGGCTGAGCTGCGCAGCTTTTCTAAGGTGCCGGTGATTATATTGTCGGTACGCAGCGGCGATGCCGATAAAGTCAAAGCGCTGGATATCGGTGCTCAGGATTTTGTTACCAAGCCTTTTAGTGTGGAAGAATTGCTGGCCAGAATAAGAGCGCAGTTACGTGACCGGCTGCCCGATACCACACCGGCGCTGCTGGATGATGGTTATCTTAAAATTGATCTGGCACGGCGCCTGGTGTGTTGCAACGGTGAGGTTATTGAGTTAACACCAAAAGAATATGCGGTGTTGGCCAAACTAGCGCGGCATCGCCAGTGTGTGATCACACAAAAACAATTGCTGGAGGAAATCTGGGGGCCCAGTCATGGTCAGGATACGCACTATCTGCGCATTGTGGTCAGCCATATCCGGCAGAAAATAGGCGACGACCCTACCACACCGCGTTACTTAATCACCGAAGCCGGTATCGGTTATCGGCTAATGCTGTGATTCAGGTCATTTTAAGCCGGTAACCGACGCCGGGCTCGGTTTTCAGGTATACTGGTGCGGCCGGGCTGTCTTCCAGTTTTTGCCGTAGCTGTGCCATATGTACCCGCACATATTCCGGCCGGTCGGTATAGGTTTTACCCCATACCTGAGTCAGGATCTGGTTGTGGGTCAGCACTTTATCGGCATGGCGCATCAGCAAAAGCAAAATATCATATTCGGTTTTGGTCAGGTGTACTTCAGCACCGGCGCGGCTAACCTGACGCAGCACCGGGTCCAGCCTGATATCACCAAAGCTGAATGCCTGCTGCTGTGGCGTATTATGGCGTAAGTTAGCCCGAACGCGTGCCAGCAACTCTGCCGCACTAAAGGGTTTGGTAACATAGTCGTTAGCGCCGTTATCCAGCGCCTGCACTTTGTCCTGCTCACGGTGGCGGGCGGAAATGACTATTACCGGCGTGTCGCACCAGCTACGTAATTGGGCCAGCCACAACTGGCCGTCCATATCTGCCAGGCCTAAATCCAGCAGGATCAAATCTACCGGCTGTTGCACCAGATGCTGCAAAGCGGCGATGCCTTCACCAAAGCTATACACCTGATGCTGCTGGGTTTTAAGCAAGGTACCAAGAAAGCTCTGCATCGCCGGATCGTCTTCCAGCACCAGTATCGTTTCAGCCATGCTGTACTCCGTTATTACTGCTTTGCGGCCAGCGTAGCAGGGCGGTAACACAAGCGCGTTCTGTGTCGTGCTGCAAGCTAAAGTCGCCGTTATGTAAATGCATTACTGCTTTGCAAATAGCGGTGCCAAGGCCGGTGCCACTGTCCCGCTGCACGTTGCGTTTTGCCGCTGCAGCATTGCTGACACTTAGCATAAAATGGCCGTTTTGCCGGGTAAAATTAATGCTAACCGGGGCCTGGCCATGTTTTACAGCGTTTTCCAGCATATTCGCCAGGGCGATTTCCAGTAAGGTGGCGTCGGCAAAGCAGTCGGTTGTGCTAAGTTGCACATCAAACGGCTGAGTAGCCAGTAAGGCGGCACGCCTGGCAATGGCGGCTGATATTACATCAGTAACGGCAAGTGATTCCAGTTGCATAGTACTTTGCGGTTGTTGCACCCGGCTTAGTTCCATGACTTTGTCAAAGTGCTCGCTAAGCAGGCTGCTCTGGCGGTAAATATTGCCGGCCTGCTCACGCACTTCTGCTTCGCTAAGCTGCAGCTCTTTATCGGCCAGCATGCTGGAGGCGCCCATAATGGTAGCCAGCGGTGTGCGTAAATCATGTGAAATAGAGCGCAGCATCATGGCGCGGCTGTGTTCAAGCTCGGCCAGCATTCGTGCCTGGCGTGTTTTACCGGCCAGCAACTGGCGCTGCCGCATATGTTTTTTTGCCCTTGCCAGTTCTACGCGTAAACGGCCGGATAAGCGGCCAATAAAAATGCCCAGCAGTAGCATCACAATAAAGGTGATCAGATAGTCAACCTGGTGCACATATAAGGTGTAGTAGGGGGCGACAAAGAGAACGTCCAGCAGTACCACGCTGTTAATGGTGGTAATAATGGCCCAGCGCTGCCCGGCTTGTTGCGCTATCCAGGTTACCCACAATAGCTGCAACATGGCCACATCTGTGGTGGTCAGTAATGCTCTGGCAGGCAGCAATGCCAAAGCAATTAACAGCGGAACCACCAGTGTCAGCAGTAACAGCTGCCACATGGCATAATGTCCGCTTTGTAATCGTTTCATCGGTGGTATCAACTCAGTAGCGCCAATACATAGGCGTAAATAACAGTAACATAGTTAAAATTTCCAGCCGCCCCAGTAACATTCCCAGGGTTAAACTCCATTTTGCACCATCGGGTAAACTGGCAAAATTACCAGCCGGGCCGATAATATCACCCAACCCAGGGCCCACGTTACTAACAGCCGTAGCGGCACCGGTAAGCGCGGTAACAAAATCCAGATTAAACATCGACAGCACCAGTGCCAATATGGCTATGGTAGCAAAATAAACAAAGGCAAACGCCAATACTGCGCCAAGCAGTGCGTCGTCTACTTTTTTGCTGCCATATTTTTGCGTCCAGATAGCATTGGGGTGGATCAGTAAATTTAATTGTTTCAGCAATAAATAACCGGCCAGCTGGGTACGGAAAATCTTTAAACCGCCCGAGGTTGAGCCAGAGCAGCCACCACTAAACGTCAGGTAGAAAAACAATACTATTGCCATGCTGCCCCAGGCAGAATAATCCTCAGAGGCATAGCCGCAGGTGGTGATCACCGACACCACGTTAAACAGGGTGTGGGTCAGGGCATCCTGCCAGGGCCTGTCGTGATGTTGTATCTGGTATAAGGTTAGCATCAGTGTAACGGCCAGTACTACCGTCAGAAATGCTTTTACCTGTGGATCGCGCAGCAAAGCCCATTTGTCACCTTTGGCCATACCAACAAACAACACAAAGGGCAGCGCTGCCATTGTCATCCATAAACTGGCCAGCCACAGTAGCCAGGGCTTGTCATTAAAGTTGCCAAACGAGGCATCATAATTAGCAAAACCACCGGTGGCGGCTGATGTCATAGCGTGAGTAATGGCATCAAACCACGACATACCGCCAATAGCGTAGCTAAGTGCTGCTGCCACGCTGATACTTAAATACACCAGCAGAATATAAGCCGACAAACTGCTGCTGCGTGGCAGTATTTTTTCAGAAATGTCGGAGCTTTCGGTTTTAAACAGCTTCATACCGCCAATTTTCAGGGCCGGCAAAATAGCAATCGCCATCACGATAATACCGATGCCGCCAATCCATTGCAGCAGCGCGCGCCAGAATAATACGCCTTTTGGCATGATATCCAGGCCGCTTAATACGGTAGAGCCGGTGGTGGTAATGGCCGATACTGTTTCAAACCAGGCGTCAGTAATACTTAGGCCGGGAATACTCAGGTAAAGCGGCAACGCCGAAAATACGCAAATCGTTAGCCAGCAAAGTGTGGTGAGCAAAAACAAATACCGCTTTTTTAGCTGCACAACGCCGCCTGATCGCATCACCAGCATGCTACCGGCAACGGCCGTAATACAGGCTGATAATAAAAAACTCCAGAAAGCTTTGTCGGCCAGGCTAAAGCTGACAATGGTGGTGAGCAGTTGTGCGCCGCTCAGGCTAAGCAACAAATAGCCAATTACCCGGTAGAAGAAATGCCTGTTGCCGGTGTCGGTACCGGCAAAAGAGTAGGAGTAGGTCGACATAAGGTACTGCGGTCAGGCCGGTTGGTAGGTAAAGCCTAACGATTTTGGCTGGTTGATGCTGTAAAGCTTTTCTAAAGATTAGGCGGCTGATTATAAAGATTTTATAAAGATTGGTACCAAGCCGCAGACAGCCGCCCGGTTTGGGTTTTTAATGCGGGCTATTTTTCATAGTGGCACAGTTAAAATGGCACAATTTGCAGTAATAGGGCTGGGCCGGTTTGGCTCAGCCGCATCACTTGAGCTGATGCGCCTGGGGCATCAGGTGATTGGCATTGATAGCAATAGTAAGTTTATTAACCGTCTGGCAGATCAGTTAAGCCATGCCGTAATAGCCGATGCCACTGATGAGCTGGCGCTGCAAGAGCTGGATATTGCCGGTTGTGATGCAGTGCTGGTGGCCATTGGTGAAAACCTTGAGGCCAGTATTTTATGCGTGCTGAACCTGAAAAATATCGGTGTTAACCAAATTTGGGTAAAAGCCACCTCTAAAGCACATCATATGATTTTGTCGCGACTGGGCGTAAGCCGGATTATTCACCCGGAAGAGGAGATGGGCGTTAAAGTTGCGCAGGCACTGAACTACCCGATGGTAAGTCAGTATATGGCGCTGGGAAATAACCAATACCTGGTTGAGATTGATGTAAGCCCACGTCTTGAAGGGCATCGCATAGATGAGTTACTGGCCGACGGCGCCGCTTTTGTCAAAGTGGTGCTGGTAAAGCGGCGCGACAAACTGCTATCACCTGTAGCAACAGATTTTGTGTTAGAGCGCCATGACAGCCTGATACTGGCCGGTAGCCTGGAGATCCTTAAATCACTGGCACCCAAGCTAAGCTGATGAAAAACTGGCTACCACAATACCTGCCTTATATTCGCCGCAGGCCCTTATCGTCGCGCACGCTAGCCCTAAGCCCACCCACAGTGCTGGCGCTGGGGTTTGCCGGTCTTATTGTGCTTGGCGCGCTGTTATTGTTGTTACCCGCAGCAACAACGGCACCGCTTAACCTGCTACAAGCCTTGTTTACTGCGACATCGGCAGTCACGGTAACCGGCCTGGTGGTGGTGGATACCGGTACACATTTTACGCTATTTGGCCAACTGGTTATTGCGGCATTGATCCAGGCCGGTGGGTTAGGGTTTATGACATTTGCCGTGGTGGCGGTAATTAGCCTGGGCGCAAAAATTGGCCTGACACAGCAAAAAATTGCCCAGGAAGCCATGAGCCAAACCAGCCTGGCCCAGGTGGGACAAATTGCCAAGGCGGTATTGCTGTATTCTGTGGTTATTGAACTGGCCGGTATTTTGCTGCTAACGCTGACATGGTATCGCGAGCTTGGCCTGGCGACGGCAAGCTGGCATGCGGTGTTTTATACTATATCAGCCTTTAATAATGCCGGCTTTGCCCTTAGTAGCGACAGCCTGATGCCTTATGCCGGTAATATTGCGGTGACTATGATTATCAGCAGCTTGTTTATTATTGGTGGTATCGGCTTTACTGTGCTGATCGATCTAAAAAAACAACAGCGCTGGCGTTTACTCAGTGTTAATACCCGTATTGTTTTGCTATCTACACTGATTCTTAACGTCATCGCCTTTTTGCTGCTGTGGATATTAGAGGCAAATAACCCGGCCACGCTGGCTAATTTGTCGGTAAAAGATCAGGCACTGGCAGCCTGGTTTCAAGCGGTAACGCCGCGTACGGCCGGTTTTAACACCCTGGATTACAGCCAGATGACAGACGCCAGCAACGTGCTGACCTTACTGCTGATGTTTATCGGCGGCGGCTCGCTCAGTACTGCCAGCGGTATTAAACTGGGCACCTTTGTTATTTTAATTATGGCAACCTATGCCTTTTTACGTCGGCGTGATGATGTGACCTTGCTCCGGCGCACTATACCCAATGCACAGGTGCTGAAGGCACTGGCGCTGACATTTGTTTCTATGGCATTGGTGTTTCTCGCTATTTTCGTGTTAACCGCGCTGGAAAAAGCACCTTTTCTTGATATTGCCTTTGAAGCGGTATCAGCCCTTAGCACCGTAGGGTTATCCAGAGGCCTGACCGGCAACCTCAGTGTGCCGGGCCAGTGTGTCATTATCTTTCTGATGATTGCCGGAAGGCTCGGGCCGCTAACGCTGGCGTATTTTCTTGCTACACCCAAACAGCGTAAAACCCGCTATGCCGACACTAAAATTCAGGTCGGTTAAGCGGGCCTGGCTAAGCTAAAACCACGGCAAGGCTAAGACAAAATCCCGCCGGGGCATAGGCTGCAGCAGGCTGCTCTGCTATGCTGCCGGCGGTTTTTGTCAGAGGCTAAATAATGTACCAGATTCGACCCTACCAACCCGGCGAAGAGCCGCTACTGCGCGAGCTGTTTTATAGCACTGTGCATAACGTTAACCAGCGTGATTACAGCGTTGAGCAGCGCGAAGCCTGGGCGCCACAGCGTTATGACGCTAATGTCTGGGCAGCGCGGCTGGCGCAAAGCGAGCCCTTTGTCGCACTACACAACGAAGAAATTGTCGGCTTTGCCGATGTGCAAACCGACGGCTATATCGACTTTTTCTTCTGTCATCAGGCGTATCAGGGTAAGGGCGTGGGCAAAGCACTAATGAAACACCTGTTGAAAACCGGCAAACGCTATGGCGTAAAACGCTTTTACGCGGATGTCAGCATTACTGCTAAGCCATTTTTTCAGCATTACGGCTTTGAAGTGGTGCGCCAGCAGCAAAAAGAAGTGCGCGGTGTAGTGCTAACGAACTTTTTAATGGAAAAGCGGTAGGTAAATATCAGTATGTGATAGTTGAGCTTTGGCGGGACAATGTGATGTACCTGTAAAGTATTGTAAGTACTGTAATTAAGGCATGATGTCATAAGCACAAATTATACTGAGGCGGGCCTTTCCTCCGAGAAATGTAAAGGCCACTAAAAATTATGTGGAATCTACCAACACTGTTGCTTGAAGTATGGATGTGCCCAGATGAGAATAATTTGGGTGAGTATCTTCCTGCGTGCCTTCCGTTCGGTCCTGAGGGAGATGCCGCACGATCTTTGATTGACCCGGACAGTTTCTGTCTACTGGTATTCTTTGCTGAGTCACATTTTGACGCAATGAGTTATTACTATCGATTGGTGCATAATGAAAGATATACCACAAATAACCCAGAAGACTATCGCCCGTACCCTGCAAAAAGTATTGAGATCCAGCGTAAATTTCTGTCCAGATTCTAATTAACGGCTATAGCTGTTATTAGCTCAGGCCTAATATTCTCTTGCGACGTGGGAAATATATAAATATGAATATCGTAATAAATTCAGGTGCAGAAGAAGCCACAATTAGTAAACTTATCGCAGAAACTAAGCCACCGTTTGAGATTTCGTTTACTCATCTTCCTTATCCTGAAATGGGCGTTGGAGATTGCACCAGAGATTTAAAAGTACTGCCTTCTGGAGAGTGTTATATCAAACAAGGAATGCATGGCTCTAGTGGGGTATGGAAGCAAGAAACAAAGCAAAATGCAGTGCAGTGGCTCGTGGAGGCTGCGCAAAATAATTTCAGGATTATGAATTCTCATAAATCTTGTATTTACACTCTTAAAACATTGGCTGGCGAGTAAACGCAACTGGTGGAAAAGGGAGCAGAGACTTTTAGCCTTAGCGGCCAGCTAATTGCACAAATCCTAATTTAACTTAAACCCGCCCTTGAAATGCCATTGCCCTAACCACATATATCGTTGCATCGCGATATATAAATTAAAGATGAGCGTATGACGGCACTTAACCCAAAACAAATTGATGACCTGATAAAGGCGGTGGCGCATCCGGTGCGGCGCGATATTTTGCACTGGCTAAAAACGCCGGAGCAGTATTTTGCTGATCAGGATCATCCGCTTAGCTTAGGCGTATGCGCCGGTAAAATTGAACGTAAAACCGGCTTGTCACAAAGCACGGTGTCAGCCCATTTGGCTACTTTGCAACGGGCCGGTGCTATTAGCAGCCAGAAAGTAGGGCAGTGGCATTTTTTTAAACGGGATGAGGTGCTGATCCAGCAGTTTCTGGCACAAATCAGCAGTCAACTCTAAGCAACAAGCTGTAATTACACAGCAGCTTAACCACACAGGATTATATTATGACAACACTATTCGACCCGATAAAAGTAGGCGATTTACAGTTACCCAACCGCATTATTATGGCGCCATTAACCCGCTGCCGTGCCAGTGAGGGCCGGGTGCCAAATGAGCTGATGGCAGAATATTATGTGCAGCGTGCCAGTGCCGGGCTTATTTTAACCGAGGCCACTTCTGTTACGCCAATGGGCGTGGGTTACCCCGATACGCCGGGTATTTGGTCAGACGAGCAAGTTGCCGGCTGGCGCAAAATTACTGCTGCAGTACATAACGCCGGTGGCCGCATTGTATTGCAGTTATGGCATGTTGGCCGTATCTCTGATCCGCATTATTTAGACGGCCAGTTGCCGGTTGCCCCCAGCGCCATAGCTGCAGAAGGTCATGTCAGTTTAATGCGGCCGAAAAAAGCTTATGTTACGCCAAGAGCACTGGAAACTAACGAGATTGCCGGTATTGTTGAAGCCTACCGCCTGGGGGCTGAAAACGCGAAAAAAGCCGGTTTTGACGGCGTGGAAATTCACGGTGCCAACGGCTATTTACTGGACCAGTTTTTACAGGACAGCACCAATAAACGCACCGACAACTACGGCGGCAGTATTGAAAACCGTGCCCGTTTAATGCTGGAAGTCACTGATGCGGTGATCTCAGTTTGGGGCGCTGGCCGCGTGGGTATGCATTTAGCACCACGTGCCGATGCACACACTATGGGTGACTCACACCGTGCCGATACCTTCGGTTATGTAGCGCAGCAGTTGGGCAAACGCGGTATCGCCTTTATTTGTGCCCGCGAAGCGCAGGGCGATGACAGCCTGGGGCCACAACTAAAACAGCAATTTGGTGGTGTGTATATCGCCAACGAGAAATTTGATAAAGCCTCTGCCAACGCGGCCCTGGCAGCAGGTACGGCCGATGCGGTAGCCTTTGGTGTACCTTATATTGCTAACCCGGATTTAGTGCAGCGCTTTGCCAAAGATGCGCCATTAAATACGCCTAAGCCAGAGCTGTTTTATGCCAGCGGCGCTGAGGGTTATACCGATTATCCTGCGCTTAGCTAAGACGAGAACCGGCTTGCCCTAAGCCAACCGTTGAAGGCATGGATGCCTGAGTCGAGCCCCCAGGGAGGGGTCTACGGCGTGTTGGCGTGGGCAAACCGGTTCGTGCTCTGGTTACTAATCGCGATAAGGGTTGTTGCTAATCCGTACCGGCTGGCTTAGCAGCAGTATTGCTGCTATTACGGCATAAACCCAAAGCGATACCGCACTCCAGAATGCCATACTTTTATCTAAAAACTGCCAGCTGGTGTCACCACAACTGCCGGTGGGTTCAAACACTGCAGGCAGCCACTGATCCAACGGCATCCAGGTAGGAAACTCAGCAAACAGCGCACAACTGAAAAAGCCGCCTTCTGCCAGCAGTTGCTCAATGTGCAGCAGCTCGTTGGCTTGCATAATGCCAAAACCAGCAGATGCAAGTACGCCAAACAGAGCCAGTAGCCTGAACAAGGCATTGGCAGGCGCCAGCAAACCAATAATGGCGGCCACTAGCACACCAACAAAAGCACTGCGGATATAAATACATTTAATACAAGGCTGTAAGTTTAGCCCGTACTGAAAATACAGCGCGCTGGCCAATAACCCCAGGCAGGATAATATCAGCAGCATCCAGGGCCAGCGCTGCATAGATAAACGTTTGATTTTTTGTAGCATTTCTTATCCTTCTGACGGGAGTTTTCTTCAGCTGCGGTTAATCTACGGTATTTAAGCGTAATGCACAATCCGGCTGCGGTGTCGGGCTAATTTAGAAGGGTGGCTTGTTAACTGTTGGCGCTCTGGTACAATCAGTCAACTTTTTTTCTGAACAAAAAGACGGACAGATCCGCATGACTAATCTGATTAAAGCACAAAGCCCGGCCGGGTTTGCTGAAGAGTATATTGTTGACTCGATCTGGAACGGAAAATTTGCCCCTGGTTCTATATTACCAGCAGAGCGTGAATTGTCTGAACTGATAGGCGTAACCCGTACCACTTTGCGTGAAGTATTACAGCGTTTAGCTCGTGACGGCTGGCTAACTATTCAACATGGTAAGCCTACAAAAGTAAATAATTACTGGGAAACCTCAGGCTTAAATATTCTCGAAACGCTGGCCCGGTTAGACGAAGACCAAATGCCAAAACTGGTAGATGATTTATTATCTGCCCGTACTAATATCAGTGCGATTTATATCCGTGGTGCAATCAAAAACAACGCCCAGCAGGTAGTAGAACTGTTTGCCAGTGCCGAAGCGCTGGAAGATACCGCCGAGGCGTTTGCCGAATTTGACTATAATTTAAACCACGAACTGGCACTGTATTCAGCTAATCGTATTTATGTGCTGATTTTAAACGGTTTTCGTGGCCTGTATAACAAGATTGCGCGTTTTTACTTTTCGCACCCTAAAGCCCGTGAGCTGGCGCGTAAGTATTATCATCAGATCAAACTCTATGCCGAAAACGGCAAGTTCGACGAAGTGGTATTTGCCGTACGTAAATACGGTAAAGAAAGCGGCTTAGTCTGGTCGGAGCTACGGCCGCAGATCCCCAAAGATCTGGTCGAATAAACAGCTAAACACAAACCGCCTTCGGGCGGTTTGTTATTTAATGCGCTATTGACGCTTGAGCTGTGCCGGCCAGCCAGTTATTATTGTGCGGAATAACATATTCTTTTTAGTTATATCAGGCAGAGGCAAATGCTATGAAAGGCGCGGCGCATACAGAAGTATATCTGGATAACAATGCTACCACACCGGTACTGCCGGTTGCTGCAGAGGCAGCAATGCATGCGATGCAGCGTGGCTATGGTAACCCCAGCAGCAGCCACGCTACCGGTATTAAAGCCAAAGCAGAACTGGAAACCACCCGCGCTTTGGCCCGGCAGTTAATCGGCGCCCGCAGTGGTGACATTGTATTTACCTCTGGGGCGACAGAGGGCATTCAAGCCTCGATTGTTTCGGCGTTAATGGCGGCCCGGGCGCAGAGCAAAACCGGCGCAGCAACCTTATTACTGTATGGCGCTACTGAGCATAAAGCGGTGCCCGAAAGCCTGAAACACTGGAACCGGGTATTGCAGCTTAATGCCACGGTAAAGGCCATTCCTGTTGATCAGCATGGTGTGCTCGATAGCGGCTTTATCCGCGAGCACCTCACCGCTGCAGTAATGATTTGTACTATGGCAGCGAACAATGAAACCGGCGTAAAGCAGGATCTGGTGGCGCTGGAGCAATTGATCCGCAGTGTTAACCCGCAAGTTTACTGGATGGTAGATTGTGTGCAGGCGCTGGGTAAAATGTCGCTGAATATTGCCGATACCAGCATTGATTACGCGCCCTTTAGTGGCCATAAATTGTACGCACCTAAAGGCATCGGTTTTTTGTATGTGCGTAAAGACACGCCTTATCAGCCTTTTATTGCCGGTGGTGGCCAGGAAAGTGGTTTACGCTCGGGTACCGAAAACCTGCCCGGTATCGCCGCTTTGCACGCCATTTTTTCTGAACTGGCCAAAACCAGCGGCTCTGCGTTTCAAACTGAAGATACACTGTGGCACTACCGGCAGCAACTTATTGCGGCGTTACGGCAGGTGTTTCCTGCTTTGGTGCTTAACAGTGATATACCGCATGTGGTGCCCACTACCATTAATTTTTCCGTGCCGGGTTTTTACAGCAAAGACATTATGGATTTGTTTGATGCCGCCGGTATCCGCGTAAGTTCGGGCTCGGCGTGCAGCTCTAAGGTACCCAGCAGTTTTGTGCTTGATGCCATGGGGCTGGACAGCTGGCGCTCGCAGGGAGCTATCCGCTTATCCTTTGGCCCGGCGATGACCAAAGTTGAATGTGAACACGCTTGCCAGGCTATTGCTGCACTTAAAGCGGTGGTATCGAAGCATTGTCTGGTACTGACCGATGCCACACCAACACTGGAAATTCATGCCCGCGGCTTACTACAGCTAAAGCATGAAGCCTTATGTAGCTATGTACTGATCTGCCCTGATAGCCTCAAAGCACTGGTGATAGATCCGGTATTGCCGCTGGCCGGCCGTATTGCCAATATTATCCAGGGCCATGGTTTACAGTTAAAAGCTGTGCTGGACACTCATTTGCACCAGGATCATCAGTCGGCCCGCACAGAATTATTAACCTTGCTGGGTAATCCCTGCGCCGCTAGCGGCTGTGATGTGCTGGGCTGGCCTGAGCACAGCCCTGAAATTCAGCTTGGGCCCTATCAGTTAACCCGGTTGGCCACACCGGGCCATACGCCTGAAGCGGTGAGTATTTTGCTGTACAAACAGCAACAGCTGCTATGCGCTTTTACCGGTGATGTAATACTGCCAGGTGGAGTGGGCCGCACCGATTTACCCGGCGGCGATATTTCAGCACTGGCAAACAGCATCCGGCTACTGGCAGGTAAAGTAGGGCAGCATACCTTGTTGTTATCCAGCCATGATTATGCGCAACGCTTTTTTACCAGCCTGGCACTGGCAGCAACAGAGCAGCCGCTGATCCAGGCCCTGCTGAATAATCAGCCGCACACCGAATGGCAACCGCAGTTACAGCAACAGGCTGTTACTTTACAGCAGGCCAGCAGTTATTTCTGTGGTTTGGTTGAAGTAAGTTTGTCTGATGCCACTGATGTGATTGCACCAGCGCACCTGGCAGACTTTTTACAACAATGGCCGCAAATGCAGGTGGTTGATGTGCGTGAGCCGCATGAGCAAAGTGCCGGAGCGCTGGCACAGTATTTACCGGCAGCTTATCTGGCACAGCACAGCGTGCAGGAAATACCGCTATCCAAGCTGGCCGATGCGGTTATCCACCGGCAATTACACTGCGAACAACCGTTGTTGCTGGTTTGCCGCTCAGGTAACCGTAGCCTGGTGGCCTGCAAAGTGCTGGGGCGCTTGGGCTTTAAGCAGGTATTTAACCTCAAAGGTGGCACTGCACTGTTGTGTTAAAACAGTTGTAAAAAAACGCCAGCAGTTGCTGGCGTTAATCGGGTATGGCGGTTAGTAAAAGAACTGCTGTAGCGGGTTAAGCAACCGGGTTAAGCCTTTTTTAAACTTTAACGGCGCGCTTAGTACCGACAGGCATAAGCAATCTTCGTCTGCCATAGTGCGCGGTGTGTGGGTATCGTCCGGTGAATTAATCAGTAAATCACCAGCTTTGTATTCACCGTTTTCATCAACAATTTTACCGGCCAGCACTAATGTCATCTCCAGCCCCAGGTGAGTGTGCTGCGGTACTTCAGTGTCTTTACTGATATACAGTAAGGATACATGATAATCGTTGCCTGCCGGCAATTTCGCCGTTGCTATACCACCCAGATGCAACCACTTGCCATGATTTGCGGCCAGGCGCTGTAATGCCCGCGGCAAAACAAACTCGCGCTGATTAACTATGATGGACTCAGCTGGCTGTGCAGACAATTGCGCCTGCGTGGCAGCAGCCTGTTTAGACAATGGCGGCTGCGCCATAATGTCATGCAGCATCTGCTGCCAGTCGGTAGTGTTGGTTTTAACCGGTTGCTGAGCCAGCTGGCAGGCCAAGTCAGCGGTAATGTCACGGCTAAGCTGTTGACAATGTGGGCACAGGTCAATATGCGCTGCCACAGCCAGCGCTACGTCGGCACTTAAGGTGCCTTCGGCATGTTGTTCCAGTAACGGCATGCCAGGGTGAAACTTAATTGCGTGCGCCATCTAATGCCTCTCTTAATCTGTCCAGCGCTAAGCGGATGCGTGATTTCACTGTACCCAGTGGGATCGCCAGTTCATCCGATACTTCCTGATGCGATTTTTCCTGCAAATATACTTTTTCCATTACCTCGCGTTGCGCCGGCGGCAGGCTGGTAAAGTGCGGCGCCAGTTTATCCATCAGCAGCTGGGTATCCCATTGCGAGGCATCGGTGTCGGCTTCCTGCTCCGGGTACTCGCCGTTAAGCCATAAATCATCAGCACTGACATCATCTTTACGGCTTTGCTTTTTGCGCAGCATGTCAAAGCGCACATTTCTGGCAATGGTAAAAATCCATGTTGAAGCACAACCACGGGATGCATCAAACAACGCCGCTTTTTTCCATACGTTTAGCATGGTGTCTTGCACCATTTCCAGCGCCTGCTGCTCGTTACCAAACATTTTCATACCAAAAGCTTTCAGCCTTGGTGCAAAATAATTAAATAGTTCAGCATAAGCACTGCGATCACGCTGCAGAGCGACAAAAGTGAGTGCCTCTTCCCAGTTATTATTGGTAATTTCTTGCCTTGTCATAGAGGCTTGAGTATCCGGTATTGGCGAGGGGACCCTATCATGCCTTGGTACCTTGGCTAACTTCAACATGTTTTATGTTCCTGGTTACGGTGTTACCGGCATTGCTGCTGTGTAGCCCTATTTACGTGGTGTAAGCTGTACTGGATTGCTATTTAAATAAATTAAAAATTAGAAAGGTATGTGCGTTTTATTCTGATTTTCTTCCTAAAAAAATACTTTATTATGAGCTTATTCACCACGGGAGACTATCATGAAACATATTTTACTGATTAACAGTTCTATTAACGGTGACAAAGGTCACTCGGCTCAGTTAGCCCAACAATTTATTGCCCAGTTGCCAAAAGGCAGCTTTAACCTGGACACTCTGGATTTAAACGCCACACCGGTGCCGCACCTGGAGATGGCAGAAATGGCAGCCTGGATGACACCGGCAGAACAGCGTAGCAGCGAGCAGCAGCGTCTGGCTGCTATCTCTGACGACATTGTTGCCCGCATTAAAGCGGCCGATGTGATTGTTTTAGGCGTACCAATGTACAACTTTGGCATACCATCACAGCTAAAAGCCTTGCTTGACCGGGTAGCACGCGCTGGCATTACCTTTAAGTATACCGAGCAGGGCCCGGTAGGCTTGCTGGATGATAAGCCGGTGGTCATTTTTGCTGCCCGTGGTGGTATTTATCAGGGTACCGGGCTGGACAGCCAGACACCGTTTTTACAAACATTTTTTAACTTCGTTGGTTTAAAGGACCTGCATTTTGTTTATGCCGAAGGCCTTAATATGGGAACGGACGCACAACAGGCGGCACTTACCGCAGCAACGGCCCGTTTAACTGAAATCAGCGCTAAAATAGCTGCTTAACTTCTCCACAGCTGTTCGAATACTTGTTATTCACGCTGTATTTGCCGGTCTGGTTCAGGCCGGCTTTTTTCTGTCGGTTAATCTTATCTGCTTTGCTGTCAGCCGCATCTGTTGGTGTGTCAGTTGCGTTACCGCAGCGCTCTTTGTATAACAGAGCGTCTTTTACTACTATAAGAAACTCGCTATGACTAAGATCCGTCATTCAGTGCTGGCTGTCGCGTTGTGCAGCTTCGTACTAACCAGCCCGTTGCAGGCCAGAAAAGCCGAGCCACAAACCTATCAAACAGCAGCTATCAGCGTACCGCAGGTATTTAATGGCGACGCCAGTATCAAACTGAGCATGGAACAGATTATGGCTGATCCGGACTGGCTTGGCCGCCAGCCAGAGCAAGCGCTGTGGAGCGCCGACAGCCAGCAGGTATTTTATCAGCGTAAGCAGCAAGGTAACGAACTGCGCGACTGGTTTGTCCGGCCACTGGCTGCGCAGGGCAATGGTGAGCAAGTGGCATTAGCTAGCCAACACCAGATAGGCAGTGCCAGCGCGGTTTACAATAAAGATCGTAGCCTGCAGGCCTATATTTTTGAAGGCAACTTGTTTGTGCGCCGCATGGCAAGCTTTGAATTAATTCAGCTAACCCGCGACAGTGCAGTGCAGACTGATCCACTATTTTTGCTCGATGGCCGTATCGCATACCGCGAAGGCTGGACTTATTACGCTATTGATCTGGCCTCAGGCAACCGCACCGAGCTGGCTAACCTGCAACTGGCCGAAGCACCCAAAGCACCGGCTGTGCCCAAAGGTTATCTGGCACAAGAGCAGCACAAACTGATTGAGTTTGTAGCGCTGGAGCAAAAAAATGCTGAACAGCGTTATGCCGCGCAGCAGCAGTTGCAAGCCCAAAACAGCAGCATGGCGCCCAAAGCGTTTTATCTGGGTAAAGACTTACAGGTAGTCGGCGCCAGCTTGTCACCTAAAGCCGACTATATGCTGGTCTCGGTGCGCAAAGCTGGTAAGCGTAACGATAAAGATATTATGCCAAATTACATTACCGCCAATGGCGATATTGCCGCTCAACCGGTACGCGGGCGGGTTAATGATGTTATTCCTGCAGCGCAGCGTATTTTGTTGTTAAACCTTAAAGATGGCAGCAGCAGCGAGTTAAGCTATACCAGCCTGCCAGGCTATAACGAAGATGTGCTGGCTGAGGTTAAAGCAGAAAATGCTAAAGCCCGGGGTGAAAAATACAAAAGTGAGAAGGTGATCCGCGATATCGGTCTGATGAATGACTGGTACTGGACGCAAAGCGCTATGCGCTGGCACAGCAACGGTGAACACGTTGCCCTGATGCTTAAAGCGCTGGATAACAAAGACCGTTGGATAGCTACTGTCGATTTGCAGAAAAAAACACTGGTGCCACAGCACCGGTTACATGACACCGCCTGGGTTAATTATTCTTTTAACGACTACGGCTGGTTAAATAACGCTGACAGCCTGTACTACCTGTCGGAAGAGTCCGGTTACTCTCATTTATATGTTAAGCCGCTAAAAGGCAAAGCTAAAAAACTGACCAGCGGTACTTTTGAAGTCAGCGATCCGGTGCTTAGCAGCGATGATCAATTTATTTACTTTAAGGCAAACGTGGCGCACCCTGGCAACTATGAGGTGTACCGTGCGGTATTAGCCAGCGGTAATACTGAACAGCTAACCAAACTGGGTGGCAGCACTGATTTTACACTGTCGCCGGACGAACAAAAACTGTTACTGCGCCATTCCACCAACCTGATGCCGGAAGAGCTGTACGTGGCTGATGCTGCACCAGGCGCCGAAGTTAAACGCCTGACTGACACCATATCGGCAGAGTTTAAACAGTTACCGCTGGTAGCGCCGCAGATAGTTGCGGTACCTTCCAGCCATGGCGAGCAGCCGGTGTTTTCTAAAGTGTATTACCCGGCCGATTACCAGCAGGGCGAAAAACGCCGCGCCGTTATTTTTAACCATGGTGCCGGTTATCTGCAAAACAGTGATATGGGCTGGTCAGGTTATTTCCGTGAGTTTTTCTTCCATAACCTGTTGGTACAACAAGGCTATGTGGTAATGGATATGGATTACCGGGCATCAAAAGGTTATGGCCGCGACTGGCGCACCGCCATTTACCGCCGCATGGGTACACCAGAGATTGAAGATTTGGTTGATGGCGTAAACTGGATGGTGGCAAATGCCAATGTAGATCGTAACCGTATTGGTACTTATGGTGGTTCGTACGGCGGCTTTATGACCTTTATGGCGCTGTTTACTGAACCGGATTTATTCCAGGCCGGTGCAGCACTGCGCCCGGTGAGTGATTGGGCCTATTACAACCATGCGTATACGTCGAATATTCTGAATACGCCTGCCATTGACCCTATCGCCTATGAGCGCAGCTCGCCAATTTACTTTACCCAGGGCCTTAAAAAGCCTTTGCTGATTAATGCGCCTATGGTTGATGACAACGTATTCTTTCAGGATGTCGTGCGTTTAGTGCAGCGGTTAATTGAGCAGGAAAACATTAACTTTGAAACGGCAATTTACCCGGTAGAGCCGCATGGCTTTCGCCAGCCAAGCAGCTGGCTGGATGAGTACCGCCGTATTTATAAGTTATTTGAGCAGAATTTATAATGCTGTAACAATACGGCCGCAATACCCGCTCTGGCTCGCCGCAGCAACTCGCCCTAATGCCTGCGGCAGGGCTCAGACACTCTGCGCCGACCAGATCGGGTTTCCGGCCTCCTCATACTTAACGATTCTAAAACGTCTCCTTGTGAGGCGTTTTTTTCGAGTGTAGGCAGCTTGCTCTGTTAACCCGGCCTCCTCATACTTAATACTTCTAAAACGCTTCCTTGTGAGGCGTTTTTTTATATAGCGTTTAACTTGCCGGCAGCACTGACAAAGTCAGTATCTGCATCAAACCTTAGCCGTTTGCCGTTGTATGGCTGGTTTAACTCCAGCGTGGCGGCATGCAGCAATAAACGCGGAGCTGCAGTAAGGGCTGCATCACTGGCATAAAACGCATCGCCCAGTATCGGGTGCCCAAGCGCCAGCATATGCATACGTAGTTGATGCGAGCGCCCGGTAACCGGTTTTAGCTCTACCAATGCCCGATCAGGTAATTGCTGCAACAGCCGGTAATGGGTAATGGCGCTTTTGCCCTGGCTGTAACACACTTTCTGTTTTGGCGGATTACTGCTGTCGGCTATCAGCGGAAGGTCAACAGTGCCTTCTGCCTGTTGCAGTATGCCCCAAACTACAGCAAGGTAGCGTTTGCTGACCGTACGATCGGCAAATTGCTGTTTTAGCGCCCGTTCGCTAGCGCGGCGCAGCGCAATAACCACCACACCGGAGGTGGCCATATCCAGCCGGTGCACCAGTTGCGCCAGCGGGTATTGCTGCTGCACCCGGCTTAGCAGGCAGTCGGCTAAATGCTCGCCGCGGCCGGGGTTAGTCAGCAGGCCGCTGGGTTTATTCAGCACAATCAGATCTTTGTCCTGATATAGCACCTCAAGCCAGGGCTCAACGGGCGGGGTATATACAAAAGGTTCGGTCATAAGGTGGCAGCTTTAGCGGCAAAGCGCTTAGCTTAGCCGAATTTAACCAGCAGACGAAGGGGTTTTACGGCATAATAGCCGCCGTTAAAACTACGGAGAACCCCATGAGCAACAGCACTGACGATCTGGCAATATTGCCTGCAACCAGCGAGCCATACCAGATAGTATACGAAGACGACGTGCTGCTGGTGGTGAATAAACCCGCCCAGCTACTGACTGTGCCGGGGCGGCATCCGCAAAATCAGGATTGTTTAATCCGCCGCGTACAGCGCGAGTTTCCTTTTGCCGAGGTGGTGCACCGGCTGGATTACGATACCTCAGGGCTGGTGATTCTGCCGCTGACTAAAAGAGTATTGTCAGATATCAGTAAGCAGTTTCAGGCCCGTACCGTGCAAAAACATTATGTTGCCGTGGTGGAAGGCAAGCTGGCCAAAGCCAAAGGGGTGATTGATTTAGCCATAGCCGCCGATGAGCAACGCCGGCCACTGTATAAAATATGCCCACAACAGGGTAAGCCATCACAGACCCGCTATCAGCTGTTAAGTTATAACGCTGGCACCAATCAAAGCCGGGTGAAACTGGAGCCGGTTACTGGCCGGTCGCATCAACTGCGGGTGCACATGCTGGCGCTGGGCCATGCCATGCTGGGCGACACCTTGTATGCGCCACAAGCTATTGCCGCAAAAAGCCCACGTTTAATGCTGCATGCTGAATATATCCGCTTTGTGCACCCGCTTAGCGCTCAGGTGATGGAGTTTAATGCCGGCGCACCGTTTTAATACTTTTTACTATGTTAGCTGGCCGGTTTTTTTATGCTGGATCAAACTGCGCTAAACTGCTATCTGTAAACTGCAACAGCCGATAAAGCCAGCGGAGCGGGCATGACCAGTTTACAACTTCTTACTGCCTTAATGCCGTTACTCAGTGTATTTGTGCTACTGGTGTTACTGCGTTTACCGGCACGCCAGGCCATGCCGCTTAGCTTGTTGTGCTCAGTGCTGCTGGCGTGGCTGGTCTGGCAAATGCCTATACAGCAAATGGCCGCAGCGCTGGCCGAAGGGCTGGTTATTGCACTTACCATTGTCTGGATTGTGTTTGGCGCTATCTTACTGCTAAAAGTGCTACAGCAAACCGGTGCTATTGATGTTATTAAACAAGGTTTTAGCCAGGTAAGCACAGACAAAAGAGTACAGCTGATTATCATCGCCTGGCTGTTTGGCAGCTTTTTGGAAGGGGCAGCTGGTTTTGGCACACCTGCAGCCATCGCCGCGCCTTTACTGGTTGCTTTAGGCTTTAGCCCGATGGCAGCGGTGGTGCTGGCGCTCATTGCCGACTCCTGCGCGGTATCCTTTGGCGCTGTGGGCACGCCTGTATTAGTAGGGTTGGCACAGGGCGTACCTGAGCTTAGCAGCAGCGATCTGCAGCAAATAGCCCTGCGTGCTATCAGTATTGATATTATGGTGGCCTCCATGCTGCCGGTTATTATGTCGGTGCTGTATTGCCGCTTTTTTGCCAGCAAACCCAGCTGGCAAGCCGGTTTTGCTATAGCACCTTTTGCATTGTTAAGTGGTTTGGCGTTTACCGTGCCAGCCTATATGGTTGCTTTATTGCTGGGGCCGGAGTTTCCGTCTGTGCTGGGTGCGCTTACCGGCCTGCTGATAGTATGCAGCCTGGCAAAGCGGGGTATTTTATTGCCGGCGGCTTTTGAGCCGGTTACCGCAGCTGCAGGGCACAACAGTTTGCAGCAGAACTTAGCGCATCAGAGCGTAGCGCAGCAAAATAAGCCTGCGCAATTTGGTTTGCTTTGCGCCTGGTTACCCTATCTTATCGTGGCATTATTGCTGGTGTTAAGCCGCATACCTGAGCTGCCTTTTAAGGCCTTGCTGCAAAGTGTCAGTATTGTCTGGGCCGATATTTTTGGCTCGGCTATTTCAGTTAGTGTTATGCCGCTGTATTTGCCCGGTTCTTTGTTTGTGCTGACAGCACTGCTGGCGTTGTTTATTCAGCGCGGCAGCGTAAAGCATTTGCGTGTGGCATTGCACCAGAGTAGCAGCATGTTGTGGCCGTCTTTAGTGGCATTGTGCGCGGCGGTGCCGATGGTGCGTATTTTTCTGCAATCCGGTGTTAACAACGCCGGGCTTGAGGCTATGCCTATGGCACTGGCAGAGCTGGCAGCCACCCGGTTAAGTGATATCTGGCTGTTAGTGGCGCCGTTAGTGGGCGCTTTAGGCTCTTTTATCGCCGGTTCTGCCACCTTTTCTAATTTAATGTTTGCCAGTTTTCAGCAGGCAATGGCTGAAGATGCCGGCCTTAGCAACCAACTGGTGCTGGCCCTGCAAATGCTGGGTGCTAACGCCGGTAATATGATTTGTGTAGTGAACGTGGTCGCTGCGGCCAGTGTGGTAGGGCTTAATGGCCGCGAAGGTGAAATTATCCGTTATACACTGCTGCCTATGTTGTATTACTGTTTAACTGCCAGCCTGGTAGCCTGGTTATTTTTTGCCTGAGCGCTGCCAGACATACAGCAGTAAACCAAGACACAGGCCACTGCATACGCCGTACAGATGTGCATCTGTGGCAACACTGGCATTAATCAGCTCTGCCAGTTCAGCGTCGGGGCCGTGCCATTGTTCCCAGCCGACTTTGCCTATCAGCCCGGCCAATAACAGCCAGCCGGTGCTGAGCTTTAACTGAATATCTTTTAGCGCGCCCAGCGTTAGCATAGCATGCAACAGGCCGGATAAACCGACGTAAATATGGATCTCTGGCGAGTAATAATACAGCGCCAGGCTTATTGTCAGGCCACACAGCAGCCATTGCAGCGTTAACATTTTGCCACGGTAATAGCTGCCATGCAGCAGCATGGCCAGCAGTAAACCAGCCAGATTCATCAGTAAATGCCAGTGGTTGCTGTGCAGCAAATGGCCGCTGAATAAGCGCCAGTACTGGCCATCGCTGATATCTGCCCGGTTGTATTGTAATGCCTGATGCCAGCTGTCAGGCAGCATCGCCAGTAAAACCATCGCGGTTGCCAGTAATAGATAAGCAGTTAAGTGGCTCTTGTGGGGCTGGCTATTAGTGGGCTGGCTATTAGTGGAGAGTAGTGGGCGCAAACCAGTGTCATCAGTAAGTTATCAGGGCGCCTATGCAAAACGATCTGCGCTGTAGCGTCAAGTAAAATTTTCCACTGGCAGCTTTGGCGGTAAACTGATGCTAAAGCCGGTTCAACCGCGCGGGTGGTTATTGATCTTAGCCAGTTATCTGGTTAGGGTGTAGGCACCTTCTTTACAAGATATCTTTTACTATGTTTGCTCGTTCAGCTTTGTATCGTACTGCGTTTATTTTTTGTGCTTTAACGGTGTTTGCAGCTACTGCACAACAGGAAAACCGTGAGCCGGAAGCAGCTACCGGCATTTATCAGCAGCAACTGGTTAGTGGCAAGCAGTATATGGTGTCATCAGCACACCCAATGGCAACTGAAGCCGGCCGCGCTGTGCTGGCAAAAGGCGGCAGTGCAGTGGATGCGGCTATTGCCACCCAACTGATGCTGGGTTTAGTTGAACCGCAAAGCTCAGGCATTGGTGGTGGTGCTTTTATGCTGCACTGGCAAGCCAAACAGCAACAACTTACCACTTTTGATGGCAGGGAAGTTGCGCCTGCAGCAGCCACCGCAGATTTATTCCGCGATGCTAACGGCAAAACCATGGACTGGCGTGAAGCCTATGTTGGTGGAAAATCCGTAGGTGTGCCGGGTGTTGTAGCTATGTTGGCACAGGCGCATCAGCAGCATGGCAAATTGCCATGGGCTGAGTTGTTTACTGACGTGATCGCTGCAGCTGAGCAGGGCTTCCCGGTATCTTCACGTACTGCACGGCAGCTGGAGATGGGCTGGAATAAAGGAGTATCGCAGTTTTATGACTCAAAACAGTATTTTTTTCCCAACAATAAGTCTGTGGCTGAGGGCAGCACCCTGAAGAACCCGGCTTATGCCGCGACGTTAAAAACCATAGCCGCACAGGGGCCAGATGGCTTTTATAAGGGCGAGCTGGCCAAAGCCATCAGCGAGCGGGTACAAACCGCGCCGGTTAACCCCGGTACACTGAGTGTGGCCGATTTAGCCAGTTATAAAGTACAGCAGCCTGAAGCCGTGTGTATACCATACCGGGTGTATAAAGTGTGCGGTATGGCCCCGCCAAGCTCTGGTGGTATAGCCGTGTTGCAGATGCTGGGTATTTTACAGCAGTACGACTTAAACAAGATTGCACCAGACAGTGTGCAGGCCACACATATATTGGCACAGGCAGCAAAACTGGCTTTTGCTGATCGCGACCGCTACCTGGCCGATCCGGCTTTTGTTGCTGTACCGGTAGAGGGCATGCTGGCGCCGGATTATCTGGCCCGCCGTGCAGAGCTGATAGCACCAGACAAAGCCGGAGCCGCCGCAGAGGCTGGCACACCAGAGGGCGCACCGGCGTTGTTATCTGCTAAATCGCCAGAGCTGCCAAATACCAGCCATTTTTCTATTGTCGACAACGACGGTAACGCCGTAAGCATGACCACCAGTATTGAAAATGTGTTTGGCTCAGGCTTAATGGTGGGGGGCTTTTTGCTGAACAACCAGCTGACCGATTTTAGCTTAAGCCCTGAAATTGACGGCCATCTGGTGGCAAACCGGGTAGAAGGTGGCAAGCGGCCACGCTCTTCTATGGCGCCGATGATGGTGTTTGACCAGAATAATAAACTGAAGCTGGTAATCGGCTCGCCCGGTGGCAGCCGTATTATTAACTACGTTGCACAAAGTATAGTGGCTGTATTGGATTGGGAGCTGGATGTGCAGCAGGCACTGAACCTGCCACGTATTACCCACCGTAATGATTATCTGGCGCTGGAAAAAGGCACAGCCCTGGAGAAACAGCAGGGGGTGCTTGAAGATATGGGTTATAAAGTACAGCTGCAGGATTTAAATAGCGGCCTGCATGCGATAATGATTACAGAATCAGGATTACAAGGTGCTGCAGATCCGCGCCGCGAAGGTAGCGTGGCAGGTAAATAAGGCAAAATATATGACTGACATTACCCAACAAACCACACAGGGCGTGCTGCAGCTTAGCCTAAACCGGCCACAAAAAAAGAATGCTCTTAGCCAGCAGATGTATCGTGACCTTAACAGTGCTCTGATGCAGGCAGCAACCGATCCTGCAATCAAGGTTGTGCTGCTGCAGGGCAGCGCCGACTGCTTTAGTGCCGGTAATGACTTGCAGGATTTTCTCGGCGCCGGCGAGTTAAACAGCCAGCACCCGACAGTGCAGTTTTTGTATATTCTGGCGCAGTTTCCTAAACCGGTAGTGGCTGCGGTGGCCGGATTAGCTATTGGTATTGGCACAACGGTTTTGCTGCATTGCGATTTAGTCTACGCCGCTGACAATACCCGTTTTCAGTTGCCGTTTACCCAATTGGGTTTATGCCCGGAAGCGGGCTCCAGCGTGCTATTACCAAATCTGGCAGGGTATCAGCGCGCTGCACAGTATTTATTGCTCGGTGAAGCTTTCAATGCCTCCGAGGCTGCACAAATGGGCCTGGTTAATCAGGTAGTAAGCAGTGCGGAGGTGTGTGCGCTGGCGTTGGAAAAAGCACTGAAGCTGGCGGCGTTACCGGCCGATGCGGTGCAAAGTAGTAAAGCGCTGTTAAAACGTAATGTACAGCCGTTAACGCTGGAAACTATTGCCACAGAGCTGGTGCAGTTTCAGCGCTTACTTAACGGTGATGAATGCCAGCGGCGCATCGCAGCATTTTTTCAGCGCTAAGGAAGGTTTAAACTAAGCTTTGTGGCTTAAACTTAGCGCGCACTGCTGCTGAATTTATCTACCTGCACGGTTTTCACCAGCCAGCGGTTATTGTGTTTAATTACTTCAACCACCCGCAGTTCGTCAACTTGCTTACCGTCGTAGCTGCCGGTAAGCAAAATAGCAATTTTTGCTTCATTTTCATATTGCTCACGCAGGTTACCGCCGCTGCGGTTAACACGCACTTCTACAGTATCAAACGACATATTCATCAGGGTGCGGTTAACCTGGCGCACACTGCCGTAAGATTCCATTAATGCGGCATAATCAGCGGTACTAAGCTGCTTGGCTTGTTCCAGATCTTTTTCGTTATACAGGGCATTAAAAAACTGTGTTGCGATATATTCCGGTGTGCCCCACTGGGCGTTTACCTTGGGCGTGCTTTCGCTGCAGGCAACCAGCAACAGCATAAGTGGCAGTATCCAGCGTAGCTTCATCTATAGCATCCGGTAAAAAAATAAGCATCCAGTGTGGCTTTTTTTTCTGCAACTGTAAAGAAAAGGGCTGCAAAAGCAGCCCTTAATACAGTGCATCATGCTGATTAGGCTTGTAATTCCTGTTCGGTAAACACATTGGCAAATAACGGGCTGGTTAAGTAGCGCTCGGCAGCGCTGGCCAGAATCACGACAATATTTTTGCCGGCATTTTCCGGCTTTGCCGCCAGACGTTGCGCCGCTACCAAAGCTGCGCCAGATGAAATACCGGCCAGAATGCCTTCTTCACGCATTAAGCGCAGTGCGCCGGCAATGGCTTCGTCGCTGGTTACGCGCTCAACTTCATCTACCAGAGTTAAATCCAGGTTACCCGGAATAAAGCCGGCACCAATGCCCTGAATTTTATGCGGGCCAGGTTTTAGCTCTTCACCGGCTTTAGCCTGGGTGATCACCGGTGATTCCGCCGGTTCTACCGCTACGCTTAACAGTGGCAACTTCTTCTCGTTTTTCAGATAGCGGCTGACGCCGGTAATGGTACCGCCGGTGCCAACACCAGCGACAAAAATATCGACTTTGCCATCTAAATCATTAAAAATTTCCGGCCCGGTGGTATCAAAGTGGATTTGTGGGTTAGCCGGGTTTTCAAACTGGCCCAGAATTAAGTATTTATCCGGGTTAGAGGCCTGAATTTCTTTGGCTTTTTCAATGGCGCCTTTCATGCCCTTAGGGCCTTCAGTCAGCACTAAATTGGCACCTAAGGCTTTTAACAGCTTGCGTCGCTCCAGGCTCATGGTAGCAGGCATGGTCAGCGTAAGTTTATAGCCACGGCTGGCCGCCACAAATGCTAAGGCAATACCGGTGTTACCGGAGGTAGGCTCGACAATTTCTTTGTCAGCCGTTAAGGTGCCTTTTTTCTCGGCGTCCCAAATTAATGCAGCGCCTAAGCGGCATTTTACGCTGAAGCTGGGGTTACGCGCTTCAATTTTGGCGTACACGTTAGCGCCGCCTTCAATAGTCCGGTTTAGTTTGACCAGCGGGGTGCGGCCGATAGACAATGAGTTGTCTGCATAGACGTTTGCCATAAAAAAACTCCGTTTACGATAAATTGGTTATAAGAATACGCCAGCGTGGCAAAAATTACAGTAGCTTTTGGCTATAAGATATTACGTTTCACCACAAGCCTGCCAAGTTGTAAAAAGAGCAGGTTTAAACACTAAGCATAGAGGGGACTCATGGCCTTTGTAAGCACCGACAACTATATAGTGTCTGATGAACTGGCATTAGCGGTAAATGCCGCTGTAACGCTGGAAAAACCGCTGCTGATAAAAGGCGAGCCTGGCACAGGTAAAACCCGGCTGGCCGAAGAATTGGCAGCAAGCTTAGGTTCCGAGCTTATTCAGTGGCATATCAAGTCAACCACCAAGGCGCAGCACGGCCTGTACGAATACGATGCGGTGTCCCGCTTGAGAGACAGCCAGCTTGGCAGTGAAAAGGTACAGGATATCAACAATTATATCCGCCCCGGTAAGCTATGGCAGGCCTTTACCGCTGCTAAGCGCCCGGTGCTGCTGATTGATGAAATAGACAAAGCCGATATTGAATTTCCCAATGATTTACTGCACGAGCTGGATCGGATGGCGTTTTACGTACACGAAACCGGGGAGCAAATAAGCGCCGTTCAGCGGCCTATTGTGATCATCACCTCAAATAACGAAAAAGAGCTGCCGGATGCCTTTTTGCGCCGCTGTTTTTTCCACTATATCCGTTTTCCGGATGCCGATACCTTGCGCGCTATTGTTGCTGTGCATTACCCGCATATCCAGCAGCAACTGCTAAGTGTGGCGCTGGAGGCCTTTTTTGAGCTGCGTGAATTACCGGGTTTAAAGAAAAAGCCGTCCACATCAGAGCTGCTCGACTGGCTAAAGTTATTGCTGGCCGAAGATATTCCGCCAGAAGTATTAATCGACAAACAGCACAAGGGCGGTTTAATGCCGATGTTTGGTGCCTTGCTGAAAAACGAGCAGGATCTTAGCCTGGTAGAAAAGCTGGCGTTTTTGGCTAAACGCCAAGGGCGCTAAAGAATGTCGAAAGCATGTGCTTTGTTCGCCGGGGGCGACTGCAATACTCCTTTTGGCTCGTCGCAGCAACTCGCTGCGGCTGGCGCCTGCGCTCAGACACTCTGCGCCGACCAAAACGAGTTTCCAGTCTCACCCTGCAGCACGAGTAAGCCCAATTTATATGAGCAAGCAGTATGCTAATTGATTTCTTTTTTACGCTACGCAAATACGGCTTAAAAACCAGCATTACCGAACTGCTGGATTTACTTAATGCACTTAAACAGCAGGTAATCTTCGCTGACACTGAGGCTTTTTATCAGCTGTCGCGGCTGTGTCTGGTAAAAGATGAAACCCAATACGATAAATTCGACCGTGCCTTTGCTGAATACTTTGAAGGTGTAGCCGAAATAGATATCGCCGCCAGCATACCGCCGGAGTGGCTGGTACCGGAAGTGCTGCGTAAGCTTACTGACGAGGATAAAGCCAAACTGCAGGCTCTGGGCTGCCTGGATAAACTGCTTGAAACCCTGCGTGAGCGCTTAGCCGAGCAGCAAAAAAAGCATAGCGGTGGCAATAAATGGATAGGCACCGGCGGTACCTCTCCTTTTGGTGCTTATGGTTATAACCCCGAAGGCGTGCGCATAGGCCAGCAGGGCAGTGGTGCGCGCCGCGCGGTAAAGGTGTGGGATAAACGCGAGTTTAAAGATTTAGACACCGACGTTGAGCTAAATAACCGCAGTATTAAACTGGCACTGAAACAGCTGCGTAAATTTGCCCGCAGCGGCACAGAAACTGAGCTGGATTTACACGGCACTATTCAGGCTACGTCTGAGCAGGCCGGTTGGCTGGATTTACGCTTTATGCGTGAGCGGCACAATGCCATTAAACTGCTGGTGTTTTTTGATGTGGGTGGCTCAATGGACGACCATATAGAACAATGCCAGAGACTGTTTGCCGCTGTTAAAAGCGAATTTAAACATCTGGAGTTTTTCTATTTTCATAACTGCGTGTACGAAGGTGTGTGGCGCGATAATAAACGCCGTTACACTGAGCAAATTAAAACCGACGATATTATTCACACCTACGGCAGCGACTATAAACTGATCTTTGTCGGTGATGCCACTATGGGCCCTTACGAAATTGACTACCCTGGCGGCAGTGTTGAGCACTATAACGAACTGCCCGGCAAGGTATGGTTGCAGCGTTTATTAACGCAATATCCCAAAGCGATATGGCTAAACCCGCAGCCACAGCAGTGGTGGGGGCACTATTATTCTATTGGCATGATTGAGCAGCTAATGCAAAAGCGCATGTATGCCCTGACACTGGATGGCTTAGGCGCGGCAATAAAACAGTTATTGTAACCACAGCGCACTTCATTGCGGCAACCGGCAGCTTGCTGTAGTTTGTACACTAAGCAGAAAAATAACGATATGGCCTCAGTATGTTTGAAACCCTGACCCAGATTGGTTTACCCATAGCGCTGATCCTGATTATGGCCGGTGTTGGCCTAAGTTTAACGCCGGCAGATTTTCAGCGGGTTTTCCGCCAGCCGCGTGGTTTTTTACTGGGTGCCTTTGCCCAAGTGCTGTTGCTGCCGCTGGCTGCGGTGGCGATTATTGCGCTGTTTAAGCTCGAAGGCGAGTTAGCAATAGGCTTATTTATTCTGGCGTTATGCCCCGGTGGCACCACGTCGAACTTGTACAGCTATTTATGTAAAGCCGATGTGGGCTTGTCGGTGTCGTTGACGGCTGTGATTGGTTTTATTACTCCTATTACTATTCCGTTGCTGGGCGCCTGGGCGATAGGTTATTACAGTGACGCCGAATCAATGCTGAGCCTGCCGGTGCTCAGCACCTGGTTTAAGCTGATGATCATTACCGTATTTCCGGTGTTGCTTGGTATGGCGCTACGGGCGAAATGGCCAGCATTCGCCCGCCGGGCTGAGCCGCTAATCAGCAAGTTTTCGGTGGTGGTGCTGGCGCTGCTTATTGTATCTATTGCACTGGATTTAGGGGATGCGCTTTGGGTTTATCTGGCTAAAGCCGGCCCGGCGGCGTTAACACTGAACCTGCTGACAATGCTGCTGGGATATCTGTTGGGTAATTACCTGCTACACAGTGAGGCACAGGCACGCACAGTTTGCCTGGAGGTAGGTTTGCAAAACGGCACTCTGGCGCTATTGGTCACCACCGGCATTTTGCAAAACCAGCCTATGTCGGTGGCACCCAGTGTGTACAGCTTACTGATGTTTGTCAGTGCCACCTTGTTTACCTTGCTGGTACTGCGTAAAGACCAACGTATTGCCCCGGCGATAAAAAACAGATGAACTAGACAGCTTGCGGTACTGGCTTTATATTGGCCGTTACCAACTGTAACTGTTTAGCTGTAAGGACAGTACGTGAGCATACCAAGCCAAAATATTAGTTGTGCCAAAGATTTACAAAGCCTGTTTGCAGCCCAGCCTATTTTTGATCGCAATAAACAACGCTACGCCGTAGAGCTGCTGTATCGCAGCGACACCGGTGTTACCGCGCTTGAATTGGGTGATGTAAAAGCCACCACTGAACTGCTGTATAACCTGTGCGGCGGTATAACCGAACAAATTGAGCAGTACCGTGCGCCGGTATTTATTAATGTGTGTGCCCGGTTTTTACTGTCGCGCAGCTTTCTGCCGCTTGAGCCGTCACAAGTGGTGATAGAACTGATTGAACGCATTGAACCTACGCCGGAATTTGTTGCCGCTGTTGCCAGTTTTAAACAGCAGGGCTTTCGTTTTGCCCTGGACGATTTTGAGTTCAATGATACCTGGCAGCCATTGCTGGAGCTGGCCGATATTATCAAAATAGATGTGCTTAACAGCAGCCTGGCCGAAGTGGAGCGCTATAAAGCGCAGTACAGCAGGCCAGGGCTGATTTGGCTGGCTGAAAAGGTTGAAACCGAGCAACAGTTTATTGCTTTTAAAGCGCTGGGCTGTGAGTTATTTCAGGGCTATTTTTTAGCTAAACCGTTACTGATTGCCGGCAAAAAAATTGAACCCAGTGTGCTGCGGCTGGCTGAAATTATCGGTTGCCTGTTTGCCGACGAGCCTGACATTAACCAACTGGTTTTATTGTTGCAGGACGAACCGGCAATAGTAATGGGCATGCTGAAAATTGTTAACAGCCCGCTGTACCGTAAAACCCGCGAAGTGAGCTCGGTAAAAGAAATGATTACCCGGCTTGGGCTGGAGTTGGCCCGCAAATGGGTGCTGATGTATGCCGTACTTAACAATACCGCACCAACTGCGGCGATCACGGTATTAACCCGCGCTTACACCGCGCAGCGTATTGCCAAACTATGGCAGCTTAGCAACGAGCAGTGCCATCAGTATTTTCTGGCGGCGTTAATTTCGGGCTCGGACATGTTGTTTGGTGTCGAGTCAGAGCGCTTTTTACAGCATTTAAATATTAACCCGGATATCAAACAGGCAATCAGCTGTAACAGCGGCCAGATGGCAGAGGCATTAGCCATAGTGTGCAATATCGAGCGGGGTTACGCGTTAAAATTAGCCGCCAGCGCGGCCGAGTTGCCTTATATCAGCTGCTACAACCAGGAACTGGCCGACGTACAAAAACGGCTGGCGCCGGTGTTGTAACCGGGTAATGCAAGTTACATAAGTTTATCCAACATAAATACTTGATTTACATTCCTCTGACAGAATAAACTCTCGCTCCCTCGCAGGGGGCTAACCACCAGTTGGTAGCAGCGCGAATTCAAGCCGTCACTCAGTGCACTATGTATAGATTGGCCGTTATTGGCAAAGTTATGTAGGGTATCAACCAAAGATGAGATGTAGTTGTGAATAAAAAAATCATGTGGCTGGCTGCTGTATTGGTAGTGGCCGCAGCAGTGCTGGGTGCCTATCAGGTTGTTACCCGCATGCCACTGGGTAGCAATGTTTCGCCGGGTACGCAGATTGATGAATTAAACGGCGTGGCTATTTACTACAACGGCGGGGTAAATCAATCGCATGGCAGAAATTTAACCGCTTCCGGTTACAACCTTGGTATCAGGTACCAGTGTATTGAGTTTGTAAAACGCTATTACTATGAAAGGTTTGGCCATCAGATGCCGGACTCTTACGGACACGCCAAAACATTTTTTGACCATACCCTGCCTGATGGCGCCTTAAATGAACAACGCGCTTTACTGCAATACCATAACGGCAGCAATACCATGCCAGCGCCGGACGACATTATTGTTTATGCTCCGTCGCTGTTTAATCCCTATGGCCATGTGGCTATTGTAGCCCAGGTAAATCCGTATGCTGTTGTTATAGCACAGCAAAATGCCGGGCCGGTGTATTCGTCTCGCGAGGCCATACCCCTTTCCCGGCAAGATAACGGCTACCGGCTTGGTAGCGGCCGCGTACTGGGCTGGTTGCGCTTGCCGCATCAGCTTAACCAGGCGCTGCGACTTAGCCCGGTAGCTGGCAGCTTTAACCCGGATGCCAACTTTGTTTACCGTGATATGGTCGGCGGCCCTTATTTTGATGAATGGTATCTGGATGGTGATTTGGTTGGCAGAACTAACCTCATATTGGAACGGGAGGGTAAATCTGGCAGTTTAGCCATGCCCGTCGCAATAACCTGTGAATCACGTACGTTAGCTGTGACCGGTGACGGGCTGGTGTTTGGCCATATGGCGATATCTGCAGCAGAAGCACAGAACTATCTTACTGCTGATATTGCGGCTGCCGTTATTGATAATGCCTGCGTAAACCACTAACTGCGGCTGTTACTACAAAGTACCTATTGGGATCAAACATGAAAGCCATTGCAATCGTTAAATATTTATTCACCTTGGTTGGCGTCGCTATGCTGGCGGGGGCCTTTTTTGTCTACAACAGCACCAGTTCATTTTTAAAAGAGGCCGCAACGGCAGAGGGCATAGTGGTTGAGCTGTTAGTATCACGCACGAGTGATTCCATTAGTTACCGGCCTTTAGTTGAGTTTACTGCCCAAAACGGCCAGGTCATTGAATTTGCACCAACTGCCGGCAGTAATCCGGCACGGTATGCCCAAGGCGAGCAGGTAGAAGTGCTGTACCAGGTCGCGCGACCATCAGATGCCAAAATTAATGACTTCTTTTCGCTGTGGGGCGTTGCGCTTATTCTAGCAGGTATGGGCGCGGTATTTTTTCTGGTAGGCGCCGGCATTATTGTGTTTATCGCGTTAAAAGGCCGGCAGGATGACATGCTAAAAACCAGTGGCGTGGCAATAGAAACCCAGTACCAGAGCGTTGAGCAGAATACGGCGTTATCCGTTAATGGCAAACACCCGTTTCGGGTGTTAACGCAATGGCAAAACCCGGCCACGTCTGATATTCATATCTTTAAAAGTAATAATCTGTGGTTTGACCCGTCCGCTTATATTAAACAGGACACGATCAGAGTATTTATCGCCCGGGGCAACCCAGCAAAATACTACGTCGATTTATCGTTTCTGCCCAAGCTGAAATAGCGGAATATATACATTGTCAGGCATAGGCCACCCATCCTCTGAACCCTAAGCCAACATAGAAGGTGCTGATGTGTGAAAAACCTGCTTTTTGCATCAGCGCTTCATCTTGCTCCGGTGAAAGAATCGGCAGTTGCTGGCCAATTGCCGCTACCGAAGCTTTTGCTTGTTTAGCAGCAATGCCGGATAAAATAGCAAATTCAGCGCATCGGGACAGCCATAAATCACGTTCTGCACCGGTTTGAGAAATACTGTAGTGCACGGCAACAAGTGCGCCGCCGGGCTTTAAACGCGCATGAATCTCACAGAGTGTTCTGTAGCGTTCAGCTTCGTTGGTAAAGTGCAGTGTTAATAAACAAGACGCTGCATCAAACGGCCCCATAGGCGCGGCATCAATAAAGCCGTGGTGTAGCTGCACGCGTGACATCAGCGAGCCCAAATTTGTTGTTGCCATAGCCAGCATTTCTGCTGAAGGGTCAATGCCATCAAATGTCCAGTTGGGAAATAACCGGGCGAAGACATTAAGTTCCATACCGCCGCCGGCCCCAACAACTAAGACTCGGCCGTTAGCGGGCGTGCGTTCGGCCAGCAGTAATGCTGCCATACGATGTATGTCATGCAGTCCGGGAACGCGCCGGAGTGTGTTTTCTGCATAGCCGGCAATGGCCTTAGGGTCTGAAAAAGATGACATGCTGTAACTCCTGGCTCCCTTAAGGGGCTGATAATAGTTTTCTAAATGACTGTTCAAACAGAAGATGCGATGAGAATATGAGGCAAATCTATTTCTCAAACAGCTTAACGTAACAAATATAGTTACATAAAAATTTGACTGCTGCAATGCATGTAACTTTAAAGGTTTCTTGATGGGTGGGAATAGGGCTACTGCTATGCTGTTGGGGAGAAGAATATTCATCAAGGGCAGAGCAGAATCTGAGAAGGGGAGAATATGCAACCAAACAACTGGTGCAACAATGGGTGGTAAAACCGCTGTTGCTGCGTTAAAAGGCCGTAAAAATTGAAGTTAGTGCTATTACCCGGAATGGATGGAACCGTAATGCTGTTTGGCCCGCTGCTGGCGAATACTCAAGGCATGGAGGTAGTGGTTTTACCGTTACCAAACGAGGGCGCGCAAGATTATAAATCTCTGTCACAGTACATATTAAAACGTCTTCCGCACGAAGACTTTATTCTCGTTGCAGAGTCATTCTCCGGTGGTATTGCCGCACAGCTATCACAGCAGATAGTGCCGCATTTAAAAGGTATAATCTTCGTTGCTTCATTCTTATCAGCACCGAAAAAGCTGATGGCGCACTTTGCGTCGTTGTTACCAATACGCCATTTAACCCATCTGCCGTTTTCCGGCAGCGTTATAACGCATTTTAATTTCAACCTTTGAGGGGATTTCATGAAGGGCCCGGCAAAACATGGTGCTTTAGTTTATTCAAACGACATAAAAAATCTGGCCAAGTTTTACAAAGAGCTTTTTGCTATGGAAGTGATCAGGGAGACAACTGAGCTGATTAGTCTTGTTAAAGATGGCTTTAACATTGTTATTCATACGCCACCGGCAACAATACCGCAGCCAGATTTTAATAGCGTAAAATTGTTTTTAACCGTTGATAATATTGAAGAAGCAAAGCTAAAAGCAAAAGAGCTGGGTGGCCGGTCATTTGAAGGTTTATGGTCTAATCCGCTATTTACCGTGTGCAATATCGCAGACTCAGATGGCAACCATATTCAACTACGTCAGTTTAGATAACTGCGCGGCTTGGTATCGTCAAAAATTAATACTTAAAAATTGTCGGGTTAAAATACTATGTGGATTAAGCAACAAGAACTGGTTGGCCGTTTTGTTACGCTGGAGCCTTTGGCAGAGAGCCATATTGAGCCGTTACAAAAGGCTGTTGCCGATGGTGAGCCCCGGAAACTATGGTTTGCTCATGTACCTGCAGTAAATCAGATGGCAGATTACGTTGCTGAGGCCATCGCTGCTGCAACTCATGGCGATGTACCTTATGCGGTAAGATCAACAGCAACAGGTGAAATTGTAGGAACAACCCGCTATTACAATGTTGATGCACCAAACAGAAGAGCGCTGATTGGTTATACCTGGTACGCTGATTGTGCTAAAAGAACGCCGGTTAATACCGAATGCAAACTGCTATTGTTGGCGCATTTATTTGAACAACTTAACGCGATTGCCGCAGAGTTTCGCACCCATTATTTTAATCGGGCTTCACGTGCTGCCATCGAGCGGCTTGGCGCTAAGCAAGATGGTATTTTACGCAACCATCAGATAATGGAAAATGGCTCCTACCGTGATACGGTGGTTTACTCCATTATTGCCAGTGAATGGCTGGCAGTAAAAGCGAATCTGATAAGTAAATTGGACCGATAGATTTAAGCATTAACACTTATGGGTGCATCTTTGATAAACATCGAAACAAACCGCTTAATCCTCAGCCCGCTGCAACAACAGCACTGGCCGTTGTTTTTGCGCTTGCATACTGATCCGCAAATAGTAGCGCTGTGTTTTGATGTGCCGCCGCAAGATATAATAAGGCAGAAGTTTGCTGAGCGGCTTCAGCCCTGGACTGCGCAAAGCAGCAATTGGCTTGGGCTGGTGGTGGCCGATAAAACCAGTGGCGCAGAGCAGGGTGTTACCGGCTTTGTGCTAAAAGACGGCGTTGCCGAAGTGGGTTATCTGTTTTTGCCTGAATTCTATGGCAAAGGTTATGCAGCGGAATCCCTGCAAGGCCTAATTGATTGGGCTAGCGCAACGCAGCAGGTAAACCGTTACCAGGCAGTGGTGACAGCAGGCAATAGCGCATCAGAAAAGGTATTAACTAAATGCGGCTTTGTGCTTAAGCGCATTGCACCCAATGCACATAATATCGGCGGCAAGTATTTTGCTGACCATAGAGGGTGTTCAATATTCTGTGTCAGCTTGGTCACAGGTCGATATGAGCGTCTAAGCGCCCCTCGAAGTGTATCGACAGCTGTGACAGCGTCAGATTCCAGTTTTGCACCGGGTGTGTCCAACGCTCAGATGCCTGCAAGATACCGGCATAAAGCAGCTTAAGCAAACTGTTTTCATTGGCGAATCCGCCCTTGGTTTTGGTCAGTTTACGGAACTGGCGATGCACGGCTTCCACGGCATTGGTGGTGTAGATAGCCGTTCTGACGTAGTCAGGGTATTTAAAATAGGCTGATAGCGTTTGCCATTTGTTGCGCCAGGATTTAATCACCACCGGGTACTTCTCAC
>NZ_FNXF01000006.1 GCF_900108485.1 Rheinheimera pacifica | reverse complement strand
AAAAGTAAGGCACCGAGGACAATTGCAATATCAGCCAGGTTGAAGGCCGGCCAATGCCAGTCTCGCCAATAGAAATCAAAGGAATCCACAACATAGCCGCGAAAGACCCGGTCAATCAGGTTGCCCATGGCGCCACCGAGGATAAGACTGTAAGCGATGGCTTCTCCTTTATGACGATTTTCAAGGATCAGCTTGATCAGAAAAATCGAGACCGCTACCGCGATTCCGATAAAAAAGTAGCGCTGCCAGCCTCCACCATTCGCAAAAAGACTGAATGCGGCACCGGTGTTCCATAGGTGTACCCAGTTAAAGAATGAGGTCACTGAAATAGACTCGCCATAGGCCATTGATTGCTGCACCAGCCACTTTACAGCTTGATCAGACGTTGCCAGCAGGCCCGATATGGACAACAGGGCGTACGGCGAGAGCTTTTTGCCAATAATGAGCATTATTTAACCCTTCAAAGCCAGAATGCGTCTGGCACCGTTAAGTACAATGACCCCCGCGATGGTGCCGATAATTAGATCCGGATAATTGGAACCGGTCCACACGACCAGGGCGCCGGCGGTGATGACCCCCAGGTTGATCACCACGTCGTTGGCCGAAAATATCCAGCTTGCCTTCATATGAGCTCCGCCCCCTCGATGTTTGGATACCATCAGCAGACAGGCGGTATTGGCAATCAATGCGACGAATGCGATAGCCATCATCACCAGCGATTCAGGCTCACTACCGAATACAAAGCGCCTCACGACCTCTACGAGTACGCCAACAGCCAAAACCAGTTGGACCACACCAGCAACGTGCGCAACACGGACCTGCCTTTTCACGCTATGCCCAACCGCATAAAGAGCGAGTCCGTACACTGCCGCATCGGCAAAATTGTCCAGGGACTCTGCAATGAGGCCAGTTGACTGAGCCATCAGACCGGCAGTAATTTCCACCACGAACAGAAGTGCATTGATGCCGAGCAACCAGCGCAGGGTCCCGGATTCTTGCTCAGCAGAAGCTGCCGAAAACTCGGCGGCCTTGATGGTCTCCGGATTTGCAGCGACGGTTTCCTGAAGCGCGGCTCCTAGCCCCAAGGTCTTCAGTTTCGATGTGACGGGCTCGACCTCGCCGTCATGCACGACCTTCAGCCGGCGGTTCGACAAGTCGAAGGACAGTGCCCGAATCCCCTCAACGCCGTTCAGGGCCAGGCGAATCATGCGCTCTTCTGATGGACAGTCCATCTTCGGCACGGCATAAACACTGACCCATCTCCCTGGCGCCTCGGAGGAGGCCTGTATATCGGTATCCGCTGCGGACGTTGCATCACCGCCACAGGCGCCACCACAGGATTTGCTCATGATACGACTCCACTTGAACAATGTTGTGGTACCATTTTAAACTATAAAGCTACTATAAGGTCAATAGAGTAAAGAATCCGTTGGGGAGGAGGCTGATGCGCATTGGTCAGTTGGCGCAGTTGGTAGGGGTCGAAACACAGACGATCCGCTTCTATGAACAGCAGGGCTTGTTGCCGCCGCCTGATCGGCAGGACAACGGTTACCGTGTCTATACCGAGAAGCATGGTGAGGGGCTGGCCTTCATCCGTCGCTGCAGAATCCTGGGCCTGTCACTGGCTGAGATTCACGAACTACAGAGCTATCAGGACGACCCTCATCAGCCTTGTACCGCCGTCAACGCCTTGCTCGATGATCACATCTCTCATGTGCGGTCGCAGATAACCGCTCTGCAAGCGCTTGAGAAACAACTCGTTTCACTGAGAGCGAGTTGCAACGATGACCGGGAAGTTGAGGCGTGTGGGGTTCTTGCTGGAATTAGCGAAGGAAACATGCACCAGCAGTAGGTGAAGCATCAACCAGATAATCCGATGAGATGCCGGTCTGTCTCACTCTCATGCAAAGGTAAGATCAACCATTTAATCCGCTTACCCATGGTTTCTTGCTATAGTTACAAACTCTTTTATTACGGGATCCCAGTTATCCGGAGCGCCAAGCATTGTAGGAGTATCTAGCGCGTGCCGTCGTAACGCAGCCTCAAAAACTTTGATATCAAGTCCCGGACCAAAACGACTGTGCAAGTCATCCATGACACTGGCAAAGCGATTCTGATCCAGTTGGTGTCCGGTGTACCATGTTGGAATGCCTGCCCAAGGGGCTATTATGGCGTATACTTCATCTTCCATTTTTCTGTCCTTTTTGATTATTGCTATCACATAAATATATGACTATTAAGCTTTACATACTGTTTTAGCATATTTTATGTACTTAATCTTTGGTCGTTATTTTTCAGCCCAATTTACCGGATTAGCTAAAATAGCTGGCCATTGCCTCGAAGCCATGAATAACTTGGCAACCAAGCAGCTTTCCCAAATCAAGCTCTTCTGAGCTTATTAGATTTGCTAAGCGCCTGTCGGTTAGAAACACATCACAGATTGATAGCGCATCTGCTGCAACGGAAAAATCATTTAAATCCCCGCTTTTAAAGCGTCGGTTTGGATCTGTGCGTAGACTTCCATGCAAAGCACTCAACACTCGCAGTGTTGGAAAGGCTAAATAAAATGTATCCGACTGCCAGATTGCCATAATGTAACACGCCATTTCAGCCACAATTTTTGGTTCAATGGCCTGTCCTTCAATGTCTGCCCAGGCTTCAATACAGCCTTTTAGCTCCACAAAAATTGCCTGTTTTAGGGTGCCGACGTCGCCCTGATATTTGATTTTGGCTTCGTTGAGCGATGTAAGTCCGAGTTCATTATTCCATTTTTCGTCAGGTGCCGTCGCTGCCACTTTCAACTGCGCGGACATGGGCAATTCCGTCATCGCATCAAACCACGCCTTGTTAAAAGTGTTCTGGTCGATACTGGCAGTGACAAATGCAGGAAGCGTGGGGTAAGACAATTCCATCAGTTCCAGTGGACTGCATAAATAATCAGATGCGGCCTTGTGCACGTTCCATTGAGCTGAGGTGAGCTGCACCAGTTCTTCCCGGATCCGTTCATGTTGATGGACAATACAAAACCCGCTTGAGAACTCATCGACAAGGTCATTTAATAACGCTCGTGTTTCAGGGATGACCAGCGCATCTAACTCTACAAAGGTCGGAAAGGCGATGGGAAAGACATACTGACCCGAATGCGCTTTAGCGAAGAATGTCTCTGCGAACATGATCATGGCATCGGTCAATTTTGGTTTTTTGAGTTTATAATCAGCCAGGCATTTCCAGGCAAGTGTGTCGAGATACACCAGTTTTTTTCCTGAAATCATGTTGGCTTTTTGCTCTTGTATATACCGAATGTGTTTAGCAAGCGTTACATCCGGCGTCTGACGATGTTTCTCAATATGGTCTTGGAGCCGCTTAGACGCAAGCCGATGAAGTTCATGAAGTTCTGTCACTATTTTCACCTTCGCCAAACGTCTACTCAATGACTTTGACAGTAAAATCCAATGGTTCGGTTTTCCGGTTAATATCGATGTGATAATCCCCGTACCGATTAATATGAGATGTCCGGTAAGGTGACAAACCGGCCAACGTTTCTGGCGTAACCTCATGACCTGCTTCAGCCAGTTTCTTGAGGAGTTTTGTCATCTTTTCCGTGTTATACAGGATCACCATATTGGCAACAAGTTGATTATATTTCACTATTTTTTGCTGCTCGTGCCTAATATTCTCAGCAATGATCCCATCGTTGCCAAAAAATAACCATTTGGTGAAGTTATTGAAGGCTTCCGATTTGTTGGTTTCAGCATGGATGAGCTGACGAAGCTCGTGGTTATCAATGTAATTGAGCAAAAACATGGTTCTAATCAACCGTCCCAGCTCCCGAAACGCAAAGTACAACTTGTTCTTCCGGCTGAACGTCCCTAAGCGTTTGAGCAGTGTCGACGGTGTGATTCTGCCGAGTTTGATGGAGACAACTACCCGCAGCATATCTGGCAACCTGGCCTGGATCAGATCGAAATCAATAGAGCCTTTGAACAAGGCATCAATGTGCTGGTATTTCGTGTCTTTGCTTGGCCGGTATAAACTCAAATCCTGAATGTTTCGGATCCGGGGCATCAGTTTTATCCCCAATAAATGCGCCAATCCAAACACTGTGTAACTCTGGGATTGTGTATCACCATGCAGCGTATCCGGTTGAATGTCTGAATCGTTTTTCTGCACGATGTCCAGGATATGAACCCCTTCATAGGTACCACAAGGAATAAAATGGCTGAATAATGCAATGTAGGTGTCCGACACGTGATAATAACCTATACCGCCATAACCACCGTATCGGATATGAAATTCTGACATCAAATTCTGCTCATACAGCTCCCATTTAGTCCCATCTGCAGAGGCGTGTTTACCAGAGCCCCAATACTTCGGTAAATCAAACTGGTTGTATGCGTTGACGACTTTGGTCAACGCTTTTTCTAAGCGTTCTTCAGTGACATGGCGCAAGTTAAGCCAGGCAACTTGCTTCTGTGTAAAGCCTTTAACCGAGCGGGAAGTTTGAGCCGGCCCTAAATTACAACCGTAGCAAAACAGTGTGGTTAAAAAACGCTGCTCCGGAAATTCAATTTTCACTTGGTTGCCGGCAGCTGTGTGTATCAACTTGTGCAGTTCAAGCCAGTGCTCGCAGTCGGTCAGAATATCGACAATGCTCGAGGGCTCCATCCCATCGACAATCGCGGTGTCTAAGCGTTGGACGGCTGCGACAGGTCGTGCAGTATTGCTTTTCTTTAAACTAAGGCGTCCATCGATAAATTGGGCATGGCTATTACCAGGGAATGTGAGATCCACCGTCGTGGCCAACTCACTGAGCTCCTGCTGCAGTTCGGTGACAAATCGCTCAGCGTCATTAACGGGCTGTTCAACTTCCTGCGCATAGCGATCAATTTCCTGTTGGTACTCCTCCCAACTGACCAAATCCTCTCGGTAATCGTCATATTCCCTGGCGTGTACCACATGCAAATCCCCTGATTGAAGTTCTCGCCGGATCATAGAAAAGCACGCCAGTTCATATAGTTTGCGGTGATACAGTGCATTTCCTGCCACGTCACGTCTGATAATGTTTTGCCATTGCGGAGACAGAAGTGTAAGCAGATCGAGTTCATCCGATTGCAGTTGCGATACTGGCAGCATTTCTTTGTGACTGTTCCGCAGTGACTGTAGGTTGGCAATGAGTGAAATGGTGCTCTGATCGGTTGAGGTACTGCGAAGCTCCATGGCTTCCAGACACAAAAACAGCAAGGACCGTTTCTGATGATAAGGCTGCAGCATAAATGGTAAAAAACCATGGGCTACTGCCGCCAGATATTCCTGACACTTCGCCATTTGGGTGGTCAAGTCCGGTGAAAATGTTTTCTGAATAGCGTCAATTCGCTCTTCCGCGGTGCCTTCGCTACCAAACGCCGCCATGGCGTCAAAGTAACCACGAACGAGCGCTTCGCTTTCCTTTTGCCGGTTCAAAATATGCTGGTCGTAATTCTTTTTTGCGACACTCTCCAGTCCCCGCAGAATACGGATCATGATGTCTGCTACATCATCCAGTGCTTTCCCATGCTGACCCCGGATAAGGAGCACCGCTAACGCATAACGCTTTAGGGGCTTGAGTTCCCGCATATCTTTGGCGTCCAATGCACGGGCCTCCAGCATGAACTGACTCAGTTTGGTCGCGGGGAGGCGTATTTGTGGCATTTGCTCACTGAGCGATTTTAGCCAGGTCACATGCTGAATGTAGGAACGGATCTCTCTGGCGCTCGGCTTTTTGGGTTCTCGCTTTAACCGCTGCCAGGCGCTGTAACTTTCATTGACATCTTTGATCAGGAGTTGGTCCAACTCAGCTCTGGATTCCGGTCGCAACTCATCGTAAATGGCCCGGTAGTATTCAGTGTTCACCTCATTTCTGGCAGTTCTGGCTAAGCGCAGTAGACGAGTAAACCCCGGCAGCTCAAACCGGTGGTGGATCAGCTCCTCCAGCGAGACGTTGAGGATGTCATTAACGGCGTCTTTAACCAGTGCGGCACGCCTTGCCACCGTTTTCAACCATGCCCAATCAGCTTCCTGCAGCAATTTGACACCGACAAATTCGCGTATCTGCGCAAGATGTTTGGTTCTGGCTGTCGATTTAATATAGGCTGCCCAGTCCTTCGCAGAAGGCAGCGTAGTGATGCCTGTTAATTTTGCAAGGTATTTGATTAAGGTGTCTGGGCAGTCAAGGGGGGACACTACATACCCGAGCCGTTGCAGCGTTTTCAGTTGCACCAGAAACCCCAGTCGTTGGATGGGTTTTCTGATAGTACTGAGCCATTCCAGTTCGTAGTTGGTTGGTTGATACTGTTTGTTTAAGAGCTTGAGAGAAAAATTCGCCGGTAAGGTCGGGTATGCGGTTTGAGCAACTGTCGCCATTGATCATCCTTCACATCGTGCATCTCTTTTGGTGTCCAGAACAACATACCAGCGTATTAATTTCAATAGCGATTTCTTTGTTTATTTCAGTACATTAAATGAAATTAAATAGATGAAACTTAAATGGATGGCTACGTTGGATTATGGTTCATCTGCTGATACTCCTGCTCCAATACAGCCGTTTTCGAAGTTAACTTTGTCTATTGCTGAACATCTGTCTGCATTGGCTCTGAACAATTTGAAAAGGTCGTCTGCACTTAGAGCAAACTCTTGAATGGCAAAACGACCGTCAGACTGGAGCACATGAAAACGAACCTTCGTAGATGGCCCCGGTTTGTTTTGAGTGATATACGACATCATTTCAAGCGAGTGCTGATAAGAGCCTTGCTCATCTAAGAGCGGAATAATATCAAAGACGAGTAATTTATGCCCAGGTACCAGCAAGGCATCGTCGTCATTTCTCAGTTTCACTTTAGTGGCACCTGCTAATAAATCACTGCTGACCCATGCTCGGATCAGTGATGCAGGCGCGTCTCCCGTGTTTACAGCAGTCACACGAAGGGTCGTCCCATCAATAGAAGGCATAGTGAGTGAAGCCTCAGACTGAGGGGTATGAAAAATGCCATACAGTGATGGGATCACAATCCCAATAACAGAGATAAGTGCAGTGAGAAGCGCAAGTATCGTGCTAGAAAATGGGATAAAACTGAAGCAGTTTTGGTAAGAGCTGCATATCGAGCAAATTCGTGCGCCATGAGGGATTGGGTGACAGCAATGCTTACAGAGTACCTGTGATTTCTGCGTTGTTTCAGGATCAGTCATATTTTACCTCAGTCTTATGAAACGATTACCCTCTGAAAATGGATCGTCCTTGGCACCATGCTTACTTCTTGGTTTCTTCCGGCATGGACCACATTCCACCAGCAAAAGCCACAGAATCCTTAATCAGTAAAATCAGCTCTTTGCGATAGTTCGTTCCATCCAAATCAGCATATCGCAGTGTGATTTTCAATCGGGAATTGTATTTCCAAAACGATTGTTGATTCACTCCAGTAAACCCAAATGAATTCGACACAGACTTGCCGTTCAGCAACACCGGGATCTCGGCGTCCTCCTGAAAACATTTTTTGACATGAGTCCATGTGGACCCCGGCTTTTTCCCTGCATGGGGCCCAGGCTGAATGCATTGTTCAAGATCGGAGTCCTCGCAGTAAAGCCGCACATTCACCGCTGGCCGGTTGCCGGTGTTCACCACAATCAGATTATAGGCAATGAACGCTTCATCTTGAGCTGTCGCTGTTTCTATGCATGCGACCACTATTGGGCAATTACTGCGCAGCCAATTTCGATGAGATATCCAGAGCGCTAAGCAGGATATGCCAAAAGCCGCGCTCGAAAGACCAACCTTACCAACGTCCATCCAATCCATATTCACCTCTTAATCCCATTGCTGCCCAGTAGCTTGCTCTTTCAGTGTAATTTCGACCATGCATTGATGCGCTCTGGCGGCATCATGGAGCTGTAGTAACAGGTCATCCACTATGCCATCCAGTTCCTCGTGATCCCGCGCCTGCATCGTCAACAAATAACTCTCTTGCTGGCTTCCTTTACTCATGGCGTAAGGTTTCAGACAGTACCGTTCTATATGCTGTCGAGCGGCCGAGCTTCGTCCACGTTGATGGTAAGGCTGAAGGTGAAGCCGTAATTCCAGGACATGTGTCTTTAACTGATTTTGCACTTGGCTCGGTGCGGGTAGCGCCAAAGCTTGGTCAATTGCCTGTTGAGAGAAAGGATCGTTTGATTCCAGATAGCGCATCGCAGACTTTACATCGCGCCATCCGACGTGTTCCATGAGTTGCTTCAGGGACCACCCTTGTTGGTTAGCCCAGTTTGCAAAGCCCCGGCGCAGCGAATGGCTGCTATACAGTGCCGCGTCGTCCACCTGAGCTTGTTGCAAAAGGTGTCGAAGTAACGGAATGATGCTATCGGCGCGTAGGGACGACTCAGAGACCATGCCCCAGCGATTGACTGCGCGAAACAAAGGGCCGGCCGCTTGTTGCAGTAACACCAAATACTGCCGGCAGGCGTCGACCGGGCATAGCCGCTGCAACTCAGGTAATCGAAAAGCCTGGCCTTGATTGGTCCGGTCAGTCTTACTTCGCGGCAGATAGGCGATCATCCCTTCACCTGGCACGAACTCCAGATGTTCGATGTGAAGACGACTGAGCTCGTCACTGCGAAAGGCACGCCAGAATCCCATCAGCACCAAGGCTTTATCACGAACGGCTCTCAAGTGCTTGGCATAGTTTTCCGTCTGCTGGGCCTGCAGTGCTTGCTGATCCAGATAGCCAATTATCTGCTCAAGCACATTGAGTTGTAACGGTTTAGCTTGTTTGGCTTTATCCGGATGCAGTTCTCGGATCCCTTTTAAGACCTGACGAACCAACGGAGCTTTGGTGGGGTCGGCAAAGCCTTGGGCCTGATGCCAACTGGATAGCGCGGCCAGCCGCTGCTTTAAGGTCGTGATAGCCAGTGTATCGGCGTAATGCGCCAGGTAGCGGGCCAACTCCGTGGCGGTGGTCGGCAACACGCCCCCCCAGGCAACTTCAAAATGTTCGACCGCCGATTGATAACTACGCCGGGTATGTTCGCGTGTGGCAGCCTGTAAATAACGATCAACTTTACTCACCAGGCCACCTCCGTACTAAGACAGTTGTCGAATAGTGCCCATCGGCACAAACAATCGTTGCGGTTGGTCGGTCAGCGGCATAAACATGCCCATGTGCTGATAAAATCGTAGGGCCGCATCATCCAACACATCCAAGACTACGCCCAGGGCCGGTAAGCCCCGATCGGCCAGTTCAAGAGCTGTCCTCAGTGCCTGCACCAGTGTTTTAGCTCCTAGTTGCTGCCCCTGATAGTGAAAAGACACGCCCAGTCGAGCCAGCAGCACGACCGGCACCGGATACGCCGGCAGTGATTTATTCTGCGCAGGCAGCTCTTCCCGTGCCACCGTACTACTGGCCAGAGTATAATAGGCAGCGATCGGTAGTTTACCGTGTTCGGCCTGTTCGGTCAGTACCCAGGTCCGGCTCAAACCCAAACCGCTATTGCGCACTGCGTACCGGCTCAGGTAGTCATTAAGACTTGCTTTGCCACAATCAAACCCTTTTAAATCATGCAGGGCTGCATCCAGCAGCACAAATTCCGCTGCCAAGGCCAATTAAAACCCCTCATGGTCAAGTCGGGCTGCCGCCGCCTTTAAGCGAGCATGCGGCGTGGGTGGCGCTTCACATACCTGCATAAACTGATCAAACTGGGCTGACGTCAATTCAATGGCTGCCTGAGCCTGCAGGATCTGTGGGGCATTGTCACGAATAAGACGAACCATAAACTCCGTCAGGGATGCGCAGCCTGAAGCAGCTGCAGCGCGTTCTGCCAATTGCTTGGTTTCTGCATCCACCCGCATTTCGATCCGCTCTCGAAGTACTGTTGCCATGATATCCCCTCTGTACAAAAAAAGACCTGCACAGTATAGACCTGTACGGCATATTGCCGCAAGAAAAAGCGTGATAATGCCGGCTGTGTTTTGCCCGGTACCGCACGCCATTATGTATGGCCGAAAGGCTATTTGGAGCTCTGATCTGCCATTACCCCTGATAATGCCCTATTATCAGGAGTTAGATTAAGCTGGTTATTTGCAATTTGCGGATATCGTAATATTATGTAATTACACATTACGTAATATTACGATTAAGGGTAAACCATGGCCAGAGACGGGATCACCAAGCATCAGGTTCAGCAGGTTCGGAACGAGCTCATTGCGCAAGGACGCCACCCATCTGTCGAACTGGTCCGGTCGGAGTTAGGCACCGGGTCGAATACCACGATTTTGAAGTACTTGCGAGAGCTTGAAGTCGATGAGAAAGGACGTCTTGACAACCTTTCAGCGCTAAGTGACGAATTAGGCCAGTTCGTGGGGCATTTAGCACAGCGCCTCCAGGAAGAGGCCATGCAGCGCATTCAGACTACGGAAGAGCGGCATAACCTCGTCGTCGCAGAGCGCCAACGACAACTTGACGTGCTACGACAGGAATTGATGGCCATCAGTGAACATCGGGATAAATTGGAACACCAACACCGCGAAGCCTTAGCGCAGATAGAAGAACTGAAACATGCCCGTCATCAGGATGCGTTGCAGTTATCTTCTATTACTGCGGAAAATCGCCATCTAAGCGGCACAATCCAGGATAAAGACAAGCATATTCAGTCGCTGGAAGAGAAGCATACTCATGCCCGTCAGGCGCTTGAGCATTATCGTGAGTCTGTGAAAACGCAACGGGAACAAGAGCAGCACCGGCATGATCATCAGGTACAACAACTACAGGCTGAGTTACGATTAAGCCACCAAGCGTTGAGCGTTAAACAACAGGAATGTACAACCTTAAAAGCTCAAACACAGCAACAGTCGGCGGAGTTGCAACACGCCACACAGTCTGTCAGTAAGATTGAGCAACAATTATTGGGGATCCAGAACAGCCAACAACAAACGGAGCAAAAACTCTATCGTAAAGATACCGAGCTAAACAGATTGCAAAAGCAACACGAAGACTTGCAGCAACAGTATGCGGAAGCGGCGGCTAAAGTTGCCAGTTTGCAAGAAAAAGAGCAAACCTGGCTGCAGGAAAAAGCAGCCTTATCCGCTTCGCTCATTACCCAGCAGCAACTCTGGCAGACATTCTCCACCGTCAACGCCATTTCGACGCCGCCCCGATATGCCAAGGGTGAAGACGTCATTGTGATCGATGCTGAACATGCCTTATATGACCGCATTGGCCAGGTTGAGCGTTGCGTAAAAAAGAGGGACGGCTCTGTGAAATACTCAGTGAGTTTTGACGGCGAAACTTATACTTTACCAGACCGGATCCTGAGACTGGCATAATCTGACATTATCATTGCAACTGGCCGATAATGGCCAGCTGTAAATAATGCATCACAACACTAAAAACTGTTCAACCAAATTGGTATTAAAATTTACCCCACACACAGGCAGCTGAGTCATCGCTATCTTCAGACGGTCATCACAAAAAAGCGTTTTACATCCTTCCAGTGCAGATTTAAAAATGAACTTGTCAGCCAGCTTACTCTCATCAAAAACCAATTTCTCTAACTCAGTTTCATGAGAAATACACTCAGCCAAAGACTCTGCGCCAAGCGCTAAACAGTTAAATAACCACCAATCTTTACCATTCAAGTCAATAGGTAAAAACTCACCGTGCGACGATAACTCTGAGGATAACGACTCATAAGCCAAGGGACTCAACAGCAAGAAACTCCCCCAAAGCGAAACATCGCTGGGTTCATTTTTACTCTTGTATTTTTTATTGAAGCCACAACTGGGCTTCACCCATCTGTCCGCAATGCTCACGTTGGCGTTTGAAAGCCGTCTCACCAACTTGAAGTCTTTATCGCCAAGCATTTCAGCCATGCTCAGCACATCATAATCGATAACCTCGTGCGTGTTTTTAGGCGCTTCAATTCGGAATATCATGAATCACCTCCGGGCGTCGTCTCATCCACCGAAAAAACACCATACCTTAATTGCCGTTTTACGTCTTTTAGCCAGCCGACAAAAACATGATCAGGTACGTTATCATTCATAAATTTCCGTGATATCCAGCGCTCATACTCAGTGCAATGCAGTGATCTGTGGCCAGAGGCTTCAGGCGTAGCCCAATCATCAGGTTTGTTTTTTTCATAATTTCTCAACCACATACCGTTTAGCGGATCATGAATGCCAATGCCATACGAGTGCAGATTGAGACGACAAATCATCATTTGATACTGCAAGTATCGTCCTTTGCCTGGAATGATATGGTGGGCTTCATGGATCGGGCTGGGTTTGGGCTCACCGGCAGCAAACAGGTTTTTTCTCAATGTCTTTGTGGGGTGATGCTTTTCTCTGGCCAATTCTTCCTGAGACATCGTTGCACATGCGTCTCTATATGCCTGTAAATGTTCATGCAGTTTGACCTGAGCGCCAATTTTTCTGCGTTCTATACGCAGGTGCTGCTGGTCTCTTTCACATTTGGCAATCCGGGCTTTCTTTGCCTTTTCACATTCATTAGCGGGAGTGACTTTATTTCGTTCAATGTGAAATGCCCGAGCCTTAAGCTCATAATTATAAATAACCATTTCAAGGGGGCTTGGGTTCAAAGGGCGCTGCGGCATAGGCAAAGCCCGGAAATAGTGTGTGGTGGTCGGTTTCATCCTGAAGTTCACTCCCTCATATATTTCAACGATTATCGGTATTCTAATTTTAGACGGCTGCCATATCAATCATTTGTAAATTTATTCTTTACGTATATTTCACTTATTTCGGCAGATCATGGATAATAGGCACTTTCCAGTGCTGCCGGCTGGCAAATTTTCAATTAATGGACGATTGGTGATGGGCGATGTAATAACCGATGACTTTCAGTCTAATCGGTTCCACGTTTACGTATGAACTTATAAGATCCACAATGAAAATCTTACATATGCAGGTAATTTCTGCCAGCATTAAAACCGTTCTCTGGAGTATAAAACTGATCTTTCGGCGAGCTCGCTCTTTTTAACCGTCGCTTTATACGGGTAAAGGCAGAGCGGTATGCTACTTGCTTAAATTTCGTTCTACAAGAAAACGAGAGTTTGTTGTAGGAATTCACGGGCATTGGGTGCCGATATATTTACGCAAAGCGTTATTAAGGAGCTACTGAGAATCCCCGTGAATTGATGAAAAGTTATGTTTTGACTATTTTAAGGAGAAAACTCATGTCTCATGAAAAATACCGTAGTTGTATCGAAGCCTGCAACCGTTGCGCTGACGCCTGTGACCACTGTTCGACAGCTTGTCTCAAAGAGAGTAACGTAGCACAAATGGAGCGCTGCATACGTCTGGATATTGATTGTGCCGCGTTATGTCGGTTTGCCGCAGCCGCAATGGCTCGAGGCAGCGAATACGCCAGCGATATTTGTAGATTATGTGCGGAGCTTTGTGATGCCTGTGGCGAGGAATGCGGTAAACACGAAGCAAACCACTGCCAGGAGTGCGCTCAAGCTTGTCGTGATTGCGCAGAGGCTTGCCGAACAATGGCCGCGTAAGCTGTTGACTAGCCTTACCATGTCGTGGCTATAGTGATGTATCTAAAACGTATCTGTTATAAAGAAAAGGCTTCACAGTCTGAGAGGTTCCCGCAAGTTTTGTCCCAGCATAAAAGATACACTGCGGTTTTCAGCTTGAAGTAAGAGTACCGGATAACCTATTTTTTAAGGTTATCCGGAGTTCGCTCTGGTGAATTAACCTTGCCGCGATGTAACAGTTGCTGATTAGTCGGCGGAGCTTGATTGTTATAACTTAGAAGCTTAACCATCCCGCTTGCTCTGCCGCCGTGCCAATTAAATTCATGGCAAAAAAGCTAATGTGCCAATGAGCTAGTCGCGCGGCCAAGCTGGTTAATGATTGACCTGCTTAAATGTACTGCAGTTTTCACCTTGGCGTTAAGCACTTGTCGACGCTGCCCTAATTATTTCTCTTCCACTCTTACTGAGACAGATGTTCGATAGCACTAAATAGACAACAAGCTATGGATCTGTAATGTTAATTTACTTCTGATGGTTGACTGTTGATCCACTTGACTTAATCCGGTGTTTGAACTTTTATGCAAACTGACTTATCATATGTTAACTACAATTCTGGATTACGTATGCGCTCAGGTAATTTATTTATCATAGTACTTTGCTTGCTGTTTCTCCTTAAGGGAACTGGCCTGTATGCTATGGTTCATTGCCAAAGCCAGCAACATCACCAAAGCGCAATAACGTCAGATGCAATGACTGTTCAGGAGTCATTTGCCAATCATCACCACTCTTCACCAGATGCTAACAACACATCGCCAAACATGTCCGTAGATAACACCGTCGGTAATATATATGTAACCAGTGCCGAGCTTTGCGAAGCCTGTGACCATTGCTGCTCAATCCATTGCGTGTCGTTACCAGGGGTATCCGCAGCAGCTGAAGTACCTTGCCATGACAAAGTACTGCAAAACACCTATTTTCATACTACCGGTATTGTTTTACCACAAGAACGCCCACCAAAGACCGTGTAACCCTCTTAGTTCGACCTGGAATTACCGATGTAATGCTTGGCAAGCATGTTGGTTCGCTGACATTTTTCACCTATGCATCATGTAGTTAAATTTATTGAGGATATTTATATGTATAAGAGCATTGCCACCAAAGGGTTGGCGGTCGCTGGGCTTTGGCTATTCAGCATTTTTGCTACGAATAATGTGATAGCAAACGAGCCAACAATACCGGCGCCACTGCAAAATGATGACATGCAGACAGTATCACCTTATATGCCGGTTGCACCGCAGCAAATGAAGGTCCCGGTTGTCAGTAATTGGGCAGAAGTTAATCAACGTGTCCACGAAATTGGTGGCTGGATGTTTTATGCCTCTGAGGGGGCGATGGACCACGAGCATCATAAGCAGCCTGAGCCAAAAACTAACCATCACGAGGGCCACTGATTATGTCAATGCCTTCAAGAAAGCTCGCTAATACATCCTTAGTGAAGCTGGCTGTCGTGACAGCCATATTAGCCAGTTTAACAGCGTGTGCGGTTAATCCAGGCGACCCGATAAATACGGTGCAGGCTGAAATTGCTGCTATTAACCCAACGCCGTTGCAACGCATTGAAAATGACGAGCAACAGCAACAAATACAACAGCGGGTACAAGGGTTACTACTGCACCCTTTAACATTAGATACTGCGGTGGAAATCGCCGTACTTAATAACAAATCGTTGCAGGCGGAATTATTTGCCCTGGGGGTATCGGCTTCACAACTGCAACAAGCGTCACAACTACCCAACCCTGCCATTATGCTTACCCGCAATGTGTCTGATGGAAATTATTCAACCGAATTAGAGTTTGGTTTTAATATCCTGTCGCTGCTAACACTACCTAAAGTGCGCCAGTTAGAAACGAACCGATTTGAACAGGCACGTTTACTAAGCGCGCAGCGTATTGCCGGTATAATTGCGGATACCCGCCACGCCTATTGGAATGCCGTGGCCGCACAAGAGGTACTGCGTTATCTCGAGCAGGTGTATACCACTACGGAAGCCGGGGCTGAACTGGCAAAACGGATGCTGCAAGCTGGCAATTTCAGTAAATTAGATTACTTGCGTGAACAAGGTTTACTGACTGAAGCGACCTTGAATTTAGTCAAAGCACGACAGTTAGCTTACAACAGCAAGGCAACGCTACAACAACAGTTAGGGTTGTGGCAGGAGTCAGAGCGTTTGATCCTACCCGATCGTTTACCTGAAATTCCAGCAGAGCTGACCGAATGGCGCAGTGTAATCCAGGGAGGATTAGACCAACGGTTGGATATCAGACTCGCAAAATTAAAGCTGGAGCTTGTTGCGCAAAGTGCGGGCCTGACCAAAGCAACCCGGTTTATCAATGCGTTTGAATTAGAGGTAGGTGGCAATTTGCAGGATAGCTCTGAAAGAAGCTATAAAGCCGTGCTGGAGTTGCCTCTGTTCGATTGGGGAACCTATCGGGTAAAAAAAGCAGAGTATCAATATAAACAAGCCTTTAACGAAGCTTTTGCTACTGGCGTGTCGGCACGTTCAGAATTAACAACAAGCTATCACAACTACGCCTCAAGCCATGAGTTGGCGCGGCATTACAAGAATGCCATGTTGCCCATTCAGCAGCAAATCGCGGAGGAAAATCAGCTGCGTTACAACGGTATGTTTATCAGCGTGTTTGAGCTAATTGCTGATGCACGCAATCAAATTAACGCGGTTACTGGTTATGTCAATGCCACCCGGGATTATTGGTTGGCAAAGTCGCAATTAGATATGGTCATGATTGGTGTATCTGTCACCAAACAAGAGAGTACCGAACAGCAATCTGTTAGCACTGCGGCTGACGCCAGCCATTAAGGAGTCATTATGTTTTCTCGTCGTGAATTATTAAAAAGCATCGGAGCTCTTACGGCAGGCGTGGGTGTTGCTGCTGTCAGTCGAGCTGCATTGGCAGGGATCCCTGAAGTGGTCAGCCAGCACTCTGCCGATACGATGGCGCCCTTGTTACCGGCGTCTGGCCGGCCTTATAACCCTGTAGTTACGCTTAATGGCTGGACATTGCCCTGGCGGATGAACAATGGTGTTAAAGAGTTTCATCTGGTGGCTGAACCTGTAGTCAGGGAAATTGCGCCTGGGATGAAAGCGCATTTATGGGGTTACAACGGTCAATCACCAGGGCCGACCATTGAAGTGGTTGAAGGTGATAGAGTGAGGATTTTTGTCACCAATAAGCTGCCTGAGCATACCTCCATTCATTGGCATGGCCAGCGTTTACCGAATGGCATGGACGGCGTGGCGGGATTAAATCAACCCACTATTCCGGTGGGTAAAACCTATGTTTATGAGTTTATTGCCCGGCGCCCCGGCACCTTTATGTATCACCCTCATGCTGATGAAATGGTACAGATGGCCATGGGTATGATGGGATTCTGGGTAACTCATCCAAAAGATGCGCATCCACATATTGAAGAAGTGGACCGTGACTTTGTGTTTCTGCTCAATGCTTACGATATAGAACCCGGCGCCTATACGCCAAAAATCATGACTATGTTGGATTTTAACCTGTGGACCTTTAACAGCCGCGCCTTTCCGGGTATTGACCCATTGGTGGTGCGTAAAAACGACAAAGTGCGCATTCGCGTGGGTAACCTGACCATGACTAACCATCCTATTCACCTACATGGCCATGAGTTTACGGTAACTGGTACTGATGGCGGGCCAACGCCACCGGGTAGCCGTTGGCCGGAAGTCACCACCGATATTGCGGTTGGCCAAATGCGTCAAATTGAATTTATTGCTGATGAAGTGGGTGATTGGGCGTTTCACTGTCATAAGTCACATCATACGATGAACGCGATGGGCCACGATGTACCAACCATGATAGGCGTTGACCATCGCGGTATAACCAAAAAAATCCAGACTTTAGTGCCTGACTATATGGTAATGGGCGAACGCGGCATGGCCGACATGGCGGAAATGACCATGCCGTTACCTGACAACACTTTACCGATGATGACCGGTGACGGCCCTTTTGGCTCGGTAGAAATGGGCGGTATGTTCAGTGTACTTAAAGTGCGGGAAGATCAGGCGCCAAACGATTATTCAGACCCGGGTTGGTTTAAACATCCCGAGGGGACTGTTGCCCGGGAATGGACCGGCGATATTGCTAAGCCCAAGCGCTCTAAAGAGCATGGTGGCCAGCTAATGCCGCTGGAGCAACCCCAGGCGAAAGAGCTGGAAGTAAAAGTGCGTAAACCTCAAACCCATAACGGGCATAAATAGCAACGACAGGTGAATTATGAAATTAACAAAAATTAGTATGGTAATAGTATTAGCAGCATTAGCAGCATTAGCAATGCAATCTGCGGCGGCGCAGGAAACTCATTCTCATCAGCATAAAAGCGAAGAAGCTGCATCTGATGAGATGACGACAGCCACTATTCGTAAACTGGATATTGAATACGGCAAAATCACTCTAAAACATCAGACCATTAAAAACCTCGGCATGCCCCCTATGACCATGGTTTTTCAGATTGAAGATAAAACAATGTTGGAAGGCTTGGCTGAAGGCGACAGCGTGCGCTTTAAAGTGGAGAAAAAAGGTACTGCGTTGGTTATAACTACTATTGAAAAAATGCAGCACAGCGGACACTAAGGATATTAAATAATGAGAAATATTAGTTTCGCCAACAGCAGCATGATATTTTTTGCTGCACTATTGGCTTTAGTTATGCCCACAACAGGCTGGGCACATACCAGCCTGAAATCATCTGCTCCGGCGAATGGACAGACAGTTGCTGACCTAAGCCAGCTCAGCCTGGAGTTTGGTGCACCACTGCGCTTGATGAGTGTTTCGTTAACTGACGCTGCAGGTAAAAATATTGCACTGGAGTTTAAACGTTCAGTTACGGCTCAACCCCGTTTTGTAATACCCCTTAAAGCTACGTTGGCAGCGTCAACTTATAAGGTCACATGGATGGGCATGGGAGATGACGGTCATAAAATAGAGGAAGACTTTAGTTTTGTTGTCGACCCCAATTCCGCTTCCGGGGCAACAACTCAACCCGATGAACCAGCGGTCGTTCAGTTTAGCGGGTTGGAGCACCCCGCGGCTAAAGTGGTACAGGATTTCCATGCTGCACTAAAAGCCGGTGATACCGACGCGGTAGCACGGTTACTGGCCAGTGATGTGGTCATTTTTGAAGGGGGTGGCGTTGAGCGCTCAAGAGCCGAATATCAGAGCCATCATATGGCGGCAGATATGGCGTTTTTAAAAGAAATGTCAATTGAACCGCTGGAGCATCATGTGCAGGTGCAGGGTGACAGCGCCTTGTCGCTGGCACGATCAAAAGTCAGCGGCCAGTTTAAAGGAAAGACTATAGCTCATACCGGCATGGAAACTATTACCTTGCAGCATCGTAACGGTAGCTGGCGGATCACTCATATTCATTGGTCGAATTAAGTTATTGAACACAGGAGGGTAAAGCCCTCCTTAAGGGTAGAGTGTGGAGATCACTAATCTTATAAGCTGGCTAGCCAGAGTGTTAACTTACGTTGCCACTGCTGGTGTGATGGGGGGCTTGTTCATTTGGCGATTAACGCGGCTTTATGAAACCGGGTCGCACTGGTTGCGGCGTTATATTACGGTTTGCGCCGCGTTAGGTATTGCTGCCGTCTTGCTTACATTCTCAAGCCAGTTATTGATGTTTAGTGGTCAAGGCTTTGCTAGTTTTTACGACTGGGAACTCTACGCCATGCTGCTGTCGGGTAAACCGGGTTTAAGTTGGGGTATAGCGTTAGGCGGTTTTGGCAGTTGTCTATTTGCAGTCATAATTTACTGGCGGAGCCAATTTTATACTCCGTTACTGCTACTTAGTGTTGCTGCTATTTTGGTGTCATTTACCTTTACCGGGCATATGGTTAGCACCCCCTGGTATGGCAAGCTGGCACTGTTGTTACATCTGTTGACGATATCGCTGTGGATGGGTTCATTGTTGCCCCTGTGGCAGCTAACCCGAATAGCTGAAACCAAAACGCTAGCAAGCGTTATGGATAATTTTGGTAAGCTGGCGATGGTTTTTGTTGGTGTATTATTGGTTATGGGTGTTGTTATGCTGCAAATGTTGCTGGGAGATTTACGTCTGTTGTGGCAAACAGCCTACGGTCAAACGTTGCTAATAAAGTTAACCCTGGTTACGTTGCTGCTTGGGCTCGGTGCCTCGAATAAACTATTACTGGTACCGCAATTGGCCAAGCCGAACGCAGTAAAACGCCTCAGAGCGGTTATTGGTATTGAAATATTTACCGGCATGTTGGTACTGGGTATCACAGCCTGGGCAACGGTGGTAGTAGGTTTGGAAGTGGGATAAGAATGTGGACAATTTTTATTGCTCATAAACCACAATTATTTAAACTAAATTGCCCAGCTTTTTTAAGGTCATATCTTCTCCAGTTGGAAGATATTATATCAAGAATAACCGATTAAACGCGTTCCAAAATCCTTTTGAAACAATCTTCGGGTAAGTGCGGCTTGTATCTTAAAGTCTGATTTTGGATTGGGTTAGCAGTAACTACCTATATAAATAAGCTGGATAATATACTTTCTGTGAAAAAAATTAAGGATCTCGTCTGGCCATATATTTGCAAGGCACAGCAGCAAGCAATGACAGAGAGTTAACCAGTTACGTGTTCAATTTCGAGAGTGCCGGCAGCGCTCTGGTAAACGGTTTATCAAAAGTTGTCCGTTTTCGAAGCTATGTGGTCACTAGGCCATATAGCGACGCACTGGCAGATGTTGCGGATTGGGCTCAAACGCAATGATAATCGCGAGGTTATTGGTCAGATCGTCCGTTTGATAGCAACGGTTCCGGGTTTTATATTTGGTTGGGTTCCAAGGGGAAATCCTGGAGGCGCGAATATCTCTGCTTTAAAGCCAGTGCCCTTGCCAGCTGACTTGCAACCCTTGCTAGCTGACAGCCCCATTTGGCGGGACGTCTTAATCCGCCTGACTATTTACGCGGTTATCGTTTTAATCGTATTAGCATAAACACCCATACTATTGCCAAAACGTTCTTCGCTGCAGCCCAATGCTGCAGCGAAGCAGGTTAATGATTATTCCGTTTGCTGTTTGCGGTTATCGTTTTTGTGCACCCAATGATATAACACGGGCAATACCAACAATGTCAGCAAGGTTGACGAAATAATACCGCCAATCACCACTGTCGCCAGCGGGCGCTGCACTTCAGCACCGGTGCCAATATTAATCGCCATCGGCACAAAACCGAGGCTCGCGACCAAAGCGGTCATTAGCACAGGGCGCAACCGGGTAAGCGCGCCTTCCGTTATCGCTAACAGCAAGTCACCTTTCTCACGCCAGAGATCGCGAATAAAGCTCAGCATCACCAGACCGTTCAACACCGCTACGCCTGATAAGGCGATAAAGCCAATGCCAGCAGAGATTGATAAAGGCATACCCCTCAAATACAAGGCCAACACACCACCGGTGAGCGCCAACGGCACACCGCTGAAGATAATCAACGCATCTTTAAATGACGCAAAAGCCATCACCAGAATACCTAAAATCAGCAGCAACGTAACAGGCACCACGATGCTAAGGCGCTGACTGGCGGACTCCAGCTGCTCAAAAGTACCACCATAGTCCAGCCAGTAACCGGCTGGTAATGTAACGTCACGGTTGATTTGGGCCTTTACCTCTTCTACAAAACTACCAAGGTCTCGCCCGCGCACATTCGCGGTTACCACTACCCGGCGTTTGCCATTTTCACGACTAATTTGCGCCGGCGCAGGCGACACATCTAAGGTAGCCACTTCCTGTAACGGTACAAAGTCCCCATTTGGTAATGGCACCGGCAACACCGCCAGTTTGTCCAGATCGCGACGCAGGGTTTCCGGCAAGCGCACAATCAGCTCAAAGCGTCTGTCGCCTTCATACAGAATACCGGCCGACGTACCACCAATTGCCGCCGATACCCAGTCCTGTAGTTCAACCACATTCAAGCCATAACGGGCAAGCGCGGTTCGGTTGGGGATCACCGACAAGGTTGGCAAACCAGTGACTTGTTCCACTTTAGTATCCGCAGCACCTTGCACCTTGTTGACCGCTTGCAGAATTTGATTAGCGCTTGTAACCAGCTGATCTAAATCATCACCAAATACCTTAATACCCAGATCTGCCCGTACACCGGAAATCAGTTCATTAAAACGCATCTGAATAGGTTGGGTAAATTCATAGTTATTGCCAGGCAATGTCGCCAAAGCAGCTTCCATTTCAGTGACCAATTGGGCTTTGGTTTTATCCGGATTGGGCCATTCACTGCGCGGTTTTAATATCACAAAGTTGTCAGCTACATTGGGTGGCATAGGATCGGTCGCCACTTCTGCTGTACCAATTCTGGCAAACACTTTATCAACCTCAGCAAAGGTTTTGATCTTCTGCTCCAGAATTTCCTGCATTGCAACGGCTTGTTCTAAGCCGGTGCCCGGAATACGCATGGCATGTAAAGCGATATCGCCCTCATCAAGCTGAGGCACAAACTCTGCCCCCAACGTGGTCGCCAACCACAGACACACACCAACCAGAGCACTGGCCAAACCAATCACCAGCCAGCGAAATTTGAGTGCCAGCGCTAATAGCGGTGCGTACAGGGTTTTAGCGCCTCTTATGACCGCACTTTCTTTTTCACTGATTTTACCATTTAAGAACACCGCCACAGCGGCAGGCACAATGGTCAGCGACAACACCATAGCGGATAACAGGGCCATCACCACAGTCGCTGCCATAGGATGAAACATTTTACCTTCGACACCGGTCAGCGAAAAAATAGGAATATACACGATAGTAATAATGGCCACACCGAACAAACTGGGCCGGATAACCTCTGCAGTTGCCAGATACACCGTATTTAAGCGCTCTTTTAGCGGTTGGATACGGCCGTTGTGCTGTGCCTGCGCCAGGCGGCGAACCGCATTCTCGACAATAATCACCGTGCCATCAACAATTAAGCCAAAATCCAGCGCACCCAGGCTCATCAGGTTGGCAGAAACGCCGGCTTGTACCATGCCGGTAATGGTCATCAGCATTGATAGCGGGATCACCGCCGCAGTGATTAACGCCGCCCGCAGGTTACCCAGCAGGATAAACAACACTACGATCACCAATAATGCGCCTTCCAGCAGGTTTTTACTGACGGTTGCAATGGCTTTATCCACTAAGGTGGTGCGGTCATATACTGCTTCAGCAATAACACCCTCTGGCAGAGAGCTTTTGATCTGCTCCAGCTTTTGCGCCACATCCCGTGCCACTGTGCGTGAGTTTTCACCAATTAACATCATGGCTGTACCCAGCACCGCTTCTTTGCCATCCTGAGTTGCCGCACCGGTTCGCAGCTCTTTGCCAATGGCAACGTCGGCAACGTCACTCAGCTTTACCGGTATTGTGCCGTATTGCGTAATAATGACATTGGCAATGTCATCCAGTGAGGTTAACTGACCGGGCGAGCGTACCAGCAGTTGCATGCCTTCACGTTCAATATAACCAGCGCCTCTGTTGTCATTGTTGGCTTGCAGGGCCAGTTCAACATCCTTAATACTCAGGCCATAATTAAGCAGTTTCAGTGGGTCGGGTAACACATGGTATTGCTTGTTGTAGCCACCAATACTGTTTACCTCCACCACACCTTTAACCTGTGCCAGCTGAGGTTTTATTATCCAGTCCTGGATTTCCCGCAGTGCCATGGCATCGTAAGGTGAACCATTTTGTTGCAGCGCGCCCGGCTTGGCCTGCACCGTATACATAAAGATTTCACCAAGACCGGTTGAAATAGGGCCCATTTCAGGCTCTATGCCCTCAGGCAACATATCCTTGATAGCGCTTAACCGGGTGTTGATTAAATTGCGGGCAAAGTAGATGTCCGTGCCTTCTTCAAACACCACCGTTACCTGTGACAAGCCATAGCGTGACAATGAGCGGGTATAACTTAAATTGGGTAAGCCATACAGGGCAGTTTCTACCGGATAGGTAATACGCTGCTCTGCTTCAAGTGGCGAATAACCCGGTGCCGCCGTGTTTATTTGTACCTGAACGTTAGTAATATCCGGCACTGCATCAATCGGTAACTGTTGGTAGCTCCAGCTACCAATGGCAATAATCAACAATGTCAGCATTAAAAATAGATACCGCCTCGCAATAGCCAGGCGCAACATGGATTCAATCATAGTGCCCCCTTAATGATCATGCTCGGCTTCAGATTTTTCAATATCCGCTTTTAACAGATAGCTGTTTGTAGTGACATACAACTGGCCGGGCTTTAAACCGGCAATCACTTCGACATAATCCATGTCGCTACGGCCAAGCTGCAATGGGGAAAAGACATATTCGCTATTATTTTTCACGAAGACACCGCTTTTATTGTCCAGTATTTGAATGGCCGATTTTTTAACGGCAAGCTCAACGTTGAATTCACCGCTTATCACAGCACCTTCGATCAATTGCCCGGACGACAGTTTACCGTCACGGTTATCCAGCTTAACTCTGGCCAGTTGATAGGGCTGGGTTAATGATGGGATGATATGCGCAATTACGCCGTTAATCTCAGTGTCAGCGGCCATAATGACCACTTTTTGTCCTGTCGCGACAGCATCTTGTTGTGACGGGTACAGGCGAAAATCTGCCCACAGGCCGCCAAAATCAGCAATGCTAAACAGCGTCTGCTGCTGTGCGACTTCACCAACATTGGCGCTGCGCTGAATAATAACGCCGTCAATTGGCGCTTTAATGGTATAGGTATTTAAGCTCTCATTTGACTCGACAACGGCCAGTACATCGCCTGCTTTTACGCTGTCACCCAGCGAGAATTTCACCGAGGTAAGAATACCGGGAAAACGGGCATTAACATGGCTGATGCGGTTTGGATCAGCGCTAAGCTTGCCATAAACAACCTGATGTTGGCGTAATCGCTGGCTGTCAGCACGGTCTGTGACAATATTAACCGCCGTAGCCATATCATCACTAATGCGGCTGCTTAGGGTTTCGTTGTGTTCATGCTCGTCGTTTTCGTCGTGCCCTTCATGCTCATTGTGTTCTTCATGTTCTTCGTGCTCTTCATTTTTCTTAGTGTCAGATTGCGGCTTTACCGCTTGTTCTTTGGCATGGACGTGAGCTTGTTCTTGCTCATTGGCAGCCATTACTTGCATCGGCATCAGCCAGGCTGCAATAAACATTGCCAGTGTTACATGTGGTTTCATAATGCTATCTTCCTGTATGTTCTGTTTGCCACGTCGCACAGTTAATGAAGTGCGGCAGCGGGGCAATAATCTTGTCAGTTACTGCGTTACCGGCTCGGCGGTAAGCTGTTCAATCGTCGCCTGGCTCAATAGCACCGCAGTGGCGGTTTCCAGTATTTGTCTTTTTGCCTGCAACAATTCTTGCTGGGCATTAAGCCAATCCTGATAATTTGAGCGCCCGCGCTGGTATGCATCACGCGTAAGATCCAGCGCTTGTTCCAGGTTGGGGATCACGTACTGCGCCAACTGTTGGTGACTGGTAATGAATTGCTGCCGTTGCGAGTAGGCATCAAACAAGCGTTCATGCAGGATCAGTAAGCTATCCTGCTGCCGATACTCGACATTGTTTCGCTCTGCCAGCGCAGCTTCGATGGCTGCACTATTGCGACGTTCAGCAAATAATGGCACTGAGATACCAAAGGTAAGGCCTGTATCGTCACTGGCCTGATAGCGTCTTACCCCTACTTGCCAACTCAGATCTGCGCGGTTTTGGCTTTGCGCCAGTCGCACTTCAGCGTCTTTTAACCGACGTTCAGAGGCAAAAATGGTTAACGCCGGCGATTGTTGCAGCCGCTGATACAGCTCGGCAAAAGGGCGGCTTTGACCAAAAGCAAACAAATTACCTGCCACAACGTTAAAGTTGGCGCTGGTATCACCCCAAAAACGTGCTATGGCTATTTTTTGCCGCTCAATGCGCTGCAACAGGGCGTCCCGCCCGATCTGAACCTGAGCCAGTTGCGCCTTTGCCCGCATGATTTCAGCATCTGACAAGGCACCGCTGGCGGCACGTTTTTCTGCGCTTTGCAGCAGGGCTTCTGAGAGCTCTACTGCCTCTTCTGTCAGTGTCAATTCCTGCTGGCTGGCCAATAGATTAATATAATTGCGGGTAAGTTCGGCCAGCACATCGAGGGTTTGCGCTTGTTGCTGCCAATCAAGAGTATTGAGCCTGGCGTCTACTACCGCAGCGCGCCACTGAGCTTTGTTATCCAGCTCTATCACGGAAGATAAGGCGACTGTCAGCTCAGCACCGGCCAGCCCTCTGGCCTCTCCGGTGCCCGCAACATTCTCAAGCTCTACACCGAGTTGATAACCGGGTTTAAGGCTTTGCAAATCACGCTCTGCAAACAGACGCTGTTGCGTAAATTTAAACTGATGCAGCTGAGGGTTGTGTTGCAGCGTTTTATCTATTGCCTGTTGTAATGTCAGTGCTTGCGGCTCTGCACGTAGCGGAAGCGCGCAAAATACCGCCGCCAGTATTGCTGGCAGCATTAGTGTCATACGCATGGGTATGCTCCTGAAAGTTAATCGTTAATAAAAAGGATAAACAAGCAGGATCAGATATTTGGCGGCGGCACCGGTGGGCGATAGCTAATGAGGTTTAACCCTGGTTGGGTAGCGGCTATAACGCTGTCACGGAAGTTAAGCACCTCCATGCCCTGAAAAAAAGCGATATAGCAGGTGACATGAGCATGATTACTGTGTTCGTCGGTATCATGCTCAGAGTTATGTTCAACGTTATGTGCAGTGACTTGCTCACTGCTTACGTCGAAAAGGGTATCTGAGTGGCAGTGTTCATGTTGCAGGTCAGTGTAGGTATGGGCATGATCGGGCAAATGCATAACTAACGCATCACAGGCCATCACGGCATGATTCATCATAATCAGCAACAGTAATAATAAGCCTGATGTACGACCTAACATAAATCCCTCAGTAAGTTAGCGCTATGGTAGCGCTATTGCGACTTAATAACAAGCTACGCTTTTAGCTGTAAAATCCTGCGCGCACCATTGAGTACAACTAATCCAATGATGAACCCTATTACCAGATCCGGATAGCGTGACCCGGTCCAGGTGACTAATAATCCGGCCAAAATCACCCCTGCATTTGCGATAACGTCATTTGCAGAAAAAATCCAACTGGCTTTCATATGCGCGCCGCTTTCTTTTTGTTGATGAATTAACGAAAGACAGATCACATTAGCAACCAAAGCAATAGCGCCCATAATTAACATCAACGTCGACACAGGCTCGTTACCAAACAGGTAGCGCCGTATCACCTCACTGATCACCCCAAAAGCTAAAATTAATTGCAGCCAGCCGGCAAGCTGTGCGGCGTTTAATTGAACCTTGCTACTACGCCCGACTGCGTATAGCGCAACCCCGTATACCGCTGCATCGGCAAACATATCCAAAGAGTCGGCTATTAACCCGGTTGATTGAGCCAGCCAACCGGTCACAAACTCTACTGCAAACATCACCGCGTTAATGCCCAGCAACCACTTTAAAATTAACCCCTCACGCTGCGAACCTGATGCTGTGGATTGTCTGGCCTGCGTTACCTCTTCGTGTTTCACCGGCCCGGTCTTTGTCAGCGATGCGCCCAGCCCTAAGCTGTGCATTTTTGGTGTAATTTCATTGGCATTAACTGTGTGAAAAACGTGAACCTGCCTTTGTGGGATATCAAACTGTAGCAGAACACCAGGCTCAACTGTTTCCAGCGCCATACGGATCAAACGCTCTTCGGCAGGGCAGTCCATTTTAGTCACCCTGAATTCACTAAGGTAGGCATATTTTGCATGCTTATCAGGTGCATCAACGGCGCTATTTTCACTGTTGCCCGTTTCGCTACACTTATCATTGGAACAGCATTTTGCATTCATAACCGATAAACCTTGGGTTGATATGAAACCTAGTTTAAACTCTGTAGTTACTATAGAGTCAATAGGCAGTATCGAGATGATCAAGATTGGAGAGCTGGCAAAAATCTCTGGCTGTTCTGTGCAAACCATCCGTCACTATGAAAAGGAACAGCTTCTTGCTGCGAAATTACGTAGCGATGGTAATTTCCGCCTCTACGATCACGCTGATATCGAGCGGTTGCTATTCATTAAACACTGCCGGAGTTTAGATCTGAGTTTGGCAGAAATTCGTCAGTTACTGACACTGCATCACTCGCCTATGTTGCAGTGTGATGATGTCAATCAGATGATTGAACAGCATATCGAGCAGGTAGAACGTCGCATAGCGGATTTAACGCAGCTTAATAAACAACTAAAGGCTTTACGTCTTAGCTGCAACTCGAAGCGCACGGTAGAGCACTGTGGTATTTTAAAACAACTGAATGAAGCCGTTAGTCAAACCAACTAAGTTGTTATCAGCAATAAATAGGTGAGTCTTAATGCACCAGCACAACCATTCCCAGCAAAAAGATGAAAGTGACAGTCGCATCGCTATGGCGTTTTTTCTTAATTTAGTGTTTACCCTAATTGAGTTTATCGGAGGTTGGTTAACCAACAGCACGGCAATTATGGCAGATGCGGTACATGATTTGGGTGACTGCTTGTCAATTGGCAGTTCTTGGTTATTAAACCGACTTGGTCGTAAGTCTGCGAATCATAAATTTACTTATGGTTATCGCCGGCTGTCATTGTTGGGTGCGTTAATAAACAGCTTGGTTCTTATTGGCGGATCGGTATGGGTTCTGACTGAGGCAATACCGCGACTGGCTAACCCGGTAATGCCAATGACCGAGGGAATGCTGGCTTTAGCTGTGCTGGGTGTTGCAGTCAATGGCTTTGCCGCTTACCGCTTGAGTAAAGGAAATACACTGAATGAAAAAGTGCTGAATTGGCATTTGCTTGAAGACGTTCTTGGGTGGGTTGCAGTTTTGGTTGTGGCTATTGTGCTGCAATTTGTGGATTGGCCTATCCTTGACCCTTTGCTTTCTATTGGTTTCACCTTATTTATTTTGGTTAATGTTTTACGAAACCTCAGCACAACTGCGCGTTTATTTCTGCAAGCCGCGCCAGATAGCAAATTGCAAAATGAAATCCAAGATACTTTGCTGAAAATTGATGAGTTAGACAGCATTCATCACCTGCATCTCTGGTCGCTTGATGGTGAACATCATGTACTCACCGCACATGTGGTAACCAACGCCAGCAAGGCATTTACTGCAAACCATTATGCCGATATTAAGCTGCGTATTGCTAACGCATTGGAGCAGTTTGATTTAGCACATACCACGATAGAACTGGAGTTAACACAAGAACATTGTCGGGATGAAGTCCCGGATAAGGTGCAGTGAAGTGACCGTCATTACAACGTTAGGTTTATTTATCATTACTGCAATAGCAGAAATTGTCGGTTGCTATTTGCCTTACTTGTGGCTGAAAAAAGGAGCTTCAGCCTGGGTGCTGTTACCTGCTGCAATCAGTCTGGCATTATTTGCCTGGTTGTTAACGCTTCACCCAACGGCTGCTGGACGTGTTTACGCGGCTTATGGCGGAGTATACGTAACAATAGCAATAGTCTGGTTGTGGGGAGTAGATGGCATTCAACCACACCGCTGGGATCTGGCTGGCGTGGGGCTAATGCTCGCAGGCATGGCAGTGATCATGTTTGCTCCCAGATGAAGCAGACTGTACTCGGAGCATCGGTTTGAAAGTGAGTAAATGGCGAAATAATGAATTTCATAAAAAACATATTCTTAGTCATCATTATATGAGAAATTTCCCGAATCCCGGCTAACCCTCGAATAGCGGCTATCCATTTGGGGTAATAAGCCAGCTGGTGCTGTTGATACGCCTCAGCAATTTGCCAGTCGAACAGGTATTCGCCATAGGAGTGGCTTTTAATATAGCCGGGTACAGCAGCCAGCAAAATGTTGTCCTGCCATAGCGTAAGATGCTGGCTATACCAGCCGCTATGCCGCTTGGCGCCGGTGCTGTTGACACTATCTACACTGCCACCCTGCTCCAGCGCCAGTAAAAAAGCATGCCGGCAAAAAAGATTAGTGTCGTGTAGTTTATCGTTGGTAAACAGCGCATCCCACTGTTGGGCAGTTACCTGTGCTAGTGAACTAAGCCATTTAAGCTGCATAGTGATTAGTCGGTTTGGTTATCAGGTAGAACAAAGTGGTATGCATGTTGTTTATCAGCCCCTTGAGATGTTTTGCCTGCGTAACTATATCTTGTATAAGCCTATTCATCGTAAATATATTTTATCCGCCCAGCTTAAGGAGACATTATGAGCCAACAGTATACCCCACCCAAAGTCTGGCAGTGGCACTCCGAAAATGGCGGCCAGTTTGCCAGTATTAACCGCCCTGTTTCCGGTGCTACCCACGATAAAGTGTTACCCAAAGGTAAACACCCTTTGCAGCTGTACTCACTGGCTACACCCAACGGCGTTAAAGTAAACATTATGCTGGAAGAACTGCTGGCGGCTGGCCACAGCGGCGCTGAATACGACGCCTGGCTTATCAGCATTAAAGATGGCGACCAGTTTGGTAGTGGTTTTGTTGAGGTAAACCCCAATTCAAAAATTCCGGCGCTGCTGGATACCAGCAACGGTACCAGAGTCTTTGAATCCGGTTCTATTTTGTTGTATCTGGCAGAAAAATTCGGCGCTTTTTTACCCAAAGACAGCGCCAAGCGCACTGAGGTACTGAACTGGCTATTCTGGCAAATGGGCAGTGCACCTTTTGTCGGTGGCGGTTTTGGCCATTTTTATGCTTACGCACCGGAAAAGTACGAGTACCCGATAAACCGCTATGCCATGGAAACCAAGCGGCAGTTGGATGTACTGGACAAACAGCTGGCACAGCATGAATTTATTGCCGGTGATGAATATGGCATTGCTGATATGGCAATATGGCCGTGGTATGGCGGTATAGCGCTAAACCGTGCTTACAATGCCGCAGAGTTTTTAGATACCCAAAGCTATAAACACCTGATGCGCTGGGCAAAGCAACTTGATGAGCGCCCTGCTGTTAAACGTGGTTATATTGTAAACCGCAACTTTGGTGACGGCCCGCAGTTGCCAGAGCGCCACAGCAGCGAAGATTTTGCGCAGTTTAATCTCTGAGTATACTCTGAGCATAAGCTGATGCAGCCTGCTGAATACCGGCAGGCCGCTTGGTTTATTTTTAATTCGTTACTTTACGTGCCGATTCTGCCCAGATGTAGGTGATACCGACACCAAACGACCAGCCCCCCGTTTGCACCAGCAACGGGCTGTTGGCATTTTTAGCGCCCTGTGTCCATTCATAGCGGGCAAAGCCGAAGCCGCGCCATTTATCAGAGAACTTTTTACCCACACTGGCCGAGCCTCTAAGGGCAATTAAACCGGCTTGAGCATCGTAAAACGGCCGCTGCGCAGTAACATCGGCTTCTGATACCTGATAAAAATAATCGTTTAACTTTTCGTTGCCAAACAGTGCACTAACTCCGAAGGAGTAAAACGTCTGAGCCGCAGTAATAAGATCGGCATTTAGCCCTGGTTCAAAGCTTACGCCGCTATAACGCAGGCTGTCGTCCAGATCAAACACCGCCCGTAATGGGAAATCAGCCCGTACTCTGGCACCGAAAAAATCCTCGCTTAATGTCCAGCGCAGGCGCGGTCCCGCTTCTACTAAAATGCCCAAGTCGTCCATACCTTCTCGTACGGTAATATCGTCATCGGACGAGCCCAGCGAGCCGGCAAACCCCATATCCAGTTCCAGAGAGTCGGTTTTAAATGCGCGCAAGCCAACATTATTACGATCTGCGCGCAGTATATCGCCGCGATAAATCAGATACGGCAATACAAAGTTGCGCCGCACCAGCTGATCTGAACCCGGATACGCCAACTGATTGACGTTAATACCGATTAAACCCGCTTCCCACAGCGGTAACGCGGGTTGGTCTGCCAACACCGGGCTGGCTAGGAGCAGGCTGGATATCAGAGCAGGAGAAAACTTAACTGTCATTTGTACCTCACGGTTTTTCAGGTAACCCAGCTACGCAGCTTTATTCAAGCTAGTTTGAATTCGATCTTCAACGTATTAACGCAATACGCCCGGCCTTAGTAAAACCCGGCCATAGGCGTGGTACTGGCGCCAGTACAAACAAATCGCCGTTTAAACCGGTAAGTTGCTGTGGTACGCCGGCGGCTTTGGCCACGTCGGCATTAGCGGCTAAATGCGCCGCTTCGCCGTGAACCGGCACGGCAATTTGTGGCTGCACCCAGCGGTAGAGTAAATCCAGCTCGCCTCTGTTTGGATGACCGGACACATGAATAGGCAGCTCGGTATCATGGCTTTGCAGAGTTTGAATATTACGGGCGTTAAATTTCTCTACCAGGCGGCTAATCAGCATTTCATTGCCGGGAATAATAATAGAGCTGAAAATCACCAGATCCCCCTGCTCCAGCAACAACAACGGATGATTATCATCGGCAAGGCGGTTAAGTGCGGCGCGCGGTTCACCCTGTGAGCCGGTAGCAATAACCAGCACTTCTTCTTTTGGCAGATAACCAATATGGCCGGCGTCTACTATTGTTAACTCATCTGGCCAATAGCCGGTAGCGCGGGCTGCGCCCACCATATTATCCAGCGAGCGGCCAAGCAACGCCAGATACCGGCCGGTTTTAGCCGCTATGCGGGCCAGTGAAATCAGCCTGCCCACGTTAGAACTAAACCCCGTTACCACTACCCGGCCTGTTGCGGCTTTAACTACCTGTAACAAGGCATTATGGCAGTCGGTTTCAGACAGAGAAAACCCCTCTCTCAAGGCGTTGGTAGAGTCGCACACCATAGCCGTAATATTGTGCTGCGCCAGGCGCTTAAATGCGGCGCTTTTAAAGGCCCGGCCGGTGATGGGGCTGGCGTCCATTTTCCAGTCAGCGGTATGAAACACTGTACCGGCTGCAGTTTTGATCACTAAAGCATGGGGCTCAGGAATAGAATGAGTAATAGCCAGCCAATGCAAACAGAACGGGCCGATATTTATAGTGGCGCCGCTTAATACTTCAATTACGGGTACTTTGTCAGCTAAGCCAAGCCCACTTAACTTACGGCGTAGAATTTCAGCGGTAAAAGGCGTGGTATACACCGGACAGTTAAAACGCTGCCATAACTGCGGCAAAGCACCAATATGATCTTCGTGCGCGTGTGTGATGACAATACCACATAAGTTGTCTTTCTGCTGGCTGATAAAAGTTGGATCGGCCGCCAATATTTCTGCATTTGGTGAGCTGCCGGCATCACTGTATTGCGGTGATAAAGGGCTGTTAAAGGTTACACCACAATCTACCATTAGCCACTGGCCAGCATGGCCATACAGGTTAAGATTCATGCCAATTTCACCGGTGCCACCCAGCGGTAGAAACCACAGATCATTAATACCCGGTATTGCCGCAGCATGTTGCTTAGTTATAACCCGCTCCTTTTAGCAGCCTTTAACGTAATTGCCAGGCAGTTTGACAGCATCCTTGCTTGTTTGCCAGTCCTGGTATTACTACGCGTGGCTCATGGCTGGGTTAGGGTTAACTGCGAAGTTATACTGCGTGGCGCCCTTCACGTATTTCTTCCAGTAGTTTTTTGTTAAACGCATCTAAATCATCAGGCGTCCGGCTGGTTACCAGGCCATTGTCTACAACTACCTGCTCGTCCACCCAAATAGCGCCGGCGTTTTTCAAATCAGTCTTAATACTGTTATATGACGTAACTTTACGCCCTTTAAGTACGCCAGCTTCTGCCAACAACCAGGGGCCGTGGCAAATGGCCGCCACAGGCTTATTGGCGCTATCGCTAAAAAAGGCCTGAATAAAGCGGATCGCTTGTTCGTCCTGGCGCAAGGTGTCGGGGTTTATCAAGCCACCTGGCAACACTAAACCGTCATAGTCCGCTGCTTTAGCATGTTGCAGGGTTTTATCCACGGCTACAGTGTCAGCCCAGTCTTTACCCGACCAGCCTCTGATGCTGCCGTCTTTCTGTGAAATAATATGTACTGTCGCACCCGCAGCAATCAGAGTATCGCGGGGGGATGTAAGCTCGCTGAACTCAAAACCATCAGTGGCAAGAATAGCAATTTTTTTACCTGCTAAAACCGGTTGAACGTTCATAATATGCCTCCAATATCATTCAATGTTACATGGTGTAATGTAAAGTTTACTTGGTACCCAAAAGCTGCTGGGTAACGGCTAAACAGCTAAATATCTTCCAGCCTGTTAGCGCCTTGCATCATTTGTTGGGCCTCGCTTTTTTCCAAATCATGTATCTCCACCAAAAGTTGCTGCATTTGCGGCGGATGAGAGCGGCCCAGAAGGTTCTGATAGAGCAAAATTAGCTGTTGGTGCAGGTTTTCTACTTCAGTAATAATTTCAGCATTTGTCATTGCAGCAAATGCCTTGTCATCCACGGTGTTATCAAGCAGCGGATGCTGATCTAAATGCTCTGTGCACCAGGTGCTTAGCGCGTTGTCGGCAGCAATTTCTTTAAAACCACTCACGGTGTCTGACAGCTGTATTTCTTTATCAGCCAGATGATCAAGCAGCATTTTACTTCGCTCGTCTGAATGGTGTTTGGCACTGCGAGCCAGACAATGGGATAAATGTTGATGATAACCGGATGTCCAGTTTAGTAGATCACGGAAAGATTCAATCCGCATAAGTCCTCCTGTTATGTTGGATGAGTTAATAACAGGCAAAAAACAGGCCGCAATTGCGGCCTGTTGACTTTATATAGCTTAACGTTAAGCTGACTACCCCGCTTTTACCGTGTTAATCCAGTTATTAACCCGTTTTTCTAACACGCTAAGTGGCAAGGCGCCACCGCCAAGTACGGTATCGTGAAAGGCGCGGATATCAAATTTATCACCGAGCTCTTTCTGTGCGTTGCTACGCAGTTCAAGAATTTTAATCATACCGATTTTATATGCTGTCGCTTGCCCGGGCCAAACGATATAACGACGCACTTCAGAGATCACCGCACCTTGGGCAATCGGTGTTTTTTCCAGAAAGTAATCTATCGCCTGTTGTTCATTCCAGCCTTTGCTATGCAGGCCGGTGTCTACCACCAACCTTACGGCGCGCCACATTTCGGTAATCAGGCGGCCAAAATCTGAGTACGGGTTCTGGTAAGCGCCCATTTCTTTTGCCAGTTGCTCAGAATAAAGCGCCCAACCTTCAGAATAAGCAGTAAATCTTGCCTGTGTTCTGAACACCGGTACTGTGGTTAGCTCTTGTGCGATAGAAATCTGCATATGATGGCCTGGGTTGCCTTCGTGATAGGCAATGGCTTCCATTTCATTTTTTGGCATTGAGCGCATGTCTGATAAATGCGCATAATAAATGCCTGGCCGCGCGCCATCCGGGGTGCCGGGGAAATAATGCTGTGCAGCACCTGGTTGTTCACGAAATGGCTCTACCCGTTTCACTGTCAGCTCGGCTTTGGGTAAAATACCAAAGTACTCCGGTAGTTTCTCATTGATAAAAGCCAGATACTGTCTTGAGTCTTCCAGATAGCCTTCACGGCCTTCATCAGTGTCTGGGTAGTAAAACTGATCATCATCTTTGATAAACTTAAAGAAAGCCTGTAAATCGCCCTGAAAACCCACTTTGTCTTTAATAGCGATCATTTCTTTGGTTAAGCGCTCAACTTCATCCAGGCCAATCTGATGGATCTGATCTGCGGTTAAATCGGTGGTAGTAGACACTTTTAACCGGTAGTTATAAAAGTCGGTGCCGCCAGGTTGCTTGCCTACACCGGTGGCAATTTCATCAGTAAACTGTATGTCCTGTTGCAACCATTGTTTCAACGCTGTGTAAGCCGGTAAGAAATGCGTTTGCAGGGCACTTTTTGTGTCATCAGCTAATTGTTTTGCTTGCTCATCGGTCAGTTTGTCGGCTGCAACCATTGCAGCAATTTTGCCTTTGGCATCGGCCCACAGTGGTATGTCCTGCTCAGCCTCGGTAAATGGCGCCCCGCTTATCAGGTTATTAATTTGCTCTATAACGCCATCATAGGCAAAGCGTGGCGGCCTTACATCATGCCCGGCATTGGCTTGCGCCCGCTCCAGCAGTTGTGTCAGAGCCCGGCTGATACCTTCAATCCGTGTGATATAGGCTTGCATATCTTCTGCAGTATCAACTTTATGAAAGTTGATCATAATTTGCGGCAGCATGGCGTGAATACCCTGCATCTGGGTAAACACATAACCATTTTTACGAAAGGCTACGCCCTCTTTGGCTTGTTCATACTGATAAACCCAAATGTCATAAGACGTTTGCGCTTCAATATCCAGCTTGCTGTAATCGAAACTGGTTTTAAGCTCTTCCACTGTTGCTGCCAGCCAGGCCAGTTGTTTGTCTTCTGCAGCAATTGAGGTATCGTCTATTTGATCGTACTTGTCTTTGCGGCCCAAAAAGGTCATTTGTAGCGGGCTTTGTTGCAGCTGTTGCTCGTATTTAACTTCAAACCACTGATTAAGCCGCTCGGTTTCTGATTGCTGCTTTTGTGCTGCAACAACATCAGTTGTCGCTCTGGATGTGTTGTTTTGCGGTGCCGGGCCGCAGCCGGCAAGAATACCGGCCACAGCAAGGGCAATAAGAGACTTATGCATTAGAGGGTTCCTTATAGTTTTGGTTATACCAAAACACAGCCTACCCTCAAGCTAATGATTAGTCTAAAACTAATTGTAAGCAGCTTTGTCAGATTCAGGCACTGACGCGCTTATAATGGCGATATTGCGGCAACCAGAAATTATCCTCAATTTTCTGCTGCAACATGGCATCGTCCAGCTCAAGCGCAAGGCCTTGCTGCATCGCTACTTTAGCGACGTTAAACGCAATTTGCTTACTCAGTGCAGACAATTCAGTAAAGGCAGGCAGCAAACCGCCCTCGCCGTTGTTTGCTTTTGGCGATGCAGCCGCCAGTGTTTTACTGGCTTCGCGCAACATTTCATCGCTGATAAGCCGGGCTTTACTGGCAATAACACCAAGGCCAATGCCAGGGAAAATATAGCTGTTATTACACTGTGCTATCGGGTAAAGCCTGCCGTTATACGCCACAGGTGCAAATGGGCTGCCGGTGGCAATAATAACATCGCCTTCGGTCCAGTTAATTACTTGCTCTGGTGTAGCTTCTACCTGGCGTGATGGGTTGCTAAGCGGGAAAATGATCGGCATAGCGCAGCCTTTTTTCATCGCCCGCACTACCGGCTCGGTAAATAAACCGGCCTGGCCTGATACACCAATTAAAATACCAGGCTGGGCACAGTTCATTACATCCAGTAAGCTTGGAAACTCGCTGCTGTAGCTCCAATCTGTAATTGCAGCTGATGACTGCGCCAAAGCTTGCTGGAAATCGCGCAGGCCCGGTGTGGTATCGGTAAGTAAGCCAAAGCGGTCAATCATATAGATTTGGCTACGTGCCTGCGCTTCACTTATGCCTTCAGCCACCATCTGGCTGATAACCTGTTCAGCAATACCGCAACCAGCTGAGCCTGCGCCAACAAACACCACTTTTTGCTCAGACAACTTGGCGTTTTTACTGCGACACGCCGCCAATAAAGTACCGACCGTTACCGCAGCCGTGCCTTGTATATCGTCGTTAAAACAGCATATTTTGTCGCGATACCGTTGTAGCAAAGGCATGGCGTTGGGCTGGGCAAAGTCTTCAAACTGAATAATGGCATCAGGCCAGCGCCGTTTCACCGCCTGGATAAATAAGTCAACAAACTCATCATACTCTGCCTGGTTAACCCGCTTTTGCCGCAGCCCCATGTACATTGGGTCGTTCAGTAGTTTTTCATTATTGGTGCCTACATCCAGCATTACCGGTAATGCATAAGCCGGGCTGATACCACCGCAGGCGGTATACAACGACAATTTGCCGATAGAAATGCCCATACCGCCAATACCCTGATCGCCAAGCCCCAATACCCGCTCGCCATCGGTTACTACAATCACCTTCACTTTGCGTTTGGTGGCGTTACGCAATACATCGTCCAGTTGATGCCGGTCCTGATAACTGATAAATAAGCCTCGGGCACTGCGATAAATATCAGAAAACTGCTCACAGGCATCACCTACTGTTGGCGTGTAAATGATGGGGATCATTTCTTCCAGGTGTTGTTGCAGCAGGCGGTAAAACAAAGTTTCGTTGTTATCCTGAATCGCGCGCAGATAGATATGCTTGTTAATCGCAGTATCAAAACTTTTATACTGCATATAAGCGCGGCTTACCTGTTCTTCTATTGTTTCATAGCGTGGTGGTAACAAACCGGCAAGGTTAAACGCCAGGCGCTCGTCTGCAGTGAAAGCACTGCCTTTATTTAGTAATGGCGTTTCCAGTAATGCTGAGCCTGAATAGGCGGTATACAACGGAGATTTTTTGCTTGAACTGCTCATGAACGGCTTCCAGATAACTGTTCCGGCAAACCTGAGGTTGTACCGGACAGAAAATATTAATAAATAGTGCTGATCCTGGGGTTTAATACGGACAAAATAAACAGGCCTTCAGTGTTGCAGAAGTCGATGGCGCGAATAATGTCTGGCTGAGTTAAGTTTAATAACTCCAGTACGAAAGGGTCAACAAGTTGCTTAGTGGAATACATCTCGGGATGTTGATTTGCCAATGCTAAACGCACGGCCAGATAAATAATCAGTTGGGCTTTGTTTTTTTGATCAAAGCGGGTGCTATGTTGCAGCGCTACCGGCTCGACAATGCTGTCGGGTAAATGCCACAAATGCAGCAACTCTGCGCCACACTCTGCGTAAGTAAATCCCAGGGTATTTAGCTGAAGCTGCCAGGGGCGTTGTTCTGCAGTGTATTCCTGACAGCTGTGCGCTTGGCCGGCATCATTCTGTAATACCGCCAGCTCGCCAATATTGTGCAGTAAACCTGCAACATAAAAGCGATCTGTTGGTTTAATCTCGCAGCACTGCGCCAGGTGTTTGGCAATAAGTGCTGCATTGATGCTTTGCTCCCAGAAACGCTCAAGATCAATGGCTGATGTGTCAACTTTACTGCAGGCCGACGCAATGCCGATACTCAGCACCAGATTATATACCTGTGTTTTGCCCAGCACTAATAGTGCTTTACTAACGCTTTCAACCTGATAAGGCAAACTATAAATTGCACTGTTAGCCAGTTTAAGCAATTTTGAAGTGAGTACCGGGTCGAGCAAAATAACATCCGCCACTTCATCCAGACTGGCGGTGTCAGAGTCCATCAGTTCTTTAACCCTCAGATAGCCTTCAGGCAGGGCAAACAGATCGGATACATTCTGGGCATACTGCAACGCTTTCATTGGGTGACTCTCCTCCAGCTGACACCGATGTACTACAGCCAGCTATAAGTGTTACTGCTGCCAGCGATTTTACAAGCTTTGGCCAGAAAATCTTAGTTTTTTTTACCGGGAGGATTAGTTTCTGTACCAGATAGTGCAGAAATCAGCCAAATAAGGCACTGGCCCGATCACTTCGGGCCAGTACACCTTTCTCAGGCGACCAGACTACGCAGCATCCAGGCCGTTTTTTCATGCACTGTCATGCGCTGAGTCAGCAGATCAAGAGTTACCTCGTCAGAGGCTTCATCGGCCACCGGTACAATAGAACGTGCCGTTTTTGCTATAGCTTCCTGGCCTTTAACCAGATCTTTAATCATCTCTTCGGCAGATGGAATACCATCGGCTTCTTTAATGCTGGTTAGCTTGGCATATTCTTTGTAAGAACCCGGGGCAAACTCACCCAGGGCACGAATACGTTCAGCAATGTCATCCACCGCCAGTGCTAATTCATTGTACTGGGTTTCAAACAGCGTATGCAGCGTTTGAAACATTGGCCCGGTGACGTTCCAGTGGTAGTTGTGCGTTTTTAAATAAAGGGTATAGGTGTCGGCCAGCAGTACAGATAAACCACCGGCAATAGCTTTACGTTGTTCTTCATTAATACCAATATTAATTTTCATAGCGCTTCCTCTTAAATGAGCTCGGAGACAGCCTTAACATAGCATAAAAACAGTAGCCTAATTCTAGCCTAGCCAGTTAAAACAGTATCTTACCGGGCGTGAATGAATATACCTGCAGAAGACATGGGGATAAATGACAAAAAAATCAAGGTATAAAAAAAGCCGGTCAATATAACCGGCTTTTTACGTTACACGGCAGTTTGCGCCGCCAGATATTCTTCATAGGTACCGACGAAGTTACGGATATCTTTGTCAGTAATTTCGATAATACGGCTGGCAAGGCTGGAAACAAACTCACGGTCATGGCTGACAAACAGTAAGGTGCCTTTGTAATGCTCCAATGCCAGGTTCAGCGACTCGATAGATTCCATATCAAGGTGGTTGGTGGGTTCATCCATTACCAGTATATTTGGCCGTTGCAGCATTAATTTGCCAAATAACATACGCCCTTTTTCACCACCGGATAGCACTTTAACCGATTTTTTTATCTCGTCTTGTGAAAACAACAACCGGCCAAGAATACCGCGTATTGCCTGCTCGTCATCTGACGGCTGTTTCCACTGGCTCATCCAGTCAAACAACGTCATCGCTTCACTGAATTCGTGGGCATGATCTTGCGCATAGTAACCAATTTTGGCATTTTCCGACCATTTCACCATGCCAGATTCTGGCGTTAAATCGCCTACCAAACATTTAAGCAAGGTGGTTTTACCAATACCGTTGGCGCCTAAAATGGCTACTTTTTCGCCTACTTCAATGGTCAGGCCTAAGTTTTTCAGCAAGGAAAGCTCGCCAAAACTCTTGTTCAGACCCTCTACTTCTAAAGCCAGCCGGTATAACTGCTTTTGTTGCTCAAAACGGATAAAAGGGTTAACCCGGCTGGACGCTTTTACTTCTTCCAGCTGAATTTTATCAATTTGCTTGGCGCGTGACGTGGCCTGCTTGGCTTTTGACGCGTTGGCAGAGAAGCGGCTAACAAAGGTTTGCAACTCGGCTATCTGGGCTTTCTTTTTCGCGTTATCTGACAATAAACGCTCGCGGGCCTGAGTAGCGGCAAACATATATTCATCGTAATTGCCCGGATACAGGCGCAGCTCGCCGTAATCTAAATCAGCCATGTGGGTACAGACACTGTTTAAAAAGTGACGGTCGTGCGAAATAATCACCATGGTGCTGTTACGTTCGGCCAGCACATTTTCCAGCCAGCGAATGGTATTGATATCCAGGTTGTTGGTGGGTTCGTCCAGCAGCATAATTTCCGGATCGGCAAATAGCACCTGGGCCAGTAACACCCGCAGTTTAAAACCGGGGGCTATGGCCGACATCGGGCCAAAGTGTTGCTCAACCGGAATGCCTACACCAATTAATAACTCACCGGCACGCGATTCTGCTGTGTAACCGTCCATTTCGCCAAAGGCTACTTCAAGATCGGCCACTTTCATGCCGTCTTCTTCGCTCATTTCGGCACTGCTATAAATGCGGTCACGCTCTTCTTTCACTGCCCACAGTTCTGAGTGGCCCATGATCACAGTGTCAATAACCGAATATTGCTCAAAAGCAAACTGATCCTGATGCAGCTTGGCAACCCGGTGGTTTGGTTCAACAAACACATTACCGGCGCTTGGCTCCAGTTCACGGCTTAAAATCTTCATAAATGTTGATTTACCGCAACCGTTGGCACCGATTAAACCATAGCGATTACCTTCGCCAAATTTAATCGAAATATTTTCAAACAACGGCTTGGCGCCAAATTGCATCGTAATGTTAGCAGTTGATATCACAGTGTGTTCCAGAACAAGTTAAGACAAATAGCCAAAGCAGCTAAGGGTAACAGGCGACTAAGAATAAAAGTGCGATACTATACGCGTTTTTACCGTTAAACTCAAAAACAAACGCCCGGTATTTACCGGGCGTAAGCTAAGCCTTTTACATAAACCATTTATTACCGGGCAGCTTGCTCTACTGCTGCTTTACACAACTGTGTAATGCGGGGCCAGTCTTTGGCCGCAACCGCATCATCAGGTACTATCCAGGAACCACCAACACATTTTACATTTGGCAGTGCCAGATATTCGAGGAAGTTTTTCTCGTTAATACCACCGGTTGGGCAAAAACGAATATCGGCGAAAGGACCGTAAATCGACTTTAACGTCTTTACACCACCAGCAGCTTCCGCCGGAAAAAACTTAAAGTGGCTGTAGCCTAAACCGGTACCTTCCATCAGCTCAGAAATACTGGCGATGCCGGGTATTAAAGGAATAACGGCATCTTTACCTGCCTGCAATAGCTCACGCGTTAAGCCCGGGCTGATAGCAAATTTAGCCCCGGCATCCACCACCTGTTGCAGCTGAGCTGCGGTAGTAACCGTTCCGGCACCAACAATGGCGTCGGGCACTTCTGCCGCCAGCAAACGGATGGCATCAAGTGCTACCGGCGTACGCAGAGTAACTTCCAGTACCTTAATGCCACCGGCCAGCAAAGCTTTTGCCATAGGCACAGCGTCTGCTAAATCTTTAATAACTATTACCGGTACCACTGGGCCCTGGTCAAACAAAGTGCCAGGTTGCAACTGCCAGTTTTCAAATGCCATATTAATTACTCGCCAAAAATTGTTTCAGGTAGACTGCGGCGCCAACCAAACCAGGCTGTTCTGCAGTAACGACATAGGTGGCGATCTGGCGATTAAAAGCGCTAAACCGGCCTTTTGCTTCAAAACGGGCTCTGAACTCGCTATCAGCAAGCAGAGGTAATAATTTCGGGGCTATACCGCCAGCAATATAAACACCACCAAAGGTGCTGAGCGTCAGCGCCAGATCACCGGCTACACTGCCTAAACTGGCAAAAAACTGCAGCACCGTATCGCGGGCTAATGCACATTCGCCTGTCAGGGCTTGTTTGGCAATCTCAGCGGCACTGAGTGGCTCAGTAACCTGTTGGCGATACAAAGCCAGTGCTTTATAAATGGCTTCCAACCCCGGGCCGGATAACAATCGTTCGGGTGACACATGGCCATATTCTTTGGCCAGCATTTGCTGAATAAACCATTCCTGCTCGGTTTGAGCAGCCCAATCTACATGGCCGCCCTCGCCTGGCAACGGAATAAACTGATCATTTACCGGCAGCAAATGTGCAACACCCAGGCCGGTACCTGCGCCGAGCACAGCCATAGGTTTACCGTGCTGAATTTCGCCGGGGCCTATTTTCACTCTTTGTGCCGCTGTTAACGCCGGCAAACACATGGCCACAGCGGTAAAGTCATTCATTACCTGCAGCGCTTCAAGACCCAGCTGCTGCTGCATGGCTTTAACGGAAAAGCGCCAGTGAAAATTGGTCATACTGATCTGATCACTGGTTACCGGGCAAGCTATAGCAATAGCCACGTGCTTAATGTCCGTTAAACCTTGTTGCTGCTGATAATGTATTAATGCATCAGCCAAAGTCGCAAATTCTGCACAGGGATAAACAGCAACCTTGTCCAGCACCAGGCTGGCAAGCTCAACCCGGCTAAAACGGGCGTTGGTGCCACCGATATCAGCAACAATAGCGTGGGTAGGCAACTTAGCCATGCAGGTGCTCCTCGGTGGTAAACAAGCTGCAGGCGCCCTGCTCTGCGCCGGTTAACTGACTGCGCAGCGCACCGAACATTTCACGGCCCATGCCGTAGTAACTGTCAGCCATATCCATAGTGGCAACGTCACGGGCAGCCAGCTCGGCATCGGATACCAGCACTTCAAGCCGGCCAGTGTTGCCGTCTACCAGCATCATATCGCCGGTTTTAATACGGGCGATATTGCCGCCATCAACCGCCTCTGGTGTCACATGAATAGCGGCAGGTACTTTACCCGATGCACCTGACATACGGCCATCGGTTACCAATGCCACTTTAAAGCCGCGATCCTGTAACACTCCCAGTGGAGGTGTCAGCTTATGCAGCTCTGGCATACCACAGGCTTTAGGCCCCTGAAACCGTACAACAACTATACAATCTTTGTTTAAGTCACCGGCTTTAAAGGCTGCATCCAGCTCGTGCTGGCTGGAAAATACCACCGCAGGCGCTTTAACAATCTCGGTACCTTCACGCAGTGCAGAGGTTTTAATCACGCCACGGCCAACATTGCCAGATAACACTTCAAGGCCACCATGAGCTTTAAAGGGTTTTTTCACTGTTGCCAATACATCCGGATCAAGCGATGTTTGCGGTGCATCCACCCATACCAGCTTGCCGTCTTGCATCACAGGTTGCTGGGTATAACGGCGTAACCCGGGGCCTGCAACAGTTTGCACATCTTCGTGCAATAAACCGGCGTCCAGTAATTCGCGGATTAACAGTGCCATACCACCAGCATGCTGGAAGTGGTTAATATCGGCCTGGCCATTGGGGTAAATACGGGTTAGCAATGGTGTTGCCGCAGATAGCTCGGCAAAATCATCCCAATTGACGATAAAACCCGCCGCTCGTGCCATAGCAATTAAATGCATAGTGTGATTAGTTGAACCACCGGTAGCCAACAGGCCGACAATACCGTTCACTATAGCTTTGGCGTCGACCAATTTACCTACTGGCAGGTAATCTGTGCCTAAGTCTGTTAAGCGGGTAACCTGCCGTGCCGCAGCCTTGGTTAACTCGTCACGCAGTTCTGTGCCCGGATTGACAAAAGACGCACCCGGTAGGTGCAGGCCCATAATTTCAACCACTAACTGATTGGAGTTAGCGGTGCCATAGAAAGTACAGGTACCGGCAGAGTGATAAGAGGCCGATTCAGCCGCCAGCAACTCTTCTTTACCGACTTTACCTTCAGCATATAACTGGCGTATGCGGGCTTTTTCTTTGTTCGGAATACCTGAAGGCATAGGGCCTGCTGGTACAAATACAAACGGCAGGTGGCCAAAGCTCAGGGCAGCCATAAATAAGCCTGGTACAATTTTATCGCAAATGCCCAGCATCAAACCGCCGTCAAACATATTGTGCGATAAGCCTACTGCTGCTGACATTGCAATAATGTCACGGCTTAACAGGCTAAGCTCCATACCCGGCTGGCCCTGGGTTACGCCATCACACATTGCCGGCACGCCACCGGCAAATTGCGCCACGCTGCCAACCTCTTTTACCGCCTGTTTAATAATTGCCGGATAATGTTCATACGGCTGGTGCGCCGACAGCATGTCGTTGTAAGACGATACAATACCAATGTTTGCTTTGGTCAGGCTGCGTAAATCGCCTTTTTCCTGCTTATCGCAGGCAGCAAAACCATGTGCGAGGTTACCACAGCTTAATACCCCCCGGTGCGGGCCTTTTAAGCGGGCTTTTTCCAGCCGTTGCAGATAAATATCGCGGCTGCGTGTACTGCGGGCAATAATTCTGTCCGTTACTTTCTGAATCACAGGATCCATGACTATCCCCTAGTTTTCGGTGTACATCACCGTAACTTGCGCTACAGGATGGTGTAAAAAGGCACGGATCGGCATGGCAAGCACATCCTGCTCTGCCATAGCCTTGTTCAGTACCGCGAGTTTATTGCTGCCAACCAGATGCAAAAAGATATTACGGCTGTTTAGCAGCCGTGGCAGGCTTAACGACATACGCTGATAAGGCGCGGTTTGCGGTTGCACCGCTAATACCGCAGGGGCGTTGTCAGCCAGGCCATGCTTAATTTGTTCACTGCACGGGAATAATGATGCAGTATGGCCATCCTCCCCCATACCAAGTATTACGGCATCAAAGGTTGGCAACGGCGTAATACGTGGCAGCACCTGGGCAACACCGTCAAACGCTGATGCTACATTGGCATATAAGCTGATGAAACGGGCTGCCTTAGCGTTATTTTGTAACAATGTGGCCTTAACCAAACGCTCGTTAGAATCCGTTTGATGAGCATCCAGCCAGCGATCGTCGGCCAGTAGCACCGTAACCTTGTCCCAGGCTAAATCAACCTGGCTTAAGGTATTAAACAGTGCCTGAGGCGTTTTGCCGCCGGATACCACTAAATACGCTTCGCCGCGCTCAGCAATAGCCTGCTGTAAAATGCTGACTAACCGGCTGGCGAAAGCGTCATTAAGGGCACTGGTATTGCTAAATTGTGTTAGTTGCATCATGGCTTATTCTTCCCAGTTGCGCTCGTCACGGGCTAGCATAGAAATAGCTGCAACCGGCCCCCAACTGCCTGCCTGATACGTTTTTGGCGGCTCATTGCTGGTTTTCCACGCATTAAGAATACCATCGACCCATTTCCAGGCATGTTCAACTTCATCGCGGCGTACAAACAAATACTGGTTACCCAGCATGGCTTCCAGTAACAACCGCTCATAAGCATCGGCAATGCGCTGCGATTTAAAGGTTTCGTCAAAGCTTAAATCAAGTTTACTTTCCTGCAGGCGCATATTTTCGCCCAGGCCAGGTATTTTATTCAGTACCTGAATTTCCACGCCTTCGTCCGGCTGCAAACGAATAATCAGTTTATTAGCCGGTAACTGGTTGTAAGTAGCATGAAAAATATTATGCGGCTGCGGTTTAAAGCAAATCACCACTTCACTTAACTTAGATGCCATACGCTTACCGGTACGCAGGTAGAACGGCACCCCAGCCCAACGCCAGTTATCAATATCTACCTTAATAGCAACAAAGGTTTCGGTTTTACTGTTTGGCCTGGCGCCCTCTTCTTCCAGATAACCGGGCGCTGCTTTACCGGCAACAAAGCCACTGCCGTACTGGCCGCGCACAGTTTTTTCCTGAATATTACTGATATCAATGCGGCGTAGTGCTTTAAGTACTTTTAGCTTTTCGTCACGAATACTGTCGGCGTCCAAACGGGCCGGCGGCTCCATCGCTATCAATGTCAGTACCTGTAACAGGTGGTTCTGTACCATGTCGCGCATTTGCCCTGCATCGTCGTAGTAGCTCCAGCGCCCTTCTACACCGACTTCTTCTGCAACCGTTATTTGCACATGATCAATAGAATTATGATCCCAGTTACCGGCAAAAATAGCGTTAGCAAAACGCAGCGCTAACAGGTTAAGTACGGTTTCTTTGCCCAGATAATGGTCAATACGATAAATTTGGCTTTCTTTATAAAACTCAGCTACCTGATCATTGATCACTTTAGAAGAGGCTAAGTCGTGGCCGATGGGTTTTTCCAGCACCACACGTGCGGGCTCTTCTGCCAGCCCTGCTACTGCTAAGCCTTTACAGATAGAGCCAAATAACGACGGTGGCGTAGCGAAGTAACTTACCGGGACCCGCTTATTTATGTCAGTAACCGCTGAGAGCTTTTTGTAGTCTTGCTCGTTTGCCAGATCTAACTGCACGTATACCAGTTTTTGCTGCAAACGCTGCCATATTTCATTGTCCAGCGGTTCTTTGAGGAATTTGTTCAGATTGGTTAACACCAGCTCAGCATAAGCTTCTGTCGACATTTCATCACGGGCAACGCCGATAATGCGTGATTCAGGGCAGAGTAAATCAGCTTTTTCTAACTGATACATTGCCGGTAACAGCTTACGCCGCGCCAAATCACCTTTAGTGCCAAACAGAATTAAATCACACGCTGAATTTTGTGCTGTTGCCGTCATAACTGACCCTTGATTTAGATGTAATTTTACAACACTTCGGCCATACTAGCGCAGCATAACGGGGTTGTAAACCAGATATCTTGTAATTAAATTACAGATTACGTAATGTTTTGACTATTCTTATATAATAAGGCAGCCTTAGCAACGGATCTGTGGTTTTGTAGTAAATTTAGTACTATTTTGACCACCGCCCTGACGGGCTACACCCTGTATTACAAACCTGTATCAGCCTAATTATAAGCCAGGAATTGCCGGATGAACGTGCTGGAAAAAATAGTCAATAGCGTAAACAGTTTTAGTAAATCGGAACGTAAAGTAGCCGATGTAATTCTGGCTAACCCACAAACAACTATACATAGTAGTATAGCGGCCTTGGCTAAAATGGCTGATGTCAGCGAACCCACTGTTAACCGTTTTTGTCGCAGGCTGGACACCAAGGGCTTTCCTGATTTTAAACTGCATTTAGCCCAAAGCCTGGCCAATGGCACACCTTATGTAAACCGCCATGTAGAAGAAGAAGACGGCCCTGAAGCTTATACCGCTAAAATCTTTGAATCTACTATGGCTGCACTGGATACAGCAAGGCAACGTGTTGATATTAACACAATAAACCGTGCGGTTGATGTGCTGACACAGGCAAAGAAAATTTCTTTTTTCGGTTTAGGCGCTTCTGCCTCTGTAGCGCATGACGCGCAGAATAAATTCTTCCGCTTTAATGTGCCAGTAGTGTGTTTTGACGACATTGTGATGCAGCGAATGAGTGCTATAAACAGTGCTGAAGGTGATGTTGTGGTATGCATCAGCCATACAGGCCGCACGAAAAACCTGTGTGATATTGCTGCTATAGCACGTGAAAATGACGCTACTGTTATTGGTGTTACCGCTTATGACAGCCCGCTGGCAAAAGAATGTACGCTTGTATTATCGCTGGACGTGCCGGAAGATACCGATATGTATATGCCCATGGCGTCACGCGTAGCGCAGTTGGTGCTAATAGACATTCTGGCCACCGGCTTTACGCTGCGCCGCGGTAGTAAATTCCGTGAGAACCTGAAAAAAGTCAAAGACAGCTTGCGTGGCTCCCGCTTCGACAAAAAAGATTTCAACAACTGACAATCCGGTGCAGTTGTGTCGGCAACTGCACCAACCTGTAATTTTTCTTCATTGCTTTGCTGTATTCTGTAATTAAATTACATTAAACTAACAGCAAGCTATTACACCCTCTTTGCAACAAGCAGGAAATAACCATGCACAGAAGAACTAAAATCGTCGCGACGCTAGGCCCCGCCACCAATACACAGCTATCTATTGAAAAACTGATCAAGGCTGGTGCAACCGTATTCCGTCTGAACTTCTCGCATGGCAGTGCTGATGATCACCGCGAACGTGCCAGTATGGTGCGTGCCGCAGCTGAAGCGCTGGGCGCACACGTTGCTATTTTAGGCGATTTACAGGGCCCTAAAATTCGCGTTTCTACCTTTAAAAATGGTGCGGTAATACTTGAAGAAGGCATGCCGTATATATTGGATGCAGAATTGCCTAAAGGCGAAGGTGATGAGCATCAGGTAGGTATCGACTATAAAGAGTTACCGCAGGATGTAAAAGCCGGTGATTTACTGCTGTTAGACGATGGCCGCATTCAGTTAGCAGTAGACAGAGTGGAAGGCGCTAAAGTTTATACTACCGTCACTGTTGGTGGTAAGTTAAGTAACAATAAAGGTATTAACCGCCAGGGCGGTGGTTTAACAGCCCCTGCTCTGACCGATAAAGACAAACGCGATATTATTACCGCAGCAGAAATTGACGTTGATTATCTGGCGGTATCTTTCCCACGCTGTGGCGATGACTTACGCTTAGCCCGTGATTTAGCGCTGGCAGCGGGTTCTGAAGCCCGTATTATGGCAAAAATAGAACGCGCTGAAGCGGTAGCTGATAATGAAACGCTGGATGACATTATCCGCGCTTCTGATGCGGTAATGGTTGCCCGGGGTGATTTGGGTGTTGAAATTGGCGATGCTGAGCTGGTTGGCCAGCAAAAACGTATTATTGCCCGTTCGCGTCAGTTAAATCGTGTGGTGATCACTGCAACCCAGATGATGGAAAGCATGATTGAAAGCCCAATGCCAACCCGTGCTGAAGTAATGGACGTAGCTAACGCTGTGCTGGATGGTACAGATGCTGTTATGTTGTCAGCTGAAACGGCGGCCGGTAAATACCCGACTGAAACCGTGCGGGCGATGGCCCGGGTATGTGACGGTGCGGAAAAACACCCAAGCGTACAAATTTCCAAGCATCGTATGGATGTGACCTTCACTGAAATAAGCGAAACCATTGCACTGTCTGCTATGTATGCTGCCAACCACCTCGAAGGCATTAAAGCCATTATTACGCTGACAGAGTCTGGCTATACTGCCAAGCTGATGTCACGTATTACTTCGCCACAACCTATTTACGCTTTGTCGCGCCATACCAAAACGCTGAACAAAATGGCGTTGTACCGCGGTGTTTATCCGGCGTTTTTTGACAGCACAGCGTTACAAGGGCAATCACTGGCCGATGCGGCCATTGAAGCGGTAAAAGTCAAAGCAGGTTTAAAAAGTGGCGACTTGGTTATCATGACACACGGTGATGTTATGGAAACTATCGGTGCCTCTAATACCTGCAGAATTGTGCAGGTAAAATAGTACGTGCGCCACTAATACGAAGGGCTCATTCGAGCCCTTTTTGCTGCCAGCTATTTAAAACACATCGCGTTGCAGCTTACGTATTTTACGTGCGCTATGATATTGCACAAATTGCGGTGCCAGCGCGGTTAATGCTGAGCCCACTACCACCAGCGCTGCGCCAAGCCAGGACCAAAAGTTAAGTTGTTGTGCTGCTAAATAGGCAGGAAACAGCCAGCCCACAATATTCGCAAACAAAATAGTAAACAGGGGTGTTACGGCCAATACTGCACTGACTTTAGACGCCTCCCAGTGATGCAAGGCTTCAGCAAAAGCACCGTAGGCCACTACGGTATTTAAACAGCAAAAGATAAGCAGCAGCCAGTGCAGGCCTGTCATCGTTAACAGCGGTGTAAAATCGGATACCGGCATAAAAGCAATAGTGCCGGCTACATAGAGTAAATACATAATTTGCTTTGAAGTGTAATGCACCAGTAATTGTTTTTGTGCCAGAGCATAGGCCGCCCAGGTTACCGCTGCAGCAATCACCAGCAACACGCCAAGCGTTTCGGTGCCCGCTTGCAATATCAGTTGCACCAGGCGCTCATTAAAAAACAGCAGCAAACCCGCAACCAGAATAACCGCACCGGCTTTTTGCCACAGTAACAAACGCTCTTTAAATATAAAGACGCCGCCTATCATCATTAAAAATGGTGCCAGCTGAATAACCACTTGCGCGGTTTCTGCACTGAGGTAATTCAGGCCACTTAAATACATAATGTAGTTAGACAGCAAACCCACTACAGCAATCAGCATCAGTTTTGCTATATTGGGCCTAAGGAGTAAAGCGGCTTTGGGCAACTTGCCCCGCGCGCCCAGCCAAATACCAACGATAACAGCAGCGGCCAAAAAACGGATTAGCGTTATGGTATTCGCTGTTAACACATCGAGCAAAATCTTTAATGCGATAGGCAAAATGCCCCATAAAACAGCAGTGGTTAAGGCTAACAATAACCCAACCAGGCTTTTACCTGTAATTTGATGCATGATGCAGATCCAATGTAATAAACAAAGTGGCAGGCGTTGCAGAGTATATCTGCGCAGAGAGGCGCTATTTTCGCTTATTTTACCTGTTGCTGTCTTTAGCCTGGTACTGTTATATCGACTAACACACTAACTATTGCGCTATATCAAACACGGTCCGGACTTTAACACCCTATACTGAGCAACATGTTAGCTGCAAACAGAGATAAACGATGATTAAACGTGTTGGTGTATTAACCTCCGGTGGCGATGCGCCGGGGATGAATGCTGCAATCCGCGCTATTGTTCTCACCGGCGCGGCATACAATATCGATATTATTGGTTTTCGTCATGGATTTAATGGTTTACTTGACGATGATTACCAAACACTGCTGCCGCAGCATGTACAGAATATTATTCAGCATGGCGGTACCATCTTAAAAAGCGCCCGCTGCAAAGCATTACATACCCCGGAAGGTGCAAAACAAGCCGCAGAGGCATTACAACGTTTGCAACTGGATGCGCTGGTGGTTATCGGTGGTGATGGCAGTTTTCGTGGCGCATTAGCCATAGCGGAGCATTATCATGGCCAAATCATCGGCGTGCCTGGCACGATTGATAATGATGTAGATGGCACCGATTACACCATTGGTTTTGCTACCGCTATAGATACTGCACTAGATGCAATAGATAAAATCCGCGATACCGCCGATGCATTTGAGCGGATATTTTTGGTTGAGCTGATGGGCCGACACTCTGGCTATATTACCTTGTCTGCGGGTATCGCCGGGGGAGCTGAACAGATAATTTGCCCGGAGTTCGGCGCCCTGCAACCTGAAGATTTAAAAACGCTGATAGCGCCGGTGCAGCGCGCACAACTACTACGTGGCAAAAGCAGTTATATTATTGTTGTTGCAGAAAACAGTTACCCAGGCGGCACCACCGCACTGGCAGAAGCGCTTAGCACTGCTTTGGGCATTGAATGCCGGGCTTGTATTCTTGGCCATATCCAGCGCGGAGGCTCACCTGTGGGGGCAGACAGAATTCTGGCAACTAAACTGGGAGCTTATGCCATAGAGCAACTGGTGTTGGGGGCTAATTTAATGATGGCAGGTGAAATAAACCAACAGGCGGTGTTATACCCTATGGCTCAAACCGGTGCGAAGAAAAAGCAGATAGACCCTTATCTGGTGCGCTGGCAACAAACTATTGCCAGCGATTAAGCATGCCAGATAACAACGTACTACTGATTAAAAACCTGTTTTACCCGGTCTTTATAGCTACGGCTTACTTTAACGGCCTGGCCGTTGGTTAACATTAACTGATGCTCACCATTGGCCAGCATCTGTAATTTGGCAATGGTGTGCACGTTTACGATAGCAGAGCGATGTACCCGTACAAACAACTTGGGATCCAGTTCCTGCTCAAGCTCTTTCATGGTACGGCGTAAAATATGCGTTTGCCCGTCACGGGTATGAATACACATGTAGTCGCCGGCAGCGTCAACCCACTCAATGGCAGCTACCGGCACCCGGGTAATTTCGCCGCTGTCTTTAATGCTGATCGCATCCGGGAAACGGTCATTTACCACCGGCTGAGCATTATCCAGCCGTTGCAGGATATTACCGGTGTCGTCTCCGGTAAGTTTTGCTACAGCCTCTGCCAACTGACCTTTATGTCTTTGCGTGTCCTGTGCCTGATATATTTTCAGGACCTTTTCTACTGCCTGTTTTAAACGCTCAGGTTCAACCGGCTTTAACACATAGTCCAGCGCACTGACTTCAAAAGCGCTGTAAGCATAGTGGTCATACGCTGTAACAAAAACAATGTAAGGTAAAACCGCATTTTGCGCCTGTAATTGCTTCAGCACTGCAAAACCGTCCATGCCTGGCATTTCAACGTCCAGAAAAACCAGATCCGGCGTTAGCTGACTGATACTGTCAATGGCTTGCTGGCCATTGGTACATTCGGCGATAACTTCCAGCTCAGGAAACTCCCGTAACCGCACCATCATTCCCTTGCGGGCTAAAGGTTCATCATCAACTACTATTACCTTAAGCATGTTCCTGTTCCGTTTTTTCTAGTTGTAATGGAATTCTGATATTTACTTTTAAGCCCTGTGGCTGATTATGCGTTAAAACCAGAGCAAAGTTATTGTCGTACAGTGCAGATAAACGCTCTTTGGTGTTCACCAGACCAACCCCACTGTCACTGCTTTTGGGCAAACCATTGGTAATGGTCATACCCGGCCCGTTATCAGCTACTTCCAGCAATAAATCATGGCCAAACTTTTTCGCCGTAATGGCTATTTCACCGCCATTAATTTGGCTGGCTACCGCATACTTAATAGCATTTTCAATTAGCGGCTGCAAAATTAAACTGGGTACCAGCGCTTTCTCTGTCCCTGGCTCAAGATCGAATATAACAGACAAACGCTCGGAGAAGCGCACCTTTTCAATCTCAAGATACAAACGAGCGGCATATACCTCTTGCTCCAGCGGTACCTTGTTAATAGGATCTTTGTACAATGAATAGCGCAAAAAGTCACTAAGCCTGGTCACCATTTTATTGGCAGTATCGGCTTCATTAATTAACACCAGTGTTGAGATAGCATTGAGGGTATTAAACAAAAAATGCGGATTAAGCTGATAACGCAGCATTTTCAGCTGTGCTTCATGCGCTTTGTTGGTTGCTGTCAGTGACTTTTGTTTCTCTTGCTGTAATGTTTGATAGTACTTAATACCGAAATACAAACCACTCCAGCTTAACATGACATAAAACGCCACCGGTGTATCACGGATATACTTTAGCCAGTCGTCTGGCCGCGCGCCGTGGCGATATATTTCCCAATAGTTAAAGTTACGCACCGTAGTCCATATTGCGGCAACAAAAAATGCCAGCAGCAATACGGTTATGATCATTTTCCAGGGCGTCCAGAACCAGGCGCGTTGATAAGCGTAGCGCAGAGGTATGGTAATTAACCAGCCAATATAAGAGTCCAGCGCAACGATAATCAGGTAAGCATCGCGCGTTTCCTGGATCAGAGAGCCGAGATAATTGACGATGGCAAAACCCAGCCAGCCTAATGTATGCAGTATCCAGAACTGGCGGGTACGATCTTCAAATAACTTATACAAAACAATAACCCGCAGGCCAAGAAGGTAATAGCCCGATTATAACTAAATGGTAGCCAAAATCCCCGTTCACTGGCCGTGTTTGCATATGTATTAATCGCATTATATTAGCCATTTAGCCAGGCAACCTGGCGATTCAGCCCAGCACCGGTGTGGGTTTGCGATCCGGCCCTAAAGCAACAAAAGTAAAGTTGCCGGAAATCGCTTTATGCTGATCATCGTTATACATATGCTCCACAAAAATATCGACATGTACACGAATACTGGTACGGCCAATGTGCTCAACCCGGGCAACCAGTTCAATAATAGTGCCGGCCGGAATAGACTCTTTAAAATCTACCCGGTCTGAGCTGACAGTAACCAGAGGTTTGCGACAAAAGCGTGTGGCCGCAATAAAAGCCGCTTCATCCATCCAGGCCAGCGCTTCGCCGCCAAATAAGGTGTTATGGTGATTAGTCCGGCCGGGAAATACTGTTTTAGTGACCCTTGTTACCGCATGTTCCATCCGTTTGGCAATTAACGCTTCGTTACTCATAGCAATACTCAGTTATAGCAGTGAAAGACGCGGCGATTCTATAAGAGCCACACCCAATTGCAACAGTATCGCACACAAATACGTATCCGGCTGCCCGCTTACTGCTTTAGCTACCGGCTTAACATTGGGCCAAGTGCCCTGCCGCCAACCAGGTGCAAATGAATATGATAAACCTCCTGCCCGCCATGGGCGTTACAGTTCATAATCAGCCGGTAGCCTTTGTCAGCAATACCATGCTCTGCAGCCAGTTTACGTGCTACGGTAAACAGCCGGCCAAGCGCAGCTTCATGCTTTGGTTCAACATCATTAACGGTTGGAATAAGCTGGTTAGGTACTAATAAAATATGCACCGGTGCACGCGGGCGGATATCGCGAAATGCGGTAACCAGCTCGTCCTGATACAAAATATCGGCTTGTGCCTCGCGGCGAATAATTTTACTGAATACCGTTTCTGTTGCCATGTCATTTTCCTTATTCGGTTTTAGCGGCATAATAGTCAGCTTAATACGCCACAACGCTGTAGGCAAAGGGTAAACCTTTTACCTACAAAAAGAGTAATACTATGAAATCTGTGAAGTACCAGCTTGATATAACCGATGTCAGCGCGCATCTGATATCTGTAACGCTCAGTTTTACTCCCAGCTCACCGGTACATGAACTGATGCTTCCTGCCTGGATCCCCGGCAGCTATATGATTCGTGATTTTGCCCGCAATATTGTCGCAATAACAGCCCGCGATAAATCCGGCGTACTACAGCTGCGACAACTGGATAAACAGCGCTGGCAATTACAGTGTAACGACAGCCCAGTGACGGTTAGTTATCAGCTCTATGCTTACGATTTATCCGTCCGGGCCGCTTACATTGATGATGAAGTAGCGGTGTTAAACCCGGCCAGCCTGTGTTTAAGCGTCAATACGCTGGAAGCCTTGCCGCATCGGGTTAATATCAGTAAACCCCAGTCACGCGTTATTGAGGACTGGCAGGTAGCTACCGGTTTAAGCCGGAGCCAGGGCACAGATTTTCTTGGTTTTGGTGAATATAGCGCGGCTAATTATCAGGTGCTTATCGACAGCCCCATTCTGCTGGGTAAATTTACCCTTACCGAGTTTGTCATTGAGGGGATCAGCCATTATCTGGTCGTTACCGGTGATAACCTGACCAACCTTGGCCGCTTTACCGCCGATTTAACCCGGATTTGCCAGCAGCAGGTTAACGTATTTGGCAGTTTGCCGGCAGATTTAACCAGCTACTGGTTTTTGCTGTGGGTAACAGAAGATGGTTACGGTGGCTTGGAACATCTGAACTCTACTTTACTACTGTGCAGCCGTTTTGATTTGCCAGCACCGGAACAACCCCAGGTAGATGAAAACTACCAGAACCTGCTGGCACTTTGCAGCCATGAATACTTTCATACCTGGTGGGTTAAGCGCTTAAAACCTGCTGTTTTTCAGCAGTATCAGCTAACAGCAGAGCAATACACCCGCCAACTTTGGCTATATGAAGGGTTTACCTCTTATTATGATGATTTAGCGTTAGTACGTGCCGGCTTAATTGACAGCAAAACCTATATTAAAACGCTGGAAAAAGCCATTTCAAGAGTTACACGTAACCCAAGCGACAGCCAGCAAAGCCTTATAGACAGCAGCTTTACTGCCTGGACCAAGTTTTATAAGCAAGATGAGAACGCAGTAAATGCCGTAGTCAGTTATTATGCCAAAGGGGCCTTACTGGCTTTATGTCTGGATGCCAGTCTGCGCAGCTGCAATAGCTCACTGGATGACGTTGTGCGCCAGTTATGGCAACGCTATCTGGTGTCAGGTACGCCAGATAATGCGCTGCACAAAGTTTTGACAGAGCTTGGCTTTGCTGAACTTGCCACAGAAAGTGATAAATGGCTGACACAAGCTGCAGCACTGCCCCTTGCAGAATTATTGCCGACACTTGGCCTGACGTTAACAATACGGCCGATGCAACATGGTGATGATTTCGGAGGTGAAGCCAGTGTTGAAAATTTACCCTTTATTGGCGCCCAAACTAAACCGCTAAATGGCCTGTTGCAATTAACCCAGGTTTACCATGGCGGCAGCGCGCATCAGGCCGGTTTAATGAGCGGAGATCAGCTGCTAGCCCTGGATAACCGTAAAATCAGCCCTACCAGCTTGCCACAGCTGTTAAAGCGTTACCCTGAGGGCAGCACGTTAACTCTGCATTTTTATCGGAAAGATCGTTTACTGCAAAGCCAACTGACGTTAAATGCCGCGCAACAACAGGTTGCGGTGCTTACTGTGGCTGAGCAAGCGCAGTGCGATAGTTGGCTGCAGCAAGCGCTGCCTGGTTAAGGTAACTTCAAACCTGGCAGCAGCGCAGGGTCCAGCCGTTCCTGCTGCCAGTTAATCCGCCAATCCAGGTGCGGGCCGGTTACTCTCCCGGTCGCCCCTACTTCAGCAATTTTTTGCCCTTGCTCAATATTATCGCCAACTGCAACGTCAAAGCGGCTTAAATGCATAAAGGTAGAACTGATGCCAAAACCATGATCAATGATCAGTGTTAAGCCTGAATAGTATAAGTCTGCAGCTAACAATACTTTACCACTTAACGGCGCGACAACAGGCGCACCAACAGGTGCTGCAACATCAAGGCCGTAATGCGGATTTCGCGGCTCACCGTTAAATACACGCTGGCTGCCATAAACACCGGAAATGCGGCCTTTGGCCGGCATTATAGGAGTATCAAAGATAAACGGCAGGCCGGATACCGTTTCACGTACGGCACGCACCTGCTGGTTGTCACGGCGGATCCGTTCGGTTACCTCTGCAGGTGGTGTAACGTACTTTTGTGCCACACCGTTAACATGCTGAATATCATACTGGCGCGCAGTAAAGGTTAACGGCTTGATATACTTTTCGCCATTGAGCTGCACGGTAAGCTGATGCTTAAGAGGTGCATCCCGGCCAATACCAAACACAAAACGACCATCGCTGCTTAGTGGCAGTTCAATGTCATTAAAAAATACTTTACTCCCTACCGCAGCCTTACCACGCAGCAAACTGCCCTGAGTTAACTGCCCTTCCAGCTCTATAGCGGGCTGAGCGAACAATGCAAAGCTGACACTAGCTAACAGCGATAGCGCCTTTACCCACACCTTCATAAGCTACGACCTTATATTGCCTGGTGTTATCCAGTTGCTTTAATTCTGCTGCGATATACTCTGCCAGACATTCTACAGTAGTATCACAGGGTACAATTTCACAATGGGCTTTGGGTATGGTCAGCTCAAACCAACCTTGCGCAGCCTGATAACAGAAACTATAGTCATCCGCACCGGCAGTAAGATGCTGTAAAACATCTGCATTACATAAGTCTTCCGCAGACCCAAGATAAATATCCTGCCAGCGCTCGCACCAGTATTTATTCAGCCGCGGTGTTAACATACCGTCAGCATATATCTGAATGGTTGAGCGATGCCCATGGGCAATACGCTGGCAATTGCCATCGTGCTTCTTTAAACCATGGCTGTAATGATAGAAAAAGCCACTGACAGTTTCTGCTCGCAAGGTAAATATTAGTTTATCAATATTTGCCGGTAACAGTGGCTTAATACTGTGCTGTAAGAACTCAGTTACGGTTTGCAGGTTTATGGCATCAGCCTTAATGGCAACAATAGCCTCGGCCGGCGCTGCCATCTGAATATGGCCACGGTTACTTTCAAAGCTCAGTTGCTGCAGCCCTTTGGCATTTCGCAGTTTTACGGCAGCCGATAATTCTGGCACAGCCAGCTTATGATCAATCAGCTGATCAATAGCATGCTTAATAACTTTTTTAACCTTGCCAAAATCCAGCACCATAGAGGTCTGGTCCAGGCCGCCATGCAGCTCTACATCAACAATATAACTCTCGCCCAACATGCCACGCTTTTGACACAGGTAAGAAAAATCAATAACGGTCAGATCCCTTACAAACAAAATCATCAGTGGCTCTCAATTACTAACTGGATTGCCGGCATTATACCGCTGAACGCAATGCAGCAACACCTCAGGCCGGGTATTTTAACGCTTATGCTCGGTGAGCCAGCTGTTTAAAATACCTACCTGGCCGCATTTATGCGCCGCATACATCAACCGTATAGCGTTGCTGAGTAAGACACTGTCGCTCCACTCGGTTTTTTGCTGAATTTCCTGATAGCAACTTAAGGCCTCCGGAGTGAGATACCCGCGTAGCTCTTTTTTACCGGATTGCTTTTGCCGTTCACGATACCGCAGTTGTTTTTCTGCATTGGTCAGCGCTTTTCCACTCGAATTTGTCATGATGTCACTCTTTGGCAATAACACTGTCATACACTCAGGCAGTTAACTGCTTGATGCGTAAAATTAAGACTTAATACAAATCGGACTTGTTTGGCGTACAAGTGTTCGCTAAAGTGGCCCGGTATTTTCAACGGATTAAACATACATGACTAAGAATAGCTTTACAAAAGAAGATTTGATCGCCTGTGGCAACGGCGAGCTGTTTGGTGAAGGCAATAGCCAGCTACCCTCTGACAATATGCTGATGATGGACCGTATTATCCACATTTCAGAAGAAGGTGGCCTGTATGGTAAAGGCCAGATCATTGCTGAGTTGGATATTACACCAGACCTGTGGTTTTTTGCCTGTCACTTTAAAGGCGATCCGGTAATGCCAGGTTGCCTGGGGCTTGATGCCATGTGGCAACTTGTCGGCTTCTTCTTAGGCTGGTGTGGCGGCCCGGGAAAAGGCCGTGCCCTGGGCGTAGGTGAAGTAAAATTTACCGGCCAGGTGCTGCCTACAGCCAAAAAAGTGACTTACACCATTAATATGAAGCGTGTAATCAAACGCAAACTCTATATGGGCATTGGCGACGGTGTGGTAAGTGTTGATGGCCGTGACATTTATGCAGCAACCGATCTTAAAGTCGGTTTGTTTCAGGATACATCCAGTTTTTAATATACATCATGCTTAATGCTAAAAGCCCCGCAAGTTATCCTGACGGGGCTTTTTTAATGCCTGGGCTTATCGGGAAAAATTACTGACCTTTATTAAACAGCCCAACATTGCGATCTTCGATGGCTTCGCGCCAGCCTCCTAACCATTGTGAGCGCGTATCTAAACCTTGATAAGGGCAAATTTCTTTTGACCGTCCGGTTACACCGGCACGATAACCTTGAGCATGAGCACGTTCCAGACGATCACGTTTTTGTCTTTTCATACGGCAGTCTTCCTCAACTTTTTATTTGATAAAAATAATCACAAATGAGTTTGCGATTACCCTTTAATTGATAGTCGACAGCGATAAAAGGTTCAATCTGAAATGGACAGATTAAAAGCTTGACAAGGACTAACAAGCTGAAGTTGTTTAAGATTTGATGACAGATTTATTTATATCGAATTACACTAAGCAGCTAGCTTTTATAACTATAAAGCTGCAACAACCCCACCGACATAAAAAAAGCTGCCGAAGCAGCTTTTTATTCACGTTAAACTTTACGCCGACGCCACCAAATGAACGCTGCACTTAATGTTAACCAGCCAAAACCAGCTGCACCGCCTTTACGCTCATATTTTGTTTGCTCTGATGCACAATCTTCCGGTTCGCCATTGGCTACTGGCTGCAGTTTAACTACCACCGCCAGCTCTTCCTTTAGAGGGTTGCCTTGCGCATCAACTACGACCTCACCCAGCAAATCTTTACGCTCTTTCATTGTCAGCGCTGTTGCCAGAATATCGCCATTGTTATTGATATCGGTTGCATCAACCACGGTGTAAGGCGAATTACAGCCAATTAATGTATTCAAATCAGTAAAGCTGTCAGCGGTAATATCGTAAATAAAACCATGCCGCCTGCGAGTGGTCGTACCACCTAAAATAACTTCAGCTTGCCCTACCACCTGATTACTGTCATTGATAGCTTTTGGCTGTGTTGTTGAACTGGAGAAAAAGCCATCAACAAAACGGGTTTGCCCTGCGTTGTAGTCGTGGTAAAACATTTTGTTGCGCGCAGCGCTGTTAATCACTTTTTGGCCATAACCAATAATAATGTTATTATTATTAACGGCCACAGCATCACTGATAGACCACTCAAGCGGGTCAACCAACGGTAATACCTGATCTTCAACATATAAACTGGCATGCTGTGCCCGGACAATCTGATCAACAACCTGGCCATTATTTAACCTTACCCGCTGCGTTCTATCTGAGTCACTATACAGAGAACGGCCTACCACAATGCCGTTATCATTTACATCGTTAGCAACGCTAAAATAAGTTATTGCATTGACGCCTTCACCATCGAAAGCAGTTCCCGTATTTTTATTACCTAAAAAACCTAATATCTCAGGCGCAGCCACACTGCCATCAGCTTGTAACTGCCATACCATGCCGCGTTGCAGATAACTTCCCGCAACAGCTCTGTTATATAAACAAGTAGCTACGGGCTGGCTTGCTCCGGTACAAGCCGTTTCAACTGCTTCTTTAGCCGCATCCGTCATGCCGCTGCTGCCAAAACCAGCGATTAAACCACTATCACTAATAGTCATAGCAACGGTATAACCGCCGCCTAATTCCTGATATGGTGCATCAATAGTTCTAACCTGACCATTTTGTACTACCACTCCCAATTGATAAGACGCTGCGGGAACCCAAAGATCTTGAACTTCCTCTTCCTCACCATCTTCTGAAGTCGGTGTAAAGCTTTCCAAGGTAAAAGTAGTCCCCGCAACACCCACTGCAATGCCGGCATTGTTAATATCGTACAAGTACTCACTGTTGCCCCGTGTCGGCTCTGTACTATCGCGCAGTAGTATATTTTCTGGCGCTAAGTTACCTGTTTTCAGGTAACTAATGGTATTACCTATTGGTTGGCCGGCAGGGTTGCGATTTAACAGGATATTCAGAATAGTATTGTTGATATTACCATTAGTAACATCGGCTAACTGCTCGTCAGTAAAAAACGCCTGAACATCTTCATCTTCAAAATCAATTGCATCTAAATTAATAGGGAAATTAAAATACTGATAATCATAGATTGGTAAACCCGAAGAGCTCGTACCGGTTTGCAGGCGAATAGCCCCATTAAATACTGCATGCCCGCTATCATTAATAGCCGCAGCATAGGTTGATTTGACTTCGCTTACTTCACCAATCTCAACGACGTTATAAACGGCCGCTTGTACAGAACACAGACTTAACAGCGGCAATATCGCCAGACTGATGCGTGATAACTTCATTCGGAGCCCCTAAATATACTTCAATTCTTATGCGTCTAATTCTTCCCAGCGTGCATACGCTTGCGCCAGCTTCGACTCGATCTGCTGCAGTTGGTTCAACGTGGTTTGCGTTTGCTCTGCACTTTGCTTAAAAAACTCAGCGTCATTTACTTTCTGCTGTAACGCTTCAAGCTCTGTTTCAAGCTGTTCCAGCAAGGCAGGCAGTTGTTCCAGTTCACGTTGCTCTTTGTATGATAACTTCTTAGCACTGCTAACAGAAGCCTGCGCTGGTATTTCTTCTGTTACGCTCTGTGATGGTTTTGTCACTTTTTGTGCTGTCGCAGCAGGCGTTTGCATACGTTGCTGGTAAGCAATAACGTCATCATAACCACCGGCAATTTCAATAATACGCCCCTCGCCGGCAAACAGCAGTGAGCTGGTAACGGTATTATTGACAAATTCCCGGTCATGGCTTACGAGTAAGACTGTACCTTGGTACTGCTGCAAAATATCTTCCAGCAGCTCTAATGTTTCTACATCCAGATCGTTGGTCGGTTCATCGAGGATCAGCAAGTTACTTGGCCTGGCAAACAATTTGGCCAGCAACAGGCGGTTTTTCTCACCGCCGGATAAGGCTTTCACCGGAGTTCGGGCCCGTGCCGGCGGGAATAAAAAGTCCTGCAGGTAGCTAAGCACATGGCGGCTTTTACCATTTTGAGTAATTTCCTGTTTACCCTCAGATACGTTGTCCTGCACTGTGGCTTCTAAATCCAGAGCAATGCGATGCTGATCAAAATAGGCTACCTCAATATTGGTACCGCGCTTAATCTCGCCACTGTCGTGTTTATAGTCACCCAATAACAGCTTAATCAGGGTTGATTTACCGACACCGTTTGGCCCAACCAACGCGATGCGATCACCGCGCATTACCAATAGATCAAGCTTGTCTATAACGGTTTTGCCATTAAAGCCACAGCTTATGGCTTTAGTTTCAAATACCAGCTTGCCGGAGCGATCGGCCTGCTCGATATTAAAATCGACCTTGCCTAAGGTTTCTACCCGCTCTGCCCGCTCACGTCGCAGCGCTTTAAGTGCTCTTACCCGGCCTTCGTTACGGGTACGTCGTGCTTTAATGCCCTGACGGATCCATACTTCTTCTTCTGCCAGCTTTTTATCAAACAATGCATTGTGCTGCTGCTCGTCTTCGAGCATTTTTTGTTTGCGATCCAGGTATTCCTGATAATTGCCCGGGTGTGAGGTTAACAAACCACGGTCCAGATCAATAATGCGGGTAGCCAGGGCACGGATAAAAGCCCTGTCGTGCGAGATAAAAATGATGGCACCGGAGAAATTTAGTAAAAACTGCTCCAGCCACTGGATAGCCGCGACATCCAAATGATTAGTTGGCTCATCCAGTAACAAAATATCCGGCCTGGCGGCCAAAGCCCGTGCCAGAGCCGCTTTACGCAACCAGCCACCGGATAACGTCGCTAAACTGGCATCCGGGTTCATGTCAAACTGCTGGCATAAATCAGCAACACGGGATTCCAGCCCCCAGCCGTCGCGGGTATCCATTTCGCTTTGTAATTTCTCAAACAGCCGATAGTCGGCATCTGAAGCGCCGTCTAAGTTTTCTGACAGAGTATAAAACTGCTGCGCTATTTGGGCTAAATCACCGGCACCTTCACGGATAAAATCGGCAATTTTCACATCCATTTTTGCCGGCGGATCTTGCTCTAACCGGCTTAATACTACTCCGGTATTCACCACTATCTGGCCATCATCCAGATTTTGCTGTCCGGTCAGCAATTTTAGCATTGACGATTTACCGGCGCCGTTGCGACCGACTAAACATACGCGCTCGCCGCTGAATAAGCTAAAGTCGACATGATCCAATATCGGGTTAGTGCCAAAGGCTAAACATGCCTGCTGAAAACGTAATAATTCCACTACTGTACATCCTTAAGCCATGTTGCCAGCTGGTCCGCATCAAAGGGCCAGCATAATTCGTTATCGCCCCGGCACAATACCGGGATCATCAAGCGGTAACGCGCAAAGGCCTGCTCGTCATCAACAATATCGGTAACCTTAAACCGGCCCGCAAGGCCTGCTTGCAGTAATAACTGCTCAGCTTCATCACATAGATGACAGCCCCAGGTACTGTATAAGGTTAATGCCGGGTGCATGCTATTCATACTATTAGCGCGTTAACTCAAAACAAACGTGAATATTCGGGTTACGCTTATAATCTTCCGGCAAAGTTGCCGCCGAGATATCTTTAACCTGCCAGCCGGCATCATTAAGTGCCTGGGTATCAATTTTAAAACGGCGCTTATTGTTAGAGAAAATCACTTTGCCGCCTGGTGTCAGCCGCGCCGTTAGCATATTAAGTAAATTAACGTGATCGCGCTGTACATCCCAGCTGTCCTGCATCCGCTTCGAGTTAGAAAAAGTTGGCGGGTCAACAAAAATTAAATCGAACTGAGCACGGCAGCGGCTTAGCCATTGTAAGCAATCGGCTTGCTCAAACTGGTACTGCTTACCGGTTAAACCGTTAATGGTAAAATTACGCTTAGCCCAGTCTAAATAAGTGTTCGACATATCTACCGTAGTTACACTGGCAGCGCCGCCAATAGCAGCATGCACCGAAGCACTGCCGGTATAGGCAAACAGGTTTAGTACGGTTTTGCCTTTGGCCTGCTGCTGGATCATCCGCCGTGTAATGCGATGATCTAAAAACAAACCGGTATCGAGATAATCTCGCAGATTCACTAAAAACTTAGCGCCGTATTCGCTCACCTCTTTATACTGTCCGGCTTTATTTAACGCCTGATACTGCGAGCTGCCCTTTTGTTTTTCACGTACCTTTAAAATCATTTTATCTGAGCTGATACCCAGTACTTGCGGTACCTGGTTTACCACATCGAATAAGCGTTTTTGCGATACCTGCTCATCAACCGTCGCCGGTGCGGCATATTCATGCACCACCACTTCGCCATCGTACCAATCTACCGCTACGTTATATTCCGGAATATCGGCATCATATAAACGGTAGCAGCTAAGGCCTTCTTTTTTCGCCCACTTTTGCAATTGCTTTAAGTTCTTCGCTAAGCGATTGCCAAAAGAGCTGCTTTCACTAAAAAACAGCGCCGGCGCATCAGAGCTTACTGCTACTTGCTTTTCGGTTAAATCAAACAGAGTGAAATCACAATCCAGCGGACCATTGGTAAATTTATAGCTTTTGCTTTTTGATAAGCGCAGCGCCCGCAGCAAATCGGTGTTGGAAGTAATAATGGCTAAGCGCCAGCCTTGATAATGCTGTTTTAACGCCAATGAAAATTTACTGTATAGCGGAATTAATGAGGGTAAATCACCCAACCGCTCGCCATAAGGCGGGTTGGTAACAATAACGCCCGGCACACTGGTTACCGGCGCTTTTAACGCTGTGGCATCGGCATAATCAAATTGCACGTATGCGGCAACACCGGCACGGGCTGCATTTTGCTTCGCTTTGGCTAAATTGCGTTCATCAAAGTCAGAACCCCAAAACTGCACGGTAGCCGGCATTGCCCGCTCTGCCGCTTTGGCGTCTTGCTTTAGCTGCTGCCAAACTGCATCGCGATGGCCCGGCCAGCCTTCAAAGGCAAATTTTTCGCGGCTTAAACCCGGCGCTTTATTCAGCGCAATTAATGCTGCTTCCAGCACTATAGTGCCGCTGCCGCAAAACGGGTCAAACAAAGGCTGTTCCACCTGCCAGCCGGAACGCTTTAACAGCGCCGCAGCTAAATGTTCTTTTAATGGCGCTTCGCCCTGACCGGCACGGTAACCGCGCTGGTGCAAAGATGGACCAGAGAAATCCTGTAAAAAGTGAAAATGCGCTTTATCTAACCGCACTTGAAAGCGTACATCGGGATCCATTCGGTCAACATCCGGGCGGTGGCCGGTTTCTTCACGGAACTGATCAACAATGGCGTCTTTTAAGCGGATAGCGCCAAACTGGGTATTGTCTATTTTCGGGTGTTTACCAACACAGTCAACTGCCAACGTATTACGCAGTGACATCTGCTGTGGCCAGTCAATTTTCTGCGCAATCTGGTAAATATCACTGTCAGCCGTAACCGGCTCAGACTGTATTAAACGCAAAATACGGGTAGCCAGGCGCGACCATAAACATAATTGATACCCGGTGCGCAGTTCTGCTTTAAAGCGTACCACGCCCATGCTAACTTTCAACACTTCGCCACCTTGCTGGCGAATTTCATCCGCCAACAACTCTTCTACCCCTTTAGACGTTAACGCCCAGAATTCCAGCATGCTACCCAAACCCCTATCAAAAATGGCCGTCAGTATAGCAGAATGTGCTATTTATCCGTTTGAGTTTTTGCAATAGCGCCAAATTGCCGCTTAAAACAGCGCTTTGTTTAACAAAGCAGCAGTTAAGCCACATCTTAAAAATAAAAGCAGATAAAGGCTTGCATGGCTTTGTTAAAAACACTAAGATGCGCCCCGCAATGACGGACGCGGGATGGAGCAGCCTGGTAGCTCGTCGGGCTCATAACCCGAAGGTCGTCGGTTCAAATCCGGCTCCCGCAACCAACACCTAAGCCTACTTAAACGTAGGTTTTTTTGTGCCTGTTATTCGCCCTTGGGCTCCTTTTTATAGCCGCGGGGTGAAGGTCTACAAATCCGGCGCCCGCAACTAACATCTACACCGACTGAATAGTACTTTTTATGCCTGAAATTGCTCGTCCCTTTCCCACTCTGTGTTACCAGGTTAAAAGCAGCACTCCAAATAATACGCAGCAAACCAATGCTGTAAATGGCACTACGGGTAATGCCAGAGCGCGGTTTATGCGCCGCTCCAGCGGGCGTAATGTAATAGTTGGCCAGTGCCGTTGCGGTTGGCTGACAGGTTGATATAACCGCTTTAACTTTAACGAGTAATACAGCGCCGGGGCGTTACGGTTGTACCAGTGTGCCGGCAGCTGCCTGCTGAATTTATACCATAACCACCGGAGTAGCAGTGCCAACAGTAAGGGCCATATCAACCCGGTGTGTTGGGCCAGTGTTGGCCAGGCCAGTTGCCACTGTTGCACAATAAACCATGGCAGTACCCAAAGTGCGCTGACTAATGCCATAAGCAATGCCCAGCGCCCGGCACTATTAGCAGCAGAAGCTTTAACAGTATGGTTGCTTTGCTTGTTATTAGCTGCGCGCAGCTGTGCCGCCAAATGCAATAACAGTAACGCCGTAAGCACAGCACCTGCTGTTAAAAGCAGGCTAAGCACGCCAATATCCAACCAGGCGGGTAAATTGGCCGCTGCCAATTGGGTTTTCAGGCCGGTTTTTACCAGAGCGCCGCTGCTGAGCGGCAGTGCCATCATAGATAGTGCAGCCAGCCAAAACAACGCCTGGCGCCAAATGCGCCCCGCGGCTTCGCCAGCCATACCGGCATATAAAAACAAACTACTTTTTGCCATGCCGTGGTGTACTACATAGGCCAGCAATACCGGCAATGCTGCTACGCCGGTTAAACTCAGCAGCGCAAACAGCAGCAATAAATAACCCATTTGGCTAACGGAAGAGTAAGCCAGAATGACTTTTGGCTGCGTGTACAGTAAGCCTGCCAATACGCCATAAAAAGCTGAGATCAGGCCGGTAACTAACAATACTGGCGCCCACTGCTGCATTAGGGCATCAGTGGCGGGTAAAAACATCAGCATACCGAGCAAGCCGGCTTTAATCATTACGCCGGATAACAGCGCGCTGGCCGGTGCCGGTGCCACAGGGTGGGCTTGTGGCAGCCACCAGTGCAGTGGACAAAAGCCAGCTTTTAAACCCAGCCCCAGCAGCAATAAGGTTAAGCTCAGCGGTTCCAGTGGCACAGCCTGCCAGCTATGCCAGTCAAACCGCCCACCGGCAGCAGAGGCACGTAGCAGTAAACCGCAGAACAGCAGAATTTCGCCCAGCACCGCCAGTTGCAAATACAGCCTGCCGGCGCGTCTGGCTTTTGCGGTACCGCTGTGGATCACCAGGCCATAGGCCGACAAACTGAGCAAGCTAAAGCCAAGGTAAAAACTGACCGCGTCCAGAGCGGCGATTAACAGCATATTGCCGGCAAAACACAACACAAAAAACAGCCAATAGCGCCCAGCGCGCGGATCATGCCGCTGCGACAACAGGCTAAACCCGCCAACCAGCAACCATAACAGTAAACTGAAATACCACCAGGGCCGGGTAAACTCATCACCTAAGCCCAACCCAGCGCCGGGCCACAGCCAGTTGCTTAGGTCAATCATGGCGAAACTCCCGCTCTACTATTAGTTCCGCCCAGCTTAGCGGGCTCAATTCAGTGCTGGCAAACAAACCCATCAGCAACAGTAGCACAGCGGTAAAAACGGCGGGTGTTAGTAACATCCAGTGTGTTTCAAACCGGTTTGATAACTGCTGTTCTTGCGGCCAGGGCATGCTTTGCGGTAAAAACCACATGCGGTACACCAGCGGTAAAAAATAAGCTGCGTTAAGCAAACCCGATAGCGCAAATACCAGAATAAGCCAGTTTTGCTCTACTTCTGCCGCCCCCAGCCCCAAATACCATTTGCTGATAAAACCAGCGGTGGGCGGTATGCCGATCATACCCAAGGCTCCCAGCGTAAAAGCCATAGCCGTTACTGGCATACGCCGCCCGACACCATTTAACTGACGAACTTTATGAATACCTAAGGTTTCGGCAAAGTTACCGGCACAAAAAAACAACGTGATTTTCATTACGCCCTGATGCACCAAATGCACCAGGCCACCTACCGCCGCCAACGGCCCCAGCATTGCCACACCCAGCGTAATGTAAGACACCTGACTAATAGTAGAGTACGCCAGCCGCCGCTTAATATCCTGCTGCGAGAGCGCGCGCCAGGAGCCATACAATATTGTAGCGGCTGCCAACAGCATTAACGGCTGCGCCAGTTGCAGTGCGTGCATGCTCTCTACGCCAAAAACATCGTACACCAGCCGGATAATGCCAAAAGCACCGGCTTTAACTACTGCTACTGCATGCAATAAGGCGCTGACCGGCGCAGGTGCTACCATTGCCTGTGGCAGCCAGCCATGTAGTGGCAATAAGGCTGCTTTTACCCCCAACCCCGCTATCATTAACGCAAAGGCCAGTTTTAACAGCCCCTCATTACCACTGACAACGGCTGTAACATAGCCGCCAGGGGTGAATAGCGGGCTTTGCACCAGTGAATGCAGCAGTGCCACACCCAGCATCAGTATTACGCCACCGCCAAGGGTATACGCCAGATACTTGCGCCCGGCTGCCAGTGACTGTGCCGTACCGCGATGCACCACCAGCGGAAAAGTCGCCAGCGTCAGCAGTTCATAAAACAATAAAAAAGTAACCAGATTACCGGCCAGCGCCAGACCAACCGTAGCGCTGACACAGAGGCTGAAATAACCAAAAAAGCGCGAACGCAGTGGCGAGTGCTCGAGGTAACCAATGGCATAAATGGTGGTAGCCAGCCAAAGCACGGAAGACAGCACCACAAACAGCAGTGACAAGGCATCGCCCTGTAGCACTAAATCGGCGCCTGGTAAAAATGGCAAACTAAAATAAAACTGCTGGCCGGCTTTTACTGCCTGCCACATTAACAATACCAGCAACAGCTTTACGCCTACGCCAAACAGGTTCAGGCTAATACGCAACTTCACCTGAGTTTCTTTCAGGGTAAAAATAATCAGCCCGGGTAATAACGAACTCAGAATAATGGCAAGTGGTAAATATTGTTGCCAAAACGGGCTCATAACCCCTCCTGTTTTAACAACCGCAGCAGTGGCTCGCTGTACAGTGCCATAGCCCACACAGCCAGCGCCGGCAATAAGGCTAACCATTGTGGCAAAATACGCGGCGCAAAATCCGGCGCCACCGGATCGGCCCGATCAAATGCCAGCACCACTACCCGAAATACATAAGCGGCAGAGAGTAAGGTTGCCAATACTATCGCCAGCAACCAGAGCAGCTGATCGCCTTGTAACCATAACCCTTGCAACAACGCCCACTTAGCCAGAAAACCGCCGCTGGGCGGCAAGCCGATTAAACTGCCACCGGCTACGGCAAAAGCAAACATGGCCAACGGCATTGTCTGGCTGGCACCTTTTAATGTGTTTAGCCGTTTCCCACCTAAGGTTGCAGTTATCTCACCTATTGCCAAAAAGCAGGCCGCTTTGGCCAGCGCATGCGCCAGCACAAATAACCACAGTGCTGCAGCAAATAACGGCTGGTTAAAACGCAGTAATAAGCCAAGCGCCAGCATGGCATAACCCAGCTGTGCTACGGTGGAATAGGCCACCATATTTTTGGCAAAAGGCGTACGCAGCGCCGACACACCGCCAAGCAGCAAGGCCGCTAAACCACAACCGGTAAACAACGGCGCTATTGCCACAGCTTGTGGTGCACTTGCCAATTGCAGCCATAACAAACACAGGATAAACAACGGGCCTTTTACTACCAAGGCCGATAACAAGGCACTTACCGGTGCCGGTGCCGCACCATGCGCCGCCGGTAGCCAGCCATGCAATGGCCAAAGTGCAGCTTTTAACATTAAACCCAATGTCATCAGCAGCAGTGCTGCAGTACTGAGTATATTAGTCTGCCACTGCAGCGCCAAAGCGCTGATATCCAGCACACCATAAGCGCCATACAGCATTGCCACACCCAGCAAATAACACAGCGAACCGAACAAAGATAACAACAGATAATTCAGCGCCGGTTTAATAGCTTTATCGCCCGACAAGCTGACCAGCGCTACCGCTACCAGGCCAAGCAACTCCAGACAAACATAGAGGTTAAATAAATCCCGCGACAACCAAAGCGAGGTTAAGCCCAGTTGCAACAGGCTGCTAAGCGGCCAAAAACCGGTACCGAGTTTATCGCGCCGGTAAGTTGCAAAGGCATATAAAGCCACCAGCAACTGCAACACCGTGGTCAGTAAAATAAGTAAGCAGCTTAAGCTGTTAGCCTCAAGGCTAATAGCCAACCCCGACGGCCAGCCTGCCAGCAATATCTGCTGGCTGCCCTGCTCACTTACCTGCAACAATAACTGCAACGCAGCCAGGCTGCAGATAGTAGCTGTGAGCAGTGTCAGTAACGGCGCAATCTTTGGCCAAAGCAGCATTAATAAGGCGCCAACTAACGGCAGCACCAGCAACAATACCATCATGGCCCTGGCTCCTGCTCAGGCCTGTACTGACCCGGCCTGGCCTGCTTTAATCGCGCCAACAGCGCCAGTGCAAAAGCCGTTGCACTAACGGCGACTACCAGGCCGGTTAAGATCAGCGCCTGTAATACCGGATCGGCCGCGCCATCAGCCAGCCCGCGATACGCCAGCACAACCATCAGCATAAAAATACCGGCGCCGATAATATTCAGCGCTAAAATACGCCGCAGTGTTTGCGGCCCGACGATAAAACCATATAAGCCTATGGCGAACAGACCGGCAGCAGTGCCGATATACAACAGCAGTTGCGGGCTCAGATCAGTCATGCGCTTCCCCGCCGCTATTTTGCTGCGCCTGTTCGGCTGCAGCGGGTTCTCCCACCACCAGTAAGGTGAGTGTTAGCGCTATGGCCAGGGTAGCAAACAATTCAACCAGCAAAATAAAGCCTCCGGCCAGTTGTGGCGGCCAACGTAGCCAGATTACGTCTGTATTGTCCGTCGTTAACAACATAGCCAGTAACGCCGCCAGCACAAAAGCCGATACCCCCGAGACAATCAGCAGCCTGATCCAAAAGTTGCTCCAGCGTAACCAGTTAAGCTGGTGATTAAGCCGCAGCACCACAGCACCGGCAGCCAGTAAGGCACCGGCCTGAAATGCGCCCCCAGGTTGGCTGGCGCCGGCCCACAGCAGATAACCGGCCAGTAAAATCACCATAGGTGCCAGTAACCGGCTCCAACTAAGGCTAAGCGGCCAACTGGTTGTTGCTTTAGCAGCAGGGGCGACCTGCAAAGCCCCTAACAATGCCAGCAGCAATACAACTAACTCCAGTAAGGTATCCCAACTGCGAAAGTTCAGCAGCACTGCTGTAACCGGGTGGCTGACACCACTGTTGATAAGCTCGGCCTGCGCTACATCAACCAGCGGGCTGGCTGTGGGCGGCAACTGCAACAACGCCGCCAGTACGCCACCGAGCATCAGTAGCACAAATACTGCCGGCCACAGCCGTTGTGGCCAGCTAAGGACAACTGGAAGGTGCAGCTGTTGGCGGGCCAATGCAGAAAAACACAAAGCACCGGTCAGGCCGGCACCAATAGCCGCTTCGGCCAGCGCTAAGTCGGGTGTGGCCAGTCTGGCCCAGGCCAGCGCCATCATCAGACCAAAAGCAATATACAGTATTACCCCGTGAACTAATTGACGACTTAATATACTGGCCAGCGCCAGTACCAACAGCAACAGGCATAAGGTGGCATCAAATAACAACAGGCTCATGTTTTATCCTGCTGGGTTTTAGCAAAGCGGGCTAATAGCTGACACGATACCGAGCCCGACGCCAGCACCAGTAACCAGATCAGCAACAACAGCAGGTTTTGCCACAGCTCACCATAAAACATCAGCCCGGCAACGATTGATCCCAGGCCTAACGAGTCAGCTTTGGTAACGGCATGCAAACGGCTGAAGCTATCGGGAAAGCGCAGCATGCCGATACTACCGGCAATAAAGAAAAATAAGCCCACCATTAACAACAGGCTACTAAGTACCATACTCAGAGTGGATAACTGCCCTGTGCTATCGATCATGGATTATCCTCAGAAGATGGCGGTTGTGCTATTTTTTGCTGCTTTAAGCGTTGCACCAATGCCGCCGGTGCTGCGGCAGCCAACACGGCCAGTACCAGCGCCACATCACGCAGTGCACTGACGCCAAGTGCCTGTGCCAATACTAAACACAAGGCTACGCCGGTAGTACCGAATAATTGCACTGACAATAGCCGGTCTAACAAAGCCGGTCCCTTTATTACCCGCCATAGACCCAGCACCATGGTAAGTAATAATGCTACTGCCAAGGCGATCATGGCACCTGTCCGTGCACAGGTTCATCACACAGCAGCAAAGTCAGTTGTTGCTCCAGCGCAGCGACACCACTGCGCCAGTTGGCATCGCCATCCAGCACATGCAACAGCAAAACATCCGGCTGACCTGTTTCGATATTTACCGCGCAGGTACCAGGCAACAGGCTTACCATACTGGCCAGCAAACGCTGGCTGGCAGGTTGGGCCAGACTTATGGCATAAGGTTGCCACTGCGGTGCTAACCTTGGTGACGGTGCCAGTGCGCGCCACGCAACATCCCAGGCACCCAGTATTAGCTGCCTGCTAAAAAACAGTAAAAAACCCGGCACGGCCTTAAACCGAACCGGCGGCAGGCTTAATTTAGCCCAATAGCACCACAGCAGTAGCAGTAAACACAGCGGCAGAAAAAACCACCAGCCACGCCCTCCGGTCAACGCCGCCCAGCACAGCGCAAATACGCCACTTAGAGCGCTATAACGGATAAAAATTGACCCGCCCTGCTGCAATATCATGCAAACTCCCGAATAAAATTACTGAGGTAATAGTATTGAATAGTATAGAAAAGTTCAAAAAAACGGCCATGACTGGCGCTGTAGTGCGTTATCAACTTCGTGTACACTGTAGCGACAATCGTCGTTAAAGCGAAGTATTTGCTATGAACAGTTTTAATACTCAGCACAGCCTGGCAGCCCTTGGTGCGCCGTTTTCGCTGCCCTGCACACCTACACCGGTTTCTGCCCCACAATGGCTGGCGTTTAATGCTGAACTGGCAACACAGCTGCGTTTACCTAAACAATATTGGCACTCTGACGACGGTCTTGCCGTATTTAGCGGCAACATAGTGCCAGATTGGGCCAGCCCGCTGGCACATGCTTATGCCGGCCATCAGTTTGGCCATTTTGTACCACAATTGGGCGATGGCCGGGCTTTACTACTGGCAGAAGTTATCAACGCGGATAATCAGCGCTTTGACATACAACTTAAAGGCGCCGGCCAAACACCGTTTTCACGCCGTGGCGATGGCCGCTCACCACTGGGGCCGGTACTACGGGAATATTTAGTCAGTGAGGCAATGTATGCGCTGGGTGTGCCCACTACCCGCGCACTGGCTGCAGTATTAACCGGTGACTTTGTGCAGCGCGAAACCGCAGAGCCCGGTGCAATACTTACCCGGGTGGCCAGCAGCCATATCCGTATTGGCAGTTTTCAGTATCTGGCTGCCAGAGGCGATCATGGCCAGCTGAAAACCTTTGCCGACTATGTGATTAACCGCCACTACCCGGCCTGCGCCAGCGAGGCAAACCCTTATCTGGCTTTACTTGCTGCGGTGGTTGCAGCTCAGGCAAAACTGGTTGCCAGATGGATGAGCCTGGGGTTTATTCATGGTGTAATGAATACCGACAATATGAGCATTGCCGGCGAAACCATCGATTACGGCCCCTGTGCTTTTATGGACAGCTTTAATCCGGCGCAGGTATATAGCTTTATTGATACGCAAGGCCGTTACGCCTGGGGCAACCAGCCACGCATTGCCAGCTGGAACCTGGCACGTTTTGCTGAAACCCTGCTGCCGCTGCTAACTGAACAACCAGAGCACGCGGTAGAGCTGGCCACAGAGGTATTGCAAGGTTTTAACGGCCAAAACGAAACCGAATTTCTGCGCCTGATGGCGGCGAAAATTGGTATTGTCACTGCAACCGACACTGACGAAGTGTTAATCCGTGATTTGCTTAACCTGATGAGCGCAAATAACGCCGATTTCAGCCAGAGCTTTCGTTTGCTCAGCCGCTCGGTAAGCAACGCAGCTGCCGGTGCCGCAGCGTTATTTGCAGACAAACAAGGTTGGGCCGATTGGACAGCAAAATGGCAACAACGCCTTGCTGCACAGGGTATTGATCCGCTGCAGGTAAGCCAGCAAATGGATAATACCAATCCGGCGCTTATAGCGCGCAACCACTTAGTTGCTGCCGCTATTACACAGGCGACAGAGCAAGCCGATTTAACGCTGTTTAACCGCCTACACAAAGCACTGGCTACGCCCTACACCTTGTCAGACGATAATGCTGACTTTGCCTTGCCACCGCAGCCACAACAGCTTATTAAGAATACTTTTTGCGGCACCTGATTATAACTTATGCCATCTGCGACAGGCAGATGGCGGTTAAATTCGGTACTATAGCCACCTTGTTCGGAAACACAGAGTCACCTCTTTGCCAGACATAACCCTCAGTTTTGCTTTGTCTCAATGTTTAGCCGCTATGGCCTTTATCAGTGGCATTGTGGCGTTTCAGCGCTATGACAGGGCCAGTATGCTGAAATTCTGGTTTGTCTCTGCCCTGCTTAATGCCAGCCATTTTGCCGTGCTGGGCCAGTACGAAGCGGCATTGTTTGTTGGTTTAACCGCGGTGCGCTTTCTGGTAGCGGCAATAAGCCCGCGCCAGCGCTGGATGTACTGTTTTCTGGCACTCTCCACCTTGCTGATTGTGCTTAGCTATAGCAACCCGGTTAATCTGCTGCCTTATCTGGCGGCAGTAGTAGGTACTGTTGGCAGTTTTCAGAAAAATGTGTTGCTGGTACGGGCACTGATGGCGGTGGGCGCCACAGCCTGGATTATCCATAACCTGCTGGTGGGCTCGCCGGTAGCCGTGTTAATGGAACTGGCATTTTTAAGCAGTAATCTGGTGGGTTATATCAGAAGCCGCAGGCAAAGCTTACCTGCGGCAGATAATAAATAACGTTTTAACGCACAGCGCCGCTATGTGCCGGCGCCAGCAATACCGCATTAGCCAGCGCAATATGCAAGCCATTCACATAAGCACGATAGTTGGGCTCCTGGGTAAAACTTATCACCATACCGTCACCTTGTGGTGCCCACATTAATAAGGGTTTGTGCGCTATCTGCTGCTGGTTATCCTGCCAGACAAAACCACTGGCTTTAACTTCATCGGCGCCAGCAAATTTCAGCAAGTTGCGGCCGTGGTTTATTGCCAGCGGCTGATAAATTTCATTACCGACATACACTGTATTAACGCTGGCCGGTAAGCCTGCCGTTAACCAGTGCGACTGATCCACCTCTGCTTTTGCCAGAAAACCCGGCACCCAGTCCGGCCTTGCCTGCTTTGCTTTAACCATTTGCTGGTATTGCTCGGTATTTAGCACTGTGCCGGCAACCTGCTCTTTATCCTTTCCGTCGGTTGCTGGCTCTTCACCGGCTTTGTATTCCCGCTTACTGGCCAGCATTGGCGCTTCACCGCTTAAGACAAAGTTAGTGGCGTTACCCAGGGTGATCAGTACCCCACCGCGCTCTGTCCAGTGGCGGATATTGTTATAACCGGCTTCCCCCAGCGCCTGCTGGTAACTGCCACCGGCAGTGGCCGGTAATACCAATACCTGGTACCGGCTTAAATCAGCCTGTTTTAATTGCGCCGGCCGGATAGCCGTTACCGGTTGCCCAAGCTCGCGCTCCAGCACAAAACGGGCACTGCCAGCACTTAAACTGCTGGCGGGTTCATCCCATAACATGGCGACTTTTACCGGTTGCAGCCGTACCATATTGGCAGAGCCGGCATTAGGCCCATCGGTATGCCAACTGCTGTCTACACCTTGCAGTACAGCACCACTTTTTGCAGAAAGTTTTTCAAGCGTTTGATTAAGCTCAGTATTATTATCCGCCCTGGCAATAATTAAACTGCCGGATGGGTAACGCGTACCGTTTTGATGAGTAAAAGGCAAGTCACTGCTACGCATAACCACACCGGCTTTTAACGCAGCGGCGGCAAAACGGGCGGCGTCCATACCATCCCAGGGCACAATAAAGCCGTATGTCGCATCTGGCCGGGCCAGGCTGCCGGGCAAGATACGCTGCTCAGTTACCCTAACGCCTTCTACTTTTACGCTGGCGCGGCATTCATTCATGTCCAGATTAAACATCAGCGGCAATGACCAGGCCGTTACATCGTATATCTGATCCGGTAAGTTATTTGCCCGCAGCGCCTCCTGCTGCTTAATAAATGGCTGGTCCATCGGTACATCGGCATCAAGCAAGGTACGCAGTAAATGATAAGTGCTCTGAGCGCTGTCGATAACATAAGCGCCGCTTTGGTAATCCTTACCACAGGCACTGAATGCTTTTGTGGCCTGCGTTACGGCTATGCCCTGTTCTGTCAGTAATGCCGTTAAACGCTGATGCCCGGCTTTATCGCGGCTGGCCGGAAAAATATAGCTGCGGGTTTTGGCTTTGCTACCTTGTGCCACGGCATCTTTACGGTACTGATAAAACCGCTGCAGCAAGGGTTTGGCCCGTTGGCTGGCGGTTTCCAGCGTGGCCATAAAAGCAACAAAGTTACGCTGAATACCATCGGCAAAAGTAACTACTGTGCCATCACTGCGGCGATAGTGATGGCCACGGGCAGAAGCCATTTCATAGGTCATGGCAATACTGCCCTGATACAACGGCCAGCTGGCGCCGTAACCCGGATAAAATGCATCAAAAATCTCGCGGGTAAAATAATGGTAGCCAAAGCGGTCAAACCATTTGGCATTGTTTTGCCCCACCCAATTTAATACTTCACGCTGAGCCTGCTGAATATGCGGGTTATAAGGCTCGGCTTCCGGGCTGAAGTAGTACGTCATGTCGCCGCCCATTTCGTGCGAATCAACGTATAACAGCGGATAGGTGTTTTGCAGCGCCCTAACCCGGCCACGGTTTTCCGGCTGGGTTAAGCTGATCCAATCGCGGTTCATATCAAACAAATAATGATTACTGCGGCCATTGGGCCAGGGCTCGTTTTGCTCAGCAGATAAACGATCGTCAGAATGCTCCATACCGGCAGTAGCGTAATAGCGGCTGACAAAACGATGATGGCCATCCGGGTTTTGCAGCGGATCAATATATACCAGGGTGTTAGCGAGAATATTGCGGGTAAACTCACTTTGGTCGGCCAGTAAATGCCAGGCCAGCGCCATTGACGATTCTGCCGGGCTTAATTCATTACCGTGCAAGGTATTGGCAATCCACACCGATGCCGGTTGTTGTTCAATCAGGGCTTTGGCGTCCGCTTCGCTGGTATTAACCGGATCTGCCAGTTTGCGCATATTTTGTTCCAGCTGGTCTAAACGGGCAATATTCTGCTCAGAGCCTATAACTACATAAAACAGCTGCCGCCCCTGCCAGCTTTCACCATATGGCACCAGCTTTAGCTGCTGCGGATATTGCGCGGCCAGGGTAGTAAAATATTGCCTTATGGCCGCCGGCTCTGAGATACGGCTACCCAGTTTATAGCCCAGCACCTGTTGTATGTCGGGCACGCTGTGGTTGTACTGGCTGCCAGGAAACTCCGGCAATGCCGAAGCGGCAAAGCTACTGCCCAAAGCCGCAACAATAGTACTGAAAATAAATGTCCGATGGATGTTACTGCGCATGTTGCTCCCATGATTTTTATATATTGTTATAGCGGCAAACTACCTTGGCTCTGCCTGCTTGGCAATGTACTGACAACACTGCTGCGACTAAACACCAGTTTTTACCGCCGGTTTGAACAACACCCAGTATTTCGCCAACAGCGAATTGTCGCTATCATCAGCACATGACTCATTCCGTGCCCCGTATTCAGCGTCAGTACTACCGTAATGGCCCGCCACATCGCGGTGGTGCCGACGTTAGCTTTGCCGATCTGCTGAAGATTTTTGGTTTTAACAGCATTCATATTGGCCGCTGGGTAACAGCTGATGAACTGCAACTGGCGGCAAATTTATTTTTCGATGCCTTTTGCGATTTACAACAATTGTTGCAGGTACCGCCAGAGGTAATATCGCTAAATGGCAGCTTAGCGCTGACTTTTGGCATTGGCGGCCAGCCGGGAGTATGTGCGCATTACCAACCGCAGGGGCGTATTCTGGCACTTGCCAAAAACGCTGGTGGCGGCAGCCTGGCACATGAATGGTTTCATGCCTTTGATCACTATATTGCCAGTAAAATGTTTGGCCATAGCGCTACGCGTAACCAATTTTCCAGCCGCTGCTGGCTACAGCATAAAACGATAATTCCGCATTATTTCAATTCGTTACTGGATGCAGCCTATAAAAAACTGTTCTTATCCGCTGATGACAACAGTAGCAGCGATTTTTTTAATCATTGCCGTACTTTAGACGCAGCGCAAAACCGTTTATACCTGGCTATGCCGGAGGAAATGGCGGCCAGAGCCTTTGAAAAGGTGCTGCAAATGCAAAGCCTGAAGAACAGTTTTCTGGTGGCGGGTACGCTAAAAAGTAAAGCCGCCGAAATGGGGGTATATCCGGACGATGCGCTTAGCACTGAACTTGCCGGCTTATGGCTGCAATACTTTCGGCTGTTGGGGCAAGGGCTGCAGTATAAAACCCGCAGTAAAAATACGCTGGTGGACGGGTGATTATTATCTTAGCCCTGCAGCAGGCTAAGGCCGGGAGAAGCAGTAATAATCACCCGTGGTTAACTTAGTCAATAAAACCGTTGGCCATTAAAAAACAGCCCGCACGCTTAGCGCATAACGACGATCAGTGGTAAAGCTCAGTGCATCTGTTCTATCCCCCGCCTGATTCATTTGATACTGGGTTTTAGTTTCAGTTTTCAGCAAGTTACTGCCTTCAATACCAATTTTCCAGTTCTCGTTAATGCTGTAGTACAAGCTGGCGTCCATCATGCCGGATGCTTTGGCATAGGCTGGCACATACTCTTCAGATTCACGCAGCGTCAGCAGGTACTCAGAGCGCCAGGTATAAGCCAGCCGGAATGAAATGTCGTTATATTCGTACATACCAACGATGTTCATATTCTGATCGGAATAGCCTTGCAGCGGCAAACCACCAAATACACGGAAGGTATTACGGTTGTCTGCTATGCGGTTACCATTTTCATCAAAGCCCAACGTTCCCTCTGACACAGAGTTAGGATCTTCCAGGCCACTCTGGTCGATATAGGTGTAGTTAAACTGTAAACCCAAACCGCTCCATGCGCCTGGCAACATGTCATAGAACTGCGAGTACGAAAATTCAACGCCGCGGATAGAGCCTGAGCCGGTGTTAGCCGGGCCATAAGCCGATACATCGTAACTTTGGCCGTTGTAGGCAATATCAAGATCAAATTGCCGGTTGCGGATAATGTTATCCAGCTTTTTGTGGAAGACGCCCAGATTCAAAAATCCGGCCGGTGCAAAATACCATTCTGCCGTTAAATCCAGATTAATTGACTCTTCCGGCTCCAGATACGGGTTGCCCGCCAATGCTGTTACTTCGATATCATCCAGCCCCACCACCGGGTTATTAACTTCATCCTGATCTTGTCCCGGGGTTTGCAGGCGACGGGTGTAGTCTAAATCGAGCAGGCTGATATTACGGGCATCTACCAGGCTTGGGTAATACAAACCTTTTGACGCACCAAAGCGCACGACTACGTCATCGGTTATACCAAAGTTCAGGTTTAAGCTCGGTAATACGGTGTCGTAATCGGTGCCTTTTACCGTACTCAACTGCGATTCACCGGACGCAAGATCATAATAGCGCCGGTACTCTGCTTGCTGCATTACATTGTTAAGCGATGTGCCGGGCTCACCCCGTTTACTGGTTAACGGCTGTACAAAGGCGCCGGTAGATTCCAACTCGTAACTAACGTAGCGCAAACCAATGTTACCCTTTACCGGAATATCCAGCTCCGCAAACTCGAAATCACCGCGCAGATAAAACTCGGTACGCTTTTCATTCGATGAACTGATGTTATGCGCAGCAAATGGCCCTTCAACGCGGTTAGGTTTGTCGGTATAAGGCACATAGGTACCGGTGCAAACGCCGTTATTAGCCGCACTTAGCGTAGCGTTGTGCCAGCCCTCCTGGCAACCCTGGCGTAATGAGTTAGCATAGTTTCTCACCAGATCCATCCGCGGGAACAAAAAGTTATTAACATTACCTATCAGCACATTACCATTGTAGTAATCTGAAAAATCCACCCGCTCAAACAACTCGGGCCGGTTCACGGCAGCCGCGGCATTACGATCATTCATATCCCAGGGAGTACCAATAGCAGACCAGCCTTCATAAGCTGTATCGCGCACGGTTAAGTCTTTATCGGTGTAATAAGCCCCGGTTTTAATAACCGTAAAAACACCATCCAGCTCATAACTGAGGTCAAACTTAAAGCTGTTCGCTTTGGCGGTATTGTGCTCTTCCTGCTCCATACCACTGCCCAGAAATAAATTCGGCACCGGCCCGTTCCAATCCTGATTCGGCGACCAGCCCGGGGTCAGAATATTATCGCTGAGAAACTCAACAGTTGGGCGGGAACCGCGCATGTCCAGGAAATAGGGTGATACCACATGCACATGATTACCGCGCGTCTGGCCTGACATACTGTAGTTGTGTACCACTTTCTCAGAGTCTATGCGCTGATAATCAAAACTCAGTGCTAAGCGGTCTGTCGGTTTTAACTTCAGGTTAAATGAGGTGTCTTCAACGGTATTTTCATTGTAGTTCCAGCGGCTGCGATAGAAAAACGGCGTTTCAGGGCTAACACCAAGCGCAACACCTGAAGTGACATAACCGTTTTCTACTGTTAACGGATGGCCGTTGGCTGCATCGTCCCGCCAGTTTTGCGACGAACCCATAAAACCTCTGAAACCTTGCGCAGCCTGGCCAATTTGCCGCTCATTCCACTCTAACGAGGCTTTAGAATTAATGTGCTCTAAGGTGGCCACTATGGTGTTATCGGTATTCGCCCACTGCAAAGAGGTGGTAAAGCCGGTGCGCTTGCGATCATTTTCGGCCGTACTCATGTGAATAGCTACCGGTACGTGCCAGACACTGCCAGCAGGTTGCCCAGGCAGTGCCGGGCCATCAACCGGTGAATCAGGATCAACACCGGTAATACCGCCCCACTCATCAGTGGTTGGGATAAAAGAGTCACCGCGGGAATGGAAATTACCTAAACCAATACCATCACCACGTGATTTATATTCCGATTTAGAACCGGCAATCAGAAAACCAAATTTACCGGCTTTGGTTTCCCAGCTATCAGAAAACAGCGCAGAGAACGACGGCGTAACCTCTTCGCGAAAATCGCCATAGTTCGCTTTGGCATTAACAGATAATAACTGTTTATCAGAATCAAACGGCTTGCGGGTGATCAGATTAACCGTACCGGCAATACCACCGGAGATCAGATCTGCAGTCTGGTTTTTTACCACTTCTACTGAGCCGAGCAATTCTGCCGGGAAGTCTTCATAGCTCAGCCCCCCCCATGGGTTGGCACTAAAAGCACCACGGCCGTTGACTTCAGAGCGCACACGATCCAGGCCACGCACCAGCACGCCGGTACCTTCATCGGCATAGTGCTTTGGATCGTCAGAAGAAGCAAAGCGCTCAATAGTCACACCGGGCACACGTTGTAAGGCTTCAGTAACTGATTTATCCGGTAGTGCACCTATATCAGTGGCAGTGATAACGTCTTTAACGGTATCTGCATAACGCTTCAGGTTCTGGGCGTTATTAAGGCTGCTGCGCATGCCTTTTACTTCAATAACCTCTACCGGCTCAGTTGCCTGTGCAGCAATGACACCGCTGTCATTTTCAGGCAAAGCCTGCGCAGCAAGCCAGCATGGGCTTATACCCAGCAAAGCGGCAGTAATAGCCAGGCTTAACCGGTTTTGTTTGCTACTATACTTGTAATTATCGCTCAGTAATTCAGACATAGTTTAAGTCTCTTCTGTTCTTGTTGTAATCCATGCAACCTGTCAATCGCGTTAGCGCCGACTAAGCCGTGATGCACTTACCTTGCTCTTCCTGTTTAAAGCCGTCATTACTACCAAATATGCCAGGCTCTGATGTTACTTTGTACCACGAAGATTAAAAAGTAAACATAATTTGATGAAAAAACTACCTTATATAGCATTGAATTCTAGACAAGCACTTCTTTATTGCTTATTAATATGTTACCAAGTAACAATAAAGTGATCTGTGTTATGCGTTTAATCTGTTGCTATGCCCTGTTGTTGTTAAGCAGTATGCCGTTGTGTGCTAAAAATAGCCTTGCTGCGGTGGCATTATTGCCCTATCCCGCCGAGATTGAGCAAGCTGAAGGGTACTTTGATCTCAGGCTGGGGCTAACAATAGAAGTGCCACCAGATAACCCGATGCTACAGGCAGCAGCTGAACGTTTTACTGCCCGTTTAAGCCAAACAGCCGGTTTTGCCATTCCGCCTTTGCCCGCTGCAAATTTGCAACTACAACTTACCGGCCTACCTGCGGCAACTGGCGCCGTCCCTCAGCCGGATATGGCAGAGCAGTATTATCTGCGTGTCACTAAAACAGAGATTATGCTCAGTGCGGCAACAGAAACCGGTATTGTGCGTGGCTTGGAAACGCTGCTGCAGCTGGCTGATAACGGCAAAATTGCCGCAGTTAGTATTAAAGATCAGCCGCGTTTTAGCTGGCGTGGTTTGTTGCTGGACCCGGCGCGGCGCTTTTTACCGCTGGCGGTGTTAAAACGACAGATAGATATTATGGCGACAGCCAAACTTAATGTTTTACACCTGCATTTAACCGACGATCAGGGCTGGCGCTTTGAATCAAAGCACTTCCCTAAACTGCAACAAATTGGCGGCGCTGACGGCTTTTATACTCAGACAGAGCTAAAACAACTGGTAACTTATGCAGCAGAGCGCGGTATCAGGGTGGTACCCGAAATTGACTTACCCGGCCATACTACTGCACTTGGAGCAGCCTACCCTGAGTTTATGAGCCAGCCCGGCGCCACGGAGCCAGAGCAGCATTGGGGCGTGCATCCGGCAGTGCTGGACCCGACAAATGAGCAACTTTATCCGTTTTTGCGCCAGTTGCTGGCTGAAGTCGCCGATGTATTTCCCGATCCTTATCTGCATATTGGTGGTGATGAGGTGCTAAGCGAGCACTGGCTGGCTACGCCGCATATTGTGGCCTTTATGCAGCAACAACAGCTTGATGGTGCGCCGGCACTGCAGGCTTATTTCAACCGCCGTTTACAGCAGATTTTGCAGCAACTGGGCCGCAATATGATTGGCTGGGATGAAGTGCTGGACAGCAATGTACCAAACTCCGTGCTGATTCAGTCCTGGCGTGGCACCGAATCTTTGTATCAAGCTGCAGCCGCCGGGCATAAAGCGATATTATCAACCGGCTATTATCTTGATCAGCCTCAGTTTGCCGGTTATCACTATCGCAATGATCCGCTACCGCAAGCAACAGCAGCACCAGATCTGACCAAGCTACAACAATGGTCTGCCTGGCAGTTTAGCTTCGACCGCCTGCGCGGCAATGCTATTTCCGGTAAGTTACTGCTGCTTAGCTTTAATGATGGCGCTGTTAAAGGGGCAATTGAATTTAGTGGGCGCAAAGCAGTAATGCTCAATGATCTTGTTCTGAATGCCAACACACTCACCTTTACTGTTGACAGCTGGATGGGGCCGCTAAGTGCTCAGCTGCAGTTAGGCGCAACGCTGTCGGGGCAGCTTGTCACGGGTAATGCGCCCTATCTGGTTAACGGCCAGGCATTGGCATTACAGCAAAGCGCGGCAACCGCTCTGCCCTTTAGCCTGCAACCGATCCATGTTAACGACGCTATGCGCGCAAACATTCTGGGTGGTGAAATTACCTTATGGGCCGAGCTGGTGACACCGGATAATATTGATATCCGGCTCTGGCCCAATGGCTTTGCTGTAGCTGAACGTTTATGGTCAAGCGCAGTAATCCGCGATGAAGCCAGCCTGCACCAGCGCATGCAACGTATTAGCCAGCAGTTAACAGCAGAAGGCAGCCTGCAGCATATACAGCAACAGCGCGCGGGCTTTACTTTTTTAGCCGCTGATTATGCCGGCAGCCTTGAGCATCTGGCACAGATATTGGAACCCGCACATTATTACCACCGGTTGCACCAGAAATCAGCTGCCGGCCTTTACCATAAAGCGGCTGCGCTAAATCAGTTAGTAGATTTTTTGCCCGCCGAAAACCCACAGCTGCATCAGTTTTCGCAGGTATTACAACGCTGGCTGAAACAACAGCAAGCTTTAGATACAACCTGGCTCATTCAGCAATTACAACAATGGCAGGCTGCGGCCGCTACTGTTATAACAGCTGCCGCGGCGCCACAGTATACAAAGCTAAAGCCTTATATACCTGAGCTGCAGCAGATCAGTGCACTGTGTCAGTCGGGGCTGTTGCTGCTTAACAGTATTAGCTCACAAACACCGCTAGAGAATGTTGTGCGACAGCAAATAGCCCGACAACTACAACAGGCTGGTACTATTTCGCAGGAAATGATTATTGCGCTGCACCGCCCATTGCAGCAGTTGTTTGACTATGCCCCGCACAGCCAGGTCTGGGTACCGGCGAACACCTTTAGCGCCGCGGCTGAGGGCCCTGCAGTTGACAGCCTCGGTAACCTTTATGCAGTTAACTTTGGCCACGACAGCGCTATTAACAGCACCGCTACTGATGGCGGAACCATTGGCAAAGTGACACCGGACGGCCAAGCCAGTTTATATCTAACCCTGCCACAGGGCAGCACAGGTAACGGTATCGTGTTTGGCCCAAGTGGTAGCTTATATAGCGGAGCCATGTTTATTGCCGATTACACCGGCCATAATATTCTGCGTTACGCACAAGGTAAGCTTGAGGTATACGCGCACAATAAAGCCATGCATCAGCCTAATGATCTGGCCATTATGCAAAGCGGCGTTATCTTTGCCAGCGATCCTGACTGGGCCAATAGCAGCGGGCAGCTTTGGCGCATAGATACTGACGGCTCCAGCCAGTTGCTATATAGCAATATGGGCACAACCAACGGTATTGCCGTAAGCCCCGATCAGCAATTTTTATACATTAATGAAAGTATCCAGCGCAAAGTATGGCGTTTTCGCATCAATGCCGATAACTCGCTGAGCGATAAACACCTGTTTGCCCAATTCAGTGATTTTGGCCTTGATGGTATGCGTTTTGATAGTAAAGGCAGTTTGTATATTGCCCGCTACGGTAAAGGTACAGTGGTAAAGCTGGATAACGAAGGCCGTATCCGGCAGGAATACCGCCTGAACCATGCTCTGCCAACTAATGTCAGCCTGAGCCCGGATAACAGCACACTCTATGTCACGATACAGCAGTGCGGCTGTATTGAGCGGATACAGCTATAGCTTAGTAAATATAAGCCTAGTCAAACGGCAGCTCTGTAATGGGCCACAGTGGCCGGCACAGTTTGCGATAGCCATTACGCTTAGGATCGCTGGGGTATGGGGCGCCAGCATCCACATACAAAATTTGCGCGGCCAGCGGCGCAAAGCCCTGGTAAAAATGATTGGTGGATTTTACCAGTAACAACCTGCACTGCTGCGGCGCTATACCCAGGGCTTGGAATAAACTCGGGTCAAATGACTGGCAACGGTTGCTGTTTAAAATGACCTCAATATCGTCAAAGGCAATCAAGGCGCAATCACCCATAGGCACATTGCTATCAGCAAACTGCTGCTGTGCATTTGCCTTTAGCCTGACAACCTTAACTTCTTTGTCTATTGGCGCCCCGGCTGTGGCACAGCTTTTACCACCAAAACGCAGGGTTATTACCGCGCCCTCTCCTGCGGCAAAACACAGCTTTACGGCCATAGGATCCCAAATGGTGCCTACCGCAACCCCTGTTAGCCCGCGTGCAATGATCTGCTGCAATATCAGGGTGCCGTCTCCGGCAACACCACCGCCCGGGTTGTCCCAGACATCTGCCAGCACTGTAGTACCCTCGCTGCATTGCTGGGCTAAATCCAGTGCTGCATCAATACTATGAAACTCCGGCAAGGTTTTGCCACGAAATGAAAACAGCTCCAGACCAAGCTGTCGTGCCAATTGCTGGCCAAGTTGTGGCTGGTTATCGGTGATCACCAGTAAGCGCGACCCCATATCCGGCACATCGCCCGCCATAAAGCCGTGGATCACCGAAACAGACAACACGCCAGGCTGTTGCTCCACCTGCCGCACCTTAGCAATAAACGACTTCATCGGTTCATGGCTGGTAGGCAACACATCTATCATCCGGCAGTCAAAACTGCTCATGCAGGGTGTTATCTGCCGCTGCTCTGCGGCGACAGCAAGTTGTACCAGCTCACGCGCGCACTGCATAAAATCAAGATGTGGAAACTCTTTGAATGCAATTAACAAATTAGCTGCCTGCAGCCGCTCTGGCGTTAAATGGCTATGCGGATCCAATGTAGCGCCTATAATCACCTCCGGCCCGGCAATAGCACGGACACGTTGTAGTAAATCTCCTTCGCAATCGTCATATCCCTGTGCCACCATAGCACCATGCAAACCCAGCACCACCGCCTGCACCGGCATCGCCTCGCGCAGTTGCAGCAATATTTCATCCCGCAGTAGCTCGTACGACTGGCGGTTAAGTAAACCACCAGGCTCTGCCCAGGCACAGCTACCCTCTATTATTTCAGTACCGGCATGTGCCTGAGCATATTCACGACACGCAATTAACGGTGCACTGCACAGCGTAGGTGTGGCCGGATGCTGGCCTGGCGCCGCATAAAAACTTTGATAAAAGCTGTGTACATCAGTATACATTGGAGAGAAAGTATTGGTTTCAGTGGCCAGAGACGCCGTAAAAATACGCATAGTTCCTCGATGATTTATTGCCGCTCAGGCAGCGATCCCTGCGGGAATGTTTCAGTGACAGTTTGATATTCTTCACGTTGCGCACTGATAAGTTTCAGCGCCTCAGCCCGGCTGATACGGCACCGGGGAGTTAGCAGGCTTACAGCTATAGCTGCCGACATGGCACAGGCGACGGCCGGTAAACAGGGGTTGCCCCAGTAAGCCTGCCATTCTGACTGGCTGATCAACAGCAATGACGTGATAACAGCTCCCAGCATAGCGGCTAAGGCCCCCTGCCAGTTAAGCCGCGGCCAGAACCGGCCCAGTATTGCCACCACAAACATGCCGGACATCAGTGTCGCAATCATATTGCTGATATAGCGGATCAAATCATCTGATAACAACGCCAGTAGCAAGGCCACACCAGACACCAGCAGCACCGATAAACGGGCATATAAAATGGCTTTATCCGGCGGCGGCATAGCACCGGTGATTGCCTGATAAAAATCACGGATCAGCACCGATACTGCCGCAATAGCATCAGAGCTGGCCGACGACAGCGTGGCAGAAAGCCCGGCGAGCAGCACCAGCATCGCCAGAGACGCGGGTAATACCAGCACGGCTACAGTAGTAAAAGCAAACTGGTGATTCTCAAGTTGTGGTGCCAGTGAAAATGCCGCTATACCAATCACCGCCGGCAGTGCGGCAAAAACCAGATACAGTGCACCGGAGAAAATAAAAGATCGCCGCACAGTGCTAATACTGCGGGCAGCATAGATGCGCTGACGAAACGAAGGTGTTGCCAGCACCCCCACAGTAACAACAGCGGCCAGTGAAATTGCCGGCAACAGCGGCAACTGCTGCATCATTCCCTGTTGCCTGGCCGAGGCAACAGCTGTACCCAGCGCCATAACACCACCTGCAGCCTGCACAGCGGCATAGCTCATCAGCAAAAAGCCGGCAAATAATATCAATGCCATCAGGCTGTCTGTCCACACCACAGCGCGGTAACCGCCTATCATCACATACAAGGTAAATGCCATAGCAATTAATAGCTTGCTATAAAAAAGTTCCAGCCCTGTTGCCCAGGACAAATACAGCGCACCACCAATAATATGTGCGCCCATCCAGCCCAGTGACGCCAGAAAAATCATTACCGCACTGCAGTGTTTAACCCCAAAGTTGGCCCCGGCGTAATAACTCAGCTCTTCACTCATGGTCATAAAACGCATACGCCTGAGCGGAGCAAATAACCAGGCTGTTAATAAAATGCCAACTGCACCACCGACTCCATACAACATACCGCCCCAGCCATGCTGATAGGCATAGCCTACTGCCCCCATACTGGTGCCGGTACCAATCATAGTGGCGACAGTGGTGCCAAATGTCAGACCACCAGACACATTGCGCCCTGCCAGCAAAAAGTCTTCGCTGCTATGCTGTTTGCGTGAAACCAGATAACTTATAGTTATCATCAGCAACAGATACAGGCCAAACCCCAGCAAAAACAGGCTGCTATTCATCTCAGGCTCTGTTAGCGCGATAGCATGTCAGGTCAACTTCTACTTTGCAGTCAACCACCAAATCGGCCACCGCACAGATCCGTGCCGGTGGCGCCTCGCTGAACACCCGGCGAAACACCTGATTAAAACTGCTGAAATACCGTGCATCAGTAAGGTACACCTTTACATGCACCACATCACAAAGGCTGTAGCCCGCCTGCTGCATAATATCCAGGCAATTTTGCAGCGCCAGCTCAGATTGCTCGACAATGCCGCCCTCCACTACCTCGCCATTACGCATCGGTGTCTGGCCCGACACATACAACCAGCCTGCTGCCTCCACCGCTTTGGCAAACGGCAGTTTCTGCCCGCCGGTGCCGGTACTTTCATCCACACCATAACGCTTTATAGTCATTGCTAATTAATCTCCCAGGGGCTGACGGTCATCACCGCCGCGATGGCTGTCGAGCGATAGTTTTACCCGGCGCAATTTGTCACGCGATTTGCGTTTATTCAGCTTGGCCACTTCGGTTGCCAGCACATCAATAATGGCCAGCATGGCATAACGGGATGCGGAAGGTTTGTAGATAAAATCGGTTTCCGGCGCCTGCAAACCCAGCACAATGTCGGCATTGGCGGCAAGTTGTGAACCAGGCTTGGTAATAGCAATGACTCTGGCACCATACTGACGGGCAATAGCGGCTGAGTCGATAATCTCACCGGTGTTACCGGTTAACGAAATAGCCACAACAACATCTTGCGGTTCAACCGCCGCCGCTACCATACGTGTTAATAAACCATCCTGATAACTGCATACCGGCATGCCAAAGCGGAACAAGCGGTATTGCAGTTCCTGTGAACCAATAGACGAGCCCCCACCCATACCAATACAGAAAATCATCCGCGCATTTTGTAAATAGCTGACCGCCAGTTTTATATCAGCCTCTACCAATAACTTGCGGCTTAAGTCCAGCGTATTTTTAATGGCTTCGTACACACCCTGAATACCATCCAGATCGGGCGTTTCTTCCACAAAGCGTTGCCCTACCGCTAAGGATTGCGCCAGTTTAACCTTAAGCTGACGCACATCTTTACAATCTACCGTGCGGGCAAAACGGGTGACCGTTGCCTGGCTAACACCAGCACTTTCAGATAGCCTGGCAATGCTCATTTCACTGGCAGCTTTCACATTATCCAGTATGACCTGAGCCACTCTTTGTTCAGATTCACTCATTTCGACAAAGCGCTCTGAGATACGTGACAGAACATCTATTTCATAACTCATCGTTTTATCCATTTGCTTATGGTGTTACTCAGTAACCTTTGCTAAAGTAATATTTAAACCTAACTTAAAGGTACTTTGTACCAAAGCAACATAAAAGTAAATATCAATATGGCTTTATTACAGTAATTTACCAACATTAAAGCGATATAAATATTAACAAGCCAAGAGCACAATGTTATGAAGTACCAAAATATACCGCAAAAGTCTGCCAGCCCACTGGCTGACCAACAGCATTTAAACTTGTTGCAACAGGATATCTGCCTGCCGGCTGTTATTCTCAAACACAGTGCGCTGCTGCATAACCTGCAGTGGATGCAAAACTTTGCCGATACCAGCGGAGTGCTATTGGCTCCTCATGGTAAAACCAGCATGACGCCCTGGCTATTTCAGCAGCAACTGGCTGCAGGGGCCTGGGGTATTACCGTGGCAACGTCTTATCAGGCGCAGGTAGCCGTGCAAGCCGGTGGCAGGCGGCTGATCCTGGCCAATCAACTGGTGGGTAAAGCGAATATGGCGGTTATTGCCGCACTGCTTGCCAGCGGCAACGAAATTTATGTCTGTATCGACAATATTGATAACGCCAGCGCACTGTCAGACTTTTTCAGCGCCGAAAACCTATGCTTACCAGTGTTAATAGAGTTAGGCGTACCTGGCGGAAGATGCGGTTGTCGCACTAACCAGCAGGCTGTTGAACTGGCACAACAGCTGGCAACGTTGCCGGGGCTGAGCCTGGCAGGCATAGAGTTTTACGAAGGAGTCATTAAAAGCACGGACACCGCACGCACTGTGCGCCAGTTTGTGCAACAGGCGGCGGCGCTGGCTAAAGCCCTGTTCAGACAACAACTGCTGCAATACCCCAGAGCGCTGATCAGCGGCGCCGGCTCGGTTTGGTATGACATAGTGGCTGCAGAGCTGAAAAAAGCCACCTTACCCGATACCATGCAGATAGTGCTGCGTCCGGGTTGCTATATCAGCCATGATCTCGGTATTTACCAGCAGGCACAACAACAGGTTTTGGCCCGCAGTAATACGGCCTGCCGCTTAGACGGAAACTTACAAAACGCGCTTGAGCTGGCGGCTTATGTGCAATCCCTGCCAGAGCCGGGGCTGGCAGTGCTGGGGTTTGGTAAACGCGATGCTGCCTTTGACGCCGGCCTGCCCCAGGCCATTGCTATCTACCGTAATGGGCAATTGCTCAGCGACAAACTCAGCCAGTGTGAAACCAGTAAAGTCATGGATCAGCATGCTTTCTGGCGCTACGACAATACCGTGCAGCCTCAGGTAGGCGACATAGTATTGCTTGGTACTTCACACCCCTGCCTGACATTTGATAAATGGCGCAGCCTGTGGCTGGCAGACGATAACTACAACCTGCTGCAAAGCCTGGAAACGTGTTTTTGATTTTTAATTAAGCAGCATACCGGCGCTAAACACCGGCCCGGCCAATTGCGCCGGGTTAAGCATACATAATTGCCGGGCTTGTTCTTCACCAACCATTTGGCAACTGTGCTGGTATGCCTGCTGTAATTTAGGCGGGCGGCGTTTAACAGAGTGAGCATCGCTGGCAATAACATGATAAAGCCCCTGCTTTAACCACTGCCCGGCCAGGGCTTTAACATCAGCGCCCATATCACCGTCAAGCGCCGCGGCGGTTAACTGAAACAGGCAACCGGCTTTAATAAATGGCTTAATTTTGTCTGGTGCTGCCAGCAAATCGCGGTTTCGTTCAGGGTGCGCCAGCATCACTGTAATATCGTGCCGTGCCAGCCATGCCAAAAGTTTATCGCTACCTGCCGGAATATGACTGTGCGGCAACTCCAGTAATAACACCTTATTACCCTGATAACGGCCAATAAAAGGCATTTGTTGCTGTTCTATCAGGGGCAATATTTCCGCACCGATCCTTACCTCGGCAGCTGCTGCCAGTGTTATGTTAATACCTGCAGCACTTGCTGCCTGTTGCAGCGCTGTTATGGCTTCAGTTATCGAGGCTGCACTGTTGTTATAACGTCCGGCATGCAGGTGCGGGGTAGCCAGCATATGGCTTATGCCCTGCTGCTGTGCCAGTTGCAGCAAAGCCAGCGCTTCGGCCATATCTTTGGCGCCATCATCAACGCCGGGCAATATATGGTTATGCAGATCAAACATAATCATACCGCCTGCCGGTAACGGGTTTACACACCATAGTTAGCATAATAAGGCTCGGCTTTATTCATTTTCATCTGATTAAGCACAACGCCATACACCCGGGCATGTGCCTGATGTAATTGCCCCAGCGTATGCTGTACCAGCGGAATGCGGGTGTGATCTGCTTTTACCACCAGCACCACGGCATCGGCGTGCGGTGCTACCAGCAATGGATCGCTAACCGCCTGCACCGGCGCAGTATCAATAATAATTTTGTCGTAGCGCCCTTTTAGCTCAGTCAGCAAGCTTTGCAAGCCGTGACCGGCCAGCAACTCCATTGGGTTTAATGGTATGGCGCCAGCAGGCATTATATCAACCCCTTCCTGCACGTCTTTAACAATACATTCGTCCAGTGTTGCGGTGCGGGATAATATATTGGCTAAACCACTTTGGTACAGTGGCAAATTAAACCGTGATCCCACTGAAGGTTTGCGCAAATCGGCATCAATTAACAACACCCGCTCCAGCGCAGCAAAAGCAAACGCCAGATTGATACTCACGGTGGTTTTACCTTCCTGTGGCTGGGATGAGGTAATTTCAATGACCTGGAGTGGTTTATCCAGCGCCATTAATGATAAGGCCGTACGGATATTACGCACCGACTCACTGTAACGGCGCTGTTTCGGATCAAAATACGCCAGACTGCGCTGTTGATCGTTTTTCTTTTTAAGGCCTTTAGGCAAATAACCAAGCGCGCATTGGGCCAGTGCCTGCTCTATATCAGCAGTATTTTTAACGGTATCGTTCAGCATATCCTGTAGCAAGGCGATGATGGCGCCAAGCAACAAGGTCGAGATAAAGGTCAGCATAACAATCAGCTTTTTATTCGGCTTAACCGGCTCTGACGGTAATACAGCCCGATCAGTAAAACGGGCGATCGGGGCGTCAAAGTCGCCGGTCACTTCGGTTTCTTTTTGCCGGGCAAAAAAGCTGTCAAACAATAGCTGATTGGTTTCTACTTCGCGCTGTAAACGGCGGTAATCTGATTCAACCGAACCCAGGCTGGAAAACGCTGTTTTGGTGCGGCTAAATTGCTGCTCCAGCGAAGACAAACGTCTTTCAGCGCTTTGCGCTTCTTTTTCGATACCTTCAATAAGGCGGTTTATTTGCTGGCGCAGGCTGTTATTTACCGTTAGCAGTTCTGCTTGTACGGCAATCATTTTCGGGTGTTTAGGCCCGTACACCTTATTAAGTTCAGAATACTTACGCTCTACCGCCATAACCTCACGCTTAACGTTTTGTACCGACGGGTGCGAGGTGATTTCAGGCAGGCTTTCCAGGCCCGATACATCGTGCTGATCAAACTGACGCACCAATGCTAAAAAACCTTCGGCTTTAGCTTTTTTCGAGCGCGCATCTGTCAGCTCTTCGTTCAGCCGTTCCAGCTCACGGGCATCCAGCGCTGTTACGCCTTCTACATCAACCAGATTATGTTGTGCACGAAAGGCTTCAAGCCGGGTTTCTGATTGCTCTAAGCGCTCACGCAGCTCACCAATACGGCCACCCAGCCAACTGCTGGCTTTTTGCGTTATACCTAATCTGGCATCAAGCTGGCTGGAAATATATGCCTCGCCAATAGCATTGGCCACAGCCTGTGCCAGGCGTGGATCAGACGACTGATAGCTCAGGTTTACCAGTTGGGTTTTCCGTACCGGGTCAATTTGAATACCGCTACTAAATTTGTCCAGCCGGCGCTTATGCGTTAAAGCGCTGCTTAGTTCAGTGTCAACCGATGCCGATGCCGGCGGGCTCAACAGTGATTTAATATAGGCCTTAGCTTTATTGCTAAATGAGGGTTTGCCCTGCAGTGCCGGGTGCCCTGCCAGCGACAGCTCATTAAACACCCGTTCTGCAATAGAGCGTGATTTCAAAATTTCAAACTGCGTCAGGTAATATTCCTGCTGAGCCGAATTAAAACCATAAACCTCTTCAATTTTAATTGCTCTGGCCTGCTGCGCTTCAATCAGCAAGGTGGCAGTAGAGCGGTATATTGGTGTCATGTGTTGCGCGATACTGGCAGCTAAAATCGCACTGCTAATAGCCAGTATTAATATGCGCCATTTAAAACGGCCAATTACGCCAAACAGCTTACTGACATCAACTAATTGTTCACCGGATGCCAGCGGTTTTTCACTCGAATATACAGCCATAATCAGAAAAATCTCTGTTCGATAGTAATAGTATCACCTGCCAGAATACGGCTGCTCAGGCTGCCGCTTTCATTCTGGTTTTTGTCACCTTCACGTGAAATGCGGATTTTCTCTCTGGATGCCCGCTCAGTCATGCCACCGGCCAACGCAATAGCCTGGTTTACCGTCATACCCGGTTGATATGGGTAAGCACCCGGCTGTTTTACTTCACCGTGAATATAAAACGGCCGGTATTCCACCATGCCAACAAAGACGTTAGGTTCAACCAGATAGTCGCCTTTAAGGCCCTGATAAATTAATGCTTCAACCTGTTTGATGCTTCTGCCACTCAGCTGTAATTTACCCAGAAACGGATAGTTTATTGTGCCGCTATCGGTCAGCCGGGTTTGCAACTCCAGATCTTCCTGCCCATACACCTTAATCACGATAAGATCACCAGGCCCCAGCACATACTGTTCTTGTGCACTTAATGGCCAGCCAATAAACAAACAGAATAATACGGCGGCAATAACACGATTTGACATCTTGATCCTCATAACGCGAGCTGCACAGCAAAAAACACTTCATTTTTGTCAAATTCAATGTTTGCCTGCGAAGAATTGTTACGGTGTAGCCGGATACCGGCATTAAGCAACAACTGCGGTAACAGCGAGTATTTACCACTTAATTGGTAACTGGTTAGCCTGTCACGCCGGTCAAAGCCGGTGTAATCATCGTTTGTCCGTCGTACGCCAAGGCTGCTGCTGAACAACGGCTGCCACTGGTGATTCCAGAACAGGCTGTAATGGGTTTCTTTAACAAAATCACCCTGTGTATCAGGCTCTTTTGATTGTCGGCCAGTACTGAGATTAAAACGTGAGTAGCTCAGTGGCGCCCACTGCACCGCCATCTCCCATGCGAGACCAGAGAAATCCTGCCGCTGCGGGTTATCAAACTGCCGGTTCTGGTAGCCTAACCGCAGCTCTGCTGAGGTCAGCTCACTGGGTTGCCAGCGGGCGCCTAAACGGTAATTCATGGTGTCGCTATCCCGGCTGCCGCTGATATCGGTATTATCATACCGGGTGTGTAAACGGCTGATTTCAGTGATAAGGCGGGTATTGGCACCAGTGTTGTAATACAGCTCGGTGCCCAGTTTGATACTGTGGTAAGTACGAAACTGTGTCAGCGCTTCGTAGTTGCGGTAATCTTTATCGTAGTACGCAGTGAGTAAACGCAACCGGGTACGGCTGCTTTTGGCACCATATTCATAGGCGCCTTGTACACTCAACAGGCGCAAATCAGCCGGTTCTGTAAGGTTGTTACCCTGCCCTTCAGTAATGCCGGTACCTCTGGCTTCGTGTGCGGCAGCGTAACGGCCTTTAACGTCAAACCGGTGCCGGTCCGACAATTCCACTAACGCTGCTGTGCTGAAATTCCAATCCAGGTAGCTATCATCACTGCTGCTAAGATAGCTACCCGATGCCAGCTCCAGTGCAGCCTGATACTCATTGGGGCCCGATAACAACTGCGCAGTCAGCTTAGGCGTTAACAACGAAATCCAGCTGCTGCGCTCAGCCTCGGGTGCATTGGCAATATTGTCATCATGGCGCAGCTCAAAACGCAGCTCCGGAATAAAATCAATGCCAGACTCAGTTCTGATGGCATTGCGTACCAGCTCCTGTGCAGATACATCTATACTGCCAAACAACATCACCGCCAGCACTGATCGACACAAGATCACATTACAGTACATCTGTCTTCCTGTTAGTACGCATTTTTATCAACAAAGCCTTTAAATACCGTCTTAAACACAATCCGCACATCAAAAAACAATGACCAGTTGCGAATGTAATCCAGATCGTATTTTACCCGCATTTCCATTTTTTCCAGTGTGTCGGTTTCGCCGCGCCAGCCGTTGATCTGTGCCCAACCGGTAATACCAGGACGCACTTTGTGGCGTAACATGTAATAAGCTACCTGCTTGCGGTACTCTTCATTGTGCGCCACCGCATGAGGTCTTGGCCCGACAACCGACATTTCTCCCAGCAGTACGTTGAAAAACTGCGGTAGCTCATCCAGCGAAGTACGACGTAAAAAGGCACCTACAGCAGTCACACGGCTATCATTGCGTTTGGCCTGCGTTACTGCGCCGCCATTTTCCATCACTTTCATCGAGCGGAATTTATATACACCAATTCTCTTACCGTCCAGGCCATAACGATCCTGACGAAACAATACCGGCCCTTTGGACGTGAGCTTAATGGCTGCGGCAATCATCAGCAGCAGCGGCGAAATAAGTAACAGCACAGTGCCGCTGAACAGTATATCGAAACTACGCTTGTAAAAGCTCTGAAAACCAAACATAGGTGACTCAAACACACTGATAGTATCAATGCTGCCGACATTACCAATACGGGCATGCATCAGGTTTTTAAACAAGAAATCCGGTACTATCAACACATCAGAAGTGGTGTCTCCCAAACGGCTGATAATGTCTGCAATGCGTTTTTCGGCCATCATAGGTAAACAGATATAAATTTTTACCAGTTTGCCGGCGCGGGCCATTTCTACTGCATCTTCCACGCTGCCCAGCAGCGACTCTGTTGGCAGGTCATCCACACGCTCTGGCGGACGATCATCAAAAAAGCCGATACAGTTAAAACCCAGTTCAAAGTGTTGTTCGATTTCGTTATGCAGTGCTAACCCAGACGGGGTTAACCCTATAATGGCCACCTGCTGCAGGCTTAAACCACGTTTACGGCGCCAGGTTTTTATTGCCCGGGCCGATACCCGCCATAACACCAGCACCATTAAGCCACCGAGGTACCAGCTCACTAAGGCCAGACGCGAAAAGCTCTCGGCTTCTTTTAACAAAAACAAACCGGCGACAATTAATAAGAATGACACAGTGTGAATAGTGGCAACATGCATCAGCATGTGGGAAAACCTGCCCGCCCGCCACGAGCGGTAAAGCTGCACTGATTCGGCCAGGTAGGAATATATTGCCAGCGAAACGCTGAGCAATATCAAATAGTCTTTATCAAGAGGTACACCGTACAGATGCATACTGGCGAGAAACACGCCGCACAAAATCATCAGATCAATAAAACGGTATACCACTGATGAGCCTGGTTGCTCATAACGTAAGATTGAATTAGTCATCTCTGGTGCTCCGCATTCGCTGTTGTAGAAAGCAAAAGTCACAAGCCGGTACGGCTGGCTATTCACTTTGCTATTCTTACTAAACTACTGCGTCTGTGTTGCCTGTTACAAACGAACATTTATAACCCGTTAAGTTAGAAAAATTCACCCGTAATTAATACTTTATTAATAGATTGGTTCACTTTTCATTCAGTCACGGCATGCTATTAGTTCAACTTTTGGCAGGTGTTTTGCTGCTCAGATCACAAAATAGCAACACTGTCATGATCAGGGCAGCACTGAGCATAATGGTTTTGCCTGATATACCGGTGCCAGAGCTCCAGGCGATAAAAGCATATAGCCATGGAAACAGTAATAACGGCGACAAGCGCTGATATAACTGCTGCAGGCAATAATATACTGCATACAGTAACAACGCCGATAGCACTGCGCCATAAGTAAGCAGTAACGCAATCCAGCCTATTTCAATGCCATAGCGCGAGCCAAACAGCAGCACTTTACCCGACAAACTGCGATCAATATCCCCCAGCAGCAGGTTCAGCCAGGACGTATCCAGCATTAACTCAATCGCAATCAACCGGGTGGATGCACTGCCCTGATCATCTTCGAGCCGGCTAAGCACCGGTTCAAGTAAACCAATGCTGTACGCCAGATAAAACAGTAACGGCAGTAACAATAACGATGACAACAAATACAACAACGCCCGCTGGGTCAGCATGCGCCGCTGCATACTTTGCACAGCTTTGAGGATGAGCAATAGCAAAATAACTATTACCGCCGCCAGAATAGAGCCACGCCCGCCAAATAACGGCAACGCAGTTAATAACAGCAAAGCCGTTGCACTCTCAGCTAAACTCACTCTGGCAAACAGTGCTCTGGTAACATAACACACCAGATAAAAGCCACTTAACATAGTGCTGATTAACGGATGACCAAGCAAGCCGGCGGAGCGGATTTGCCCCCACTCTGAGGTGTCAATCACCTCACCGCTGGCAGCATCAGTCAGCACCAGAGGTGCAATTAAACCACCACCGGCATATTCATACATGCCTACCAGGGCATTGGCCGACAACAACAGCAATAACCACGATCTCAGTTGCAGCAGCCGGCCCGGGCTAAGCGCCTTTAGCAGTAAAACAAATAACGCAGCGCTGACATAACTTACAATAGCCGACGATAGGGGCCGTCCCAGCAACACATCGTGCAGTAATAAACACAATGCCGCGCCAAAAAGCAGAAAGTGGCTGCGTACAGTAAACAAATAATACAGTTGCGCCACCCCGCCCTGATACAGCGTCCAGCTGGCCAGCGACAATAACAGCAGATAAAACGACGGGTGAATTTTGTGCAACGGATTGCCACCCGGCGAATCATAAAAGATACCGGCCTGATACAATACATTGCCCGACAAACTAAACAGCGCCACTATTGCAAGCAACAGCAGCATAAAACTCAGTGCCGGCATTTGCCTTTGCATAGTTAACCGGCTCCTGACTGACGCTGGCGGATAAACCCGGCCACGTCAGCACGAAACAACAACAACATCACGGCAATATAGGATAAAGCTCCGACGCCAATTTTCAGCAATAGTGACGTTAAAGGCTGCGCTGCATCCACTTTTTGTACCAGCAGATACATCACGCCTACCGCCAGCAGCATTTTTATAATACTCAGGTAAGGCAGCGTTACACGTTTAGTGAGCAGCAGCCACAAGCCAATAACAGTAATACCCAGTGCTAACGCCATTGTACTGGCCATAGCGCCGCCTTTAATACCCATAGCGCTGACCAGAAAGTAACTTAGCACTACAGCGGTCAACGCCATAGCCGCATCGTAGCCCAAAATGGCACCGGTGCGTTTGCGAATAAAAAAGTAATGGTTTAAATAACCGTTTTTAATCGCCTCAATACCCCCGGCCAGCAATGCCCATGGCATAACCAGTAAGGCTGCATCAACAAACCGCTGTTCCACCAACAGCGGAATAAGCACCGGCATTACTGCATATAAGCCCACTAAGCCCGGTAACAACACCAACAGCAACAACAGCAGGTTTTGCTGCAGCTGCGCCACAGCTGCCGGCTCTCCTTTTTCATGTACCAGTTTAAACAATAAGGGTAACGCAGCGGGAGTCACCATCATGGTGATCAACGAAGCAATACGCAGGCCAAGACCAACGCCGACCGCATACAGGCCGGCTTGTTCCAGGCTCATGCTGCTGGCAATAAAATAACGTGGGTATTGCAGAATAAGCCAGGCAAACAAGGCCGAACCTATCATCGGAAAACCATAGTGCAACGCCTGCAGCACAGTGCTGCGGTTAACAGACCAATGCCGCCAGCTCGCACTGCTGCGCCGGTATGCCAGAATACTGGCCAGCATTTCGCCCAGCACATAACCCAGCAGCGGATAAATTGGATCAGCACCAAATTGCTGCAACAAAGCTACACCAATAAAAAGCCCGACAAAAGGCCCCACAGTGGTAAGAATGGAATAGCGCACTATTTGCTGCTCCAGCGACGCAATAGCAGCGTTAAAATTATTGCTGGCCCTGAACATGGCATAAAGCGCCACTAATATACAGGTTGTTAAACTGGCAGCCTGGTCAATAAATAGCAGCAGATTTATCAGCGCGGCAATAACCATCAGTACAGACGAAATAGCGATAACACTGCGCGAACTTTGCCAGAATGCCGGCAGATTATTCTGTTGTTTAAAAGTGCCGTACTCGCGCATGGCGTAGTGCATCCACCAATTGACAAACATCGCCATCGCCAGCTCCTGAAACGCTGTGATTAACGTGATATAACCAATTAGCTTTTCATCACCAAAGTACGTCCACAAAATAATGGACAGAAATTGCGACAGCGGCGCCAGCACCTGGGAGGGTAAATATTTAAGCGTATTAGACAACAACATTATCTGGCAGCCTTAACACGAACGACACCGGGTTCAAAACAGTAGCGCAATAACACTACCCGACGGATAAACCAGCCCGCAGCAATCGACAACACTATGCTGCCGAGCAAAATTGCCAGCTGTAATAATACCCCGCCCGAACCTGCCAGACGTTGCAACACTTGCTGCAAAAACACATGAAAGATCAGAATATACAGGCTGTAACGGCCGCACAGAATAAAAGCATCGCTTAGCAGTGGCAGCTTGCTAAACAGTAAAGACCACTGCAGCAACATAAAGCAGCCGGTAACTATAATAAATGGCAACCAAAGCGGCGGCGTATATAAACGCAAATTAAAATCGACAGCTGCGCTGAAGGCAAATACCAATACTGCAAATAACCCCGTCAGCATTAGCAGCAGTAACGGGCTAAAACGAGCCTGGGTAAACTGCTGTTTCAGCAAATACCCCAGCGTAAAATAGCCCAGCGACAGCGGTAAAAAATCCGCGCCCCACGGCAGGCCACTGCGTAACAGCAACGATGTTGATTGCGAAAACTGCGGCTGAAAGTAGCCCAGCACCACGCCTGAGAGTACCAGCCACACCAAAACAAGACTAAACTGCTGAGTGCGTTTTAACGCAGTAAAGCCGCCGGGGCGCAACAACAGTGCCGCCGAGGTATAGAGTAAAAACAAATGCGGTAAAAACCATAGCGGTGTCCAGGCAATGGTTTGGCCGTTGCCGTACAGTACACCGGCCATATAGGCAGCAAAATCGCCTCCCGACAGCCACTGCTTAATACCTATAGCCGTTAAAACAAAAAAATACGGCGTTAAAAGCGCAATACTTTTTTGTCTGCTGTAGTGCAAGATATTAGGCTGCGAGCTGAAAAACAGCCCGGCCAGCAAAAAGAAAAACGGCATTCTGACCACACCCAACGCATCTGTTGCGGCATGCATATCTGCCAGTGCACTGTGGCCAAAGGCAACCAGCACTATACTAAGCCCCCTGGCCAGGGCGATATGTGGATAATGCGGCTTTGGCAAAGGTTTAGCGAGCATTTCAGCCATGGCGCGGTATAGCCAGCGTTGTTGCCAGCGCCTGATACGCCGGTTTGGCACGCATATCGCGGTCAAAAGGTAATACTCTTACCAACCGTTCCTGCCGGCCCTGATAAAACGAGTATTTGTCACTTAATTGCCAGGTTTGTACCATTTCTATTATTGGGTTTTGCAGGACTTCCTGTAAAAAATCCCGGTATGTACTGGCAACCTGCTGATCCCTTTGGGTTTCATCATCGACAAAGCTCTGATCATTCACATCAAGCTCAGTAATATAAACCGGCAACTGGCGTTGCTTTAACTGTTCAACTAACTGCAAAAATGCGTCCATGTCCAGGTTGCCCGGTGCCAGATGGCACTGCAGGCCAATAGCGTCAATAGGTGTCCCTTGATCAAGCAGCTTATCCAGCAATGGCAAAAAGGCAGAGCGCAGGCCGCGGCCCCAATGATCGGCGCGATCCAGCCAGGCTTCATTTAGCACCCGCTTTGCCGCAGGATCGGTACGCGCAGTAACATCAAAAGCGCGCTTTATGTAATCTGGCCCCATTGCGCGTAACCAGGGCCCTGCGCGTAAACCAGATTCGCGGTTATGGCCCGGCCACATCGGCTCGTTTATCACATCCCAGGAATGAAATTGTCCGGCATAGCGGCCAACCACCTCTTCAATATGCCGATCGAGCCAATATGCTACCCGGCTGTCGGATGCCTGCTTCAGCCAGTCCGGGTTCCACTCGTTCCAAATCAATGTATGGCCCCGTACCGGTATGCCTGCTGCACGGGCAAAGGCCATTAACTGATCTGTTTTGCTGTAACTGATCTCACTTTCGCGCCACCTTAAGGTGCCAAATTTAAACTGATAATCTGTGGTCAATATACCGCAATGATGTTTAAGCAAACTGCCGTACTGCGGATCGTTAATTGATGCCATATCAAAGGCGCTACCAAATAAGCGCCCTGCGGCACTGGCAATCTGGTTGAGCGATGTCACCTCTGTACCTGGCAGTAACGCTGCTGTTGTGCTGTTGCCTGGCAGTGTTGTTGCAGGCTTTGCCAGGCAGGCTGGCATTGCTGCCACCACACCAAGCCCAAGCAGGCTCTGTACAAACTGTCTGCGCGATAACATAACAATATTCCTGTAACGGTTTATTTAGCGGATTTGTGCTTAGCTTTGAGCAACCAGCCCTGCTGAGCGGCTTTGCAACTGAGCATGTTTATCAAACAACACTCTCATCTGATTACTGGCCTTATAAGGTGCAACCTTTTGATTAACCTGCTCTGGCTGTATCTGGCCATTACGCATACGTTGCCAGGTAGCAAGCATCTGCTGCGCCAGTTGTTGTACCAGTTCGGCTGAGTCGTTGTTTTGCTCCAGCAGCACACCATTAATATTGTTGTCTATTACCAGTGATAACTGCGGCAGGTTAACCGAGCAAACCGGGCGCCCTGCACACAATGCTTCAAGCACATAAACTGGCATACCTTCAAATACCGAGGTAACAATGCCCATATGCCAGCCCTGCCAAAGCTGCGCCACCTTCGCTGAAGTTTTAAAGCCGTGGCAGACTGTCAGCGGTGCTATGGCGGCAAACTCGGCAAAGCTCTGTGGCTTAGCGGCACCCACGTAATGAAATTCAACCTGGTTATCAGTGCGCTTTGCCAGCTCAGCAATAACGTTAAACATCATGCCCGGGCGTTTAAAGGTGTCGAGCCGGCCCACAAAAGCAATTTTTAACGGCCCTTGCAAATCCGGGTAAACGGTGGGTTTAAACAACTGATCATCCACGCTTACTGTCATAAAATCGGTTTTTGTGGCCACTTCCGGATAGTCGCGGCGGATGCGGTCAGTTTGCTGCTGATTGACTGAATACACATGGCGGGCACTGCGTACAGCATGTTTTTCATTAAACTTGTGCAAAAACCAGTAACGGCTGAGTAAAGAATCCATTGGCTGATCCGGATTTGCATCGCCATGAGTAGTTAACACATAGTCAAAACCATATAAACGGCACAACCAGGCGAACTCATAACGCTGGATATCGAAGCTGCTTGGCATCTCTTTTGCCAGCGCCTTAATCCGCGAGCTATAACGGATAAAATTAACGAAGAATCTTAATGTCGTAGACTGAAATAGTGATTTGGCTGCTGCATTTACTTCACCCTGATGACAATGCATTATTGGCATAAACAGAAAACGGCCACCAAACATTTCTACTTCGATCAGCTCACCCAGTTTACGTTTACCACTGTCGTCTACACCAATCAAAATCAGCCGCATACCGGCCGGGCAGTATTTCAATAGTTGCCGTACATGGGTTTCAATACCCCCTACTTTGCTGCCAAAAGGGTCAATAGGGTGCACGGAAAAAAAAGTGGTTTTGTAAGTCATAATTGCACCTTAAATTAGTTTAACTGGCTTTGCGCTGCCAGACTGTCGCAACCGAGCTGCTCAAATACCTGTTCGGTTTGGCGGGCAGCTTTAGGCCAGTTAAAACGCTGCTGATTTTGCAGGGCTTTAACTGACAGCGCACTGAATAGCGCATCATCATGCAACAATGCATACATATGCTCGGCCAGAGCCGCACCATCTTCGGGGGCAAAAAACAGCGCACCATCTCCGGCCACCTCACGCAGTACCGGAATATCTGCCGCAATCACTGGCGTGCCGTGGGCCTGGGCTTCAACAACAGGTAAACCAAAGCCTTCGTAACGTGACGGAAACGCCAGAAACCGCGCCCGGCTATATAGCTCACTAAGCTGGCCATCACTTAGGTAACCCAGTGAAACCGGTGCCGCCCCATGTGGTATTGCAGCAACAAAGCGGGCAAAATTGCCCTGAGTGTCGGCGCCCACATGTTTAACCTCAATACTGCGCCCGCTATGGCGCAGCAGCCCCAGCGCCCTTACCAGAGTATCGGCGCCTTTATTTGGCGAGACATTGGCCACAAAAAGGCCAAAACTCTGACGTTTTTGGACATCACTGTCGATATTTTCCGGTATTGGCAGGCAAGGCCCTTCACCAATAACGACCGTTTTATCGGCAAATTGCGGATAGTAACGCGCCACATCATTACAGGTATTTTGCGATACACAGATAATCTTGCTGGCGCTGCGGCACGTCAGCGGATAAAACAACTGCCACCATAAACGATGATGCCGCTTGTAAGATGCCGGTGATACATTGAAATACAGATCATGCGTTACGGTAACCCTGGGCCAGCTGCCGATAAAACCACCTAAGGGGTTGCAGTTAAATTCGGCATCGGCCTGATGTTGTTTCATCTGCTGCGGTACTAACCAAAGCTGGCGTAACAGGTTGCGTGGCGTAGACTCAATATAGGGTACCGATACCACAGTTAACCCCGGATTGCGCAGCGCTACCGGCAAACATTCCTCCGACCAGGAGGTAAGCAGCACATACTGGTGCTGCTCGGATTTCAGCAATTCGGCCAGTAACGAGAATAAATACTTGCTGATGCCGGAAATACGGTTTGCCGGCTCCAACAAATGATTTATCAGGATCTTCATGATGCCACCAGCAAATTACTTATTTGCTCTGTGTAATAGCTCATCAATGCCACATCGGCACGGCTTTCCACGTTTAGCCGCACTACCGGCTCGGTATTCGAGCTGCGCAGGTTAAAACGCCAGTCGGCAAATTCAAGGCTGATACCGTCGGTGCGGTCAACCACCAGCGCCCCGGCAATATAATGTTGCAGTACCCGCTCAATAGCAGCTTTAGGATCATTAAGCGTAAAGTTAATTTCGCCTGACGACGGAAATGCGGCAATACGTTCATTCACTAGTTGGGATAACGGCTGTGCTTTGAGGCAAATTAGCTCTGCTACCAACAACCAGGGGATCATACCGCTGTCACAATAAGCGAAATCACGGAAATAATGGTGCGCACTCATTTCGCCGCCATATACAGCATCTTCCAGACGCATCCGCTCTTTTATAAAGGCGTGGCCGGTTTTTGACTGTATGGGTTTACCGCCGGCCTGAATAGCCAAGTCAATGGTATTCCAGGTTAACCGCGGGTCGTGGATCACACTGGCGCCGGCATGCTTTTGTAAAAAAGCCTCGGCCAGTAAACCAACAATATAGTAGCCCTCGATAAACTGGCCACGCTCGTCAAACAGGAAGCAGCGGTCAAAATCGCCGTCCCAGGCAATACCAAAGTCGGCTTTATGCTCCAGCACCGCAGCACGGGTATCGGCACGGTTTTCTACCAGCAGCGGGTTAGGGATACCATTTGGAAAAGTCGCATCCGGCTGATGATGCACCTTAATAAAGCTAACCGGTACCTTTAGCCGGGCAAAAGCTTGTTCCAACGCATCGATCACATGGCCGGCAGCCCCGTTACCAGAGTTGGCAACAATACGCAGCGGTTTAATATTGGCCAAATCGATATAACCAAGCAAATGTTCAATGTAGGCATCCAATACCGATTGTTTGGTGTAAGTGCCCTTTTTTTCCACTTGCTGAAATTCACCCTGCTCGGCCAGTTGCTGAATAGCAAACAAACCACTGTCGCCACTAATTGGCCGGGCGCCACTTTGCACCAGCTTCATGCCGTTATAATCAATAGGATTATGGCTGGCGGTCACTTCAATGCCACCATCTACCTGCAGATGAAAAGTGGCAAAATACACTTCTTCTGTGCCGGTCATACCGATATCGATAACATCACAGCCTGCATCCATCAGGCCTTCAGCCAGTGCCAGTTTTAATTCTTCTGACGTAGCACGTACATCTGCACCCAATACCACCTGGCGCGGTTTAAGGTAGTCGCCAAAAGCGCGGCCGATACGGTAAGCCACATCGTTATTGAGTTGTTCACCCAACTTGCCGCGAATATCATACGCTTTAAAACAGGTTATTTTTTGCATTGCCTTAAGCCCTCCCATAGCGATCAGCAAAGCGCACAATATCATCTTCACCAAGATAAGAGCCAGACTGCACTTCAATCAGTTCCAGTGGCACTTTGCCGGGGTTTTCCAGCGCGTGCACTGCCGTGATGGGGATATAAACCGACTGATTTTCTGTGACAAATTGCTCTTTATCGTCAATGGTAACTCTGGCCGTGCCCGATACCACTATCCAGTGCTCAGCGCGGTGATGGTGCATTTGAACCGACAGTTTGGCACCGGGTTTTACCGTAATACGTTTCACCTGAAAACGCTCACCGTTATCGACAGAGTCATACTTACCCCAGGGCCGGTAAACCTCACGGTGAAATACCGCCTCACTGCGGCCGGCTTCAGCCAGTTGGCTAACAATCTGTTTTACCTGCTGCGCTTTATCTTTGTGTGCCACCAACACCGCATCTTTAGTGCTGATCACGATCAAATCTTCAACACCTACTGCCGCCACCAGCTTGTCATCACTGTGGATGTAAGTGCCATGGCTATCCAGTGCCAGTACATCACCGCTTAGCACATTGTCCTGGGCATCTTTTGCAGACACCTGCCACAACGCAGCAAAACCACCGACATCATTCCAGCCGGCATCCAGTGGCAGCACGACGGCATGCTCTGTACGCTCCATCACGGCATAATCAATCGAATCTGCCGGGCAAGCTGCAAAGGCGGCTTTATCCACACGCACAAATTCTAAATCGGGTGTTTGCTCTGCCATTGCGGCTTCACAGGCGGTGTAAATATCCGGGCGGAACTGTTGCAGCTGCTGCAGGTACACATCAGCCCGGAACATAAACATACCGCTGTTCCAGTAATATTCGCCGCTTTGCAGGTATTGCTCCGCAGTTGGCAGATCAGGTTTTTCAACAAAACGTTGTACCCTGTACGCATCACCCACCTGCTCGCCACGCTTTATATAACCATAACCGGTTTCTGCATTGGCCGGCACTATACCGAAAGTAACCAGTTTACCAGCCTGTGCCAGCGGCAATGCCTGCTCTGTTGCCTGCTGAAATGCTTTAGTGTCAGTAATGACATGATCTGCTGCCAGTACCAATAGCACCGTATCAGCATTGTTTTGCTGACGGGCGCGCATCGCTGCCAGCGCAATAGCCGGTGCTGTATTGCGGCCAACCGGCTCCAGCATAATATCGGCTTTTTTCAGCCCGAGCTGGCGCACCTGCTCAGCGGCGATAAAGCGATGATCTTCATTACAGATAAACAGCGGCGCGGCATGTTCCAGCCCGTTTAAGCGCAATACCGTTTGCTGCAACATGGTGTGTTTGCCGGTAAGTGGCAGAAACTGCTTGGGAAAATTACCACGGGACAACGGCCACAAACGGGTTCCGGAGCCTCCGGCCATAATTACAGGTGTAAACATAACAACTCCTTTAACATAATACGTTACCAACCAATAACCTGCCTGCTGTATGAGCCCAGCGCTTTTTTAATGCTCCAGGCCAGCAGTAAGGTGGCGGAAAATACCGCCAGGGTAAGAATGTGCCAGTACAAAAAACCAGAAAATGTATTATTTAACAATCTCTTAAAAACAGCTATCACAATTGGGTGTAAAAAAAAGATGGCAAAGCTGGCTGATGCAACCATATCTACCAGCCGGTGGCGCTGTTGCCAGTGCCGCTCAAACAATAACAATATGGCTACCGCCTGCATGATTTTCTCAATCACTTTTAAATCGATGCCGGCATAAGTAAAAAAGTATTTATGTGCATTGTGAGCAATACCCAGATAAGCACTCTGATACACCGACAACAGGATAGAAGCCAGCAGCAAGCACCAGGGCAACCATAAATAGCGTTCACGCAGCAAATCAAAATGGCGGTTAAACACCATACCAAACATAAACACCGGCAAAAAATAGACAAAGCTTTGCAACGGATTAAGGTTATCCTCAGCCCGGTGTACAAACATTGCCAGCAGCAATAACGCCGTAACCATCATCAGTTGCACCCTGCTGCTCAGGTAATAAAACCTTACCAGCAACGGCGAAACAGCAAACACCAGCAAAATAAACGGTATATACCAATAACCGGTAAATACGCGGCCGGTTAGCAAATACTTAAAAAACGGCAACAGGTACTGATAATAAAAGCCATCGTTGCTATCAACAAAGTACCCGGGATACTGCACTACTACCGCAAAGCAGATCACCGGAACCGATATCCATAAATAAGGTGATGCAATATTGCGCCACTTTCTGGCGATAAAATCTGCATACCGAAATGTGCTAACATTAAGATGTGCAAACAAAAAACCACTGATAAAGGCAAAAAAGAACGTGCCGCCGGGTATCATATACAAGTAAACGTTTTGCCAGGTTTGCTCCGGGTACCAGTTTGAGATCCAGAAGCAATGGCCAAACACGATCAGAAAAATAGATAACGCCCGAAAATTATTAATACCGTGATAAAACACTGCCACTCCTACTCTCTGAAAAGCACACTGGCTGCTTGTTTATCTGCAGCGGCTAAGGCATTCCAGCGTTGAATATTTTGCCGGGCAAGCTCACTTTGTTGCTGTATCTGCGCAGTATCGCTGCAAAAATCAATAATTTGCGTCGCAGCTTGTTCAGCATCACTAACATCGACCAGCAGCCCCGACTCGCCAAGCACTTCAGCAAACACCGGGATTTTTGCCGCTACCACGGCAATACCACTGTACTGCAACTCCAGCAATGGCAAGCCCAGCCCTTCGTCATGGGAGGTAGACAGGTAAAATGTCGCGCTGTCGAGCAGTGTTTTTATCTCATCAGCTGACAAATAGCCGCGGCAAAATACACCGGCAGTGTTTTGTAGCAAGCGGGCATCCGGGCCCCAACCAAGCCGGCCAACAATATGTAGCTCAATGCCGTCGCCAAGACGCTGTTTAAGCGCGTTAAAAATAGCGACCGCAGCAGTGTAATTTTTACGTGGCTCTACCGTGCCCAGCATGACAATCTTGAGCTTACTCAAATCAACAGTGCTATAACGCCCGCTGTTATGCGGCAGCGCAAAAACGTTACGCACCTGTGGCCGTAACATAATAATGCGCGCATCGCTCTGGCAGAACTGCTGCAAGTCCTGTTTGGTTTTTAGTGAATTGACAAAAAAGCTGTTAAGCCGCTTTACCGCAAAACCAAATGAAGGCCGCATATAGTATCGGGCCCGCGGGTTAAGCTCCTGCTCACGGGTTAGCAAAAACACGTCGTGAATATAAGGCACCAGGCGTTTTTTCAATAACAGTGTAGCCAGAATAGACGGCGGGAAACCGGGTGTAATAATCAAACTTTTCGGGTACTTAAGCGCGGCATACAAAATACCGAACCATTGCTGAAACAACATGCCGCCAATACTGCTGGCTTTTAACCGCACAACCTGACAACCGCCCAACGCTTCATCAGAAAACAGCTCTTCGGTAATACGCTCAATGCCCGTGGTTTTACGCCCCAGATGAGAGCAGTCAATAATTGCATCTGGTAGCGACATCTCAGGTGCAGACATCAGCGGCTCTCCTTCACAGTAAGGCGGTACTCTGTTAAAGCAATACGTACAAAGGCCCATGAATCAATTAAATAGCGTTTGGCTAAACGACGCGGATCTGACAATAACCGCCACAACCACTCCAGGCTGACACGTTGCACCCACTGCGGTGCCCGTTTTGCTGTACCGGCAAAAAAATCCAGCCCGGCGCCAAAACCAAAGCCGTACATACCTGACAGCTGCTCGCGGTGGCGCTGCATCCACAACTCCGACTTAGGCGCTCCTACGCCAAAAAACAGGTGCGTAGTGCCCATGGCCGTTATTTTCTGCAGCATCTCGTTGCTGTAAACACTGTCTTTTTCAAAACCAAATTCCGGTACCAACACGCGTTGCTCAGGTGTACTGTAGCCTTGCTTTGCTAGCCAGTGCCGTAAATACGCGGCAGTGGCTTCATTTGCGCAGACAAAAAATGGTGCATGCTGGCCCGGTGTTAACGCCGCTAAAATCGCCGGAAACAAATCAGCCCCGGTAATACGCCCAGGCGTGGCAATGCCAAGAGACTTAAGCAAGCGCACAACCGGAAAGCCATCTGCAGTTACCAGCCAGGCGTTGGTACAGGCGTGTTTAAATTCATGATGCCGGCGCATGGTTACCATATGATCAACATTCGTTGTCACAACCAGACGCAGTGGTTCCTGTGCAGGCGTCACTTGCTTGAGGCTTTGTACAATCTCGTTTTGCGCTAGCAGGCAAAAACGCAGCCCGGCTACCGGCTGGCTTTTTTTAATCTGGGTGGGTTGTTGCATCATATTTGTCACCTTTACACCGTCTTCAACAAATGCAGGTGCTTTTTATCTTTGTTCAGATCAGCAAAGATACGTTCGATAGTGGCACGCAAAGGCTTAGCGTATAAGTCATGTTGCAGAGCATATTCAAGATTGGCCTGAATTAAACCCAGCTTGGTGCCGCAATCATGGCTTTTGCCAACGATATGATAGGCTTCTATCGTTTCACGCAGACACAACTGATAAATCGCATCGGTCAGTTGAATTTCATCACCGGCTCCGGGTGTAATATGTGCCAGTAAATCCCAGATGTGTTCCGACAATACATAACGGCCGGTAATAGCAAAGTTGCTTGGCGCTTCATCCACAGCGGGCTTTTCTACCATATCGCTGATCACTGCACTGGTACCGGCGCGTAAATTAACGTCTTGCAGATCTACCACACCGTATTGATCGACCATATTGCGCGGCACCGGCTCTACCATAATCTGGCTGGCTCCGGTTTCGCTATAGCGCGCCATCATTGCCGCCAGGTTATCGACTTTCAGATCACTCTGATGCTGATCAATCAGCACATCCGGCAGCAAAATAGCAAAAGGGTTGTGCCCTACTACCGGATACGCGCACATAATGGCGTTGCCCAGCCCCAGCGCAACCGGCTGACGCACTGAAATCAGCGTTACGTTCTTTGGCACTATGCTGCGCACTTCGTCCAGCAACTGGCGTTTAACCCGCTTCTCCAGCGTGGCCTCAAGCTCAAAGCTGGTATCAAAATGATTTTCAATACTGTTTTTTGAAGAATGGGTTACCAGCACTATTTCTGTCATGCCGGCGGCAATCGCTTCCTGTACCACATGCTGGATTAAAGGTTTGTCCAGCACCGGTAACATTTCTTTCGGAATAGCCTTGGTTGCAGGCAGCATCCGCGTTCCTAAACCGGCCACGGGGATCACCGCTTTAGTGATTTTAGCGCGACGAAGATCAGTGGGTGGTGTGACAGTTTTCATAGCCTGAGCGTCCTGTTTCTGACAGTAACAATTTACTGATTAATGCTTAACAGGGTTAAGCGTTCAGGGCAGACTACAGGCTAGCGAAGTTCGAAGTCAATTTTGTATAGGTGAAGTTTTTGTGATTAACGCGTTATGAAATTTCATCCGTAATATTCAGCAAGCGTTCAAGATAGTGCTGCTCTATACCATAAAACTGTTTTATTTCAGCAACTTGCTTTAACAATATTTCACGGTTACATTTTTGTTTGTTTTTTGTTGCCAGTATCATCTTATTTTTACTGGTATGTTCCAGCGATACAAACTCAAATACCTTAGTATTATAGCCGGATGCCTCAAGTAACAAGGCACGCAGGCTGTCTGTTACCATTTCAGCTTCCTGGCCTAAATGGATACCATGTATTAACATGGGTGCCAGTACCGCTGGCGTTTTCATTTGTGGCCGGATCTGTTTATGACAGCATGGCGAGCACATAATAATATCTGCGCCAGTAGCGATGCCCATATGAATGGCGTAATCCGTAGCAATATCGCAGGCATGTAACGCTATCATCACGTTAATACCCCGGGCTTTAAAATGCTTCACATCGCCCTGCTCAAACGCTATACCGTTAAGGCTCAGCTTCGCTGCTGTAGTATTGCACAGATCAACCAGGTTTTGTCTTAACTCTACTCCGGTAACTTTAGCATCAAGCCCCAGGGTACCGGTAAGATAATCGTGCATGGCGAAGGTTAAATAGGCTTTGCCAGAACCAAAATCAGCCACATGCAGCTGTTTTTGTTTACTAAGGCCGGTGTCTTGTACAGCACCGGAGAAAATCTCAATAAATTTATTAATTTGCTTCCACTTACGCGACATTGCCGGTATGAGTTGCTGCCGGGCATCGGTAACGCCCAACTCCTGCAAAAACGGCCTGTCCAGTGTCAGGTAACGATGTTTTTCACGGTTATGGCTGGCCTGCTGTACAGTTACCGGCTGGCTTAAACGCTTGTGCTGATACAATACTTTGCCTTTTTTACTGATACTAAGCTGCGCTTCGGCCTCAGCGCTAAATAAATTAGCCGCATAAAACTGCACGCCTAACAGCGCCTTAATTTCGCTTATTGCCTGCTCAGCCGTATAGTTATGCGTTACATCGTTGGTTTGGTATTTATAGGTAAAACTAAGCTGCCAGTGTTGTTTCAACGCTACCGGCCTTACCTGTAACTGCTTTAACGGCTCTGCGCCCTGGTACTTACTCAGCACCAGCTTATGCAGCTGTTTTGCCGCAATAGCACTGCTAAGCTGAGCTAAAAAAGGCTCAAGTTCAGTTGAAGGAGGTTCAATGGCAGGCATATAAGTGTTCCGCTACAACAAAATTGCCGCTAGTGTAGTCGGATCTGTCCTGAAGAGAAAGAATGCCGGTAAAAATCAGGCGCTATGGCGATAAGGCAACACCACATCCAGTGCACTGACTCGATTGCGCAGCACACGTATCACCTGCAAACGCGGTAGCGTCTTACCGGCCAGCGTATTTATTTCACCCAACAATAAACAGGTTACACAATCAGGTTCAGTAGCCAGCACCAACGCATATTGGTTAGTTAGCCCACGTAGTATTACCACATCCGACTGAACCGCATTGCACTGGCTACCCTGCTGAAAATACCAGCTTTTATGCGCCAATTGCTGTAAAAACGGCGCGCACAGTGCACTAAGGCACAATTCCAACCGCACGGCTGCTGGCATATCCAGTTGCTGTAAACTCTCATCAATAGCCCAGAAAGTCTCAGCCTCTGCCATAGACAACGGCTGATACTGAGGTTGCTGTACCAGCTGACTTGCAGTAAAAGGCGAACAAAACTGTGCCTCATCGCTGATATCCAGCAATAAGCGGTCTTTGGATGGACAGTAAGTCCAGAACCAGCGTTCTGATGGCCTGAGCATAGGTTTACCTGCGGTTTATTAAGTAGGTTATTTATCAAACAGTTATAGAAATACACTAAGCTGATCAAGATGTTAAAGACTGTTTTGTTCTAACATTGCAAGATCAGCTACTGATCCTTATAAGCTGGTTACGATCTGTTTCAACAGTTGTGGGCCTTTATAAATAAAACCGGTATAAACCTGCAGCAAATTCGCCCCGGCATTCAGTTTATCCTGCGCTGACCGGGCATCGCTAATACCACCCACGCCAATAATCGGCATAGCTGTGCCTACAGCGGCACGCAGTTGGCGCAGTACTTCGGTGCTTTTATCTCTTACCGGTAACCCGCTTAAACCGCCGGCTTCATCGGCATAACGCTGCCCCTGCACCAGGCTTCTGTCCAGTGTGGTATTGGTAGCAATAACACCGTCCATTTTGCTTTTCAGCAGGGTTTCGGCAACCTGATTTACCGCCACCAGATCCATATCCGGCGCAATTTTTACGAACACCGGCACATATTTATCCTGCTGCGCCTGCAAATCCAGCTGTTCATTTTTCACACTTTGCAATAAATCGTACAATGCATCGCCAAATTGCAGATCGCGTAAACCCGGCGTGTTGGGTGACGAAATATTCACAGTAATGTAGCTGGCATGGGCATACACTTTACGCATACAGTGCACATAATCATCTTTGCCCTGCTCGTTCGGTGTATCTTTGTTTTTGCCGATATTAATACCCAGCACGCCCTTATAGCTGGCTTTTTTTACGTTTTCTACCAGATAATCGACGCCTTTGTTATTAAAGCCCATGCGGTTAATAATGGCCTGAGACTGTGGCAAACGGAAAATACGCGGTTTGTCATTTCCCAGCTGTGGTTTTGGCGTTACGGTACCCACTTCAATAAAACCAAAGCCCATCTGGCCAAAAGCATCAATGCATTCGGCATTTTTATCCAGCCCGGCAGCTAAACCCAGCGGGTTATCAAAATGGATACCGGCCACGGTAACCGGCTTTAATGGCAATGTTTGGCGCCATAAACCAGCCAGAGGCGTATGAGCCAAATGCTTTAAGCTGCCAAGGGCAAAATTATGTGACCATTCGGCGTCACAGGCGAACATCAATTTCTGTGCTATTGGATAAAACATAAACGGCCTTATAAAAACAAAAAAATACCCCGGACAAGCCGGGGTATTGTAGCCAGTAAGGTTGTTATTTTACAGGGTCACAGTGGTGACTTAACAACATTAATTCACGTAATGCTACTGAGAACTTAGCAAACTCGTGGTTTTTCGTGGTTTTAAACTCAGCCAGCATCAGGCGCCAACGTTCCAGTATCGCTTCATGCTCGGTCAGCCAGCTGTTAATCACCTCATCTGCGGCACAAGATTTACCACAACTACGCACTACTACGGCAGATAGAGCACGTTGCTGCCAGTCCAGCTCTTCACGGTAGGAAGCCCGTGCCAATGCCTGCCAGTGGTTCGCCACCGGCTGATTGGTTATTTGCTCCAGGAACCAGTGCAGATCCAGTTTATCGCCCAGCTTAAAGTATATTTCTGCTGCCATAGCCAGTGGTACTTTTTCGGCATCCACTACCTGAGCAATATCCATTACCGAGAATACCGTGCTCAGTTGCGCCAGGTATTGCGCGATTTCTTCCGGTACGCCTTGCTCTGTCAGTACAGCTTGCTTTTGCTGTAACTGCTCAACTTCAGTTTGTGCCAGATAATTACCCAGTTCTTTATTCAATTGCTGATAAGCAGGTTTAAAGAAGTCCAGTGTCTGCTGAATATCCAACGCCTTATTGCGATGGCGCAGGAACCAGCGGGTGGCGCGTCGCATAGTGCGGCGCAGCTGATGGAATAGCTTGCTTTGCAGTGAAGCCGCAATAATGTTGTCCAGCTGTTCAATCTTGCGCCACATGGCAGATACATCAAACAGATCACGGGCGATGGCGTAGCACAATGTTACTTCACCGACACCGGCGCCGGTTTCCTCCAGCATACGCTGAGCAAAATTAGGCCCCATTTCATTTACCATCATATTGGCCAGTTTAGTGGCAATAATTTCGGCTTTCAGTGGGTGTGTTTCCATTTCTGCAGCATATTTATCCTGCAGCATTTGCGGGAACGCAGCAAACAACTGGCGTTTGAAGTAGTTGTTTTCGTAGATCTCAGGCAGTACCAGCCGCTCTTTTAGCACCATCTTGCCGTAAGCTGTCAGGATAGACAGTTCTGGCCGGGTCAGGCCCTGGCCTTTTGCCATACGATCAGCCAGTTCGTCGTCTGAGGGTAAAAACTCCAGCTCGCGGTTTAACTTACCCTCTTTTTCCAGCGTATGAATAAAACGGGTGTATTCTTTTAACTGCTCAGCGCCCAGTAACGATGACACACTGATGCTCTGGGTTTGACGGTAGCAATCTTTAATAACAATAGCGGCTACATCATCTGTCATTTCAAACAGTATTTTATTGCGCTGTTTCAGTGTCAGATCGCCACCGGCCACCAGCGTATTTAGTAAAATCTTGATGTTTACTTCGTTGTCCGAGCAGGTTACGCCACCGACGTTGTCAACGAAGTCGGTATTGATCTGGCCGCCATGCATGGCAAATTCGATACGGCCGCGTTGGGTACAACCTAAGTTACCGCCTTCACCGAAGATTTTTGCTTTAAGCTCCTTACCATTCACCCGCAGCGGCTCTGAACCACGATCACCTACTTCTGCATGGCTCTCGCTGGTGGCTTTAACGTAAGTACCGATACCGCCGTTCCAAATCAGATCGACCGGCATCATCAATGCCTCACGGATCAGCTCATTCGGTGTCATGCTAGCTTTAGTGGTGCCGAGCATTTCTTTCATTTGAGCTGAAAGTTTAATCGCTTTAGCACTGCGCAGGAAAATACCACCGCCTTCTGAAATTAATGACTTGTCATAGTCATCCCAGGTGGACGTAGGCAGGTTAAACATGCGGTTACGCTCTTCCCAGCTTTTTGCCGAATCCGGATTCGGATCAACAAAGATGTGCATATGGTTAAACGCTACCTGCAGGCGGATGTGTTTTGACAACAACATACCATTACCGAATACATCGCCGGCCATATCACCTATACCGACACAGGTAAAATCTGTGGTTTGGCAGTCAATGCCAATTTCGCGGAAATGACGTTTAACCGACTCCCAACCACCGCGCGCGGTAATACCCATCTTCTTATGGTCATAGCCGTTAGAGCCACCGGAGGCAAAAGCATCACCTAACCAGAAGTTATACTCTTCTGAAATACCGTTAGAAATATCTGAGAAAGTAGCAGTACCTTTGTCGGCCGCTACGACCAGGTACGGGTCGTCCTCGTCATGGCGCACCACCTCTTTTGGCGGCACTATTACGCCTTGCACGATGTTATCTGTTACATCCAGCAAACCGCGGATAAAGGTACGGTAGCAGTCTTTACCTTCATTGAGGAAAGCTTCACGGCCACCGGTTTCCGGCAGTTTTTTACAGACAAAACCACCTTTGGAGCCGGTAGGCACTATTACTGTATTTTTTACCGTTTGGGCTTTTACCAGCCCCAGCACCTCGGTGCGGAAATCTTCACGTCGATCAGACCAGCGTAAACCACCGCGGGCGACCTTACCAAAGCGCAGATGCACACCTTCAACTCTGGGCGAGTACACGAAAATTTCAAACATCGGTGTAGGCAATGGCATATCCGGAATTAAACCAGACTTAATTTTAAAAGAAATATAGGGTTTATCGTTACCCTCAGCATTCTTCTGGAAATAGTTGGTACGCAACGTCGCTTTAATCATGTCGACAAAACGGCGCACAATACGGTCATCGTCCAGGTTAGCCACGTTTTCCAGCTGAGAAGCAATTTGCTCTTCCAGTTTATCGGCCACTTTGCTACTGGCTTTGGACTTGGGATCAAACTTGCTGTTAAACAGCTGCACCAGCAAGTTTGCCAGCTCAGCATAACGGGCAAAAGTGCTTTCAACATAAGATTGGCTGAAGGTACCGCCAATCTGGCGTTTATATTTAGCTAACGCACGCAGTAAAGATGCCTCACGCCCGCTTAAACCAGCGCCCAGGATCAGACGGTTAAAGCCATCATCTTCCAACTGGCCTGCCCATACTTTGGCAAAAGAATCCTGGAATGACTGCTGTGCGGCTTCAAAATCGGCCGGTATAGCGCAGTTAAGCTCCATGGCAAAGTTTAAAATCCAGCTGACACTGCCATCGGCACATTTAACTGCATAGGGTGTTTCACCAATAACGCGCAGGCCGAAGTTTTCCAGCATCGGCAATACATCAGATAAATGGATCGGATGATCTTTATGGAACAGGTTCAGCCGCACCGCTTTGCTATCGGCTTTTTCTTCCTGTGGCCGGTAAAACAGCATTTCCAGCTTATGATCATCATTTAATGCCTCGAGCTTACCGATATCGACCAGCGCGTCGTTTGGCAGCATTTCTTCTTTGTAGCTGCGCGGGAAAGCATTAACGTATTTGCCAATCAGCTCACGACCGCGGGCTTCACCGTAGACACCCAGTAAGGCGCTTTCTAATTTATCTTCCCAGGTGCGGGCCGCTTCAACTAAATTACGCTCAATTTCTTTCACTTTATACTCGACATGGCTATCGTTGATCCGCACCAGATAATGGGTACGTGCCAACACAGATTCAGAGAAATAAGTTGTAAACTCAACCGGTTCTGCGCTTCCGAGCGCATTTTGCAATATGGCCTGGGTTTCTTTACGCAGCTGGGTGTTGTAACGCTCGCGCGGCACATACACCATAGCAGTAACAAAGCGGCCAAAGCTGTCTTTGCGCATAAACAGGCGTGTCATATCACGCTCTTGCATTTGCAGTACACCCATAGCCACATGTAGCAACTCATCTGCGGTTGCCTGAATAAGCTCATCGCGTGGATAGGTTTCCAGAATATTCAGCAGTGCCTTATAAGCATGCGTGCCGGTGGCAAACTCAGATTTTTGCATCACAGTGGCAAGCTTGTTTTTCAGCAGTGGAATGTCTGCCGCACTGTTGTTGTACAGCGATGACGAGTAAAGACCAATAAAGCGGTCTTCACCAATTACCTTGCCATCTTTATCAAACTTTTTCACACCGATGTAATCAATGTACGCCGGGCGATGTACGCGGGATTTATTATTGGTTTTAGTCAGGATCAACAAGCCGTTACTAATAGCTTGCTTACGGCCGGTTTCCGGCAGTTCAGACAACATCAGATCGCGCGCAGCAGAACGGCGCATTAAACCCAGTGATGTGGCATCAATGCCACTGATTTTATAATCGCCCTTTACCGGGCCAATGGTGTATTCACGGTAGCCCAACAAGGTAAAGTTATCTTTGGCCAGCCAGTTTAAAAACTCGGTGACATCTTTAATATCTTCGGCAGAGGCTTTACCGGCTTGTTTGGGCAGCGCCTTAATAACCTGTTGCAGCTTGTCCTGGGCGGGTTGCCAGTCTTGTACTGCCAGCGATACATCTTCCATTACCGAATGCAGTTCATCGGTTAAGCTGTCAATGGCGGCTTTACCTGTCAGACGGTCAATTTCAATATGAAATACCGTCTGCTGGGTGCTGGCTTTAGCTTTGCTACCCAGCTTAAAGAAATCAGTGATTTGGCCTTTGCTGTCGCGCTCAGTTTGCAGTGGATAATGCAGTAGCAAATGCGCCGCTATTGACTGGCGGTTTAATGCCATGCGTACCGAATCCACCAGAAATGGCATGTCTTGTACCACTATTTCTACGATAGTGTGTTTAGACTCCCAGCCATGCTTGGCAATTTCCGGGTTAAATACCCGGATCATCGACGCAGGCTCAGCATGACCGTTAAAAGTCTGCCATAAACTCAGCGCGGCGCCGTATAAATCACTGTCATTACGGCCAACTAAGTCTTCATTCGACATGTTGCCGTACAGGGTGTAAGCGAATTTTTCAACCAGGCTGACCTGGTCTTTCACTTTTTGTTTAATCAGTTTGCTAACGTTTTGTAGTAGAACAGAGGGTTGACCGTCTATCAGTGCCATTTTTTTATCCTTTTTGCAGTCACCGCTTTAGCAGCAGGATGTACCGAACATACCGGATCGTGTCAGCTGCGCAGTGTAGTGCCAATTGTAGCGCTTTTCGAGTATTATTTGGGGCTTTTATGCTGGTTAAACCAGTGATTTTTAAAGGCTCTGACAACTTATTCATCCACTTTAAATAGAAAATGGCCTTTCGGCCATTTTCGTGTTTATTCATGCAGAATTTATTTTACTTTTTACGCCATAAAAATGCCGCCAGTGCCGGCAGCACTAAAATGGCGCCAAGCATATTTACGATAAACATAAAGGTCAGCAAAATACCCATGTCTACCTGGAATTTCAGTGCCGAAAATACCCAGGTGCTTACGCCAATGGCTAAGGTAATACCGGTAAACAGCACTGCACTGCCGCGCTCTTTTAGTGCTTCAAAGTAGGCCTGGCGCACAGGCATACCATCGCGCAGCATCTGTGTCATGTTCGACAGAATATAAATACCGTAATCAACGCCGATGCCTACCCCCAGCGCAATAACAGGTAATGTTGATACTGTTAAACCTATCTGCAGTTTTGTCATCAAGGCGGTCGCCAGTACAGACACCACATACAAAGGTAGGATCACCGAAATAGTTGCGCGCAGTGAGCGGAAACTGAGCAAACACAGTAAAATGACTGCACCATACACATACCATATCATCGGCTGTTGAGCTTCAGACACCGCTTCATTGGTTGCTGCCATAACCCCCGCCGGGCCAGACGCCAGCATAAAACGCGTTTGCTCGTCACCGAGCTCTGCACCGTATAGCTTAGCTGCTGATACCACCCGCTCAATCGTCTCAGCTTTATGGTCTTGTAAAAACAAAATAACCGGCATAACAGAACAGTCGGCATTTAGCAGGCCTGTACTGGTTTCAACACGGGACGAGGCCTGTACCAGGCTTTGCGTATTGCGTGGCAGTACCCGCCATTTAGCGTTCCCTTCGTTAAAAGCTGCGTTAATAGCTTTAGACACAGAAGGTAATGACACCGCTGACTGCACACCTTCGACGTTTTCCATCAACCACTGAAATTTGTCGATTTTTGCCATAATGTCGTGTTCAGTACAGGCACTGGGAATTGTCTCTACCATTACATTTAAGTAGTCGACTGAAATGGCATAACGGTCGGTAATTAAAAATGTATCCTGGTTGTAGCGTGAGTCTTCATGCAGCGCCGGCGCACCGGCATGTAAATCACCAATTTTAACCTGCTGGCTTTGCAAATAGCCAAATACAAACAACGCAGCAGTAACCAGCAAAATAACAGCAGCATATTTACGGGTAGCAAAGGCTGACAGCGCAAACCAGATTTTATCTGTTTTAGGTGTTGGCGCCGCCGCGCGCTCTTTGTAGCGGTTGCTGAACTTAACAAAAGACATCAGCACCGGCAGCAATATCAGGTTAGTCAGAATGATTACTGCCACACCTAAGCTGGCGGTAATCGCTAATTCACGAATAACACCAATTTCAATAATCAGCAGGGTTAAAAAGCCAACTGTATCAGATAACAGCGCTACACCACCTGGCACAAGCAGCTTTCTGAAGCTGGCCTGGGCCGCTGTTTTAGCATTCATCCCGGCAGCAACCCGCTTGCCGGTAGAGTTAATCATCTGCACACCGTGGCTGACACCAATGGCAAATACCAGAAATGGCACTAGAATCGACATCGGATCAATACCAAAGCCTAGTGCCGACAACAAGCCCATTTGCCAAACCACCGCAATCAGCGAACAGGCAATGGGTAAAAGAGTTAGCATGAGTGAGCGGCAGAAAAACAGTACCATTATTGAGGTTATAGCAATAGCTATGGCAAAGAATACCAGCACACCTTTGGCGCCATCCGCCACATCGCCCACCATTTTGGCAAAGCCGATAATATGTACACTGATACTATCGCTTTGATATTTACCGCGGATATTCTGCTCCAGCACTGAAGCAAAATTAATGGTGTCCAGCTTTTCGCCGGTATCGGGGTTAACTTCAAGCAACTGGGCAGAAATCATGGCACAGCTATAATCATCAGCCACCATGCGGCCTACTACGCCAGCTTTCTCGGTATTCTCTTTTACTTTGGCCAAGCCTGCGGCATTGGCAACAAAATCTGCCGGGATCACTGGCCCACCAGCAAAACCATCCTCAACAACCTCAACAAAACGGGTGCTGGGGCTGAATAATGATTTAACCTGTACCCGGTCAACACCCGAAGTGTAAAGCAACTCGTCGTGGGCCTGACGTAAGGTATTAAAAAAGTTGGCATTAAAAATATTGCCACTATCATCACATAATGAAATCAGGATATTATTCGCACCGCCAAAATCTTGCGCGTGGCGCAAATAGGTTTGCATATATTCATGTTTTAACGGAATATTTTTTGTAAAAGCGGCATCCAGTTTAATACTGGTAGCTTTAAACAGTAAAAATAGCGTTGCCAGCAGAAATGCCACCATGACCAGAGCACGATGACGAAACAGCGTATACTCAAACTTATTAACCAAACGATTTAAACTCATCTTATTTCAGTTCACTCAGGTTGATCGTTCTGACACCGGTTTCGGTTACCAGTACTAACAGGTTGTGCCATACCAGGCCGTTGATTATGGCTTTACCATCAGCTTGGGAGTAATCCGTAAAACTTGCTGCACCGTCCCGACTGATAAGCAAAGTACCGGCATTACCGACCAGATAAACTGCGCCATTGTCATCGGAAAATGCGCTGTTTAATGTCGCATTTCTGTTTAGCGTTATTTGTTGCCAGTGCTGGCCCTGATCCTGGCTGATAAACGCATGGCCGCGCAGGCCAACCGCCAGCAATGCCATTTGTGGTGTACCTGTTATATCAAACAAAGAACCATTGTAAAATGCATCAAGCCGCTGCCAGCTATCGCCAAAATTAATACTTTTTGCAGCAAAACCGGCCTCACCAATCATATATAACGCATTCCCGTCAGCATAAAACCGGTTAAAATGCGGTAATAAGGCTTCGGTTTCAATTTGATAGCTTTCCGGGTCTGTCTCTTTAAGTTCAGCTAAATACTCTCGCTCTTCTTCGAGTAACAATTCTTCATGAAAATGCTTATGCCAGCTGTTACCGCCGTCATCCGTGCGATAGAAAATACCGTAGGCCCCTACGGCAATGCCTTTTTGCGCATCGGCAAAGTAAATATCAAACAGCGGCTTATCTGTTTCTGGCGAGTAATGTTGTAGCTGCCAGCTTACACCACCGTCTGCAGTTACCAAAATAGTGGCATCATGGCCAACCGCCCAACCCTGCTGCGGATTAATAAAGTACACGCTGCTCAAATTCGACTGCACCGGCACTTGTGCCTGGGTCCAGCTCTGGCCGTCCTGACTAAGCAGAATATGTCCTCGTTCGCCTACAGCAACTAATTGCTGCCCATTCACTTTTACAAGATCTGTCAGCAGTGCCTTACTTGCCTGCGGCATCTGATAAGCGGCCTGAGGCTCGCTCTGCTGTGCTTGCATCATAAATGGTGTAACGGCAGCTACAGCACTTGCTGCCAATAACCAGATGAATTTATTCAACATAATCTGAGCATTTACTCTATTAAACTTTCTAAATAAAAACGGTTGGCACTAAGCCAACCGTAACCGGATTTAAACTTTACTTAACGCGTACCTTCACGACGCAGTGCTGCCGGCGTGAAATCAGCATCTGTCAGGTTAACGGAGAAATTATACATTTTATCTTCGTTATCCAGACCCAGAGCAATATAACGCCGTGAGTTAAGGTCGTGATATACCTCTAAGGTACTCCAGTGCGTTGGCACTTCATAGTAGTTCAGACCATGAGCCACCGCGACACGGTACAATTCGTTGCGGTTGTCATACAGATCCGCAACATGGATTTGCCAGCTGTCTTCGTCAATATAAAACACACGTTTGCCATAGACATGACGGGTATTGTCTTTTAATGCTGCTTCAACTACCCACACCCGGTGTTTTTCCCAGCGGATATACTCCGGGTTAATATGACCGGGCATCAGTAAATCAGCGTACTTCACCTGATTGCTGTGTAGCTTGTAGTCGTTATAGGCAATATACATTTCCTGCTTGCCTTTCAACGTCCAGTTGTAACGATCAGGCGAGCCGTTAAACATATCAAAATCATCTGTGGTACGCAGACCGTCAGACGCTGTACCCGGTGCATCATAGGCAACATTGGGTGCACGACGCACACGACGTTGGCCGGTGTTATATGTCCAGGCCTGGCGTGGTGTTTTCACCTGGTCCATGGTTTCATGCACTAACAAAGCAGTACCTGCCAAACGTGCCGGCGACGTTACGCCCTGCTTAAAGCGGAACAGTATGTTTTCGGCTGTCAGAGCTTCAGCTGTTGCGGTAGGTTCTGAATACTTGAACATTATCTGCTCATCAAAACCGATAATCGTATAAGCGCCTGCTGCTGTAGGTGCTGCCTGGCCACCATTACGGCTTGCCGCTACACCACGAAAACGCAGCAAGTGGTTCCATACTGCTTCAAGGCCATTTTGTGGTATTGGAAACGGAATACCAATAGCAGCGTTAATAATGCCGTTACCGCCTTCAATAAGCTCGGCTTTGGTAGCAATATTTTTTGTCGCATCATAAACATACTGTGGATAGGATGCTGTACGGCGTGTTTGATAGATATTCATCTTGTATGTATCAGGATAAATTTCAAACAGTTTAATCTGGCCCGGGCTTAACAGGTTTTTATGCTGATCCAGATTAGATTTGTCGATGGTGAGCAGGATCTTATCATCGGCAAAGGGATTGGGGTGATGCATACCTGCAGTATAACCGGCAGGGGCAGCAGTAATACCGCCATTCCATGCTGGGATAGAACCGTCGGCATTGCCCGCTTTCTCTGCTCCAAGCGGTGTTAAATCATTGCCCAGTCTGGCGGCCTGCTCGGGAGTAATTTTTGCTGCAACTGAGCAACTTAACACCAGAGCTATGGCTGACGAAATTAGGGTGAGTTTCTTCATAATTAGTGCTCGTCCCTTAAATAGAGTACTTAATGTTAAAAGAGATAAAGTCACGGTCTTCTACGTTATTTGTTGTGCCTTGACCGCCCCAGAACATGTTGTAAGACAATTCGCCTGACCATTTATTCAGATAGTCAAAGCTAATGGCATACGCTAGCGACTTACGATCTTCGACAAACAAAAATAACGGATCAGGTGTAATACCGTTAACATCATGCGAAAACACAACACGTTGTGACAGGTTTACCCCGGCAAACACGTTGTTGTAATCGGCTTTAGCCAATAAACGGTAACCCCAGGCCGATGCTGTTGGGAATGGGTTTGTTTCAGCCCCATTTGACACACCTGTATGTAAACCATCTTTGTTTACCAGATTGCCATTGGCATCCCAGCCCAACAATGGTCCACCACTACGATCAGTATTCGGGCCATTCAAACGTAATACGCTTTGATCCGGCATATCCTGAATGCGGATACCGCCCACCTCAGCCAGCATCGACAAGTTATCAGCGCCCAGTGACGGGCCAAATAAATGCGTAAACGTCATTTGAGCCTGGATAGTGTCTCTTAAGATAAAGCCGTTAGCTTTCTGGCCAGGCTGCACCTTAACACCAATATCGCGGCCAATTTGAGAAATACCGGCTAAATCAGGGCGTAAGCCCGCATTAGCAAGTTGCTCTGGCATACCGGCATACAGAATTTCCACGTCGTCAATTTGTAAAGGTTCATCCTGACGATAAGCTAATTCACCGGCAACAGAGGTATTACCTAAGGTAGTGTTAAAACTAAAACCATACAGCTGAATATCCTCTGGATACTCAACCAGCGCTTTTGAGAACGCCGCCAGGCTGGCAATATTGTCTTTAGTTACACCACCATTTGCAGCCATATTCACCAAGCGGCCGATATCTGCAGGAATTTGCGAAAAGTCTGAGGCAATACCAGAAATAACCGGTACACGGCTATGATAGTTCATGTAATACACAGCAAATTCAGTGTCATTCAGGTTCGGTGCGAAATACTCGAACTTAATACCGTACTCGCCACCGTCTTTAGGCTCTACTTCACCGGCACTGCCGTAAGGGCGCAATGTTACTTTAGTTGGGTAAGCTAAATAAGCCTGGCCGGCCTGTGCAGGGCTGAGTGCCCCACTGCCAACGGCAGAGCCCAACGCATTCAGATTGGCCAGCACATGAGCAAGGTCAATATCCGGGTTACCGGCAAAACCTAACTGCACGTTTTGTAAATAACCACCTTCACCGGCAAAATCATTGGTAGAAAAATAAGTGCCAGGCACCGGCAGATAGCTGTTTACCCACTGGTACTGATAAAACAACTCGGTTGACAGATTATCAGTTAAACCGATGCTGATGGTTGCCATACCAACCGGAATATAAGCCTCTTTTAACTCAGCCCCTGGCGCACGCGCCACGCCAACATCAATAGGCGTAATATTGATACCATGCTGGATAAGGGTGCTTTCACCCCAGCTTAACACCTGTTGCCCCACTTTAACGGTAACCGGGTTCATACCGTTGTTAAAACTGAAATTACCGTATACGTAGGCATCCAGTAAGCGGACATCACGGCAGGTTAAATCACGGGCATCTTTGTCAGCACAAGGATCAACTTTCTGACCCGATACGGGGTTGGTATAGGCGCCGTCTTTATCCATCAACGCGAAGTCGTAAAAATACATAAAGCGGGTAAACAAACCGATATTGTCTTTAGTAATAGACAGCTCATGCAAACCTTTAAACAGACTGCTGAACATATCGCCTTTGTCGTAGTTCAGATTACCGGCGTCGCCATTACTTGAATAAGCCCCCGGCTCCTGCCAGATTTGCGAGGGCAAATAAATATTATTCGTTGCGGCATTGTAACCGTCCCAATCGAAACGGGGGTGATTAACTTTACTGATAGTATCCCAATTTCTGTCTTCGGCACGCCAGCTGCCGCCGTATGAAAATGTAGAATCGAAAGTAATATTTACGTCACCCAAACTCCAGGATGCTGCATGCACCGGTGCCATTGACAAGGCAAACAGCGCTGATGCAACACCTAAGGCTAAGGGATTCTTAGCAAAGGTTATTGACCTTTTATTCATCTCGTTATCTCCCCCTGTCCCGCAGGTTTTTATAAGTGTCTTTTTAGTTATATTATCAAGCCAACTGATCAGAGCTCAGCTTACTTCATTAAAATAATTACATCATTTCAAGCTGCAAGCAAGGCTTGCTGTTACGTAAATCTGTTGATTTTTATTCAGTTTTTTTCAAAAACGGTTATGTTTTGGGCTTTTTTACCACGCTCTGGTTTAACCTTTTTTGCACCGCACCCAATAAGCAGCTATAAGCTAATGAAATTAAAGGTCAAACCAGCAGTAACTGCAAGCTATTGTTTTAATTCACCGTTTAAAGTACATACTCTAATTAATTTTTTCTAACGCGACAAAACTAGCGTTATCTGCCAGCGTTAAACGAAAACGCCCGCGCAAACCATTTATGTCGACATAACGCTGGAAATGCCTAAACTGCAATTGAATCCGCTCGCCATTATCTGCAGTCACTACCACGTATTTTATATCTCCGCGATAATAACCATAGCACTGTTCAGCACTGAGGCTGGCATTAAAAAAATATCTGCGCATCAATCCAGACTTCGGTTAACCTTTTCATACAAATCATTGCTAATACTGCTTTGCCCTGCGATCTGCTGCAATGCAGCACGCATACGTTGCTGACGTTCGTCGTCAAACCGCCGCCAGCTTAATAACGGCGTTACCAGCCGTGCTGCTACCTGCGGATTAAGCGGATCGAGCCGCAATACGGTATCGGCCAGTAGTTGATATCCTTTGCCATCAATACGATGAAACTGCTGCGGATTGCGTAAACTGAAGGCTGAAAATAATGCCCGTACCCGGTTAGGGTTTTTCCAGCTAAATAACGGATGAGTCAGCATGGTGTCTATCGCTTCAAACACTTGTTCACCAGGCTGCGATGCCACCAGTGCAAAGCACTTGTCCATTACTAAGGCATCATGCTGCCAGCGACTGGCAAAGTCAGCAATCAACTCATTAAACACTGCGGCTTTTGACTGCTGGGCAGCTGCCAAAGCCGCCATAGTATCGGTCATGTTGTCTGAGTTTACATAGTGCGTATGCAGTAATGGCTGGTTGTCATTGAGTTGCGCCAGATAATTCAGGCAGACTGCGCGCAATTTTCGCAGGCCAACGTCATTGTCCTGATATTGATAGGGCCCGGTTTTCAGTGCGTTATAACAGCTACTTAACGGCCTGGCCAGTTGTTCAGCCAATAGCTGCTTAAACCGGCTAATACTGCTTAGTAGTTTATCTACCGGAATCAGCTGATATTGCTCAGCCAGCGTATCAAAATCAGGTAGTGTCAGTAATTCTGCTGTCATAGCCATATCTGTGCCGGGCTGTTCCAGCCAGTGCTGCAGCAGTTTAAATAGCGCTGCAGGCAGTGCAACTTCACTGGCGTTTGATGTGACTTGCTGCGCTATCTTGCGGCTCCAGAACTGTTGCATTGCATCCCAGCGCGCAACGCCGTCAGTTGCCTGGCGGGCAATCAACAATAAGTCATCATCACTGTACTGTGCGGCCAGTTTCACCGGCGCGGAAAAATGTTCCAGCCACACTACCACTGGTGCTTCTGTTATTCCCTCAAACAGATACTGCTGTTCACTTTCGTTTAGCAACAATAAATGTCGCTGTGAAGCCTGGGTGTTAAACAGTAATTCAATTTGCACCGGTATCAGCAGTGGTTGTTTTTCTGCCTGATCAGCTGTAGGGGGTGTTTGCTGCGCAAGTGACAATATCAGCTGTGAGCGTGTTGCGTCATAGCGCTGCGCGGCAGTTAGCAATGGCGTACCAGACTGGCTGTACCATAAACGGAATTGTGATAAATCCTGCGCTGCAACATCTTGCATTGCCTGTAAAAAATCATCACAGGTTGCTGCCTGGCCATCATGCCGTTGAAGGTACAGCTTGAGGCCTTTGGCAAAGGTATCGCGCCCCAGCAGGGTTTGCAGCATGCGGATCACTTCGGCACCTTTGTCATACACAGTAACAGTGTAGAAGTTGTTCATCTCCAGCACTTGCTCTGGCCTGATCGGATGTGCCATCGGGCTGGCATCCTCAGCAAACTGGGCGGTGCGTATCAGCTTAACTGCATCTATGCGGCACAACGTGGCAGAGCCCATATCAGCACTGAATTCCTGATCGCGAAAAACAGTTAAACCTTCTTTCAGGCTAAGCTGAAACCAATCACGGCAGGTAACACGGTTGCCTGTCCAGTTGTGAAAATATTCATGGCCAATAATTGACTCAATATTAAAGTAATCGCGATCAGTTGCACTGGCAGCATCGGCCAAAACATATTTACTGTTAAAAATGTTCAGGCCTTTGTTTTCCATGGCGCCCATGTTAAAGAAGTCCACCGCGACTACCATGTAAATATCCAGATCATATTCCAGGCCGTAACGCTGTTCATCCCATTGCATGGCGCGTTTTAACGACTCCAGTGCAAAACTGCCTTTGGTTATTGCTCCTTTATCAACAAACAACTGCAAACTCACCTCACGGCCAGATTGGGTAATAAACTTATCTGTCAGAACATCAAAATCTCCGGCAACCAGAGCAAACAAATAACTAGGCTTAGGAAAAGGATCATGCCACTGCACTACTCTGCGGCCATCGCTGTCAATATGCTCAGATACCTTATTACCATTCGATAATAAATAAGGGTAACGCTCAGCATCGGCTTTAATGGTGACCTTGTATTCTGCCAGTACATCTGGCCGGTCTGGAAAATAACTGATACGACGAAAGCCTTCTGCCTCACACTGAGTGCAGTAAGTGTTGCCGGCCATATACAGGCCCTCAAGTGCGGTATTGTGCTGCGGTGCAATATCACAAATGATCGTCAGTTCGCACTGCTGCGCAACAGTAAATACTGTCAGGCTGTCTGCATCAAGCTGGTAATCTGTTGTGTCCAGCAATTGGCCATCAAGCGCTATGCTAATTAATGTCAGTTGCTGCCCGTCCAGTTTTAGCGGTACATCAGCCCGGTTGCGTTTAATTTGCAGTACAGAGGTGACACGTGTTGCCTCTGCGTCCAGTTCAAAACACAAATCAACGTGACTAATGCTAAAAGCAGGTGCAGTGTAATCTGTAAGGCGCTTGGCCGTGCGCGGTAAACTATTCTCAGACATAGCAGGCTTCCGGTAAAATAAACAACGATACAGCTAAGTATAATGACGAAAAAGCCTGAACAACTCAGGCTTTTTTCCGGCTACACTTTAGCAGTTTGTGGCCTGACTGAATCAGGAGGGGTCAGGCGCAGTATTTTAATACCGCAATAGGCATAAATAATAGCTAACAGTGGATTGATCAGGTTAAAGAATGCATAGAATGCATAGTCCAGCGGGCTAACCTGAAGCACACTGTGCATGTAGGCACCACAGGTATTCCATGGTATCAGCGGGCTGGTAATGGTACCGCCATCTTCCAGGGTACGGGACAAATTCACCGGCGCCAGGCCCCGGCGTTCGTATTCCTCTTTAAACATCCGGCCAGGCATAACAATAGACATATACTGATCGGCTGTCAGAACATTTGTAACGAAGCAGGTAGCAATAGTACTGGTAATTAACGAGCCAGTGCTGCGGGCAAAAAATAAAATTGACGTAACAAATTTACGCAACAGGCCTATTTTCTCGATGGTAGCCCCAAACATCATGGCACTGAAAACCAACCAGACGGTGTTCAGCATACTGGACATACCGCCACCGCTGAGTAAATCATTCAGGCTGTCATTGCCGGTATCAATACTAAAACCAGCATGCAGGGTATACCAAAGCAATTTGGTAATGCCTACCGCTGCCGGTATATCCTGCTCCACAAGCCGGCTTAATAACTCAGACTGAAAAAATACCGCCCACACCGCGCCCAGCAGAGCGCCGATAAATACCGTTGGGAAGGCCGGCACCTTCTTTATCGCCATAGCTAACAGAACAAACAACGGCACCAGCGATACAACACTGATAGAAAAGTTCTGCTGTAACACATCGCTTATTTGATCGATCCGTGCGATATCAGAGCTGACATCAGAATTAAACCCAATAATCGTAAACAACAGTAACGCCAGTATAAAACTGGGAATGGTTGTCCAGAGCATATGTCTGATGTGATCAAATAAATCTGCACCGGCAACAGCGGGTGCCAGGTTGGTTGTTTCACTCAGCGGCGATAATTTATCACCAAAATACGCGCCCGACACTATGGCACCGGCAGTAATCGCCGGTGACAGCCCAAGGCCTCCGGCAACGCCAATTAAGGCAACACCTATTGTTGCTGCGGTAGTCCAGGAACTACCAATACTCATTGCGACAATACCGCATAACAAACAGCTTGCAGCATAAAACCAGCTTGGGCTTAAAATTTGTAAACCATAATAAATAAGCGTAGGTACCGTGCCAGACAACATCCAGGTGCCAATTAATGCCCCCACCGACAACAGGATCAGCACCGCCCCCAAAGACAGTGAAATACCCTTCACCATGGCTTTTTCCATCACTGACCAGCGATAACCATTTTTAAGACCTATAACAACCGCTACGGCCGTTGCCATAAATAAGGCTATCTGATTGGGCCCGTAAGATGAGTTATCAGCAAATAGATATACCGAGGCAGATAGCAACACTATCAGCACGACCAGAGGAATGGCAGCATCGAGAAAGCTGGGTTGTTTTTCAGTCATGTATTTTTTACTCCGATTGGTAAAAGGCGCCTGCAGCGCCTGACACCTTTATTATTGTTATGCTTATATTTGCTACTGCTTACAAAGACCGATAGAACATGACGGCTATAATCAGTGGGCAGACAAACTTAACGTACCATGGCCATATCCGCCAGAACCAGCTGTACTCGGCCTGTACATCACCTTTTTTCAGTTCCTGCAAAATGGCATTGCGCTTCCAGACCCAACCGGCAAAGATACACAGCATCAACCCAAGTAAAGGCTGACTGTAACGGGTAGTTAATGTAATAACAAAGCCAAACAAACTGTCAAAGTTGAAAATAATAACAAGGCTGGCAGTAAGAATGACGGCAGCCACTAACCAAACGGCCTTTTGCCTGGCAATTTTACGGTGCTCCACCATATATGACACCGGAACTTCCAGCATTGAGATAGATGAAGTCAGCGCAGCAATAGACATCAGCAGGAAAAAAGCCAGTGCAACCAGCAACCCTACCATGCCCATGGTGCTAAATAATGAAGGCAACACAGTAAAGATAAGCGTATCTTCGGCTAATAGCTGGCCACTTTCACCGAAAATCTGCACGCCGTTGTGTAAAGCAACATACATTGCAGGAATAATCAGCAAGCCAGCTAACACTGCCACACCAATATCAACTAAAGATACCGCGGCACCTAGTCTGGGCAGGTTTTCCTTTGGGCTCACATAAGAGCCATAAATCAGCATAGTGCCGACCCCAAGTGACATGGAGAAAAAAGCCTGCCCCATGGCACTAATCAGTAAATCAGGGTTCAGTGCTTCTGCAAAATCAGGTAAAAGATAAACTCTCAACCCTTCCATTGCACCTTGCTGAGTCATGACATAGCCAAACAGCAACAACATAATGACAAATAGCGTTGGCATTAATCTGACCGACCAGCGCTCGATACCATTAACAACGCCACCACTGACAATACCAACGGTAAGCAACATAAACAGTGCGCAAAAAATGATATTGCGGCTTAACGAAAACGAAATAAGCCAATCCGCCAGATCATTAAAGCCCACCAGACTAGCAAGGGCTTCCAGCGTATGAGCCAGCATCCAACCACCGACTATGCCATAAAAAGCCAGGATCAATGAAACGGTAATCAGCCCGCAGATACCGGCAAAACGGCCCGAGCGGCCTTTGGATATCTGCCCCAGCGCATCAACTACATTAGACTTGGTTGCACGGCCAATCAATAACTCGGCCATCAGCACCGGATAGGCCAGTAAAAAAGCCAGGATCAGATACATCAATACAAAAGCAGCACCGCCATTACTGGCAACCTGAGAAGGAAAGCCCCATATATTGCCAAGCCCAACGGCAGATCCTGATGCAGCCAGAACAAAGCCGATCCTCGATGAAAACTCACCGCGTGCACTCATAGTTAAACCTTTATAATTATTATGTTTTTCAAATTAACAAAAGGCGGTAATTAATACCGCCTTATAGGGTGTGTTTATAGCTTATGGTTACTTTTTTGCCAGCCGGGTTACGGCTTTCAGATCAGCAGTGATGCTGGCCGCCTCTTCTAAAAACGCGTCTATTTTTTCTACCTTTTCCGGCACATCATCCAGTGATGTAACTTCAGGTAAGCCCAAACGTTTTAAGCGCTCGTTCGTTCTGACTAATTGCTTTGCTTTATTCTCATCACGCTCAGCAACACGGTTTGCCTCACGCAAAGATACCGTTTTATCGTTCATTTGCTGCTTATAATCAGCAATGTCCTGCATCAGATACTGAAACTCAGCTTCTTTGCTAATGCGGGCCTGATGTTTTTGCTGCAACGCAGGCACCAACTGAGAAAGATCATTTAAAGTGGTGTAGTTTGCGGCGTTAATGGAATCCCACGGCAAAGCATACTCTTCTTTACTCTCACCCCATTCTGCCGGATCTATGGCTGTAGGGAACTGAATATCAGGGATCACGCCTTTGTGCTGCGTACTGCCACCGTTAATACGGTAGAACTTGGCAATAGTGTACTGCACACTGCCCAGCGGGCTTTCAAACATATCGTAAATACGGCCCAGTCCACGGTGTTGCTGCACTGTTCCTTTACCAAATGTCTGCTCACCGACAATTAACGCCCGGCCGTAGTCCTGCATAGCTGCAGCAAAAATCTCTGATGCTGAAGCGCTGTAACGGTCTACCATTACGGTCAACGGACCATCATAGTAGCTGACGCCGTCATTGTCTTGCGACACGGATACCTTGCCGTCACCTTCGCGGATTTGAACGACCGGGCCACGGTCAATAAATAAACCGGTCAGCAAGGTCGCTTCCTGTAAAGAACCACCGCCGTTGCCACGTAAATCAACAATGATGCCGTCGACTTTTTCTGTTTTCAAATCAGCCAGCAGCTTTTTTACATCGTCGGCAAGGTTATTATAAAAACCAGGGATGCTGATCACACCGATTTTTTGATCCAGTTCAGACAATACCGGCTTAAACACTTCCGCTTTTGCCGCGCGGTCTTCCAAACGGATTTTATCCCGCACTATGGTAATAACCTGAGCCTGACTGGTGCCAATATCGTTTGCACCAACAACCTGCAGCCGCACAGTACTACCTTTAGGGCCTTTAATAAGGTCTACCACATCATCCAGCCGCCAGCCGATAACATCGACAAACTCGGTTTTATCCTGCGCGACACCGATAATTTTATCTTTCGGCTTTAACTTTTGCGTTAAATCAGCCGGACCGCCGGGCACAAGGCTTTGTATTACGGTGTAGTCCTCATCGGCACGCAGCACCGCACCTATACCTTCGAGCGACAGGTTCATTTCCTGCTGAAAGCGATCAGCATTTCTGGGTGATAAATAAGAAGTGTGGGCTTCAATGCTGCGGGCAAAAGAATTCATTACCAGCTGAAATACATCTTCACTTTCCGTTTGGGCCAGACGCTTTTGCGTGTTGCGGTAGCGCTTAGCCAGGATAGTATTAATTTCCTCAGCCTCTTTGCCTGCCAGTTTCAGGTTCAGCGCATCAAACTTAACTCTTTGCCGCCAGATTTCATTCAGCTCTGCATCACTAGCTGGCCATGCTGCGTCTTCCCGGTCATAGGAGTACTGATCTTCAACGGTAAAATCAAAGCCTTTATCAAGCAGTTGCAGCGCATAATCAAAACGCTCTGAACGCCGCTTCAATGTCAGGTTGAACATTTCGAAGGCAAAACCGAGGTTACCTTTGTTAATACCATCATCGAACTGATCGCGGTATTTCTCAAAGCCATCTACATCAGCTTTAGTTAATACGTTGCGGTAATAGTCGAGGTTCTTAAGATAGGTATCAAACATTCTGGAAGACAGTGCATCATCCAATTGCACATTAGTGTAATGACCACGGGTGAACAGTGCGGCGATCCGCTTACTGGCGGTGGCATGTTGTGCATCCTGCGCCATAGTTGGCAATACCAGAGGCTCTTTCGCTGCATCAGGAGCGGCATTAAGACCAAAGGCGACAAGAAATGCTATTGCTAGTGCTGAATGTTTTTTCATAAGCTACTCTGTGTTGTTCAGGCCAAAAACAAACTGTCCTGACGAGTTTTCACAACCATACCAGAACCCAGTTGCACAGTCACATCGTCTTTATGCACTTCCAGTACCGTTGCTGGCATTGGATTTTGTCCAAGTTTAATCAGTACTTTACTACCAACTATAACCTGGCCCGTTACCACTGGCTGCAATGCAGCTGCTGGCACAGGTGCTTTTTCTGGCTGTGATTGAGAAACAGGCTTCTGATTAACCTTAGTGCTTTTAGAGGGCAGAATTGCTTTTTTGTTCGGTGTTTTTTTGTAAGCAGGTTTGTCTGTTACGGCTGGCGGCGGATTTTTTGCTTTAGCTTCGGCCAGTTTGGCTTTACGCTTTTCAGCCGCTTTGGCTTTGCTTTCTTCTAATAGTTTACTGGCATGTTCTGCCTGAGAAGCATCAATTGGCTCACCGGCAACACCATCTAAATCTATCCGGCTTACCCCTTCTTTGGTTGCTTCCAAATACCGCCAACTGGAGGTATAAATTCTCAGCGCCTGGCGTAACTGAGTTTTACTCACGGTAGCATCATTTTGCAAACGCTCGGCCAGATCCTGAAAAATACCAATTTTCAGTGGCTTAGCTTCACCGGTCAGGCTAAAACATGCCGGAAACTGTGTTGCCAGATATGCCAGTACATCTTTTACTGTTGCCGCTTTTACATTTTGTTCAGTTGGGGTGGTCATTAACGCTTCACTCTTCTTCATCTGCGGCATCCGCATCCGGCTTGCCTTCTTCCAGCTGTTGGCGAACATAAGCCAACGCCCAATCTATTAGTTCATCTTCGTCAGCTTCCAGCAGCACAGTGCCACCACGCAGTTCATCCCAGATAGCGGGCAATAACTGCTCAACCTGAACACTACTGATATCTTCCGGCAAATGTTGCCATACAGCGTGATAAACAGCGTTTATCTTGTCAGTTACCAGCTCTTCTTCACCTTCCCAATCACCGATATCTGCCTGATCAAACAAATAATCGTGAATAGAAATTGTATCTTTCATAGTGTTACTGCCAGATGCTGTTCAAACAATTTAATCAACTGCTCAAGGCCGGCCTGATCATCAGAATCAAACCGCGCCAGAAGCGGGCTGTCGATATCCAACACGGCAATAATTTCACCCTTGTGGCGCAGTGGTAATACTATTTCTGAATTGCTGGCTGCATCACAGGCAATGTGGCCGGGAAATTCGTGCACATCTTTCACCAGTTGCACTTGCCCTGTAGCAACAGCAGTGCCACAAACGCCCTTTCCTACGGCAATACGTACACAGGCGACCTGGCCCTGAAACGGTCCTAACACCAGTTCACCTGCGCGCATGATATAAAAGCCAGCCCAGTTTAAATCCGGTAGCTGATTAAATAATAATGCACTGAGGTTAGCCATATTGGCTATCAGATCGGTTTCACCGTCGATCAACGCCTGCGCTTGCTGGTTTAGCAAACGGTATAACGCGGTTTTATCGGTAGACATGAAATATAGGTTTCTGACTAATGCTCAAAACCCGTACATTACTCGTTTTACCTGAGAATTTAAACCACTTCAGGGCAAAGATTTCCACGCCTGGGCTGTTTTAGTTGTGAACTGAGCCTGTTTGACTGAGATTTATACAATTAACCGGCTATCAGCTGACTATTTTATGCGGGTTTGACGGGTAGTAACGTACCGGTTGCTGCGCCTGATGACTGAAAAAACGGGTGTCTTTATAGGGCAGCTTCATAAACCCACCAACCCCTTCACCACTAATTAACGCCACTTTGGCCAGAATACTTTGTAATAAGCGGTTAAATTCAACCTCTGCTGCCGGGTCCAGCAAACGGTAATAGCTATGGATCTTCATATACAAGGCGGTAACTTCAAAAATAATACAGCCGGTATGGCGGATTAAATTAAGCCGGGCAATGTCGTCCATAATGGCATCGGGTAACACTAACTGCTCGTCAGGATCTCTGCCATCCTCAAAATAGGAGTGTTGCTTACTGGCATCTTCAGTACTTAATACAGGCGCCAGCTGGTAAGGAATATGCGCGTCGCCAGCAGCAACAAAAGGCTCAGTAATGCTGCTGCGGCTGATGTGAATAGTATTGCGTGCATTAAATAAGCAGGCTTTAAAAATACCGACTTTGGCAATAGCGCGCGCTAAAGTCACCACATTATTTACTGACAAAGCAAAAGATTCTGCCAGGCTGGTATCGTATAAATTCAGGCTGGAGTCAATATAAATGCCACTGGCCTGCCAGTGAATAGCCAGGCCGCCAACAACGGGAAAACGGGCCAGCCGGCTTACTGCTGCAACAAAGGCTTTTTCTGTTTCGCCCATACCTGCCAGATAATTCTTGTAGTAGCGCTCTAATTGCACATCATCAACATAAGCGATGCCCTCTTCTTCACTGTGCTCTCGTAAAAAAGACTTACGTGAAGAATAAACAACGGTATCCAGCTCCCGAACCTGCGGGCTTACCCAAACCGGTAGCTGGGCAATATCTTCAAACAACGGCAGTTCTGGTAATACCAAATGTTTTAACCGTGGCATATGTTGCAAAAAATAATCACCGGCCTGAGCACGTAACTGAGCATCATCGGACAACATACTATCGAGCATAGTGGCAAATTCGACCGGCAAGCCCAGGCTGCGTGCAGGTATCGCTTTGCTACCGAAACGGCAAGACTGGCCGGATGCCAACGCATATAAAGTGCCAGCAACTCCCTGTTCGTCAAATCTGGGGCTGGACAAGGCGCCAGTGCGTTGCTCGGGGCCAATAAAATATACATCCCCCATACGGGCATTAGAGGTTTGTAAATCTGCCGACATCAACTGCATTACATTATTGGATAAATACTGGCCATTGGCATCTAACTGGGCAAACACCGATGAGCCCCAGTCAATTAAACTAACCATGCCGCTTTGCTCATCAAACACCAGGTTAGAGGGTTTGACATCGCCATGTACTATCGGCTGAAGTTCACCATCTTTGCGATGGCTACGCAGCGCCAGCAGTACGTCTGCCAACTGGCAAGCAATATCAATTAATAGCCGGGCACTTAAACGGCCATGCTGCAAACTGTAATGTTCTAAATCAATGCCCTTGCCACGCTGCATCATCAGAATGCCTTGCTTTTTAACTACCTGATAGGTGATATAGCGCGGTACATTCGGGTGTTGCACCTGCGATAACATATAAGCTTCGTCAGCCAGCCTCTCCTGAATGTGCTGTGGCAAATTAATACGGGAAAACTTAAATACACAGGCCTGACTACTGGCATCTAAGCCAGCAAAAGCAAAACCATAGGCTCCTTTCCCAATCAACTCAATGTCGCTATAGCCCAGCTTTTCCAGCTCAGAAATACACAACGCCACCCAATCTTTCAGCTTTTTAGCATCATTGGTGTTAAGCAAATAAATAGACTGCTCTTCCGGGATATAAAAGTTTCGCAGCTGGTTTTTATCTTGCATCTGCACTAGGCCTTAACACAGCGCTCAAGCGCCCATTGGCGCAGCGCACTCACCTGCTCTGCCATAACCACCGATAGTGGCTGGGTAGCCGATAGCTCTGCTACTAAATGCGCTAAGCTAAATTCAGCGTTACCCGCGCGGGCACGGAAACCGGCACCAACTACCGCCTGCTCTAACTCTGCACCGGAAAAACCACGACATAACGCCAGCGCCGACTGCAGCGCTTCGTTAGTTAAGCTCAGCTGGCGTTTAGCTAAGTGCAATTTGAGCAGGCGTAAACATTCATCTTCAGTGGGCAAATCAACAAAGAAAATTTCATCAAAGCGGCCTTTACGCAGCAGCTCTGGCGCCAGCTCGTGAATGTTGTTGGCGGTAGCCACCAGAAAAACCTGCGATTTACGCTCAGATAACCAGGTCAGGAAACTGCCGAGTAGACGCCGGGTAACGCCATTGTCGCTATCACCACCGGATAAGCCCTTTTCAATTTCATCTATCCATAACACACAGGGCGACATTGCATCAGCCAGCGCTAACGCCTGAGCGAGGTTTTTCTCGGTTTCACCAATATATTTGTTATACAGCCCGGCCATATCCAACCGCAGCAGCGGCATGCCCCAACTGCCGGCAATGGCTTTGGCCGCCAGGCTTTTGCCGGTGCCCTGCACCCCGGTTAACAACAGGCCTTTGGGGGTGTCGGGCAATTGCTGAATAAATGCCTGTTGGCGCTGTGCTATCCAATGTTTAAGGTTAGCCAGGCCAATAACGTTACTGAAGCTTACGCTGTCAAATACCTGCGACAACACACCGTCAGTTTGCAACAAGCTGAACTTAGCGCGGTTAATCCGCGGTATATCTGCGGCAGTAACAGCGCCATCATCAGCAATGGCTTTGTAGGCTAAGCGCTTTACCTCTTCAAAGGTTAAACCGCGCAGATTTTGTACTAACAGCGTCAGATTATCCGGCGTCAGCTCTGCCGTTATGCCCTGTTTAACCGCATAACTATCGGCCATTTCATGTACTAACTGACGGATTTGTTGATCTGACGGCAAGCTTAACTCAAAGCGATAACATAAACGGGCCAGCTCGGATGGCACCGTTATAGCGTGGCTTAGCAACATAATAGTATGGCCAAGCTGTTCATGCGCCTGCGCAATTTCTTTGATATAGCGTACATGTTTAGGCTCGGCCAAAAACGGATGGAAATCGCACAACACAAAGATACCGGGGTTACGGGTGGCTTTAATTTGTGCCAGCAGGTTTGTGGGATCAGCATTAAACGCCTGAGCACTGTGCTCACTATCCAACCGCTGCAGGCCTTCGGTAATGGTCCATTTAAACACCGGCCGCATTAAATTTAGCGCCAACCGTTTTATCAGCAACAGGGCCCGTGGCTCTTCGTAACTTTCAATTACAATCAGCGGGCTGTGTGCCTGCACCAATACCCGTAGATCATCAAATTCATGCATAGCAGTCCCTGAGCCCAAAACACTATAAAAAAACCCACTACAATGAGTGGGTTTTAGCAGAAAGCCCGGTTAAAACCAAGCAGGATTTAACCAACTAGCGCATTGCTACCAGCATAGCTGATGGCTGCTCCAGATACTGTTTCCACAGATTGGTAAAGCGCGCTATGGTACCGCCATCTATTACGCGGTGATCGCCCGACCAGCTGATTTGCATCAACTGGCGTGCTTCCACCTCGCCTTTGGCATTAAAGCGTGGCAAGGTTTGCACCTTACCCAGTGCTACTATCGCCAGCTCCGGCTTATTGATAATGGGCGTAGCCACAGTGCCGCCAATGGCACCAATATTAGAGATACTGATAGTACCGCCTTTTAAATCAGCCGGGCTGACACGGCCGTCACGGGCCTGCTCGGTTAAGCGGGTTAAATCGTTAGCAATATCAATAATAGATTTACGCTGACAACCTTTGATATTCGGCACCAGTAAACCAATTTTCGAGTCTACTGCTATGCCGATATTATGATCGTCAAAATAGGTCAGCTCAGTGCAGTCCTGATTCACTTTGGCATTCATAATCGGGAACTGATTAATCGCCAGCGACAAGGCCTTAATAAAAAACGGCATCATGGTCAGCTTTACGCCCTGTTTGGCGTACTGATCTTTTAAACCGGCACGCAGCGCTATCAGTTCGGTTAAATCAATCTCTTCACAGTAGGTAAAATGCGGAATGGTTGAAACCGATTCCACCATCTGCCGCGCCATCGCTGCTTTGATGCCTTTAATCGGCTCGCTACGGCTACCGCCTGATGTTACAGTTGCGGAGGCTGTAGTGCTGCTTGCGTTTGCTGCATTACCCGCTGATACATTACCGCTTGATGCAGGGCCGGCTGTGGCCGGTATTTTGCCATCAGCAAAAGCACGTACATCGTCCTTATACACACGGCCTTTATCACCGCTGCCCGGCACCTTGCTGATATCAATACTCAGCTCACGGGCTAAACGACGTACCGCCGGGCTGGCCAGTGCTTTGCCATTAGAGCTGGCACCAGCGCTAACAGCGTCACCTTTTTGCTGTAATGCACAGGCAGCTTTAGCCGGCGCAGCCGTTGCAGTAACAGCAGCCGCTTGCGGCGCTGATGCCAGGCCGGCATGTTGCATCGCAAACAGCGGCGCATGCACCTTGGCAATCTCGCCTTTGGCGTAATACAGCTTAGTTACTTTACCGGAGTACTTGGCCGGAATTTGCACCAGCGCTTTGTCGGTCATTACATCACATACCGGCTGATCTTCAACGATGTCATCGCCTTCGCTAACTAACCAGTCGACAATTTCACACTCGACAATGCCTTCGCCAATATCGGGCAGAATAAAATCTTCGCTACCGGCAGAAGCAGCCGCCGTGGGCGCAGCAACAGCCTCCGGTTGCGCGGCAACCGCTGTGTTATCCGTGCCGGCCAGTTGCATTTCAAACAGCGGTGCATGCACTTTGGCAATATCACCTTTGGCATAATACAGTTTGCTTACCACACCGTTATGCACCGCCGGAATTTGCACCAGGGCTTTATCGGTCATTACATCGCATACCGGCTGGTCTTCAGTGATGGTGTCACCCTCGGCAACCAGCCAGTCAACAATTTCACACTCAACTATACCTTCACCGATATCCGGCAGAATAAAATCTTTTTTCATTGCTGCCTCCGTTAAAAGTTAACTGAGCGTTTTATCGCTTCGTAGGTTTTTAAATGATCCGCCACGTACTCTTTTTCCAGCGCCAGCGGGTACGGTGTATCCATACCACAGACCCGTTCAATCGGGCTTTCCAGGTGCAGGAAACACATTTTCTGGATAGTGGCGGCAATTTCACCGGCAAAACCGCCGGTTAACGGCGCTTCATGGTTAATAACCAGCCGGCCGGTTTTTTTGACCGACGCGGCTACCGTATCGGCATCCCACGGCAATATGCTGCGCAGGTCTATCACTTCACAGGAAATGCCGTCTTTTTCAGCCATTTCTACTGCTTTTTGCACTATTTCCATCTGCGCACCCCAGGCCAGCACAGTAATGTCTTTACCTTGCTGCGTTACCTCGGCTTTACCCAGTTCAATTTCGTAGTACTCTTCCGGCACTTCGCCGGTGGAGGCACGGTACAGCTTTTTCGGTTCAAAGAAAATAACCGGATCCGGACAGGCAATAGAGGCCAATAACAAGCCTTTGGCCTGATACGGGTCACGCGGGATCACTACCTTTAAACCCGGAGTATGGGCAAAATAGGCTTCCGGTGACTGGCTGTGATAATGACCACCGGCAATACCGCCACCGTACGGGCTTCTGAACACTATACCGCCGACATTAAACTCATTACCGGAGCGGTAGCGGAACTTGGCGGTCTCGTTAACGATTTGGTCAAAGGCCGGGAAGATATAGTCGGCAAACTGAATTTCCGCTACCGGCTTCATACCCTGGGCTGCCATACCGTTAGCAAAACCGGCAATGCCCTGCTCAGTTAACGGTGTATTAAAGCAGCGCGCTTTGCCGTATTTTTCCTGCAGTTTGCTGGTGGCGCGAAACACACCACCAAAGTGGCCTACGTCTTCACCAAAACACACTACGCTGTCGTCTTTGGCCATGGCTAAATCAAGCGCATTATTAATGGCCTGCAACATGTTCATTTTTGCCATTAGTCTAGTCTCCCCGCCGTTACCGGATACGCTTCCGGGTAATTACGGATATGCGCTTTTAATTCATCTAATTGTTGTTGTAATGCCGGAATCGGCTCGGCGTACACATCAGAAATAAGGTGCTCTATGCCAGGCTTAGCCACTTTTTCCGCCACTTTTAACGCATCGAGAATTTCGGTACGCAGCGCTTCAATAGTGGCTTTATCGTCGGCTTCGTTCAACCAGCCTTTTTCTACCAGCCATAACCGGAACCGGGCGATAGGGTCGTTCTGGCGCCACTTTTCTTCTTCTTCTTTTGAGCGGTAACCACTTGGATCGTCAGACGAGGAATGAGCACCTAAACGGTAAGCAATAGATTCAATTAACACCGGCTCGTTATGCTTAAGTGCATGGTCACGCGCCATTTTAGTCGCCTGATACACGGCTAAAATATCGGCACCGTCTACCCGCAGGGCTTTCATACCGTAACCGACTGCACGGCAGGCAATACCATCACCAACAAACTGCTCACTGGCCGGCGTGGAAATGGCATAGCCATTGTTACGACAGAAGAAAATTACCGGCGCCTTGTGTACCGCCGCCATATTTAACCCGGCGTGGAAATCGCCTTCTGAGGCTGCACCTTCACCGAAATAACAGATAGTGGTGTTAGGTAAACCACGCAGCTTTTGCGCATAAGCATAACCGCTGGCCTGGGGGATTTGCGTGCCCAGCGGTGACGATATCGTCATATAGTAAATGTCTTTGCTGCCGTAATGTACCGGCATCTGCCGGCCTTTACCCAAATCTTTTTCGTTGGAAAACAGCTGGTTCATAAACTGCTCCAGCGTAAAACCACGATAACGCAACGCACCCTGCTCGCGATACTGCGCCATGATCATATCTTGCTCTGCCAATGCCGCGGCGCTACCTACCGTAGTGGCTTCTTCGCCTAAGCACTGCATATAAAAGCTGATGCGGCCCTGACGCTGGGCAGCCAACATGCGCTCATCCAGTACCCGGGTAAACACCATGGTATCGTACATTTTAATGGCGGTGGCTTTATCCAACTCCGGCGCTACCGCACCTTCGTACAGGCTGCCATCGTCACGTAAAATGCGTAGTGTAGGAATTTTTAACGCATCACCGGCGGTAAACTCCGCAGTGTGCACCGTGGTAATGGTGGCGTTATTTGGGTTAGTCATAGGGTGTCTCTTGTTTGTTATACGTGTCAGACAGGTGGCAGCTCCGCCAGCCCGGTCTTGGTATCAGGCTGGCGGAACTTAGCTTTTACCGTCCAGTATAGCGGCTTTAACCGCTCTCCCCGTTTTGTGCCTGGCTTTAGCCGGCACCGGTGTGTTCTGATTATTATCGGCGGCAACTTTACCTTTACGTAAACTGCATTGCAACCGACACGCCCGTTCTGGTAAGTGCCGCGCAGTAATGACTGTCAGCTTAAATTTACTCTTTACAGCAGTTTACTGTGGTAATCAGCCGTTAAGCGATATTGTGCGCCACTGTAGTGGGCACCACCATCAGCATAGCGCGCTGGCCTATGGCCACTTTGGCATTGGGGAAAATAATGGCTTCACCTTCGCGCTCTACTCTGTACTCTATATCACCGTCTGTCGCCAGCAAGGTGCCTTGCGGATAGGCAGTAAAGTTTTCTACGTCATCGGCAAAGTGCAGTTTAAACTCCTGCGTTTGCTTATTGATCGCGCGATACACCTGATACAGCTGAAACTGCTGCTCATCAAAATGTACTGTGCTAACCGCGGCTTCGCTAACCAGTTGCCGCAGCGCGGCGCGTGCTTTGGCAAAACGTTGCATATCGTTCCGGCCAAACGGCTGTACCTTACCCAGTTCAATGGTAAAGGCATCGGCGCCATGCGTATTAGAAGCGTAGTAGCTAAAAGTAGACGCCGGCGTTTGCATTAACAGCACTGTCGTGACATCACAGGCCTGCAAAAACTCAAACTGGGCCTTTTGCCACGGCTTATTATGCAAGAACGGATACACGGCGAATTTTTCAAAACGGGAGCCACGGATAGCGGTGTGTAAATCATACAAATATCGGTTACGCGGCACCACATTGGTTACGCGTACCTCTTGATAGAAACGGCTGACATACTCCTCCAACGCCTTGGCACGCTTGCGCTCAGCGTTAATCAGGCCCGCCCCCATGCTGTGGTGACCGGAAAACAGCCTGTTCAGGTTTTCGGTAATTTCGCGTGTGCTGGCATTTATCGCGGCAGGATTACCAAACAGTACTAACAAGCGGTGTTTAAGTTGAAGTTGGCCGGTTAGCAGGTCTTTTACCAGCTCGGCACAAATTTCTATCGGCGCAGTTTCATTGCCATGCACGCCACAAGACAAAACAATATCTTTAGTATTGCTTTCACTGAGCACCGGCTCAAAGCATATTACGCCAGTATCGAGAATACTGACCGTCGTGCCATTAGGTAAGGTGAACTGTGATGATGGCAAGCCATCAGGGTTTGAAAGAGTCAGTTGCAAAAAGTCGCCATGTTGCAGCAGTTGGGCGTGTTGGGTAGATAAGTGCGCCATGCGCCAGCTCCAGATTGTTATAATGTGCTGATTCTACCGCAGTTACTGCACTCAGCCAAACCGGACGCTTGCTTACACTGTAAATCAGCCCAGCTCCTCTGTATACATTGACACCTGATCCCGCCCGGACTGCTTAGCTTTGTACATTGCCAGATCTGCATCAGCTAATAATTGCTTAAGCTGATAGCCGGACGTATCCGAAGAGCTGACACCAAAACTAGCCCGTAGTGGAAATGTATAACCACTGCCTTTTGTGTCTATAGTGGCAATGGCATCGCGGCATATTTCTGCCATTAGTGCAGCTTTATCAGCATGGCAGCCAGGCAACACCACTGCAAATTCTTCACCACCAATACGACCAAACACATCATTATTGCGCATAAAATTACGACAGGTTTTTACCACCTGCTGCAATGCCCAATCGCCTGCGGCATGACCGTATTGGTCATTTATATTCTTAAAATAATCCAGGTCGAACAAAATCAGTGCTGCAGGTTTTGCATCCAACTCACAGTAATCCAACGCCACCCTGGCTTGGTTGTTAAAATGATAACGGTTACTGATCCCGGTTAACTGGTCGTACTCAGCCATTTTCTTAAAGCGGCTACGCCCCGACATACCGCGATAGGCCATAAAACTGACCAGAGCCACGATTAACAGTAACAGCAGCATAATAAGCCGGTTTTGTTGAACCTCTTGCTCATACAGGTTTTTTTGCAAAAATAGGAGTTCGTTATCTTTATCAAGTAAGGCTAAGCGCTGATCTTTTACTTCTATTTCAGCTTTAGCTACATGGTAAGCTTGTTGCCGCACAAAACGGTCATCACTGTTTGCTTTCAGCGCAGAGGTATACTTTATATGGTACTCCAAGGCTTTATTATAATCTCTGCGTGAATGGTTGACCTGATATAGCACATCATAAGCATTTAACACCGGCACACTGAATTCTGAGCTGCCGGAATACTGCAAGGTGCGCCTGGCCAACTCTTCAGCTGCATCATATTGTGCCAGTGCCAGATTATTTTTTGCAGCAGCCCCTAAAACGCCCGCAAGCAGAAACGGATAATTTGTTTTAGCAACAGAATCTATAAATGATTGATAATACTCGTCTGCCTGTTGATACTGTTCATGCAGCAATAAATAGTTATAGTATTTCAGGCGAATCAGGTTAGCAAAAATCAGCTCACGGTGATTAACACAGTGGCTTACTGACAGTTCAACATTAGTGCTAAATAGCTCCCATTGCCCTAACCCATACAGAGATTCAATTAAATGGTGTCGGCCATGACACAATGCTTTTTCAGATGTAGCGCTGTTGATCAGTAGCTGAGCATAAAACCGGGCAATGTCAAACTCTGACAGTTGATTATATGTATAAGCCAGCACGCTCAGGCCGTGTTCTTTTGCCCGGGTTGATGTGACAGACTGAACTTCACGACTTACTTGCTCAAGATAAGAAAACGCATTGCGATAATTTCGGGTTACGGCAAATACATTAACCAGCAGTGCTTTAACGCGAAACACAATTTCTGGCGCAGTATCACGCGCTAGCATTGATTCAAGCAGCACTGCTGCGCCGTCAAAATCACCGCGCAGCGACTTTTCGTAACTTTGTAGTAACTCTAGATAATCTTGTTGATATTGTGTCAGCTCAGCAGGGTTTTCAGCGATAATTGCCAGCTTTTCACTGAATTCAGCTACATTGACCACTTTCAGATCATCCAGCGCGTCCAATCGCGCAGTCATTTCACTGGCTGATGCAATAGCAACGAAACCAGCACAGATTATCCATGCCGGTTTTATCAGCTTAATTAACAGTGGCTGAGCCAATCTAAAAGCTAGCGGCAACCGCTGACTTTTCCCCGGTTTCGTCGTCATTCTCAGGCACGTCTTGTGGCGGTTCTTCTGCGGGGCAAATGGCACATACCACTTTGTTCCGCACCTGTAGCAAGGCCTCTAACTGAACGTGATCCCTGGTCAAAATGGCATGTTGCACCTGAACATCCATATCCAACGGGTTAAATACTTTTTGTAATGTTGCAGTATCCAGACTCTGTAACGCAGCACTCTGGCCTAAAGTTTCAAGCAAGCTAATCACTTTATTCATCGACAGTTCCTGTAAGGTTGTTACGCGAACGTAAAAGGCATTAAACTCAATCAAACTTTAAATACCATCCTGCACCCGGCCGTAACGAATTACAACTACTACAGGAATGTTATAATACAGAACGACAATAAATTTTTAATCTGCGGTATCCATAAGGTGGGTATAAGTGGCGATCTGATCTCGTCCCGACTGCTTGGCACTGTACATTGCCAGATCCGCATCTGCCAATAACTGTTTAAGCTGATAGCCCGATATATCAGAAGAACTGACACCAAAGCTGGCACTAAGCGGGAACTGATAACCGCTTTCTGTTGTATCTATAGTAGCAATGGCGTCACGGCATATTTCTGCCAGTAGTGCGGCTTTATCGGCGTGGCAGCCCGGCAACACTACAGCAAACTCTTCACCGCCAATCCGTCCAAATACATCATTGTTGCGCATAAAGTTACGACAGGTTTTTACTACCTGTTGCAACGCCCAATCACCGGTAGCATGGCCATAGTTGTCATTGATAGTTTTAAAATAATCCAGGTCAAACAGGATGAGTGCAGCGGGCTTAGCGTTAAGCTCACAATAATCCAGAGCTACTTTAGCCAAATTGTTAAAATGATAACGGTTACTGATACCGGTTAATTGGTCAAACTCAGCAATTTTTTTAAAGCGTTTACGGCCGGACATGCCTCGATAAGCCATAAAGCTAGCAATAATCAACACAGAAAACAGCAAAAGCAATAGCAGCCGGTTTTGTTTTACTTCATGCTCATAGAGATTTTTTTGTAACGACAACAACTCATTGTCTTTGTCTAACAAAGCGATACGCTTATCCTTTACTTCTAACTCACCTTCGGCAAGGTGGAACGCCAGTTGCTGATTTGTTTTGTCGTCCTGATATGTTTTTTCAAGCGCGCTATGCTTCTCAAAATAGGCCAATGCAGCCTCGAAATTACCTTTACGTTTTTCTAGGTCAGCTAAAAGCTTATATAATTCTGTTTGCACAAAATTGATAGATGTGTGTTCAATCTGTCTAAGAGCTGTCGCAGCTAAAAGCTCTGCATTGCTAAGGTCTCCGGCGCGAAGATATGCTTGTGCTGTAATATTTAATATGCCTGCAATCAACATCGGATAACCTGTCGCAACTACATCCTCTGAAATACTTTGGTATAAACTTGTAATTTCACTGAGGCGCTCTAAGTGAAGCAAAACCTGCATTTTATCTCTAAGCATGATAATTTCAGGTATTTTCTCTTTAGATTTTCGGCATGTTGCGATGCCATGGTCAATTTCAGACAAAAAATCACTGTTTTTTTTCAGATTTGCCAGAGAAGTTAATTTATGAACTAATACCCTGCAAACAAGTTGCTGATCTTTTATTGAATTTAAGAATTGTTCAGAATAAAACAGTGCAATTTCATATTTTTCAATTCCATTATAGAGCATGGCTATGTTGCCTACGGCCTGAGCCCTGGCAACAGCATCATCAATAAAAGGCAACTCTTTATTTAGCTCGCCTAATAACAAAAATGCGTTTAAGTAATCATGCGAAATCGCATATAAATTCACAGCAAGAACTTTAGCTCTGAAATGATAAATACCAGACGAAGTTGATTGGATAAGTGGAGCAAGGTAAATAAATGCCTGCTCGTACTCGCCCGCAAGCGACTTTTCATAACCTTTTAACAAAGCAAAATACTGGCTTTCCTCTTCAGTAAAACTACTTTTTACTTTTTCCAACTCTGCTAGTCCGGCGCTAAAACTAGTAAAGTTAATCAGCCTGATTTCTTCGAGCTGAGTAAGCTGACTAAGAAAAACCGAGGCCAGTATGCTTTGTGATGAACAAAGCAACACAATAGCCACCATCCAACAGATGAATGGTGTTTGTGTAAGTTTGAATTTCATCGTTAAACTTGATTAGCGCCAAGCGCTTGACTGAGTGGGCTCTTCTTCTTCAGGTTCTGGTAGCTCAACAGGAGTGTCTTCCGGATCGGGCTGATTAATCATACAAACGATCTTATGTCTCACGTCCAGTAGAGCTTCTAGCTTCGCTACATTTCTCTCTCTTATCGCCTGTTGAACCTCAGTATCTATGTCGAGAGGATTAAAAACACTATTAAGCCGTTCGTTTGGTAATTCAGAAAAATCGGCTGTCGTCCCCAAAGTTTCTAAAACTTTTATTATTGAGTGCATAATGCTGCCTCTTATTAATATTTATCTAATCTATAGCTTAAACCTGAACCTGCATTGGTGAAGCCTAGGCTACCTACCAATTTTCGCGCTGCCAGGTTACGCTGCTGAATATTGCAAATTACACTTTTAACTTCATAACAAGTAAAAATACGCTCGCATACGGCTTTAACAACATCTTTAGCAAGCCCTGAACAGTGATATTGTCTAAGCAGCATAATACCTACTTCAACACTTTTATCCAGAGCTGTTGTACGAACTGAAAATATACCAATGACTTTGGCGGTATCAGCCAGTTTAATACTCAGATACAGCTGAGAGGTCAGCTTCCGGGAACTGGAATGCTGGGCCGCAGAGAAATGCTGCTGAGCAAGTTCTGAAGACAGTGTTGGCCCAATACATCTCATCGTTTTTGCATCAGTAAATAAACTGATATAAGTGTCTCGGGCATCAGCCATGATTACGCTAACGCTATAGTTTTCAGCTGCCAGGGTAAAATCAGCAGCATTAAACATCGAGTTCCGCCCCCATTGCAGCTAACTGCGCTAAAATCGTCTGGTTAGGTTGTAATTTCTGAGCCGGAGGGATAACTAACGTAGTTTTTAAATCAAGGATAGCATTAGGTAACTCAGATAATTTCAACTGCTCCACTCTTGGAAATTGGATAGGTAAAGTAGCAGCTTCATATAAAATGACATTATGGTCTGCCGGATAATATTCCAACAGCATTTGCACAAATAGTTGCATAAAAGCAGGTGTCGCAGAGAATCGAGCTAAAGAGCGATCCCCGGATACCGCTACCTGCCACAATATCAGATAGGCAGCGGTATCAATATTGCGTTTATAAAACATAAACTGGCTGGCTTCATAGTGCTGGCAGCCATAAGTGCCGGGGTCGATGCCTAAATCAGCATACAAACAATCTTCTGCTGAAATACCCGGCTCCATATGGGCGGTAAAACCCAGTTCACGGGCTTGCTTGATGGCATTGTGCGGCACCCAGGCAAATACGCCCGGATGGCCGTAAAACGCCCCTACCACCTTTTTACCCGCTTTAACTTCAGCCAGCATAGCAGCAACCATCTCGCGATAAGTGAGCATGCGGGATTTGCCTTCCAGATAGTAAGGCTGGAGTGAACGCACATCAGCATTCATCTGCTCTATCCACTTTTCAGTAATACCGTCGGCTACCAGCACAAACACCACGTCGGCCTGTTCAATATAACTACGGGAAAGCGGGCTGATATGCGAGCCCAGTGTCATACCGGTGCCGACACAAACTAAACTGCCTGTTTGCAAAATGACGTCCTTGATTTTTTTTCACACTATAAGGCGTTGCTATGGTGGGAAGCAAGCCCGCACAAAGCTGAACTTATTCTAATATAGCCAAAGATTTACCTATTACATGCCGATATTTCATCAGCGATAAAAAAAGCCTGTCAGTGACAGGCTTTTCGGTAGCAGCTTAATCGCGTCTGATATGGCACTTCTCTAAATGCCATACCCGGCTGACATAGTCCTCGATAGAACGGTCAGAGGTAAACTTGCCTACCGAGGCAGTATTGAGTATGGCTTTTTTAGCCCACAGTGATTTATCGCGATACCACTGATCTATTTTCTGCTGGGCTTTAACGTAGCTTTCGAAATCCGCCAGCACCAGGTAAGGGTCGCCCCCCTCCAGCAGACTGCGCTTAATGGCCGCTAACTCGCCTGGCTTACCGGGTGTAAAATAGTCGGTTTCCAGCCAGTCCAGAATGGCTTTAATTTCTGGATTAGCATAGTAATAATCCATACTGTTGTAGCCGTTGGCATGTAAAGCTTTTACTTCATCTACTGTCAGACCAAAGATAGCGATATTGTCGTCACCCACTTCCTCAGCAATTTCGATATTGGCACCATCCAAAGTGCCCACCGTAATAGCGCCGTTCAGTGCCAGCTTCATATTGCCAGTACCTGAGGCTTCCTTACCTGCAGTAGAAATTTGCTCAGATACATCAGCGGCCGGTATCATTTTCTCTGCCAGAGTTACCCGGTAATTGGGCATAAATACCACTTTTAACCGGTTTTTCACCCGCTTATCGTGGTTAATTTTCTCAGCAACTTTATTAATGGCATAAATAATTTCTTTGGCCAGCTTATAGCCCGGCGCTGCTTTAGCACCAAACAGAAATACACGTGGCACCATGTCATAATCAGGCTCCTGCAGAATACGACGGTATAACGCCAGTATATGCAACAGGTTCAGGTGCTGGCGCTTATACTCATGCAGCCGCTTAATCTGAATATCAAAAATGGCATGCGGATCAATATCAATATGCGTCAGCTTTTTCACCACATTTGCCAGGTCAGCTTTATTCTGTTGCTTAATCGCTATAAAGGCGTCCTGAATTTTAACATCATCAGCAAAGGCAGCAAACTTAGACAATTGCTTTAAATCAGTTGGCCATTCAGAGCCAATATTGTCATCCAGCAATTTCGCCAGTTTCGGGTTACAGGCTTTTAACCAGCGTCTTGGTGTCACACCATTGGTGACATTCGTAAATTTATCTGGCCACAGGGCTACCATTTCCGGGAATAAATCTGACTTAACCAGTTTTGAGTGAATTTCAGCTACACCATTCACCCGGAACGAACCCACCACTGATAAGTGGCCCATTCGCACCATAGCATCATGGCCTTCTTCGATGATCGACAGTTTGCGTTTTTTCTCATTGTCACCCGGCCACAACACATCAACCTGCTCTACCAGGAAGCGGCGGTTAATTTCGTAGATAATTTCCAGGTGGCGCGGTAATACTTTCTCAAATAACCGTACCGGCCATTTTTCCAGAGCTTCAGGCAATAAGGTATGGTTAGTATAGGCAAAAACCTGCTGGCAGATATTCCAGGCTTGATCCCACTGCATTTCAGCACGGTCAACCAGAATACGCATCAACTCGGGTATAGACACTGCCGGGTGTGTGTCATTCAGCTGAATAACCACCTGCTTGGCAAAGTCGCTCCAGTCATCGGCATGCGTGCGTTTATAGCGGCGAATAATGTCTTTTAATGAACAGGAAACAAAAAAGTACTGCTGAATTAAGCGAAGTTCCTTGCCGGCATCGGTTTCATCGTTCGGGTACAGTACTTTAGAGATAGTCTCCGCTTCGATATTCTCGCGCGAAGCGTCTATATAACCACCAGAGTTAAATACGTCCCAGTTAAAAAAGTCACTGGCCCGGCTTTCCCATAACCGCAACACATTCACTGAACTGCCGTTATAACCTACGATCGGAATATCCCATGGCACACCTTTGATAATGCGGCCCGGATGCCATACTTTTTTCATTTTACCTTGCAGGTCGTATACCGTTTCAACATAACCGTATACTGAAATTTCCTGAACTGACTCAGGCCGGCAAATCTCCCAGGGGTTAGCATATTCGCGCCAGCTATCCGGCCGCTCTATCTGACGGCCATCCTGAAAACTTTGCTGAAACAAGCCATGCTCATAATGAATGCCGTAGCCAATTGCCGGATAATTCAGTGTGGCCAGAGAATCGATGAAGCACGCCGCTAAACGCCCCAGGCCACCATTGCCCAGTGCCATATCTTCTTCCTGATCTTCCAGATCAGCAATATTTAGCCCAAGCTCTGACAGTGCCTGTTTGGCTTGTTCATACAACCCCAGATTATGCAGGTTATTGCTGAACAAACGGCCCATCAGGTATTCCAGGCTAAAATAATGCAAAGCGCGGGTGTTGTTTTCATAGTGCGTGCGCTGAGTGTTGCGCAGGCCGTCATAAACCTGCTCGTTTACCGCCGCACAGGTAGCCCGCCACCACGCCTGTGGACTGGCTTTATTTACGTCGGTACCTAAGGTGGAATGCAGATGACGGATAATCTGATCTTTCAGCTGTTCGGTGTTAATTTGTGTTACACCAGTACTGGCAGTTGAGGTATGTTTTTTCATTACAAATCCTGATAGTTTTCTGCCTGTGATAGCTACATAATATCGCCAAGCGTAGAATTATTACAAAAAAATACCCTATCACAGTGCTCAAGGCAAAATCGAAGGCTATAAATGTAATTTAATTACAATGTAGATCATAGCCTTTTCAGCGCCTTATATCTGACTGAATACGTATTCAACAAACGCCTTAGCATCGTGCTCCAGTTGTAACAGGTGGCCCTGGTCAACGAAGCTCTCCAGATAAATTTTATAAGAGTTTTCCGTGCCTGATGGCCGGGCAGCAAACCAACCATTACGGGTGACTACTTTTACCCCGCCTATATCAGCATTATTTCCCGGCGCTTTGGTTAGCACAGCTAAAATGTCATCGCCGGCTAAGGTGGTTTGCTTAACACTTTTTACATCGAGTTTTTTCAGGGCGGCTTTTTGCTCATTGCTGGCCGGGGCATCTAAACGGCGATACAACGGCGAACCAAGCTCTCGTGTAAGCGCCTGATACTGCTGATAAGGATCTACGCCAGTTTTTGCCAGCATTTCTGCTGCTAATAGCCCCAAAATAATACCGTCTTTGTCGGTAGACCAGGCACTGCCATCAAACCGTAAAAAACTAGCCCCTGCACTTTCTTCGCCGCCAAAAGCAACACTGCCGTTATGCATACCCTCGACAAACCACTTAAAACCTACCGGTACTTCCAGTAAATTACGCCCGCGTGCAGCCACAACTCTGTCAATTAATGCGCTGGATACCAGCGTCTTACCAATTGCCAGCTCTGCAGCCCAATCTGGCCGGTTAGCAAGCAAATAATTAATGGCTACTGCCAGATAATGATTAGGGTTCATCAGCCCGCCACTGCGGGTCACTATGCCGTGGCGATCGAAATCCGGGTCATTACCTATTGCAATATCAAACTGATCTTTTAGCTGTATCAGATTAGCCATGGCATAGGCAGAGGAGCAATCCATACGAATTTGCCCGTCTTTGTCCAATGGCATAAAGGCAAACGCCGGATCAACCTTTTCATTTACTACAGTAATGTTCAGGCTATAGCGCTCTGCAATACGTGGCCAATAAGCAATGCCTGAGCCGCCCAGCGGGTCGACACCAATTTTAATGCCTGCTTTGGCTATCGCGGCCATATCAATAACGTTTTCTAAATCATCCACATAGTGCTGAATATAATCAATATGCTGACAATAGCCAGATTGCAGCGCCAGGGCATAAGGCATCATTTTTACGCCTTCCAGATCTTTGGCTAGCAATTCATTTGCGCGTTGTTCTATCCAGTTGGTTACATCGGTATCGGCCGGGCCGCCATGTGGCGGGTTGTACTTAATACCGCCATCCTGTGGTGGATTATGTGAGGGCGTAATCACAATACCGTCTGCCAGTTGGCTGGTTGCACCTTTATTTTGCGTCAGAATAGCGTGCGAAATGACCGGCGTTGGCGTGTAACCAAGATCTTTTTGGATGCATACCTGAATTTTATTGGCAATCAATACCTCAAGCGCAGTGGCAAATGCTGCTTCAGATAAAGCATGGGTGTCTTTACCCAGAAATAATGGCCCGGTAATCGCGTTTTTTTTACGGTAATCCGCCACCGCCTGACAAATTGCCAGCACATGCGGTTCATTAAACGAGCAATTCAGCGCACTGCCACGATGGCCCGACGTGCCAAAACTGACTTTATGCTCAGGTTGCGTATGTACATCGGGTTCCAGCACATAGTATGCCGTCATCAGACGGCTGATATTAGGCACTAACGATGTAGGCACCTGCTGCCCGGCCAGTGGGTGTAAAGACATAACTTTTCCTTTTATAACAAATCGCGAATACGTTCTGCATCCTGTTCACTATAGCCGAGTTTAATGGCTGTCTCAGTCAGCATCATTTTTTTGCGGGTGGTATTAGAGTTGGTAATCACCCAAAATTCAGTATTAGGAATTTGTTTTGGGTTGGTACTGCTGCCGGCTTCTGACAACTCCTCTGCACTGCGGCCAAAATACAGCCGGTTGCGGCCTTTAATCTCCAGCACTTTGGTAAACTGCTTTTTGTGCGCCCGGGCCAGCGCAGACAAAATAAACAAAAAACGGCCAACTACACTCGATTCAGCCGGTAAATCCTGCTTATTTATTAAGTCAAAAATACTACTGCTGATTGGAGTTGCCGGTGTCGATACTGCCTCTTCCGGTGTTGCTAAAGCTGGTTTTGTATCGTCACCAAGCAATAAGCGACGTAAGATCTCAGACGCACTTTCACCAATTTTTTGGGTCTGGCCGGCAATGTACTGGTATAGCTCATCATCTATTTCGATGGTTTTCATATATTTATTCCGTGCGCTAAAAGTGGCCTCATTATATAAAGCCTTATCGACTGACGCCAGCGGCATGATTTGCTAGACTAGCATACCCGTTAACCAAATGAGCTTTCTATGCTTTTACATACCCATATCAGCGGCCAGCAAGACAGCAGCAAAGAGCCGGTTGTGCTTATTCATGGCTTGTTTGGCAGTTATGAGAATCTGGGCGTTATTGAACGCAGTTTAAGTGAGCAATATCAGGTGATTAATGTAGATGTACGCAATCATGGCCGCTCCGGCCACAGTGCCGACATGAATTATCAGCTGATGGCAGAGGATCTGGCACAAACGCTGGATTCTCTTAATATTCAAAAAGCGGTAATCCTGGGTCACTCTATGGGGGGCAAGCTCGCCATGACTTATGCCGTTACCTACCCTGAGCGTGTATCCAAACTTATTTTGGCCGATATTGCGCCAGTAGGCTATCCGCCCCGGCACAACAGTATCTTTACCGGCTTAAACTCGGTCGATTTAAGCCAAATTGAAAATCGGGCCGACGCCGATAAGCAACTGGCACAACACGTTAAAGAAAGTGGCGTACGTCAATTTTTGCTTAAAAGCCTGATAAAAGAAGATGATAAGTTTCAATGGCGCTTTAACCTCAGTGCACTCTATGACAACTATGCCGAGTTAGTCAGCAATCCTATTGACAGCGGCAGTTACAATGGGCCGGTACTCTTTATTAAAGGTGGTGATTCTGATTATATCCTGCCAGAACATAAGGCCACCATTACCAAAGTGTTTCCGGCAGCGCAGGCGAAAATTATCCAGGGTACCGGCCATTGGCTGCATGCCGAAAAACCAGCGGCCTTTACTAAGCTGGTAAAGGACTTTTTATTGAGCTAACGCACTAAATTTTTTGCGAACTTATGCTATAGTGCGCGCACTTTTTTGCAGGTCAGGTAAAACATGATGTCTTTAGAGCAATACGAGGCTATCGGTTTATGGCTTGGACTGGGTATTTTGTACCTGTTTATTGTACTGGCAATACGTGATGTACTAAAGAAGAGTAACGCACCGAAGCTTGGACAGTTTTTTGTCTGGCTGGTGCTGTTTCTGTCGCCGGCAGTATTTATCATCAAAAGCGTAGTACCTTATTTTATCGAGTAGTAAGGTTAGGATTAATGGCGAAGATAGCCACTGATCGCACCACGATTGATTTATTTGCCCAGGAAAAGCGCCCCGGCCGGCCGAAAACTAATCCGCTGCCACGGGAAGAACAGCTGAAACTAAACAAACGTAATCAAATCAAACGTGATCGCAGTAAAGGTTTAAAACGCATTGAATTTAAAGTGTCTGACCAGCTATACGCAGCGCTGAGTCAGCAGGCAGACCAAGCTGAGATGACACGCAGTGCGTATATCGAACATATTTTGACACAAGCGTTAACCAGGTAAGAAGGTTAGATTAATGGCAACTGTAGGCATTTTTTTCGGTAGCGATACCGGTAACACTGAACATATCGCCAAGATGATCCAGAAAGAACTGGGCAAACACTTGTTCGACGTGCGTGATATCGCCAAAAGCAGCAAAGAAGACATTGCAGCCTTTGATTTGCTGTTACTGGGTATTCCGACCTGGTATTACGGTGAGGCACAGTGTGACTGGGACGATTTTTTTCCTGAGCTGGAAAACATCGACTTCAACAATAAACTAGTGGCTATTTTTGGCTGCGGTGATCAGGAAGACTACGCAGAGTACTTCCTTGATGCCATGGGTACCCTGCGCGATATTATTGAGCCTAAAGGTGCAATTATCGTCGGGCACTGGCCAACTGCCGGCTACAATTTTGTTGCCTCTAAAGCTCTGGTTGATAGCAACCACTTTGTTGGCCTGGGCGTAGATGAAGATCGCCAGCCAGAACTGACGGAGCCACGGGTTAAGCAGTGGTGTAAGCAGATTTATGAAGAAATGAGCTTAAAAGAGTTCGAAGGTTTATAAGCACCACAGCAAAAAACCGGCGGTACAGCCGGTTTTTTATACCAGAAATTCAAACCGCACGGTATTTGGCTTTCTTACGTACATAGACGGTACGGTTTACTTCAGCCACAATGTTATTTTGGCTATCTTTAATGTGCACGATAAACTGAGGGAAATGCTTGTCACCTGCCTCGGTTGCCTGCTTGATTGCATTCACAGTGTCGTCCGATAACCAGAATTCCGCTGTCAGCCTGCCCTTGCCCGGTGTAATAAAATCGATGTCAGCCTGTTTATCCCATACCAGATACTCTTTACCCAAAGCCCCCATCAGCATCAGCGGATAAATAGGATCTGTCATGGCAAACATGGTACCGCCAAATTGGGTATTATTGATATTCCGGGTCCACGGCCGCCATTTTAACTCAACACGGCAGTAGCGATAATCGCTGCTCAACGCTGCAACCTTAATCCCCGGAAATAAAAAAGGTGGCCAGAAATTCAGTAAGCGGCGCATCACGGCCGGATTAAATGCCCATTTCATAAACACCCTCTGGTAAGACCTGTTTAGGCTATTGTACTTCGCTATTTGCCAAGCACAAGCTTTGCTTTAACGACAACAGCGGAATATTGCCATTTCATTCTCGGGCTAATGTCTTTATAATCCTTTGCATATATAAGCCAGAGTTAGAGTTCTTATGTCAGATCACAATAGCGAATTACGTAAAGCCGGCCTGAAAGTTACCCTGCCACGGGTAAAAATTCTCGAGATCCTGCAGGATCCTAAGCACCAGCACATCAGTGCGGAAGACGTATATAAATTGCTGCTGGAACTGGGTGAAGATATTGGCCTGGCCACTGTTTACCGGGTACTGAACCAGTTTGATGATGCTGGCATTTTAACCCGCCACCATTTCGAAGGCGGTAAGTCGGTGTTTGAGTTAACCGGCGGCAGCCATCACGATCATTTAGTCTGCTTAAAATGCGGTAAAGTCATTGAGTTTGAAGACGATGTGATTGAAGCAAAGCAGCTTGAGATCGCACAAAAGAACGGTATTAAGCTGACGCATCACAGCTTGTATCTGTACGGTGAGTGTAAAGACACTGTGCAGTGTAAGAAAAACAGTGAAATGAACTAATCAGGTAGTAAATTAAGCTAATGGCAGTCAATGCTGACTGCCACTCCCCTCAGATGCCTGCTATATAAACCAGTATTACTGGCGCCCTAATCAGCTTAAAGATACGAAAAATACTCTGCCGGATCGGGTGTATGTCTTTTGGCCGGTTCTCCGCTGGGTGTACCAAGATATAAAAAGCCTACTATCTCGTCGTCCTCTCCTAATTCCAGCGCTTGCTTAACAAAATCAAGCTGGGCATAAGCACCGGTGCGCCATATTCCACCAAACCCCTGAGCAAATGCGGCTTGCTGCATGGCCATTACTGCGCATGCGGCTGATTGCTGTTGCTCAGTTAATGGCACCTTGGCGTGAGTTACGGCTTTGGCAATGCACACTACTACCATAGGCGCACGTAAAGGTAACTGGCGGGCACGTTCCAGCAGTTCGTTTGCAATGGCAGGATCGTCCTCCACTGCCGCTTCTGCAAAAATATCACCTAAGCGCGATAACGCCTGGCGCCCTTCTGCAATAACAAAACGCCAGGGGCGCAAATTACCGTGATCCGGTACCTGCAGTGCCGCACGTTTAATATTGTCTAATGCTTCGCCTGCGGGTGCAGGTTCAGTTAAACGGGCTGAAGAAAAACGGCTGGTGAGTAATGTTAATGCATCCATAAAAAACCCCGATGGTGTTAGCTGTGAGCAGCCTAGCAAATTAACAGTAACCTTTACATCAGATTATGGCAAGGTCACACCCATATGGCCGGCTTTCAACCAGTTTGCTGATTTTTAATGCGCTTTTGCCCATAAAGCTTGTTGGTACAACGCCTGATATTGCTGTGCGGCGACCTGCCAGCTAAAATTTTGAGCCATACCATTTTGCTGCACCCTTTTATAACTGGCCGTCTTAGCAAACAGCTGTTCGGCTTGCTTTAACGCCGCATCTACTGAAGCAATATCAGGTTCAGCAAAACCTATACCGGTAGCACTGCGGGTTGGCCAGGGCTTTACTGTATCTTTTAAGCCACCGGTTAAACGCACCAACGGAACAGTGCCATAGCGCAAGCTGTACAGCTGGTTTAAGCCACAAGGCTCGAACAACGATGGCATCAGGAAAAAGTCTCCGGCAGCTTCAAGCTGATGCGCCATAGCATCACTAAAGCCCTGCACAAAACGAAACTGCTCAGGATACTGCTGTTGCAGTTGTGCCAGTGCCCGGCAATAACGGCCCTCACCGGTGCCCATAACAACGACCTGGGCCTGTGTTGTGCCAAGCCAGTGTTTAAGCGCGGGGATCAGATAATCGTAACCTTTTTGTCCGGTTAAGCGGCTTACTGCAACAAATAAGGGAGCTTTGCCGGGTGCCAGCTCCAGCTGAGTACGGATTGCGGCTTTGCACTGTGCTTTGCCACTGAGATTGTCGGCGTCATAATTAGCAGGTAAATGTACATCCGTTGCCGGGTGCCAGATATTGTAATCACAGCCATTTAAAATACCGATAAAATCAGCAGCACGCTGCTGATACAGTGCAGACAATCCGGCCGCTTCCGGTTCATGCATTAACTCATCGCGGTAACCACGGCTTACGGTGTTTAATTTGTCGGCATATTGTAGTGCTGTAGCCAGAAAATTAAGCTCATCATGGTGCTGCGGTTCAATGTCCAGCTCCCGGCGCCAGTGTGGTGCGCATTTCTCCTGATAAGCACCGTTATGAATACTAAAGATAAACGGCACCTTGGCCAGCTCAGTTGCAGCATAATGCTGTTTCAGATAATAGGCTGCCGCTGCACTTTGCCAGTCGTGGCCATGGATCAGATCAAACTGTTGCCCGCTTTGCAGCACCCACTCCAGCGCAGCTTTACACAAAAAAGCAAACCGCAGCGGGTTATCTGTATAGCCGTGCTCACCGTCATCATAAGGCCGCTCACGGCGGAAAAAGTCGTGATGCTCTACCAGCGCAATATTGACATTGTCCTGTGTAAGCTGATGTACCGCGCAGCCAAAACCGCGGCCTGCCAGTTGAAAATAAACCGGCTGCAGCTCTGCAGTAGATTGCTGATATAAAACACCATAACGCGGTAATATCACTGTTACCTGATGGCCCTGCGCAACCAGGCTTTGTGCCAGGCCACGGCAGGCATCAGCCAGGCCACCGGTTTTTATCAGGCCTTCATACTCACTACATATAAACAGTATCCGCACTACTTATCCTTACTCAGCTTTAATCAAAACCAATCATCGCGCCTTTAGGGATCACAATAACGCCACTTGCAGAGACATGAAAGCGTTGTTTATCCAGCACCGGATCTTCGCCAATAATGGTACCGGGCGCAATTTTCACGTCTTTATCAATAATGGCGCGGCGGATGCGACAACCCCGGCCAATATCGTTATTGCCCATCAGCACGCACTTTTCAATATAACTATGGCTATGTACATGCACGTTGTAACCCAAAATAGACTGGTACACGATAGAGCCACTGACAATACAGCCTGATGCCACCATAGAGCTTATTGCCTGACCGGTGCGGTTTGCCTCATCATGCACAAACTTTGCCGGTGGTACCGGTGGCGTGTAACCACGTAATGGCCAGTACTTGTTGTACAGATCAAATGGCGGCTCTACTGAAATCAGATCCATATTAGCTTCGTAGTACGAATCTATAGTACCCACATCACGCCAGTAACCGCTACTGCTCTGGCTTTCCCCACGGATAATATTAGAGGAAAAATCATATACATAAACATCACCCGATGGATAAAGACCAGGGATAATGTTATGGCCAAAATCATGCTTGGAATCAGCCTGCCTGGCATCTTCTTCCAGTACATCAACCAGCGTTTTGGCTTCAAAAATGTAATTGCCCATAGAGGCCAGTACAAACCCCGGATTACCCGGAATAGTTTTGGGGTTGGTTTTTGGTTTTTCTTCAAAGCCGATCATCCGGCCACTGGCATCTACTTCTATCACACCAAACTCATGTGCCTGCTCTACCGGTACCGGAATAGCCGCCACGGTAAGCCGGGCATTATGATGGCGATGGTAATCCAGCATCTGACGGATATCCATTTTATAAATGTGATCGCCGCCAAACACACAGACATGTTCAGGATCCAGCCCCTGAATTAAATGCAGGTTTTGATAAATGGCATCTGCCGTGCCCAGATACCAGTGCTTACCGGTCTGCATTTGCGCCGGTATGGGATCAATAAAGCGATTGGTCAGGCCGGTTACGCGCCAGGCCCGACTTAAATGTTTCATCAGAGAATGAGACTTAAACTGCGTAATAACAAAAATTTGCAATAAATCTGAGTTAACAAAGTTATTCATAACAAAGTCGATAATGCGGTAATTACCGCCAAACGGTACAGCTGGTTTTGCTCTGATGCCGGTTAAAGGTGCCAAACGTGTACCTTCACCGCCAGCCAGAATCATGGTTAATACCCCGGACATAGAAACTCCCTGTTGTGCTTGCTGTGTGTGCTTTTTGTATGCAAATTGCAAAGCTGATACCAGAATAGCAGCCTGCATGACGAAAAAGCCAGCAGTCAATATGCATAACACTTTGCGCCAGCACAAGATAAAAACAGTAAATGTGTTAAACAGGCCAAAGGCACCAAAATGGTGCCTTTGTTAACAGGAGATACTAATAAAGTGCAGTACCGGCACCAGATAAGTGCCGCGTTTAAAAGGGTTCAGATAGCAGCGGCCAGTTCTGCGCCCTGGCGGATAGCACGTTTGGCATCGAGCTCTGCGGCAACATCAGCACCGCCAATCAGGTGTAACACCATACCATGCTGTGCTAAACCAGCCACCAGCGCGCGCTGCGGCTCCTGCCCGGCACAAATCACCACGTTATCCACATTCAGGCAACGCTCTTCACCGGCTATTTCAACCCAGAGGCCATTGTCATCTACCTTGAGGTAGTTAACACCGGCTATCATTTCAACGCCTTTTTTCTTCAGTGAAGAACGGTGGATCCAGCCTGTAGTTTTGCCAAGACCAGCCCCCACTTTGCTGGTTTTACGCTGCAGTAAATACACTTTGCGTTCAGCCGGTTGTGGCAATTCGTCTGGCAATAACGCACCGCGGGCCTGATAGCTTTTATCAATGCCCCAGTCTTTTAACCAGGCTTCAGGTTGTAGCGTTAATGAATGGGGTTCAGTCAGATACTCTGCAACATCAAACCCTATACCGCCAGCGCCAATAATGGCCACATTTTTACCAACCGCTTTATGATCGCGCAGTACGTCTAAATAACTCAGAACTTTGGCATGGTCGCTGCCAACAAGGCCAATATCACGTGGCACTATACCGGTTGCCAGCACCACTTCATCAAAGCCTGCCGCTTTTAGGCTGTCTGCGGTTTGCTCACTATTTAAAAACAGTTTTACCGCATGGAGTTCCAGCATACGACCAAAATAGCGCAGGGTTTCATGAAACTCTTCTTTGCCGGGAATTTGTTTGGCGTAGTTAAACTGGCCACCTATTTGATGCGATTTATCAAACAGATGTACATCATGGCCGCGCTGCGCTGCATAAACACTAAAAGCTAAACCGGCTGGGCCCGCGCCTATTACAGCAATTTTCTTACGCTTTGCTGCCGGGGTAAAATTTAATTCTGTTTCATAGCACGCACGCGGGTTTACCAGACAACTGGCTCGTTTATTCTGAAACACATGATCAAGGCATGCCTGATTACAGGCAATGCAGGTATTGATCAGTTCAGCTTTATTCGCCGCAGCTTTGTTAACAAAGTCAGCATCAGCCAGAAACGGCCGTGCCATGCACACCATATCAGCCTGGCCATTAGCAAGGATATCTTCTGCTACTTGGGGATCATTAATACGATTGGTAGCAATAACCGGAATATTCACCTGCGCTTTAACGCGCTCAGTGATCCAGCTAAAAGCAGCACGCGGCACCATAGTGCCGATAGTGGGCACCCGCGCTTCATGCCAGCCAATACCGGTATTGAGTAATGTTGCGCCAGCCGCTGCGATATCTCTCGCCAGTGCCACCACTTCGTCATAGCTGTTGCCGTCTTCTACCAGATCCAGCATCGATAAACGGTAAATAATAATAAAATCATCACCACAGGCCTGGCGCACGGCTTTTACCGTTTCAATGGCAAAACGGCAGCGCTTTTCAAAACTACCGCCCCACTCATCGTTACGCTGGTTGGTGCGCGAGCAAATAAACTGATTAATTAAGTAGCCTTCTGAACCCATTACCTCAACACCGTCATAGCCGGCGTTTTTAGCCAGTTTGGCTGAATGAGCAAAATCTTTAATTGTGCCCCGTACCTGACGGGCTGACATTTTTGCCGGTTTAAACGGCGTAATCGGCGATTTAATATTGCTTGGTGCCAAACTAAACGGATGATAACCATAGCGGCCGGCATGTAATAACTGTAAGCAGATCTTAGCGCCATGCTGATGCACCGCCTGCGTTACCTGCTTATGTTTGCCGGTTTGCCACCAGAAACTTAGCTGGCTGCCAAAAGGCACCAGATTGCCACGAAAATTAGGGCTGATACCGCCGGTAATAATCAGGCCAACGCCCCCTTTAGCCCGTTCAGCATAAAAGGCTGCCAGCTTGGCAAAACCGTGTTTTTCTTCTTCCAGCCCGGTATGCATCGAGCCCATGATGACGCGATTTCTCAGCGTAGTGAAACCTAAATCCAGTGGTTGTAATAATTTTTGGTATGCCACATCACCCTCTCTGGTCGTACCTCTTGCCAATGGCAAACTTTAGCTGCTTTGTTTACCGATAGCAAGCCAAGCCGGCTATGCCTGCAAGTGTTACACATTTACTTACAAATTCCACTTAGCCTTTACAGCTAAATTGGTTAGCATACCAACATGCATACACTCTGATCTAAAACAGGATACTTCCATGACAGATAAAAAACCCGGCCTTATTCGCCGGTTGTTCGGCACCATTGCCCGGGTTTACCGTGGCTTTCGCTCGGTAATTCTTAACTTGTTATTTATTTGTATTGTGGCACTGATTGCGGTATCGATTTTCAGCGGCGACGATACAATTAAAGTGCCCCCCACTGCGGCACTGGTGCTGAACCTTACCGGTGATCTGGTAGAAGAAAAACGCTGGACAGATCCTATCGCCACAGCAATAAACGAAAGCCTCGGCGGTCAGGAAGATGCACCTGAAGTACTGGTAAGCGATGTCGTTAGCGTAATTAAAAACGCCACCAGCGACAACCGTATTCAGGCACTGGTGCTGGACTTATCGATGCTCGGCAGTGGCTCGCTGGATAAAATGCAGCTGATTGGCGCTGCCATTGAAGAATTTAAAGCCAGCGGTAAAAAAGTACTGGCTTTTGGCGGTTACTATGGCCAGGGCCAATATTATCTGGCCAGCTACGCTGACGAAATCAGCTTAAGCCCGATGGGTGCAGTCATTCTGGAAGGTTATGGCAGTTATCCGATGTATTATAAAAATGCTTTGGAAAAACTGAAAATTAATACTCATGTGTTCCGTGTAGGTACCTATAAATCTGCCGTAGAACCTTTCCTGCGTAACGATATGTCAGACGAAGCCAAAGAAGCCAACGTGGCCTGGCTGAACGAGTTATGGTCTGACTACAAACAACAGGTTGCCGCACGCCGTGGTTTTGCTGCCGACAACTTTGATGAAACCTACGCGGCGCTACTGGAAAAGCTGCAGGCGGCTGAAGGTGATTTAAGCCAGTACGCGGTTAATGCCGGCCTGGTGGATAACATTAAAACCCGCGAAGCCTTTCGCCGCGACCTTATTGCTATCGTTGGCGAAAATGACGACCATACCTACAACCATGTTACCTTTGGTGAATACGCCAAGTTAGTGATCCCGTCAAAGCAATTTGATAACCCCCTGACTGACAAAGTAGCTATAGTAGTTGCCCGTGGCGTTATTGTTGATGGTACTGCCAAAGCCGGCACTATCGGCGGTGATTCAACAGCAGCCCTGTTACGCCAGGCGCGGCACGACGATAAAGTAAAGGCGGTAGTACTGCGTATAGACAGCCCTGGTGGCAGCGCTTATGCGTCGGAAATTATCGGCCAGGAAATTCGTTTATTGCGCGAAGCAGGCAAACCGGTTATTGCCTCTATGGGTTCGGTTGCGGCTTCAGGCGGCTACTGGATTGCGGCTCCTGCCAATGAAATCTGGGCAGCTCCTACCACCATCACCGGCTCTATTGGTATCTTCGGTTTATTGCATACCGCAGAAGATGCTATGCCTGCGCTAGGGTTAAATGTCGATGGTGTTGGTACCACCGAACTTGCCGGGTTGTCTGCCGGTCTGCCGCTGTTTAAAGGCCTGGATCCAAAGGCCAAAGACTTATTTCAGTTACTGATTGAGCGTGGCTACACAGAGTTTTTAACCATGGTAGGTGAAAACCGTAATATGACCACAACTGAAGTCGATACCGTAGCCCAGGGCCGGGTATGGACAGGCAGCAAAGCCCTGGAGCTTGGGCTGGTTGATAAACTGGGCAACATTAACGATGCCATTAAAGCCGCCGCTGAAAAAGCCGGCCTTAGCCAGTATGATGTAAAAGTGGTTAAGCAAGAGCTGACACCAAGCGAACAGATGATAAAAGATCTGCTGGGTGAAGCGTCTGCCAAGGGCTGGTTGCCACAAGGCAGTGTAAGTGCCGAACAAAAGCTGCTTGGTAAGCTAACAAAACAGCTGAAACAGGATTTTGTCCTGCTGAACCAGTTTAATGATCCAAATGGTGTTTATTCGTACTGTGTCAGTTGCAGCATTAACTGACAGCAATAGTTAAGTCTATTACAATGCCCGGTTATTACCGGGCATTTTTATTTGAAGCTTATGAACAGAAAACGTATTTATGTTGCCTACACCGGCGGTACTATTGGCATGCAACATTCCGCGCAGGGTTATGTGCCGGTGCCGGGCTTTTTAACCGACACGGTAAAGCGCATGCCGGAATTTTACCGCGCAGAAATGCCGGAATTTGATATTCACGAGTATCACCCGGTAATAGATTCCTCTGATATGACGCCCGATCACTGGCGGCATATTGCCGAAGATATTCAGCAGCAATATAACAACTATGATGGCTTTGTCGTGTTGCACGGCACAGACACCATGGCTTACACGGCGTCAGCCTTGTCATTTATGCTGGAGAACCTGCAAAAACCGGTGATTATTACCGGATCGCAAATTCCGTTAGCACAAATGCGCTCAGACGGCCAGGTTAACCTGCTTAATGCGCTGTATCTGGCAGCAAACTACCCTATTGCGGAGGTGGCGCTGTTCTTTAATAATCAGTTGTTCCGCGGTAACCGGGCCACCAAAGCCGATGCCAATGGTTTTAATGCTTTTGCTTCCCCCAATTTCCCACCGCTGCTTGAGGCCGGTATTCACATTAATCTGGTTGCCGGCCGCCTGAGCCAAACTCAGGTAGCGGCGCCGCTGACGCTGGCCTCTGTCGTGCCCCAACCAATCAGTGTGGTAACCCTGTACCCCGGCATCAATACCGACATGATCCGCAATATGACAGCCGCGCCGGTGCGGGCTCTGATTATTAAGTCTTTTGGGGTCGGTAATGCACCACAGCGGCCTGAACTGCTGCACATTTTGCGTGACGCCAGTGAGCGCGGCTTAATTATTGTTAATTGCACCCAGTGCTTTAAAGGCACAGTAAATATGCAAGGTTACGCCACAGGCAATGCGTTGCAACAAAGTGGTGTAATAAGCGGTTACGATATGACATTGGAAGCCGCACTGACCAAACTGCACTATTTGCTCAGTAAGCCACTTAATGCAGAGCAAATTCGCCAGCAAATGCAGCAGGATTTACGCGGCGAATTAACCGCAGGCTAAGGCTTTTTAAGACAAGAACCGGCTTACGTTTAAGCCGGCTCTAACAGATAACAGGTTAAAACAGCGCTTTAACCCTGGCCAGTAACGGCAATTCTGCTTCGCTTATAGCGCCAAACTGTAACCAACGCTTAAGCAGGCTGTGCTTATCCAGCGCACTGCCCTGATTGTGTTTATCGGATAACAGTAGCAACTGTACCTGCTGACGCGCGCGTTGTTCACTTTGCGGTGATGGCATGTCAGCTATTAACTCCAGTGCCAGTGTCAGTTGGGCACGGCTGAACTGTTGTTCCTGCTGCTTGTTAAAGCAATCACGGTATCCTGCAGGTAGCTGCTCTGCGCTTACATCAGCATTGGCCAGCAGCTCAAACATCTGGCTGAATTCACGTTGCTGTTGGTGCTGTTGCCACTGTTGTTGTTTCTGTTTCAGTTTGTCCTGTAACTGGCGTACTGCTTGCTGTGCAGCGCTGCTATCAGGTTGCAATGTCTGCAATTGCTGTTGCAGTTCAGCCAGTGCTGTAAGCTCTGTTGCCGCATCCAACTGCGCAGACAGTTGTGTCAGTTGCATTTCAAACTGCTTCAGCTCTGCCTGCTCGGTTTGCTTTTGCTGCTCAAACTGCTCAGAACGTGCATTAAAGAAGCCATCACATATGGCACGGAACTGCAGCCACAGCGCCTGATCCTGCTTATGCGCGGCATTACCTGACACTTTCCATTGTTGCTGGCATTCTTTTAACACTTTCGCCGTCAGGTTAGCGTCGTCCAGCGCCAGTGCAGCCTGTGCTTTATCAACAAGCTGTTGCTTGGCATCAGCGGCCTGTTGCTGCAAGGCCTTTAACTGTTCGCGCAGCGGCATAAGCGCTTGATTAAAGCGCTCATTCAAGGCAGTAAACTGTTGTTTATCAACCGCCCCGGCCTGCTGCCAGGCTTGCTTAAGCTGCTGCAGGCGCGTATCCAGAGCTTTAGCGTCACCGGTTGCAGTAAACTCCAGCGCCTGGGAAATGATCTGCTCGCGCTGTATTACGTGCTCTGCGCGCAGTGCATCCTGAGCAGCAAAATACACCCGACAAGGTGCAAACGCCTGCTCGCACGCCAGATCAAAAGCGGCATTAAGTTGTTCTTCCTGCGCCGGATCAGCCTTACCCAGACTATTCCATTGCGCCCTGGCTTGTTTTACTTCATCGGCACGCTGGCGCATCAGGTTATCCGGCACTACGCTATCCAGTTGCTGCATTTGTTGCAGCAATTGTTGTTTGCGTGGCGTGGCAATATATTCCTGCCAGTCTGCCAGTTCGGCCAGTTTATCACGGGCAAATTCGTAATCTTTTGCCAGCTGTAGCTGCTGCTCCGCGCTTAATTGCTGATAATCCTGCTCTATGCCTTTAAACAGGCCGAATAGCACTTTGTACTTACCGGCGCTGTACAGGCGACGATACTGCGCCAGTTTGCTGCGACATTGCCTTTGGGCTTTATCACTTTGTGCAGTAAAGCTTTTAGCCAGCTCTTGCCACTTTTGCTGCAGAGCATTTTTAGCCTCCAGCAAGCTTGCCGGCACGGCAATAAGCATAGCTTTACTGATCTCACGGAAATCTTGCTGCCACTGCTTAAGCTGAGCAGATACCTGCTGATAATCGGTGGCATTATCTGGCAGCGGCTGAGCGGCCCAATCTGCCACAATACGGGTTAGCCGGGTGAGTTGCTCGGCCAGTTCCGGTAAGCGGCTTAGCTGTTGTTGTAACTGAGCCAGGCGTTTAGCTAACCCGGCTTTATCGGTAATATCAGCGTTTGCCAGTGTATCAGCCAGCGCCGTTATTTGCTGCTCCAGTTGCTGTGCTGCGCTGATATCGGTAGTTAACAAAGCTTGCTGCAGCGCTTGCTCCAGCTGATTAAGCTGTTGCTGCAAAGCCTTTGTTCTTTCTGCTCTGGCATCAAGCAGTGCCTGTTCGGCCTGCAGTTTGCTCAGTTGCTCTAAGCGCGGTGCTAACCACTGCTCTATCTGGCGGGTAATTTTCTGATATTTCGCCCGAAACTCTGCAGCCTCATCGCCCAGACAGTCCACCTCGCCTTCAAGTTGCTGCCACTGCGCCTGATAATCGGCTAACAGTGCAGGCAAAGCTTCTACACTGCTGCGTTCGCGCGCGGCATTTAATTTTGCCAGCATCAGCGTAAGCTGTTTACGTAACTGCAGCGGTTTTTGCTTTTGCTCGCTAAGCCCGGTCAGTTTTTGCTGTACCTGAGCCAGCAGCTCACCCGTTAGCTGTTTGCTGAGTTTTTCCAGTGTTTTTTCATCGTTAATCTGCGCCAGCAGCTGCTGCTTTTGTAACGGTTGCAACACCGGATCTTGCAGAGCTTTGAGGTTAAGCTCGGTTTTATTTAAGCGCTGTAACAGGCCAAATTTAATACCGGCGTCGGTTTCAGTTTGTGCCAATTGCTCCAGAATACTGCTGCGGTTGCACTGGGCAATAAACTGCTGTTTTAACTTCGGCTCAACCTGATTTTGCAGTAGCTGGTTAATCAGCGTTTGCTCGGCCAGTTGCTGTAAACGCTCGGCACTGTCATGTTTACTGGCTTGCCACCATAGCGAAAAATCGTTCAGTTTGATCAATGCCGCTTTGCGCACGGCTTCAGCACCATCATTAAACGCCAGTTCATGCAACACACTTTTATGTGCCTGATCCTCGCGGTTAAGTTCGTTAATTGCCTGTTGGCGCACGGTAGCATCCGGGTGCTGCCATTTAGGTTTAAAAAAACGTTTAAAGATCATCGTGCGAGAACCTTGCAATAGACGGCTGAGTTTCGAATTGTTTTTTAAGTTCGGCTTTGGATTTATGCACCATCTGGCCATCGGCACCGATGGTAAAAAGCTCATCTGACTTTAATACCTGTGCCTGATACGCCATTACCAGTTGTAAACTGTGTGCCCGCTGTGTTTCGCTCATGGGGTTACCATCTGCCCAGCGGCCGGTAGCAACAGCTTCTGAGAGCTTTTCGTAAGTGTCTGGCGTCATAGCCTGCACTAAAGCATTGAAATTCATGTTATTTACGCTTTCTTAAAAACATAATACGGGCACGGCTGACAATATACCAGCAAAAGCCCAGGCCGATAGCGGCACCGGCAATATATTGTTGCGGGCTGCCTGCTTGTGGATCCCACCAGTACATCAGGCCAAAGCCGGCCAGAAACAATACCAGCGCAAACATCGAATGGTTAACCAGACTTTGTGCCTGATCCAGCGCTTTGTTGCGTTCAAGAGATTCGCGCTTTTCCGGCGTTAAACCGGCAATATCGCCGTTACATTTATTGCACTGCGCACTTTTGTCAGAAATTTTGTGTCCACAAAACGGACAGGAAATAATAGCCATAACACTCCAACCTTAATTCGGACGGCCTGATACCGCCTACTGCATTGCCTGGTATATTTTACTCATGATGCTGCCATACATACCAGTTTCAAACCGATCACCGGCAAAATAATAACTATTTTCACCTTCAGCCAGCACCGGGCTATGTTTTTTATTCGTCAGCAATACCACTACCAGACCATAGTACGGGTCAACCAGCGTGGCGGTTCCGGTCCAGCCGGTATGGCCAAACGCATAAGCACTGGCATAAGGGCCAAAGTGCCAGTTTAAATCGCCACCCACTGCAGTGCGCCACCCCAGGCCAACGGTATGATCTGTTACTGAAGGCCTGACAAACTGCTGAATAACCGCCTGACTAAACACCGGTGTTAAACCATAACCGCCATGCAGCGCCAGCATTGCCAGAGCAGCAGTTTCGCGCGCTGTAGAGAACAAACCGGCATGCCCTGCTACACCGTCAAAGGCATAACGGGCTTTTTCGTCATGCACATTACCCCGCACCACTCCGCGCTTATCGGCCGGAAACATCACCCGCCCGCCACGGCTGTTCCCATCAAGTTCGGTAGCCGCTATCCGGCTTTGGGCTATGCCTTTACGCAGCGGGTTAAATACCGTGCTGTTTAAGCCCATGGGCCGGTACAGTTGTTGCTCAAGATAGTCATCCTGTGCCTGGCCGGTAATACGCTCAATCAGCAAACCAAGCAACATATAATCAATATCACTGTATACCGCTTTGCCGCCACGCTCACGCTCAAACGGCACTTCGCTGGCAATCAGCTGCATACTGCGCGTCCTGTCCAGCGAATAAAACGCCGGCCCGTGGCGGTTATCCGGCCGGTGAAAATGCACCTCAGGCGCATAACCTGCACTGTGGTACAACAAATCGCTGACCAGACGCTGCTCACGGCCATTGCCCTGATACTCAGTAAGGTAATGTTGCAGCGGTAAATTAATATCCAGTTTGCCTGCACTGACCAGCTGCATAATGGCATAGTTGGTAGCATACATTTTGGTGTTAGACGCCAGGTCAAACACGGTATCGGTTTGCATCGGCTCGGGCTGGCTCAGCTCCGTGCCATCACTGGCATAGCGGTTGGCGTAACCATAGGCCGTTTCTTTAATAATTTTGCCATCTTTGGCAATCAGTAACACCGCACCGGGAAAACCCTGTTCAACTTCGCGCTGAATCAGCTGGTCCAGCTCATCAAGCTTCGCCAGAGAAAAGCCCGCATCTTGTGCAGCTTTTGCCTTGACATCCTGCAGTGCCGGGTAAGGCAACACCACACGCACTTTAGCTCCAAGTGGCTCTATATCAATAAGTTCCAGCTGGTTCAGGCCATTACGCGTAACTGAACTGATATCTAAAACCACATGTTGCCCCAGGCTGGCATCCGGGCGTAAATGCAGAGTTTTACCGTTAATACTAAAAGTTAAGGCTGTCGTTGTACCCAGCTCCAGCAGCAGTTCCCCCTGGCCCTGGTAGCCGATAAAACTGCGCCGGTTATTTACCCAGGCCCGCTGGCTGACCGTTTCCGGCCACTGCACATCCAACTGGCCCAGCCCATTTTTCTGGTTAAGCCCATTGCTGTGGTTAAGAGTATTGCTCTGGCTAAGTGCGCTAAGTTGTATTGCACTTTGACTATGTAATGCAACAGCGGGCACCACGGGTTGGTGCAACGCCACACAACTGCTCAGCGTCAGTAAAACTGACGCCAGCAATACAGGTTTACCGGCTGAGCACATGCGCAAAACTTAACGCAGCTTATCGACAACGGCTAAAATAGCCGGCAGCATATCCTGCCCCAGCTTCATTGAGCGTATGTCAGACCAGCCATAGGCATCGTCCGGCAGGTTGGCGTTATCTTTAAACGGCATTTCTACGGTGTACGCCAGGCAGTTAAATTGCTCGCCTACCCAGGCGGTAGCAACAGTCATATTAGCTTTGCCGGGTTCATCTAAATCATAACCGAACTCGGTCTGAAACTCGGGTGTAACCGCCAACAAGGTTTGTTTAAACAGGTTTTCCAGATTTTTTATCCGCTCGTTGTACGATGGTACGCCTTCACTACCGGCAACAAAGTTATACGGCAGGTTTTCATCGCCGTGCATATCAAGGAATAAATCGACGCCGGTTTCCAGCATTTTTTGCCGTACCAGATACACTTCCGGGCTTTTTTCCATTGACGGGTTCAGCCACTCACGGTTTAGGTTCATGCCGGCAGCATTGGTGCGTAAATGGCCACGTACCGAGCCATCCGGGTTCATATTCGGCACTATGTAAAACACCGCTTTATTCAGCAGCGCGCGGGATACTCCGTCATCTTCATCCAGCAGACGATCCAGCAGGCCTTCAATCAGCCACTCGGCCATGGTTTCACCAGGGTGTTGGCGCGCGGTGATCCAGATTTTCTTTTTGCCTTCTTCCGGCTCACCGACAATTAACAGGCTCATATCACGGCCGTCAAGCGTTTCACCGAGCTCAACTAACTGACAATTGTAGTCAGACTGTGCCTGATGCAGTAAATCCATATGGCGCTCGTAGCTGTATGGCGCAAAATAAGCGAAATACACAGATTGAGCTTCCGGGAAGTGCTTAATGGTTAGCGCTTTACCATCATATTCGGTGTCTACCCGAAACCAGGTTTGCCGATCGTAAGAGGCTACTGCCTGATAATCTTTCCAGCCGTTCGGATAAGCAGAATCACCGGCATTGGTAATGGTAAGGGTATGCAGCTGTGCATGTTCAGTGCTTAAGCGAAAATGAAACCACTGGTAAAAGTCAGATTGATTGTCTTTGCGAATGGCCAGCTGAATATTATCCGGAGAATCAGCCTGTAGTACTTCAATGTTACCGCTGTCAAAATTGCTGGTAATTTTCATAAATCGGGTCCGTAGGCGTAAAGGGTGAAAGACTAACACAGGTGCTGCCTGGCGCAACTGACCTGAGCTACAGTGTAAAGGATTCTAACAGGTTAAGCGCAAAGAAAAAGCCGCTAAAAAGCGGCTTTTCGATAAAGACACAGATTAACGCGCTACCGGCAGCGTTGGGTACTTAATTCCTGCCATGTCATTCATTACCCGGATCACCTGGGTGCTGTAACCGAACTCGTTGTCATACCAAACGTACAACACACAACGATCACCATCCACAATAGTGGCCTGCGAGTCGACTACGCCAGCGTAGCGTGAGCCAACCAGATCAGAGGATACAATTTCGGTAGACGCCGTAAAATCAATCTGATCCTGCAGTTCAGAAAACAGTGACGTACGCTGCAAAAAGCTGTTCATCTCGTCACGGCTGGTTTCACGCTTTAAATTCAGCGATAAAATAGCCATAGACACATTTGGCGTAGGTACACGAATAGCATTACCGGTTAACTTACCTTTTAACTGTGGTAAAGCCTTGGCCACAGCACTGGCAGCGCCGGTAGAGGTTAATACCATATTCAGCGGTGCGGCACGGCCACGGCGCTCAGCACTGTGGAAGTTATCGATCAGGTTTTGATCGTTGGTGTACGAGTGCACGGTTTCAACATGGCCGTTACGGATACCAAACTCATCTTCCAGCGCTTTTAACACCGGCGTAATGGCATTGGTGGTACAACTGGCAGCAGAGACAATTTTGTGCTCCGGCAAAATCATATGCTGGTTTACACCATAAACGATATTAGGCACCTCACCTTTAGCCGGCGCTGTCAGCAATACCTTGGCCGCACCTTTACTGCTAAAGTGAATGCTCAGCTCTTTGTCGTCTTTCCAGATACCGGTGTTATCTACCACCAGCGCATCGCTGATACCGTATTGGGTATAATCAACCAGCTCTGGTGAATTAGCGTAAATCACTTTAATAAAGGTGCCATTGGCTTTAATGCCCTGGTTTTCTTCATCTACCGTGATGCTGCCGTTAAAAGGGCCATGGATAGAATCGCGGCGCAGCAAGCTGGCGCGTTTTTCCAAATCACCCTTTTTACCACCGCGTACCACTATGGCACGCAAACGCAGTTTAGTACTCGGGCCAGAGCGTTCCAGCATTAAGCGGGCTAACAAACGGCCAATACGGCCAAAACCGTACAGCACCACATCAACCGGTTTTACCTGATCTTCGTGATCCAACAACTCTGCCAGCTCACGTTCTAAATACTGTTCCAGCTCAGTGCCGTTAGCGGCATTTTTATAGATATAGCCGTATGCCAGCTTACCAATATCCACCCGGCCCGGTGCCAGGTTCATTTTGCTGATCGCTTCGAGCAGCGGAAAACTTTCACGTAGCCGCAGTTTTTGCCCTTCGAACCGCTCAACGCTTTTATGCGCTTTAATAATGTCGATAGTAGTGGCATTTACCAGCGGGCGGCCGTACACCACCACTTCAATGCCTTTATTACGATACAGGCGGCCAATAATGGGTTGCATATTTTCGGCATATTCCTGGCGTTCCTGCCAGCTCTTCTGATACTGCTCTGCGTGCGATAGGGTCATGTGTAGAGGCCTTTTACTTCAGTAAGATGAATTAATCGGTGATGCCAAAGCACGGTCTGCGCCGCTGATTGCTCTAACGGCGCGTATTGTAATAGAAGTTGAAAGCTTACGACAACAGTTACAAAAATTTTATTCTGTTTTGCCGCTGAAGGTTAAAGACACGGAGTTAACGCAGTAGCGGTTGCCGGTAGGTGCCGGGCCATCTGTAAATACATGGCCTAAATGCGCATCGCAGTTAGCACAGACTATTTCTGTACGCACCATGCCATGGCTGGTGTCACTCTGGTATTTTACCCTGCCCTCCAGCGCCTGATAAAAGCTGGGCCAGCCACAACCGGCATCAAATTTGGTTGCTGATGAAAACAGCTCAGCCCCGCAACAGACACAGTGATAACTGCCGGCTTGCTCATTGTGCAGTAACTCGCCGCTAAACGGATATTCGGTACCTTTAAGCCGGGTAACCCGGTATTGCTCATCGGTTAAGCGCTCACGCCATTGCTGCTCTGTTAATTTTTCAGTAAGTTTCATTGTCGCTCCTCTTGCTGCTGTTGTTTCATTTCCAGCCGCCATTCACGGGTTAACTGCATACGCCGGCGCGGATAAGGATCACCGGGTACAATCAGGCTACCAATTCTGTCCAACCTGAAGTGGCGAAATTCATTGCGCAGCTCACACCAGGCCACCAGCATACGGCGGCTATCAAAAAATGCCAGCATAATAGGCCACACAGTACGCTCGCTGGCAGTACCATCTTCACGAATATAGCTTATCTGCAACCGCCGTTCGCGGCGAATAGCCTCGCGTACCTGGCGCAAAAACGCCGCACCTTTGTCAGCAAGGGCCGGAAAAGCCAGCAAACCTATGTCATTAATACGGTCACGCAAATCTGTTGGTGCTGCAGCAGCCACTTTTGCCAGCACATTACGTGCTGCGGTTACCAGCTCATCGTCACCCTGCACCTCTACCCAGCGCAGGCCAAGAGCCAGTGCTTCCAGCTCGGCCTCATCAAACATTAACGGTGGCAGAAAAAAACCGCTGCGCAGTAAATAACCAATACCGGCTTCACCATCAATACCGGCGCCCAGAGTTATCAGTGTTTGAATATCACGATATACAGTACGCACTGATACCTGTAATTGTTCGGCCAGTACCGCTGCCGTTACCGGATGGCGGTAATGGCGTAATTTATCCATTAAACGAAACAAGCGTTCAGTTTTATCCATAACAGAGCTTTTTTTCAGTGTTTTTTTCAGTATAACCCGTCCTACTGACAGAAGGTGTCAGCATAACGCTGTAGCGTGCTAATACGTGATGACGTTATTGCGCAAATACGATAACACTATTCAGGCTACAGCAGCCGGTGCTGATTAAATTCTGTTTGCGCTGGCTCTGCTCTTAGCCTTGAGTTAGCATAAGCGCCCAGAAAAATAGCAGAGACACCTATGCTATGCGGCCACTCTACCGTCACCCTGTCAGCGTTTTACTCGCATTTTCTATCCTTGCGGTACTGAGTTATCAGTTAATTTTGCAACAATTATTGCGTCATAACCAACAGATAGCGCTGCAGCATGGCTATGAATTTAACCAATACCTGAACCAGCAAATTCAGCGCTTCAGTACCCTTACCGATACGCTGGCCAAACGGCCTGAACTACGCGGACTGTTATCAGCTCCCCAGCCTGAGCCACAGCAAAAACTCGATGTCAGCATTTTGCTGTCTGACTTTAATCTGGCCAGTGGCAGCGCTTCGGTGTATTTAATGGATAATACAGGGTTGGTACTTAGCAGCAGTAATTATGATCAACCCGTGCACTTTGTTGGTTATAACTTTGGTTTCAGGCCTTATTTTATTGAAACCTTAGCCCAGCAACGCAGCTATATTGATTATGGTTTGGGTTGGATCTCAAATGAACGTGGCATCTACTTTGCTGCCACAGTAACCGATACACAGTTAACCCAGCCCGGCGTGTTAGTATTAAAACTCAATATGGATCAAATTGAGCAGGCTTATCAGGCTATTGCCGGCCAAAGCAAATTGATTTTTATGCTGGTGGATCAACAAAAAACCGTGCTGGCCAGCAATCACAAACCCTGGCACCTTAGCCACTTTGGTACAGAGGACGTAAAACTACCCACTCACCCCGGCAGAGTGTTGACAGCGCTAAAAGTACGGCAACAGCACAATTTATGGCAACTACTGGCCGAGCCTCATAGCAAACCGGCGCAATTTACCGAATACGCCGTAGCGGCAAAAGATAACCTGCAGCTGCCCTGGCAGTTATTAATGTTACAACCGGCAGCCCCACTGCGGCTGCAGGCTTTGCAGCTTACAGTGAGTATTGGCTTGCTGTTTGCTGTCCTGGTATTGCTGGGTATTTATCTGCGTAACCGTCGTTTGCAACAACGCCAGCAAGCACGCATTTTTGCCCGGTTAGAGCAAGCAGTAGCAGAGCGGACCCAGTCGCTGCAGCACTCTAACCAGGAGCTGCGGCAAACTCAGGAGCAATTGTTACAGGCGGCTAAACTGGCCACTATCGGCCAGCTAAGTGCCTCTATTAACCACGAAATAAACCAACCGCTAACCGCCATGCACAGTTATTTGCAAACCTCGCAAAAAATGCTCAGTAAAGGCATGTACCCACAACTGGCCGACAACCTGGAGAAAATTTCACAGCTGTTACTGCGCTTAAGCCACATTGTGCAACAATTTAAAAGCTTTAGCCGCAAAGCGCCAAATCAGCCACAGGCGGTTAAGCTGGAGCAACTTCTGCTAAATGCACTGGGTATAGTGCAACCGGCTATTAATCAGCACCGGGCCAAGGTTAAGCTGCTAAACAACAGCACAGCCTATGTTAGTGTCGATCCGCTGCAACTGGAGCAAGTGTTGGTGAATTTGCTTGGCAATGCCCTGCAAGCCATGGAACATCTGGCTGAACCCTGTTTACAGGTTCGGATCAGTGAACAGGACGATATTGTTATATTACAGATCAAAGATAACGGCGCCGGTATTCAACCCCATAACATGGCTCATCTGTTTGAACCTTTTTTTACCACCAAACAAGGTAATGGCCTTGGCCTGGGATTATCTATTTCACGCCAGATTGTGCAAAGCTACAACGGCCAGCTTAGCATTGACAACCACCCAGAGGGCGGCGCTATCGTGTCGTTAACCTTACCAAAGCTGCCGGCGGAGCACCTTAATGTCACAGCATGAAGTTCTGATAGTAGATGATGAAGCCAGCGTACTGGATGCGCTGGCGCAGGGTTTACAGCTCGAAGGCTGGCGCTGCGAAACTTTCGAGCGTCCGGTGGCCTTACTGGCTAAGCTCAGCCGTAATTTTACCGGTGTAGTGCTAAGCGATCTGAATATGCCGGATATGGACGGTTTATCGCTGCTACAGGCAGTAAAAAGTATCGATGCCGATATTCCGGTGATCCTGCTTACCGGTTATGGCGATGTCAGCATTGCCGTGCAAGCTATGCAACTTGGGGCCTACAGCTTTATTGAAAAACCGGTTAACCATGCTGAATTGCTAAAGGTGTTAGCCCAGGCCCAGGAACAACGCCGCTTGTGCCTGCAAAATCGTTTACTGAGTGAGCAACTCAAACAAAGCCGCCATGGCCGGTTACAGCTTATCGGCGACAGCCCTGCAATTAATCAAATGCGCAGCATGCTGGATTTAATGCTTGATGCACCCGCAGATGTGCTGATCGAAGGTGAAACCGGCAGTGGTAAAGAGTTAGTTGCCCGCTACCTGCATGATAATTCTGCGCGCAGTGATCATAACTTCGTTGCCATTAACTGCGGCGCAATACCCGAGCAATTAATTGAAAGCGAGCTGTTTGGCACAGAAGCCTGTGCCTATACCGGTGCCGATAAAAAACGTATCGGTAAATTTGAGTTTGCCAATGGCGGCACCTTGTTTTTAGATGAAATTGAAAGCACACCGTTAAGTGTACAGGTGCGCTTACTACGGGTATTAGAAGAGCGTAAAGTCACGCCGCTGGGCGCCAATCATAGTATTGCGTTAAATATCAGAGTGATTGCGGCCAGCAAAACCGATCTGGAGCAACTGAGCCAGCAAGGTAGTTTCCGGCTGGACTTATACTACCGGCTTAACCTGCTCAAAGTAGCTATAGCCCCACTGCGGCAAAGACTGAGCGATATTCCGCTGCTGTTTAAACACTTTGCTATTATTGCCGCCTCGCGTTATCACAAGCCTTATGTGCCATTAGATCAACCTGCGCTGGCTATTTTGCAGGCTCACTCCTGGCCAGGTAATGTCCGTGAGCTGCGTAACCTTGCCGAACGTTATGTACTGCTGGGTGCAGAAGCGGCATTTATTCAACAAGGATTATCTCTGCCAGACACCGTTGGCAGTGCTATGGGCCTGGCAGAACGGGTCGCATTTTTTGAACAGATGCTGATTGAGGATGCCCTCAGCGCCACCAAGGGCAGTATAAAACACACCATGACAGCACTTAATCTGCCACGTAAAACCCTGTACGACAAAATGCGTAAGTATGGCCTTAACCGCGATAACTTTACCGACGACGACCTTAGCGACTAACTACAACAGCCATGGGTGGAATTCCACCCATGGCACTAAGCTGCTGTCACCAAAGCCACCCAAAATCAACGCTTAAAATATACCATCTGTTTGATTATTAAAGAATTAAACAAATGGCAGCCTTCTTGCTATCTGCTGTTGCCAACAATAAAAAATAATGACGAGGATTGTATGCAACAGGCAACTAAAATCGCTATTACCAGCGCCGTATTAATATGCCCGGCCGCTGCTGCCAACACCGTTTCTGTCACTGTGCCCACCGTCAGCTTTTATGGTAAAGCCGAAGTACAACTGGCCCATACCGATAAAGGTTTATTGCGCTACACCGAACAGGGCAGCCAGCTGGACACGCCGTTCAGCCGCTTTGGCCTGCGTGGCGAGCAGCAACTTAATGAACATGTCACCGCGTTTTTTACCTATGAAGTTGACGTGCGCGGCTTTGACGAGAAAAACACGCAAAGCCCGTTTGCTGCGCGCAATACCTTTATTGGTATTAAAGGTAACTTTGGCCAGCTGATTGCCGGGCGCAACGACACCCGGTTAAAAACCAGTGAAGGCGGAGTAGATTTATTCAACGAAACCAGCGCCGATATTGCGCAAATATTGCCAGGCCAGGACCGCCTGGGCGACAGCCTGACGTATATTTCACCGCTGTACAACCAATGGCAGATCTCGGTTACCTACGTGCTGGGCCAGGACAACGAGCTGCAGGACGGCAAAGATGGCGGTGCAATAAGCCTGAGCTACGGTGACAGCAAACTAAAGCAGCAACCGTACTTTATTACGCTAACTCAGGCACAGAGTTTAAATGGTTTAAACGCCAGCCGGTTAATGTGGCAGCAACAACTGGCAAATTTTACGCTTGGCGCTCTGCTGCAATACAGTAAAGAAACGGATGCACAGCGCTCTGGTACCGGCGGTTATATCAGCCTGCAATACGCTATGGGCGATTGGCTGCCCAAACTGCAGCTTGGCCGCGATACCTCGCAGTTGCGCCAGCAAGGCCGGGCTAATCATTACACGGCGGGTATCGACTACTTATTTAACAGCCAAAGCAAAGCCTACTTCTTTGTTACCCATCTTGATCTGGCAAACGATAGCGACGGCACTGTGGCTGACAGCTCTGCTACAGACACCTCTGTGGCAGTTGGCCTGCAGTACCGGTTTTAGGAGCTGACAGATGACTGTAACAACAAAAAACCTGAAAACACCGTTATTTTCTCTTTTGCTTGGCCCGGCTTTTATGCTGCTGTGCTTACTGGTGCCGGCACCTTTTGGCATGAACCAACCTAGTTGGCTGGTGCTGGGGCTGACATTCTGGATGGCCAGTTGGTGGATAAGCGAAGTAGTGCCTATTCCGGTAACGTCGTTTTTGCCCTTAGTTGTGGCGCCTTTGCTTGGCGTTAACAGCTTAAAAGCCGTGGCTGAACCTTATGCTCACCCGCTGATCTTTTTATTCCTCGGCGGTTTTATTATTTCCATCGCTATGGAGCGCTGGGCTCTGCACCGGCGTATCGCGCTGCATACCATGTTATTAGTAGGCAGCAAACCCAGCCAGCAAATCGGCGGCATTATGCTGGTAACGGCATTTTTATCGATGTGGATGTCTAATACCGCAACCACGGTAATGATGCTGCCAATAGCGTTATCTATTATTCAAATGCTAAAACAAGATCAGGCCGATAGCCAGTTCAGTAAAGCCCTGCTGTTATCTATCGCTTATGCAGCGTCTATCGGCGGCCTGGCAACGTTAATCGGCACCCCGCCTAATGCACTGATGGCTGCATTTTTAAGCGATAACTACCAAATTCAAATTGGTTTTGCCCAGTGGATGTTAGTAGGTGTGCCACTCAGTATAGTGCTGCTGTTGATCTGCTGGTTGTGGATGACCAAAGTCAGCTACAAGGTAGATGTACTTGCTGCTGTAGATACCAAAGACTTATTCCGCCAGCAACTGGCTGAACTGGGGGTTATGCAGCGCGGCGAAAAAGCCGTATTAGTTATCTTTTTACTTACCGCGTTTTGCTGGATCTTCCGGCCGGTTATCAGCTCGGTTACCGGCCTGGCACTGGACGATACGATTATTGCTATGGCTGCCGCCCTAATGATGTTTGTACTACCTATCGACAGCAAAAACACCCGCTTATTAAGCTGGGAAGATACGCAAAAATTACCCTGGGGCATTTTAATGCTGTTTGGCGGCGGTTTGAGCTTAGCGGCCATGATCAGTAAAAGCGGGCTGGCGGCTTTTATCGCCGATCAGGTCATTTTACTTGGCGCTCTGCCATTTTGGGTAATGATTGTCAGCGTTACGCTGATTATTGTATTTCTGACTGAAGTTACCAGCAACACCGCCACTGCTGCCGGCTTTTTGCCGCTGCTGGCGCCGGTGGCTATGGCTATGTCCGGTACACCGCTAACACTGGTTATTCCTGCTGCCATTGCCGCCAGCTGTGCCTTTATGATGCCGGTAGCCACACCGCCCAACGCCATAGTGTTTTCATCCGGCCAGCTGAAAATTTCCGATATGGTAAAAGCAGGTTTTGCGTTAAATATTTTCTCGGTACTGATAGTAAGTGCTTTTGCCTTAACACTGGTAAAGGTGGTGTTTAAGTATTAACCCGCCCCCCTTTGCAATGCTGTTCTGCTTTGCAAAGGGGGAATACTTTGCCTGAAAGTGGCTCAGGCGGGTTTAATGCTATCAGTGTGGTAAAGCCGCCAATACTTTTGCTACCAGTTGGTTTAATTCATCCCCGTTACCTATCCAGCGTGCCACCAGCAAAACATCGTTTTGCTGGTCAATATAAATAATATTACGCCCGGCGCCCTGAAAAGTTACTGCAGTTTCCGGTGCTGCGGGTAAGGCCTTGCGGCCCGGGTTTAAAAACCAGTTGGCATAGCCGTAGTCGGCTTTTGCCGCACTGCCGGTGCGTGCCTGCTTAATAAACTCGCGGCTTATCAGTTGCTGCCCCTGCCACTGACCGTCACGTAAAAACAGGTAACCAAAACGGGCCAGATCCCAGGCATTGATAAACATACCACCGCCCCAGTGCCCGCCACCTGATACGCTCTGAATTTTCTGGCCATCAAGTTCTATCCAGCTATTGTCGTAACCATACCAGCGCCAGTTAGCACTGGCACCAATAGGTTGCATAATCCGCTCGTTCAGTACCACAGGTAAAGGTTTACGCCATACATAGGTGGTTACCAAAGCCAGTAAATTCACACGCACATCATTATATTTGTATTTACTACCCGGCGTATGTAAAGGCCGGTTGGGCCAGTCTTTTGGCTCGCCTTCAGGGCGATCTGCCCAGTCGGGCTTTCCCCACAAAGTTCCCTGCCAGTCACTGGTTTGGCGTAACAAATGATCCCAGCTGATTTGCCGGTTGTGCTCAGTAGCAAACAAGCTGCCATCTGGCACGGCATAAGGCCAGACTAGATCATCTACGCTGTGGATTAAGCCATCCTGCAGTGCCAGCCCGGTAACAGTAGTAAGAAAGGTTTTGCTGATACTGTGTGTCATGTCCACACTGTGGGTATCTCCCCACTGCGCAATCAGCTTACCCCGGTACACAATCAGCCCGTTAGCCGCGGCGCGCACCGACATAGGGCCAATAATCTGATCATAGGGCTCGCGCGCACCAAAAGTTGTTGCCTGCACTATGGCCTGATCCTTTGCTGCCGGGTTTTCACTGGCAATGGCATAATCTAACGCCTGTTGCAGTTTTTCAGCGTTAACCCCGAGGCTTTGTGGTGCTGCTTGCTGCCACTGGCCGGCGGGAGGAAAATAATGTTCAGCAGCTACAACATTGACACTAAGTAATAAGGCAAAAACTACGGGGTACTGCATATATCTTCCTGGAATGGTTAATGGCACTAGCATTTATATACCATAGCAACAAGGGGCTCAAAGACAGGCTATTTATTGTCTTCCTGGTTCAAAACTATCATAGCGCGGCAGGTTAGCGTCTAAATCTTCCCAGTTAGCTTTAGAACTGTAAAAATTATGCGATAGCGGCCGCTCACTGATATCGCTGCTTAAAATGCCCAGCCGGATCCGGATGCGGGCCGGGTCTTGTTCGTTACTGCTGTAAACCGGTGAACCGCAGTTACTGCAAAAATGCCGTAAGCGCCCTGGTTTAAAGGCAAACTGGCTCAGCCGGTTGGCACCTTTTACTACGGTAAAATCCGCACTTTGCACAAAGCCATTGGTGGCAAAAGCCGTACCGCTGGATTTACGGCACAGCGAACAGTGGCAATGAATAATACTGCTGATAGGCCCGCTGATTTCAATTGCTACTTCACCGCACAAACAGGCGCCCTGATACATAATAATTCCCTGATCCAATACTAAATTGGTTTAACCTTATAGTAAGGTAAAATTCAGCGCGCCGTTTACGCTGTCTTTTAGTGCATTCATAGCAGCATTTATTGCTTGCTCCACCGCCACACGGCTTAGCCCGGTAACCGTAAGCAACACAGTGCGCGTGGTATTGCGCTGGATCTGATGATGCAACCTGGCTTGCTGCGGGGTAATTTCCCCCGCCAGTTGTAAGCGCTCTATCATCACCAGGTTTTCGGCCAGCTTTTTGGCTTCAACGGCGGCATAGTCTTTAATGTCGGGCCATTTATCCGACAGTTCACTGTTAAAGGCCTGCAGCATAGTAGCGCTGAGTTCTGCCACATTTAAGCTCATGCTATTTCCTTAATCTAACCGGTTATCCGCCGCGTTTTTTCGCCAGTTCAAGCTTTAAAATCGCCGTGATACTGCTGTCAAAGCTGGTACGCAGGTTATCTACCTGGCTTGGGGTAAAACAGCCCAACTGATGCAACTGCTCCAATGCAGTCAGGCTGTCTTGCAACAGCTCTACCTGCTCCACGGTTATCTCGTTGGCAGCAATAGCTTTGCTTCGCACCGCTATAGCGCTCAGATCGACTTTAGCCTGCTGATAAAAACCGATATGGTTGCTGTAATTACACTCCGGCAAACCGGCCTGGCTTTGTACCGTGATAAAAAACAACGTTACGTCTTTTTGCAGCGCCGTAACGGCATTATCAGTTTTTTCATCATAGCTGCTGATCAGCTTTACCGTGCAGCCGGATAACAACAGCAGCAACGCCAACACTGGCCATATTGCATAGCATCGCGGCGCATATGGCTTAGCCGCATAAAGCCTGTTCTGCTTAAATAAAATCACGTTATCTCCGTTAGTGGCATTGCACCTGTCTGCTGGTGTAAAAGCTCTTTATAGCGTAATGAGGGCCAACTTATCTTCGCCTTCATCATCCAGACCTTGCTCAATAAAACCAAAGATACTGTAGAAGCTTTTTGCTACCGGGTTTTGCGGGTTGTAGCAAATTTCAATTTGTTTGATACCGGCATCTTGCCTAATCTCAGCTAATGCCAGCGCCATACCCTCGCGGCCAATACCTTGTTGCTGATGCTGTTTATCAACCATAAAACGCCAGATAGATGTAAGCTCCGGCGTTTCTTTTACCCACATAAAGAAACCCACCGGCTGCTCAGCCAAATAAATTGCCCTGCAGCTATGGCCGTCGTTATAGGCCGCCTCTACCAAAGACCACATATTGCAAGCTACGTAAGGCTCTTGCTCAGTGGTAACCTCAAGCTCACACACCGCTTCATAGTTTTGCCGGTTTACTTCACGCAACGAAATGCTCACTGTTACTCCTTGTAAAATATCCGATATTTAATAGTTTAAATTGCCAGACAATTTCATCGCGCTGGTTTGTAAGCGAGACTGAATACAGTCAATAAATGCCTGCGGTTGGTCTACACCTAAATACAGATGTTTAACAGTGTCGTCTGATTGTCGCAGCTCGATAGCGAGATTAGGATGGCCTGCAAAGTTGTATCGTTTATTGTCAGCGCCTCTTGCAATATAACCACGGTGGAGCGCTACACCGGCAATGTTGTCCAGTGCTACAACCCGCGTGTTGTAAATACCGAAGCGGATGTACAGATTTTTTTTGTCCACTGATAGTGGCCTTCTTGCCATAGCGCGATATTCAGCAATAAAGAAAACCAAACTAAGCAGAGTTAATCCGCTGACAATATTCGCCGCAATTGGCGACCAGGCAAAGTGCAGTAGCAGATGGACCAGCGGAATTTCCAATGCAATAAGCAAAATAAAGCCCAAGGCATTAGTTTTAGCATCATCTTTCAGGTGATAGCTAAAATGCTGTTCACCGTGAAACTGTGCCGGACTAATATGCTTTGCGAATAAAGCGTAGGTCCAAATTCTGGTTTCAAACTCAAGTAATCCGGCCGTTACACCTTTACCTAACAGGCGATGTATCGGTTTTGATATAGCCAGCTCCGGTTCCGATTTCTGTCGCAAAGCCGCACTGATAGCCAGATACACCGTCAGCATCGCAACAAGTTCGAACAGCAGGATAAACGCCAGCAGCAGATAGCGGCCGGACTCAAGGTAGTGCCAGATAAATTTACTTTGCGCCGGAATAATGTAACTGCCTACCAAAACCGCTATGCCACACAGCAATGCCGCTTTAACCGCCGCTTGCTTTTTATCTTTAATGCAAACAAAACACAACAGCGGCAGTACCAGCAGAGCATCCAGCAAAAACAACCATTCAAAGTTTGCCGCGCCGTAGTTATTAAACCAATGCTCACCCTGATAATAAAAGCCCCAGCTAAGCGATATAGCCAGCAGAAACAGCAGAGGTAATTTTTCCTTAACAGTGATATTCATTCACACTCCAATCTGCGACTTATTCAGCATGCTTTTAGTCGCTAACGATCTAACCCGCACTTAGCATAAACAACATCGTATCAATCACTTTAAGCACTAATGCCTTATCGTCTAACGGCACATTATGGCCGGTTTTATCGGTAACAAAATGCACTGCGTTTGGGTTGTTATCAATCAGGGATGCATGTAATTGTCGCCAAACTTTTTTGCCTTGCGGGCTATGGCCAATCCACCAATTGCTCTCATTTAACCGGGAGGATGTTACCAACACAGCAGGTAGCATTTGGGTGATATTGTGATCTGCCAAAGCATTTTGCTGATAAAGCTGTTGCAGTTGCTGCCACTCAGGTTGCTGTTGCAACATTTTATTGAGACGGGAATTATCTCTGTCTGCCCAATCTTTATCTAACGCACTAAGTGCGTTCTGAAAACCTTCATGGCTCGGGTCAAGCAACACAATACCGGCAACCTTCTTAGGGTGACTGCCAGCAAAAGTGCGCACATGCAAAGCGCCAAAAGAATGCCCAAGCAGTATGAGCTTATCGTTGTCAGCGTTGATTGTTTGCAGTAACAAAGCCAGACGACGGTTTGACGCCTGCAGTGAGATATCATCAACACTGCCCGACTGGCCATTGCCGGCTCTGGAATAAATAATAGTTCTGACATTCAGCTTGGCCAAATCCGCTAACAAAGGCTGCCAGTAACCAACGCCCATCCCCACGCCAGACTCCACCAGTAAGGTGTAATCACCTGTGCCGACATCAATATATTCGAGCTTGATGTTATCGACAGTGGCAAATCTATTGTCCTGCGCGGATAAAAAAGCTGAAAACATAAAGCAGAAAAGTGCGTAGAACCTTAATTTAGAAATCAATCTACTCTCCGAATATTTACTCTGACAACCATACCAAGCCTGAGTACGGCTTGTCTTTTAATGCATCTAACCGTGTTTGCAAATTACCGCAATGAGCTTCCAGCCTATGCCCGTCTGGATCGGAAAAGTAAACCGATTGCCCTTCACTGCTGTTTTGCTTCCACTCTGCTACACCTGCTTCACGCAGTTTTGTGACAAATTCAGCGAAGTTCTGCTCTGCAATATCTAAAGCAATATGAGAATAATCCTGGCTTGGTGACGATTTACCGCAGGATAAACAAAACCAGACACCGCCAAGGCTAAGATAAGCTCCGCCATCCCAGCGCACATGCGCTTTCATACCAAGCAACCCAGTGTAAAACGCCAGCGAGCGATCTAAGTCACTAACAGCAATGGTGATATGGTTTAGTCCCTGCAGCATAGTAACTTCTTAAGTGGCATAAATATCCGGCCGGTAAATTTCCATAAAAGTTTCGGGTTTATTGAGCGCGGTAAAACCGTATTTGGCGTATAAACCGTGTGCATTTGAGGTGGCCAGTGTAAAGCGGCGCACACTCGCTACGCTGGGGTGCTGCAGCACTTCTGCCATTAACTTTGCGGCGATGCCGTGGCCGCGATACTCCGGCCAGACAATAACGTCGACCAAATTTGCAAAGGTTGCCTGGTCGGTAATAATGCGGCAAAAACCTACTTGCTGGTTTGTGGTATAAGCCCCAAGACATATGGAATGCGCAATGCTGCGCTGCACCGTATCGAACGAAATGCTTTTAGCCCAGGAGCTTTGCGTACTAAGAAAATGGTGAATTTTGTCAATATCCAATAGCGATTTATCATCGCTGATAGTAATTTCCTGCATCTGCTCTCCCACTACAACCATTCTGCTTACGGCCTTGTTAATCTGAGTATTTCAGCAGCATTTGCGTCAACGACAATCAATGTCTGGTTGTCTTTTAGCTCCAGGGATACGGCAATATAGTCACCCTGCTCAGCGGCGTACATTTTGCCATGCCAGATTGGTGGTTTTGCGCTGAGATCTTTGATTACTGTCAGACCTACTGCATCTGGTGCTTTATCATGCCGCTGCACGGTTACAACACCGGTTTGCGTATTCACGCTTAGCCAGGCCGGTTTATCGGTATGTTTCCAGGTGCCTGAAATATCAGCAGCCTGAGCACTAAAAGCGAAAACTAATGCGATAAGCTTTAAAATATGCGCCAATTGTTAACCCCTTGCCGCTTTTTGCAGGCGGGATTTTTCCAACTTTAGCATCAATATTTTATAGGTACCCCACAGCATAATGGCGGCGCCGATAACGATGATAGAGTTAACTATCGCTTGATCCTGCAGAAACGGTAGTATTGGTGTATCAGCGCCAACAAACTTACTGTAAAGCCCTACACCAAACAAAATACTACCGGGTGTTTCGATAAGGCTGATTTTTATAACCTGCTTATCAATATCTTTTATGCGCAGTTGTTTTTGTTGTTGCATACCGCTTTGCCTGTTTGTGTTATTGCGAAAAGGCTTTGATGCTAATGGATTTTATTTACAAAGTGAACAATGGCCGGCACATTAATATCAGGCCGAAATAAACTCAGATTTCAGCAAGCCAAAACACTTAAGATCATGAAACTTATGTTTCCAATACCCACACTCGCGCCTTAGCCCTTCTTCTTTAAATCCCAGTTTGTTTAGTAGCGCTTCAGAGGCTTGATTGCCGGGCAAGGTATCAGCCTGAATTCTGTGCAATTTTCCGCAGGGCAAATCACCTGAAAATGCCAGCCCGATAATCGCCCGGACAGCTTCTGAGGCATAGCCCTTTCCCCAAAAATCTGGCAGAAGATCATAGCCAATCACAGCGTTCTGCATTTTGCTGTTCCATGAATTAAAGCCACAAGTACCAATTAACTTGCCGGTTGTTTTTAATCGAATGGCCCAGCGGATCCCCACTTGCTCAGCGTAGCGTGACTTTAAAAGACTGATAAGATTGGCAGCCTGCTCAGGTTCACTGAATACCGCTAAATCGTAGTATTCGACTACAGCAGGCGTGGAAAATAGCAAAAATATTTGTTCTTTATCATCAATTTGAAGTTCTGTAAGCAACAACCGCTCAGTTTCTAACGCAGGAAAGCTCAATCCGTTCATCCTTAATACATAGCGCTATAGTAACGCCGTCAATTCACGGTTTATTTAAACCAAACATTGCCCGACACTGATTGGCAAAATCATTGAATTTTTCTTTCATGGTACGTTTCAGGTTTATCTCAAGCGAACCGAGGATGGAGTAACCCTCGATAACAATTTGTGGTGCCTGACGATCGCCCAAAGATGTCGCCTGATTATCGCAGCTACTGACAACATTAGTCATATTCGACACCACGTTAACCTGCGGCGGCACCAGAATATTCAGACTGCCAATCCAGTTATTTACCCGGATAACAATATGCTGGTGCTGGAAAACCGCTTCGGTAAAAATCCAGCTCAACCGAGCCCAGCACATTAATAATATTGATTTCAGCAGGTACCAGCCACTGGCCGCGCTGTTGATTGGATGACAGCACACATAGCATCTTTTCGTTGCGGGTGTCGTTGCCAGATTGATAACGGGGAGAAAAACTACGCTGGCGCTGCTGTTGATACTGATGGTCGGGTAGCAGGGTTAAATCGGCGACCACGTCTATCAGTTCCTGATGGCTTTTGGCGTCAGTTGCAACATCCAGCCGCCGCTCAAAGGCTTCTGCCGATATAATGCCGTGGCTGTAATTCATAATCAGCTGATCTATCGCTTCCTGCCGCACCTGATCAAACGGCCGATCTTCTATTTTTACTCCACTGGCATCAATGGCCATAACTAAGCTCCTGCTAAGATTGTTTTATCGCTAAAACGTTAGCACAGACTAAGCAGCCAGGTGGCGGTATTTGGTATCAAAATGTTAATGGCGTTTTTTAGGCATATGGTTTATTTGATATGCAGGCATTAAAAAACCACCCGAAGGTGGTCTTTTAAAACGCTTTATAGCCTTACTTAAGTGTAACGCTAAGCTTGCTAATCACGTTAAGCGCTTTTTGCGTAGCGGCTTCTACAGTATCACTTAGCGCCAGCGCGACGCCCATACGCCGCTCGCCCTGCACTTCCGGTTTGGCGAAAATACGTAGTTCAGTATCAGGCTCGGCTAAGGCTTCTGTCAGGCCATGGTACTGAATATCAGCGCTATTGCCAGGTACCAGTAGCACGGCAGAGGCCGCCGGGCCGTATTGCTTAATATGCGGAATTGGCAGGCCTAAAATGGCGCGGGCATGCAGCGCAAATTCGCTAAGTTGCTGTGAAATCAGCGTTACCATGCCGGTATCGTGTGGTCTTGGTGATACTTCAGAAAACCACACCGTATCGCCTTTAATAAACAGCTCTACACCAAATAACCCGCGCCCGCCTAAAGCTTCTACTACCGCCTTGGCGTAGCTTTTTGCCGTTTCAAAAGCCTTATCGCTCATGGCTTGTGGCTGCCAGCTTTCGCGATAATCGCCTTTTTCCTGGCGATGGCCAATAGGTGCGCAATATTGAATACCTGACACCGAATTTACCGTTAGCAGCGTAATTTCGTAGTCAAAGTCGATAAAACCTTCCACGATAACCCTGCCCTTGCCGGCGCGGCCGCCTTCCTGGGCATACAGCCAGGCAGCGTCAAGATCAGCTTCTGAGCGCAATACGCTCTGGCCTTTGCCGCTGGACGACATGATCGGTTTAACCACACAAGGGTAACCAATAGCGTTAACCGCGGCCACAAAACTGTCTTTGTCGCTGGCAAACTGAAATGGCGACGTTGCCAGTTTTAACTCTTCTGCCGCTAAGCGACGAATGCCTTCGCGGTTCATCGTCAGGTTGACAGCTTTGGCACTGGGCACCACGTTAAAGCCGCAGTCTTCCAGTTCAATTAATACTGAGGTAGCTATCGCTTCCAGCTCCGGCACTATTAAGGCTGGCTTTTCGCTGATCACCAGTTGGCGCAGCGCAGCGTTATCCAGCATCGACATCACTACCGCTTTGTCGGCTACCTGCATCGCCGGTGCATTGGAGTAACGGTCTACGGCTATTACTTCACAGCCGTAGCGCTTAAGTTCAATACACAGCTCTTTGCCCAGTTCGCCGGCACCTAATAACAGTACTTTAGTGCTGTTGGCGGTACCGGGGGTACCTATGTGTTGTATGTTATGTGGGATAGTCATTTTACTTTCACCATTGGCCGTTTCGGGTTGCTCCAGTCAACATGGAACATCTTGCCTTTAGCTTTGTCGGTACGCTCAAAGGTGTGAGCACCAAAATAGTCGCGCTGGCCCTGTAACAGGTTTGCCGGTAATACCGCAGTGCGGTACGAGTCGTAATAGCTAAGCGCCGAGCTAAGTGCCGCCACCGGAATACCGGCCAGGGTAGCGTTAGCCACGGCTTTACGCCAGTTTTGCTGATACACCGAAATTTGCTTGGCGAAAAACGGGTCAAGCAGCAGGTTTTCTAACTCGTCGTTGCGCTCGTAGGCGCCGGTAATAGATTGCAAAAATACGGCGCGGATAATACAGCCGGCACGCCAGATTTTTGCTATTTCGGCAAAATTCAGCTGCCAGCCATGTTCATCGGCGGCGGTTTTCATTAAATGGAAACCCTGAGCATAAACACAGATTTTGGCGCAGTACAACGCATCATGCAGTGCCTGAATAATCTCGTCTTTTTGCTCTGGCGAAATTAAATTTTGCGCCGGGCCAGCCAATACCGTAGCAGCTTTCACCCGCTCGCTTTTAAGCGCAGACAAAGAGCGGGCATATACAGCCTCGGCGATGGTTGGTGACGGGCTGCCAAGTTGCAGGCTGCTAACCGCTGTCCACAAGCCTGTGCCCTTCTGGCCGGCTTTATCCATAATAACGTCTACCAGCGGCAAGCCGGTTTCTGAGTCTTTGGTTGCCAGCACATCGGCACTAATGCCAATTAAATAGCTGTTGAGCGGGCCTTCATTCCAGTATTTAAACACCTCAGCAATCTCTGCTGCAGGCATGCCAAGAATGTCGCGCATAACCTGGTAGGCTTCACAAATCAGCTGCATATCGGCGTATTCAATGCCGTTATGTACCATTTTCACATAATGGCCAGAACCGCTGGGGCCAATATAGGTGGCGCATGGCTCGCCTTCGGTAACCGGGTTACCCGGCTCAAAGCGCTCTATCGGTTTGCCGGTAGCCGGGTCGACTTTGGCGGCAATGGCTTCCCATAGCGGTTTAATGCGAGTCCAGGCGTACGGATCGCCACTTGGCATTAACGACGGGCCAAACCGGGCACCTACTTCGCCACCCGATACGGCTGTAGAGAAGAAGATAAACTTACCTTCAAAATCTTTTTCCCGCGCCACGGTATCTGTCCACAGGCTGTTGCCGGTATCAACAATAATGTCATCGGCCTGAATGCCGGCGTCGATTAATTTATGACAGACATCATCCACCGGTTTACCGGCCGGTACGGATAACACCACCAAATGCGGTGCCGATAAACGTGACAGTAATTCAGTATAAGAGCTGCAGGCAATAACGCGGGCCGGCTTGTCACCGCGCTCGGCTTTGTCCTGCGCCAGCACGGCTTCCAGTTTCTGGTGGTCCAGATCAAAGGCTGCAACGCGGTAGCCGTTATCAGCCAGGTTCAGGATCAGGTTTTTACCCATTACACCGGCGCCGACAAAACCAATATCACAAAGTGCAGCTGTGTCTGTCATCTGACATTCCTTCATTATTTTTCATTTTTTGCATGCCGCCAACAGGCCAGCAGTGGCATATAAACGGCGCGCATTATACTGAAAACATGCCGATAAACCTACTGCCACACTGAGATACTATGTGCGTTTTGCTGATATTCTGTAAGCTTTGAGGTGCGGCTTTGCATCAGGCCCTTGTCTACACTGGTGTCAAACAGCAGCTGCCAGCTACGCTCAGGTAAGGTTAACGGCAGTGCTTTCGGCTCGGCATTAAAGGCAAACAATAAACTGGCCTGATTGGCTTTATTGGTAATTTTAAACACACAGCTGTGCCGTTCAGGATCATGCCAGTCGTGTTGTTGTTTCTCAGTGCCGTCAGGTAAATACCACTGCACCTGGTGTTTATCGCCGTGTAGCTGATAGCTGTCGTCCAGTAGCGATAATTGCTGTAAACAGCGGAATTTGCGGCGAAATGCCAGCATTTGCTGCACAAAATGCAGGAAGTCTTCTTCGTCGCTGTCAAGATGCCAGTCGAGCCAGCTGATATCGTTATCCTGACAGTAAGCATTATTATTACCGCGCTGGCTGTGGCTAAGCTCGTCACCACCGAGCCAGTGGATCATGCCCTGGCTAAGCAATAAGGTTGCCACCATATTGCGCTTATGCAAATAACGGCTGGCGCGCACAGACGCATCTTTACTCGGGCCTTCCACGCCATGATTACAACTTAAATTGTGGTTATGGCCATCGCGGTTTTCTTCGCCGTTTAGCCAGTTATGTTTATCTTTGTAGCTAACCAGATCGTGCAGGGTAAAACCGTCATGGTAGGTTAAATAGTTAACACTGCAGCAGGCCGGTTTGTGGTGTTTCTGGAAGATATCGCGCGAGCCCAGTAAACGGGTGGTAAATTCCGGCAGTACGCCTTTATCACCGCGCCAGAAAGCGCGAAAGGTATCACGGCACTTGTCGTTTAATTCAGACCACTGGGCCGGAAACTGCCCTAACTGATACCCACCGGGGCCAACATCCCACGGCTCGGCAATCAGTTTTACCTGCGATAATACCGGGTCTTGCGCAATAATTTGAAAAAACGCGGCATAAGGGTTAAAGCGTTTATGCTCGCGCGCCAGCGTCGTGGCTAAGTCAAAGCGAAAACCGTCTACCTGCATCTCAACAACCCAGTAACGTAGTGCGTCCATCACCAGTTTTTGTGTTGCCGGGTGCGCCACGTTTAACGTATTGCCACAACCGGTGTAGTTGCAGTGCTGGCTAAAATCGGTGATATCGGCATGGCTTTCAAACAGGTAATAGTGCTTATTAGCCAGGCCACGCAGGCTTAATACCGGCCCGTCTTCACCGGCTTCTGCCGTGTGGTTAAACACCACATCTAAAATAACCTCGATGCCAGCCTGATGATAACTGCGCACCAGGGTTTTAAACTCAGTTACAGAGTCCTGATATTGATAACGTGGCTCAGGGGCAAAAAAACTGACCGGGTTATAACCCCAGTAATTACTCAGCTGTAACTTGTTTAACCGCGGCTCACTTAAAAATGCCGCTACCGGCAGTAACTGTAAGGTGGTAATGCCCAGTTTTTGTAAGTGCTTGATAACTGAAGGATGGCATAAGCCCAGATAAGTTCCGCGTAACTCTTCTGGCACCTCAGGGTGCAACATTGTCATGCCCCGGACATGGGCTTCATAAATAACGGTTTTCTCACGCGGAATTTTTGGTTTTACGCTGTCTTGCCAGTCAAACTGCTGTTGCGCCAGTACGCCTTTGGCCAGCATATAATGGCTTTTGGCATTATATAACCGCTCGTTAAAACTCAAGGTACGGTTTAACTGCTTTACATAAGGGTCAAGTATCAGGCGGTCTTTATCAAATACCAGAGCCAAATCGCTGTCGTTCGGGCCATCTGCTTTTAACGCATACAAAGTGCCTTCTGTAATACCGGCCACTGCTACGTGCCAGATATCACCGGTACGGCCGCTAAAATTCAGCTCGCCCAGCAGCTCTTCAGTGTCGGGCTGGTACAAACACAGTGTTAAGCTGCTCGCATCAGGGGCGAATACGGCAAAATTCCAGCTACCGGCCCCTTCTTTATCAGTCGTGTAAGTTGCGCCCAGTGGCGATGCGGTACCAAATGACAGCTTTAACAAAGGAATATGGTTACTCATCGCGTTGCTCTGCTTAGGTATTAATGTTGTTTATGCTAACCGGCATCGCCCTTTTTACGCAAATACAGTGTTGCCAGTGGTGGCAATTGCAGGCAAATATGTTGTGCCAAACCATGATATGGCATGGCGATACTGTGTAAAGCGGCCCCCACTGTATAGTTGCTGCCCCAGTAATAACTGCTGTCGGTATTGAGAATAACCTCGTACTCGCCGTCCTGTTCTACCCCCAGTAAAAAGTTATTACGCGGCAACGGGGTAAAGTTACACACCACATATACTGCCTTGCCACTGCTGTCGCGGCGTAAAAAACTCAGGGTGCTGTTATCGGCGTCCTGATGATCCAGCCAGCGAAACCCCTCGTGGCTGTAATCCAACTCATACAGCGGGGCACAGCGGCGGTAGGTGTGGTTTAAGTCGCGCAGCAGTTGCTGCATGCCGCGGTGCTTGTCGTAATCCAGCAAGTGCCAGTCCAGGCTTTGGGTATGGCTCCACTCACGGCCCTGAGCAAACTCATTTCCCATAAAATTCAGTTTTTTACCCGGATGCGCAAACATAAAAGCGTAATAGGCACGTAAATTTGCCGCCTGCTGCCATTCATCGCCGGGCATTTTATTCAGCAAACTGCCTTTACCGTGCACCACTTCGTCGTGCGACAACGGCAAAATAAAGTTTTCGTTATAGGCGTACACCATAGAAAACGTCAGGTCGTTGTGGTGATAACGCCGGTACGCCGGATCTTTACTGATATAACGCAGGCTGTCGTTCATCCAGCCCATATTCCATTTAAAACCAAAACCCAGGCCGCCCATATCAACCGGGCGTGACACCATAGCAAACGAGGTAGATTCCTCGGCAATGGTCATGGTATGCGGAAACTTGCGGTATACCTCGCTGTTAAACCAGCGGAAAAAGCTGATAGCCTCGTAGTTGTGGTTGCCACCATCAACATTGGGGATCCATTCGCCCTCTTTACGCGAATAATCCCAGTACAACATTGAGGCTACGGCATCAACACGCAGGCCGTCGATATGGAAATGCTCCAGCCAGTACAACGCGCTGGCCACCAGAAACTGGCGCACATAGTCTTTGCCGTAATCATAAATACAGGAGTTCCAATCAGGGTGCCAGCCACGACGCGGATCGGCATATTCGTAAAGATGGCTGCCATCGAACCGGGCTAAGCCGTGACCATCTTCCGGAAAATGCGCCGGTACCCAGTCCAGAATAACGCCAATACCGGCCTGATGGCAGGCATCAACAAAATATTTAAAATCATCCGGTGTACCAAAACGCGATGTCGGTGCAAATAACCCCAACGGCTGATAGCCCCAGGAGCCATCAAACGGATGCTCCATTACCGGCAACAATTCAATATGGGTGTAGCCCATATCCTGAATATAAGGAATAAGCTGGACGGCAAGTTCACGATAACTCAGCGGCTGGTTGTCACCACTGCGGCGCCAGGAGCCAGCCTGCAGCTCATAGATGCTCATCGGGCTGTTAAGCGGGTTGCTCAGTTTACGGCTGCGCCAGCTATCGTCCTGCCATTGGTAACGGCTGTGGTCGTACACCAAAGAGGCATGCGACGGATACTGCTCGGCATAAAATGCCATAGGATCAGCCTTATGTGGCAGTAAATGGCCGTTGCGGTCTTTAATTTCAAATTTGTAACGCACGCCGGCGGCCACTTCAGGCACCACTAATACCCAATGACCACAATATGTGCGCTGCATCGGGTGGATACGGCCATCCCAGCTGTTCATATCACCAATCAGGCTGACACTGGCTGCATCGGGGGCAAACACCGCAAAACGGGTGGCATTGATACTTTTACCGGCCACATCCAGCGTAATTAACTGGGCACCAAGTTGGCGGTACAGGTTTTCCGGCTCATTGGCCACATAATGTACAGCGTAAAAGGCTTCATCAGTAAACTGGTAAGGGTCAAATAACGGGTACTGATAATCGCCATGTTGTACTGTCAGGCGGTAAGCTTCGGTTTTGCGCTTTTTGCGCAGCACCAGCTCAAATACGCCCGGATATTGACTGTTTGCTGTCAGCTCGCCAAGCAATTTGCCGGTTTTGGCAGAGAAAGCGCTCACAGCAGTAGCCTGTGGCAGATATACCCGCAGCAGTAACCCTGCGCTGCTGTCATCTTTCAGGGGTTGCCAGCCAAGTAACGAGAAGGGCTCTGCACAGTTAACCTGCTGTAATAACGCTAAACTCATCGTCAATCCTTGTTAGTTTTTCTGTCTCTACCTTAACAGCCATAGCCACAAAGGCTATGGCTTTTTACGCCAAAACTTAGTTTGCAGCTTTACGCTGCTTGCTGATCTCTGTAAACAACTGCCTGATATCGTGGTTCTGGCTCCACTGCTCTATAGGCTCAGACAGCTTACGCCGCCAGTTCGGGTATTCATTGCTGGTGCCGGGAATATTTACCGGCTGTGTCATTTGCAATGCGTCTTCCAGTTGTAAACATAAAAGCTGGCTGGACGTTGCTGCCAGATGCCGCTGCATGGCGTAGTTCAGCGTTTGATCCATACCCAGGTTCTCGGCGCTGCGGCTGTAATCGCCTGGCAAGCTTTGATGGCCGTGTAATGAATCAAGAATACGCTGTTTATTGGCATGGCGCTGTGCATACAACCCCTGTAACTGTGCTTGATCTTGATACAGGCCAAGCTCTTTACCCAGGCGTAAATCCTCGCAATGCCAAAAACCAATTAAGGTGGGTAAATCATGGGTTGTCAGCGTAGCCATGGCCTGCACCAGGTAATGTATGGGCGAGATATAGCCACCATCGGCTGCTGTTTCAAAAAAGAACACCCGGTAAGAATACACATTGTATGCTGCCAGCAACTCGCGGATGCCCTCAGGCACTGTACCTAAATCTTCACCGATAATCACCGCCTGATTACGCTGGCTTTCCAGCGCCAGTATGCCGAGTAAATCCATTATCGGGTAATACACATAAGCGCCGCCACCGGCGTTTTCGGCTGTTTTGGGCACCCACCATAAGCGTAGCAGTGCCATAACATGGTCGATGCGCAGTGCACCGGCATGCTGCATATTGGCACGCAGCAGATCAATAATCGGCTGATAGCCCTGTTTGTACAGCTGATACGGATACATCGGCGGCAAACCCCAGTTTTGTCCGGCCGGCCCCAGCGGATCCGGCGGCGCACCAACACTGGCATCGCGGCAGTATAAATCCGGGTTGCCCCAAATCTCGGTTGAGGCTTCACTGACACCTACCGCTAAATCACGGTACAGCCCCAGCAACATACCCGCATCCTTTGCTACTTGTTGTGCTTGTGCCAGTTGCTGCTGGGCAATAAACTGCAAATAACAGTAAAAATCCAGCTCTGCCTGATGTTTAACGGCAAACGCCTGCACAGCATCAGATTGCGGATCGCGGTATTCTTCCGGCCAATTTGGCCAGCCCCAGTACATACTATCTTGCTGATACAAATATGCATGCAGTGCGTCATACAGTGCCAGTTGCTGTAAGCTGGCAGCACCGGCTGTTTTGAACTGCTTAAAGGCGTTGCTCGTTGCTTTGTTGCTGCTACCTTTTTGTTCAACAAACCATTGATACAGGCTTTTCATTACCGGCAGCTTTAACTGCATTACGCCACTGTAATCAACAAAGTCCTTGCTGCGCTGCAGCGTAAGCTGCTGCACAAAAGCCGGTGCGGTTACCAGACTTTGCGTACGGGCACACAGGCTAAAGCCCGGCATTGCCGTAACATCAATATAGCTGACATTAAGCCAGCGCCGTGACGACGGGCTGTATGGGCTGGCGCTTTCCGGCATCGCCGGATACAGCGCATGAATAGGGTTAAGGCCAATAAAATCGGCGCCGACACCCGCCAGATAGTTAACAGTATTGCTAAGATCGGTAAAATCGCCAATCCCCCAGTTGCGTTCTGAGCGCAGACCATATAACTGTAACGCTATACCCCACTGCTTTTGGCTGTTAAAGCTTTGTGGTACAAAACACTGCCCGGGTGTAATAATCAGTTTTTGCGAAAATTCGGTGTTATTCAGGCTAAGCTGATGGTAACCCGCCGCCAACTGCTGTGGCAGCATATGCTGGTACTGATGATATTCAACCTCATCCAGCACCACTACCTGCACCAACTCCCCCTCTACCGGAGTCAGGTTAAATAGCTGTTTAGCGCCGTCTTCTGTTGTCAGGGTAAACGCAAGCTCCATATTAGCTTGCTCAAGCGTTACCTGTAGCAACAACTGCAAGGGTTCATCAATGCGCTGCACCGATACAGCCTGCAAGGGCTGTTGCCAGAAATCCAGTTGCCGTTCAAGTAATTGCAAGCGGGCGGTTTCATCATCGTCAATGTCAAAGCCTTGTGCGGCCAACAATTGCAGCTGATGCTGCTCACTTACGGTAGTGGCGTTACCCCAGGCATCATTAAATTCGGTTTCAATGCCACAAAATGCAATCAGTTCAGCCTGTAAGGTGGCGTCCATGGGAAATCCTTAATCTAGTCAGTTGGCTACCGCTCATTCTAGGCGGCATTGCGGCTAAAGTCATTGTTCATTTATGTCATTAAATTACATAAAAACCGGTTTCATGTGGTTTAAAACTTGAAAAACTCACTAAATAATGTAATTTTACTACACAACTTGTTTGTCTCATTTCAGAACATCTATTTGACGGGGTTAATATGACTATTCGTGTCGCGATTAACGGCTTTGGCCGCATTGGCCGCAATGTGCTGCGTGCTTTGTATGAAAGCAGCAAAAATTACGATATTAAAGTGGTTGCCATTAATGATTTAGGCGATGCCGCTATTAATGCTCACCTGCTGAAGTATGACACTGCGCACGGCATTTTTGCTGCCAATGTCGAGCACAATGATAAAGCTATCTATGTTAATCAGGACGAGATCCTGACATTAAGCGAGCGCAACCCGGCTAACTTACCGTGGAAACAACTGAATATAGACGTAGTGCTGGAATGTACCGGCCTGTTTACTGATCGTAAAAGCGCAGGCGCACACTTAGAAGCCGGTGCGAAAAAGGTTATTATCTCTGCCCCGGCTAAAGACGTTGACGCCACTATAGTGTACGGCGTAAACCAGCAGATTTTAACGCCGCAAATGAACATTATCTCTAACGCTTCTTGCACCACCAACTGTTTGGCCCCTATTGCCAAGCCGTTAAATGATGCGCTGGGTATTGAATCGGGCCTGATGACTACCATTCATGCCTATACCAACGATCAGCGTTTAAGCGATGTCTATCACACTGATCTGCGCCGTGCCCGTGCCGCCGCTATGTCGATGATCCCAACTAAAACCGGTGCTGCCGCTGCAGTTGGCCTGGTTGTACCCGAGCTGGTAGGCAAGTTTGATGGCTTAGCCGTGCGGGTACCTACCCTTAACGTATCACTGGTAGATTTAACCTTTATTGCTGGTCGTAACACCTCTATTGATGAAGTGAACGACATTATCCGTAAAGCCGCAGCATCCGGCACTATGGCTGAAGTACTGGCAGTAAACGACTTACCGCTGGTGTCGATAGATTTTAATCACAACCCGAAATCATCTATTTTTGATGCGACAGAAACCCGCGTTAACGGCCGCTTAGTGAAAGTGATGAGCTGGTACGACAACGAATGGGGCTTTAGCAACCGTATGCTTGATAACACCGTTGAGTTTATGAAGCACGTTTAAAGCGTTGCATACGCAAACAGCCAGCTTTATGCTGGCTGTTTTGTTTATAACTGCTTTTCGCTGCAGCTGTGCCAGCACGCAGCTTAGTTGAGGATACAATGTTAAACACTGCAATTAACCTGCAAACCGGTTTTGGCCATTTAACTGATCTGCCCTGCATTACCTTACAATTTGGCGAAGCTTCTGCTGTAGTGTCTTTATATGGCGCCCAGGTGCTGTCTTATCAGCCTGCACCGGGCGATGACATATTGTGGCTATCGCCACTGGCACAGTGGCATAACCAAACGCCCATTCGTGGCGGTGTGCCGGTCTGCTGGCCCTGGTTTGGCCCGGTTGATGCCCGGCTGAACCCAAAGCAACAATCATTACCCAACCACGGTGTAGTAAGAACCCGGCTTTGGCAGCTGGCCGAACAACACATTACCGCCGATAGTGTGTCGGTAACACTGGCGATAACTGTACCTGCTCTGCCCTATCACCCGGATGAAACCACGCTGCAGTTACAGCTAACGTTAAGCGATAGCTTAACCATCAGTTTAGTGTGCAACTCTGTTATAGCGCAGCAGGCAGCACTGCACAGTTATTTCAGTGTTGCTAATATTGACAATACCCGGGTACAGCCTCTGCCGTTGCAATATCAGGACAAAGTAAGCGGCAGCGACCAGCACAGCAGTAAGCCGGTAGCCACCTTCAAGGCTGAAGTTGACCGCATCTACGCAAAACCAGCAGCTAAGCTGCAACTGGATACCGGTGCCCAACAACTTGAGCTTGGCCAAAGCGGCCAGGATGCCACTATTGTCTGGAACCCGTGGCAGGATAAAAGCCGTAACACCAAAGATTTGGCCGACGATAGTTACCTGGAATTTATCTGTGTTGAAACCGCGCGCTTACAGCTGCAGGAAGCCGCGCCACTTCAGCTCACGCAACAAATTAAACTAACGCAATAACGTAAAATCGCCGGCTGAGTAACTACCAACGGGTGTGAAATTGCTCAGTCAGGCTACGCGTTTGGCCATCGGCAAACTGGATCTCCAGCTGTAGTTGCCACAACATATTAGGATCGCTGCAGGCGCCGAGTAAAAACTCAGCCTGCCATATTCCGTGACGCTGACTGAACCGCAGCGGCACTTTTCCCATATACATGGATACGCCGGTCAGTTCCCCGCTGACACCAAGCACATCAGTTGCAGTCAGTTGCAATAGCAGCGGAGTTTCAACCGGCGCATCGCCCGGGCTTAGTTTCAGTTGTATTGTGCTGTCGTTTAACAGTGTAAGCGATGAGACGGGCGCTTTATCAGGCGGCCTGCAACCCCAAAGGCAGCACAGCAGCAGTAAAAAAAGATAAAATACACGCATAACTAACCAGATAAATGCTCAGGGTTGCCATATTGTACGCTGTTTTGGTGAAATGCCTCAAACAGCAGCTACACTTGGTTACTTAATGAGCAGCGACTTTGTTCTAAATCATAAAACGGGCTGCTTTACCTATCTTTTTTGGGGTAAAACCCTTAAGATGCAGCCCCAAATTGGTAGGGTTAAACATAGCAAACACTGGATGTAAACCCTGCCTATAACAAGAATGGCTGCGCAAACAGCCTGTATCAGTAACCAGTATAAACTGCAGCGGAACTCAACATGAGCCAGACAAAATCGTTAAATGTTGACTACAACTATAGCGTTGTCCGCCTCTTTGCCTTAACCACCGTTTTCTGGGGGATTATTGGCATGGCGGTGGGCGTGTTAATTGCGGCACAACTCTATTGGCCGGCATTAAACTTTGACACTCCTTGGTTGACCTATAGTCGTCTTCGTCCTTTACATACCAACGCGGTAATCTTCGCTTTTGGTACCAGTGCACTATTTGCCACCAGCTACTACATAGTGCAGCGTACCTGTCAGGTGCGTTTATTTGCAGAAAAACTGGCCATGTTTACCTTCTGGGGCTGGCAAGCCGTTATTATTGCCGCCGTAATTACCCTGCCAATGGGCTTAACCAGCAGCAAAGAATACGCCGAGCTGGAATGGCCAATTGATATCCTGATCACCTTAGTGTGGGTGTCTTACGCTATCGTGTTCTTCGGCACTTTAGTTAAGCGTAAAACCAGCCATATCTATGTAGCGAACTGGTTTTTAGGCAGCTTTATTCTGACCGTGGCGGCACTGCACATTGTTAACAGCATGGCAATTCCGGTTAGTGCGTTTAAATCTTACTCAATATACGCCGGTGCTGTGGATGCAATGATCCAATGGTGGTACGGCCATAACGCGGTTGGTTTCCTGTTAACCGCTGGCTTCCTTGGCATGATGTACTACTTTGTACCTAAACAGGCTGGTCGGCCGGTGTATTCATACCGTTTGTCTATCGTGCATTTCTGGGCATTGATTGCACTGTATATCTGGGCTGGCCCGCACCACTTACACTACACTGCCCTGCCAGACTGGACTCAGTCTTTAGGTATGGTGATGTCGGTAGTGTTGTTTGTGCCAAGCTGGGGCGGCATGATCAACGGCATTATGACGCTGTCAGGTGCCTGGCATAAGCTGAAAACCGACCCTATTTTGCGTTTCTTAATTGTATCGCTGTCATTCTACGGTATGTCTACTTTTGAAGGCCCGATGATGGCTATCAAATCAGTCAATGCGCTGTCGCATTACACTGACTGGACCATTGGCCATGTGCACTCTGGCGCTCTGGGTTGGGTTGCGATGATTTCTATCGGCGCGATTTATCATTTAATTCCGGTGTTGTATAACCAGACCCGCATGTACAGCATTTCCCTGATTAACACCCACTTCTGGCTGCATACTATCGGCGTAGTGCTGTATATCGTGGCAATGTGGATCTCAGGTATTACGCAGGGCATGATGTGGCGCGCGGTAAATACCGACGGCACGTTAACTTACAGCTTTGTGCAAAGCCTGGAAGCGTCAATGCCATTTTACCTGATGCGTTTTATAGGTGGCGTATTTGTGGTAACCGGTATGTTGCTGATGGCGTACAACGTATACAAAACAGTACGCGCTAAAGACGAATCACTACAACCTGTGCCAGCGGTAGCGTAAGAGGTAAATCATGTCAAATAAGAATCATCATGACAAAATTGAAAGAAGTGTTGGCCTGCTAGCAATACTCAGTATCGTGGCCATCAGCTTTGGTACTCTGGTACTGATTACACCGCTGTTTTTTATGGATGAAACCACGCAACCGGTAGACGGTATGACACCTTACACCGCTTTACAACTTGAAGGCCGTGATATCTATATCCGCGAAGGTTGTGTCGGTTGCCATAGCCAGATGATCCGACCATTCAGAGCAGAGGTCGAGCGTTATGGCCACTACTCTGTTGCCGGTGAAAGTGTATGGGATCACCCGTTCCTGTGGGGCTCTAAACGTACCGGCCCTGATCTGGCCCGTGTGGGTGAGCGCTACAGCGACGACTGGCACCACGCTCACTTAATGGACCCGCGCTCAGTGGTACCGCAATCCAATATGCCTGCTTTCCCATGGCTGGATACCAATGTGCTGGATGGTAAATATACAGCGAAAAAAATGCAGGTGTTACAGCGTTTTGGTGTGCCATATAGCGATGAAGACATCGAAGGTGCTGCTGCGGCTGTACAGGGTAAAACTGAAATGCAAGCGCTGATAGCTTATCTGCAGTCGCTTGGCACGCACCTGAAGTAATGCCAATGGAATACGCAACGATACACAGTATTTTTACCGTCATTTTGTTCATCGCGTTTATTGCTTTTGTCATCTGGGCTTACAGCAAAAAACGTAAAACAGACTTTGATCAGGCGGCAAACCTGGTGTTTGAAGACGAACAAAAAGCACAACAAAAAACCAAACAGGAGTCGGATCATGAGTAGCTTTTGGAGTGCTTGGATCATAGTGTTAACCCTTCCGGTGCTGATCGGCTGTGCGATACTGCTGACCTGGAACCTGAAAAATTATGTTGGTGTACCTGAAGACGAAACTACCGGCCACGTTGTGGACGGTATTGAAGAGATAAACAACCCGTTACCACGTTGGTGGACTTATATGTTCATTCTGACATTGGTATGGTCGGTATTTTATCTAGCGGCCTACCCTGGCCTGGGTAACTGGAAAGGCTTTTTAGGCTGGACCAGCTCAAATCAGGGTGTTAAATCGCTGGAACAGTCGCAATTAGCCGTTGTAAAAGCGGTAGAAGAAGGCCGTAACGTTGAGTTTGACCGCGAAATGGTACGTGCTGACGAAATTTATGGCCCGGTATTTCAGCAATTTGCCAAACGTGATGTGTTAGATCTGGCTTATGATGATGACGCGATTAAAATTGGCCAGCGCTTATTTTTGCAAAACTGCGCGCTGTGTCACGGTTCTAATGCCCGTGGTCAGCATGGCTTCCCTAACCTAACAGACAATGATTGGCTGTACGGTGGCACGCCGGACAAAATCAAAGAGACCCTGCTGCACGGCCGCAAAGCGGTAATGCCAGGCTGGTTTGATGCACTCGGTGAGCAAGGCATTAAAGAAATGACAGCTTATGTACTGAGCCTGTCAGGCCGCTCGGTAAATGAACGTGACGCTGAAGCAGGTAAAGCTAAATTTGGTATGTGTGCTGCCTGTCATGGTGCTGACGGTAAAGGCAGCCTCGCACACAACCTGCCGTTTGGCGCGCCTAACCTGACAGACAATATCTGGTTATACGGCGGTTCTGCCCGTGCAGTAGAAGAAACGCTGACTAAAGGCCGTAATGGTGTAATGCCAGCCTTTAAACAGACATTGGGCGAAGATAAAGTGCATATTCTTACCGCCTATGTTTATCGTTTAGCGAATCCGGAAAAACCAGCAGATCAGCAATAACTGTAAAGCGTTGTTCTGCCTTTATAAGCCCCGTTTCGGGGCTTATTGTTATTAGCGTAAGGATCTTTATGCAGCAAGACACTAAACCCTGGTATAAGCAGCTGTGGCCCTGGATTTTAATAGCCATTCCTGTTGCCACAGCATTAAAAGCCGTGCATTCCGTATATATAATGCAGCAACATATTCCTGATCTGGTGGTTGACGACTACTACAAAGAAGGCCGGGCTATTAATATGCAACTGGCTAAATACCGTGAAGCAGCACTGCGTAACCTTGATGCCAGAGTATTAATTGCCGGCGATAGCGCCGTAGTACGTTTTGCTGAGAATAGCGTGCTGGACGGTGCAATACACCTGGACTTTTATCACCCTACTCTGGCCGAGCGTGATTTTGCGCTGGATGCTGAGCGCAGTGGCGAGCTGCTTTATGTGGCAAAATTACCCATTACCCCAACAGGCAAGTGGCAATTAGTTGTGTCTGACGCGTCCAGAGACTGGAAACTGCGCGCTACACTTGAACTGCCTGTTGAAACTGAAATTAAGCTTGGCTACTAACAGGGCGCCTAAGTGAGTGCAGTATATTGCTTTCATTGCCATGAACCAGTGCCCTCAGGCACTTCATTTCTGCTTGAATTTGATGCCCGCCAGCGCCAGTTTTGTTGCGCTGGCTGTCTGGCTGTGGCTGATACCATTATCAGCAGCAATTTAGCCGACTACTACCGCTTTCGTACTGAACCTGCCAGCCGGGCTAACGCTATACCCAAAGAGCTTGAGGCTGAGCTTAGCAGCTTTGATGCCCCCCAGGTGCTGGAAGATATCAGCAATAAACAGGGCGAGCTGACAGAGCTGGAGCTGTCTATCAGCGGTATGAGCTGCGCCGCCTGTGCCTGGTTAATTGAAAAACAGCTGCGCCAGTTGCCAGCTGTGCATCAGGTTAATGTTAATTCTACTACGCAGCGCTGCCATCTGCTGTGGCGCGCTGATACCACACCGCTTAGCGGTATTCTGAAAAGCCTTGCCAGTATAGGCTATCAGGCCAGCCCCTTTATCGCCGATCAGGAAGAGCAGGTTTTTAAACTCGAGCTTAGCCGGTATCTGAAACGTTTGGCCGTATCCGGCATTATGACCATGCAGGTAATGATGCTGGCCGTGGCACTGTATTTTGGTGAATATACCGGCATAGATGCATCACATCAGGGGTATTTGCGCTGGATAAGCCTGCTGCTAACACTGCCGGTAGTGCTTTATGCTGCCCTGCCCTTTGTCAGTAGTGCCTGGCGCAGTGTGAAGGCCCGGCAAATGAATATGGATGTACCGGTTAGCCTGGCAATTTACTACACCTTCTTTGCTTCAGCCTACGCTACCGCATTTAGCACCGGTGAAGTGTATTTTGAATCGGTATGTATGTTTACTTTCTTACTACAGCTGGGTAAGTTTTTTGAGTACCGCGCCCGCTCACGCGCACGCGATGCTACCAGTAATTTGCTGAAAATAATGCCGGTAACCGCCACCCTGCTAAAGAACGACGAACAACAGGCTGTATCAGCCAGAAGATTGCAAAGCGGTGACTGCATTCTGGTAAAGCCGGGGGAAACCATAGCCGCAGATGGCCAGATTATCAGCGGCCAGAGCTCCGCCGATGAATCAATGCTGACCGGTGAATATGCGCCGGTTAGTAAAAACATTGGTGATCTGGTCATGGCAGGCAGCATTAACCATGATGGCCTGCTGCAGGTTAATGTCAGCAAACCGCTGGCATCATCCCGGCTGGGGCAGATTATTGCGCTGCAACAACGCACATTAAGCCAAAAGCCCGCCGTGCTGCAGCGCACCGACCGGCTGGCAAAATACTTTGTTGAACGCTTGCTTATTATAGCCGCTGCCACTTTTGTATTGTGGTACTTTTGGCTCGATGCCGACCGCGCATTTTGGGTAACGCTGTCAGTACTGGTGGCAACCTGTCCCTGCGCGCTTAGCCTGGCTACCCCCACAGCCATTACCTGTGCACTGGCCCGGCTTAACCGTAGCGGTATTTTGATCAAAAACGCTCAGGTGCTGGATGTCCTGCCCGAGCTGACCCATATTGTTTTTGACAAAACCGGCACCCTGACCGAAGGGCGGTTTTCTGTATCTGACGTTACGCTGTTTAGCAGCGATTACAGCGAAGAGCAGGCCCTGAACCTGATAGCCAATCTGGAAGCGTATTCCGAGCACCCTATTGGCCGGGCATTTAGCTCCAGCCTGAGCACAAAACTGGCACTTGAGCAGGTAAACATTGTTGTCGGCAGTGGTATCAGTGCACAGTTTAACAGCAGGCAAATCAAAGTGGGCAGCGCGGCCTTTTGTGCCGTAACACCCCAAGCTAAGGCAATGGTATATCTGTGTGCAGATAACCAGCTTATTGCCGCAGTTAGCTTGCATGATGCCCTGCGCCAGGAAGTGCCGGCGCTTGTCAGTCAGTTGCAACAACAAGGCTATCAACTGCTGATGCTAACCGGCGACAGCTCAGATCAGGCTGATAAACTGCAGCAACAGCTTGGGTTCAACCAGATGATTAAAGGCTGCTCGCCTGAGCAAAAAGTGGCTGAAATAACGAACCTGGTTAGCGCCGGTCATAAAGTGCTGATGCTCGGTGATGGAATAAATGACAGCCCGAGCTTTCATGCTGCCCATGTTTCTGTGGCCATGCAATCGGGTACAGATTTATCTAAAAATCAGGCCGATGTGGTATTGTTACAACATGATATCGGCTTAATTGCCACTTTACTGCAGGGCAGCAAGGCGGCACAACGCGGTATCAGGCAGAATCTGGCCTGGTCGGTTGGTTATAACCTGATCATTATTCCGCTGGCAGTTGCCGGTTTTGTTTCACCTTATATCGCTGTCATTGGTATGTCGTTCAGCTCGTTGCTGGTGGTATCAAATTCGTTAAGGCTGCTCAAATAATGAGTGTTATTTATGTTCTGATCCCGATTGCTATTTTGTTTGTGCTAATTGGTCTGGCGGTATTTTTCTGGGCGGTTCGCAGCAGACAGTTTGAAGATCTGGATAAAGAAGGCTTCAGCATACTGTTTGATGAAAAAACCGTAGCCAATAAAGATAAACAAGACCCTCCTGCGCCATGAGCAGTGATCTGCTTGCAGCGTTACTGATAGGTTTTCTGGGCAGCGGCCATTGCCTGGTGATGTGTGGCGGCATTGTCGGCGCTTTGCAACTGGCCATGCCAGCACAAAGTACGGCGAAAAAGTTTTTACTGCAACTGACATTAAGCGCAGGCCGGCTTACTACCTATGCCATATTTGGCGCTGTAGTCGGTTATGCCGGCGTCAGTGCCATGCAAATGGCGGGTGCTTCAATGCTATGGCTGCGCTTAGTGGCCGGTATTTTATTGATTATGATGGCACTGTATATCAGCCGGTTATGGTTTGGTTTATTGCTGCTGGAAAAAGCCGGCCAAAAACTGTGGCACTATGTGCAGCCTCTCTCACGGCGTTTTTTGCCATTAGATTCCATAACCAAAGCTTATGCCTATGGTTTATGCTGGGGGGCACTGCCCTGCGGGCTGGTATACAGTGCTTTAGGCTGGAGCCTGGCCAGTGGCAGTGCTGGCAACGGCGCTATTTTAATGCTGGCTTTTGGCTTGGGCACCTTACCGGCTATTTTACTGACTGGCAGTGCCGCACAGCTGATGAACAAGGTTAAAAGCCACACTGCGGTGCGATATGCCGCAGCGGCCATGCTGGCAATTTACGGCAGTTATACAATATGGCTTGCTATAAAACGTATGGTTTTTTAAGCTGTCACTATTATCTATAAAGGCAAGGATACTGTTATGCAACGTTCCGCCATTAACTGTCAGGACTGCGGTTTCAGCCAGCTATGTTTACCCTTTAGTTTAAACGACAACGAGTTAACCCGGCTGGATGACATTATTCAGCGCAAAAAACCGATGCACAAAGGTGATATGCTGTTTGAAGCCGGCCAGGCGCAGAAATGCCTGTATGCTATTCGTACCGGCTCTTTTAAAACCTTTACCCTGACCGATCAGGGTGAACAGCAAATTACCGGTTTTCATTTGCCGGGCGATATTGTTGGTTTTGACGGTTTAAGCAAACAACTGCACCCAAGCTACGCAGAAACACTGGAAACCGCCATGGTATGCGAAATTCCGCTGCCAAATCTGGAAACCTTGCTCGACCAGCTACCAAGGTTACGCCAGCAGATTATGCGGCTGATGAGCGAAGATATTCAGGCTGATCAGCAAATGATGTTGCTGTTAAACCGCAAAACCGCAGAACAAAAACTGGCAACCTTTTTATCTCAGCTGGGCCAGCGCTATGCCAGCCGCGGCTTTTCAGCCAATGACTTCCGTTTAACCATGACCCGCAGTGACATTGGTAATTATCTGGGCCTGACAGTAGAAACTATCAGCCGTTTACTGAGTAAACTGGATAAAGAGCAACTCATTCAGGTAGACGGTAAACTGATTAGTATTAAAGACCAGGCCGCTCTATCCAAACTGGCCGCCCTGACGGCTCATTGCTGACATGCGTAGCCTTTAACTTGCGCCAGCGCAAGTTAAAGGCAGGCAAACAGTGTTAATTTGACTACACTTAAAGACAAAATCGCAAAGTGGAGCAGTTTATGTCAGCTTACAATAATGTGTTAGTTGTACTGGACCCCAGTGTAGAACAACAAAAAGCACTTAACCGGGCCATAGAGTTAATCCGCTTACAAGGCGGCAAGCTTACCGCTTTTTTATCGGTTTACGATTTTTCCTACGAAATGACCACCATGCTGTCTGGCGAGGAACGTGAATCTATGCGCCAGGCGGTTATTAAAGATCGCGAAATGTGGATCAGCGAGCTTACTGAACGCTATCGTGCCGCTGGCTTAAATATCGTCATTAAAGTAGTTTGGCACAGCCGCCCGTTTGAGGCCATAGTGCATGCCGTGCTGGAAGATAACTACGATCTGGTGATTAAAGGCACTCATGATCATGATGTACTTAAATCAATGATTTTTACCCCGACCGACTGGCATGTACTGCGCAAATGCCCCTGCCCGGTATTACTGGTTAAAGATCACGACTGGCCGCAAGGCGGCAATATTATTGCCGCAGTTAACGCAGGCAGCGAACAGGAACACCATTTATCGCTAAATCAGCGTGTTATTGCCAAAGCCATGCAGATGGCAACCATGCTAAGCGCTAAAACACATTTGGTGAATGCTTTTCCCGGTACTCCGGTAAATATTGCGATAGAAATTCCGGAGTTTAACCCGCAGGAATATAACAGCACCATGAAACACCATCATGCAGATGCCGTAACCGCGCTGGCAAAACAGTTTGATATCGACAGCCAGCACTGCCATGTTATGGAAGGCATGCCTGAAGACGTATTACCGCAAATAGCCTCTAAACTGGACGCCGAAATGGTGGTTATTGGTACTATTGGCCGCACCGGACTATCGGCTGCCATTATTGGCAATACCGCCGAGCACGTTATAGATCGGCTGGACTGTGATGTACTGGCGGTAAAACCGGCCAATTTTGTTTGTCCATTGCAGAAAGACTGAGTTTTATCCTGCAGCACAGCTTTGGTATTGGCGCACCTTTGGCTATAATGTGCGCCATTTTTGTTTCTGGTAGTAGTGTTTATGACTCACGCAGCGCAAGCTAAAGCCCAATATAATCTGAATAAACTGCATAAACGTCTGCGTCGTGGTGTTGGTCAGGCTATAGCCGACTTCAACATGATTGAAGAAGGCGACAAAATTATGGTGTGTTTATCCGGCGGTAAGGACTCCTACACCCTGCTGGATATTCTGCTAAACCTGCAACAGTCTGCGCCCATCAACTTTTCTGTGGTTGCGGTAAATCTGGATCAGAAACAACCGGGCTTCCCGGCTGATGTTTTACCGGCTTATCTGACCGGCATAGGTGTTGACTATAAAATTGTCACTGAAGATACCTACTCTATTGTTAAGGACAAAATCCCGGAGGGCAAAACCACCTGCTCGCTGTGTTCCCGCCTGCGCCGCGGTATTTTGTACCGCACTGCCAAAGAGCTTGGCGCAACTAAAATAGCGCTGGGCCATCATCGTGATGATATGCTCGAAACCTTATTTTTAAATATGTTTTATGGCGGCAAAATGAAGTCAATGCCGGCTAAACTGGTGAGCGATAATGGTGAGCATATCGTGATCCGGCCGCTGGCTTATTGCCGGGAAAAAGACATTGAAAAATATTCAATAGCGCGCCAGTTTCCGATTATTCCGTGCAACCTTTGTGGCTCGCAGGACGGCCTGCAGCGTCAGGTGGTAAAAGAGATGCTACAAGACTGGGACAAACGCTTTCCGGGGCGGATTGAAACCATGTTTCAGGCCATGCAGAATATCGTGCCCTCCCATATGATAGACAAAAACCTGTTCGACTTTGCCGGCCTGAGCAAAGATACTGAGTTGCAGGAACGTGATACCGCCTTTGATAAACAAAGTGTACCGGCTATTCCTGTAGGGCTGATTAATGATGAATATGACGAGCAAAACAGCGATAACAGTGTTCAGGTTATCGCGTTAAGTTAAACTGCAGTGCTTAGCTTACTTAGTGCTGCTGTTGATCAGGGGTAACAGGTAACTGGGCCGCTGGTTAAACAACCAGTGGCTGTTTTCCGGCAGCGTGCTGTTGAGGTGAATAAGGCAGCGTTTTGCCTGACACTGAGTTGCCGCCAGCGTGGCGGCATCCAGTTGCGGCATCGTAACGTCATCAGCAAACTCTACTATCACGCCGGTAACGTCTGGTAACCAGTATTTACTTAGCCCTGCCATATCATCCAGCAGTAAATCAAACTGGCTGCGGTAGTGCTGTAATTCCGCCAAACTTAAACCATTCGCCAACCGCATACGTGAGCGCAACCGGAACTGCACCTGGCAGGGTTCGCCGTTATCGGCCTGTAATACTTCGAGTATTGCATTGCTGTCTTTTAGTGCTTCATCGTACGGCAAATTGATTTCACCATTGCCGGCAATATCCAGCGCTATATCATGCCGATCACTTTTCAGGCCCAGGCTATAGAATTTACAAGCCTGGCCGCTGCGCTCTCCTGTCAGGGCAAATGCCAGTGTAATATCGCTGTACTGTGGCTGCTGCAGCTTTTTCATCCGGTTGTAGAAGCCATTATAGTTTAACAACAAATCGGCAGATGCCGGGGCACTAAGCACCAACAACAAAGGCATCAGGTTACGCATATTATTCTTCCAGTAGTGTGCGGTTAAAGCGGATCATACCGCTGATTTCAGCGATATATTCTTCTCCGCGTTCTGAATATGCACCAAGGCCGGCGGCAAGGGTTTCACCACGCACCGGCTTGCCTTCATGGCGTAACCGGGCCCGGATAGCCCGCAGCGGTTCATAAGTGTGAAAGGCGTTTAAGTTATAAAAATAGCTATTGATGCTTGCCGCCGGGCTGTCAAACTTTGTTACTTCGTGGGTTTGGCCTTCCAGCCGTGATTGGGGCACCAGGCCACAGCCTTCACGAAAACACCACTGGCCAAAAAAGTTATAGCCTTCTACGGCAAAACGGCTGGTACCCCATGCCGACTCATTTGCTGCCTGCATTAATACCAGGCTCTCTGGGATCACATCTACCCGCCGTAGTAATTCCTCAAGCATATTTTCATCTGTTTCTGTGACTTCCATGCGAAATTCATCGTACAGGCTGTATAAAAAAGCATATTCCTCTACCGACATACGCAGGTGTTTTTGCTTTTTATCCTGAATTTCCAGCAATTGCTGGCGCAACGCGCGCAAGCGGGCATTTTCACGTTTAACATAAGGACGTAAGTAATTAAAAAAGCTGCGTTTTCGCTCCGTAGTGTCAGCAATCCGGTTAAAATCTGGCAAGCCTTTAAAAGCCGGTAACGGCTGGGTATATGCCAGGCGCTGCAGCACTTTTTCCTGATCAGCCCGGTTTAACGCCGTAATACGGCTGGGCTTTTGCCATTCTTCCAGTGAATCCAGCTGTTTTACCGGTGCAAGCTCAGTAAAAGGGCTCAATACGGCCATAAAAACCAACAGCCAAAAAGCTGGAATAATGATTTTTTTCAATAACATCTATCACCTGTGGGTTACTCTTCCTGCATAGCACCTTTGCTATGGCAGTAACCGGTTTGCTACAACAAGACGGCGACATTTTACCTGCACAGCCGACTTTATACGATGAAAAACTTAATTGGCTTAATTTATTTCTGTAAACGCCGCTGTAGCCATTGCAAAGTGGCGATAGTTATGTAAAAACAGTGTTCCACAGCAATTTAGCTGTCTGGACGGATAAAACGGAGACATTAAGGTCGTTGTTATGAAACCCATTGAGCGCTCATCAAAGTTAGACGGAGTCTGTTACGATATCCGCGGCCCTATAGCCCAGGAAGCCAAACGCATGGAAGAGGAAGGCCACCGCATCCTCAAACTTAACATAGGCAACCCTGCGCCTTTTGGTTTTGAAGCACCCGACGAAATTCTCAAGCATGTTATTCATAACCTGCCCACCGCACAGGGTTACTCAGACTCACAAGGTATCTACCCTGCCCGGGTAGCAGTAGCGCAGTATTATCAGCAGCGCGGCATTCTGGGCGCAGACGCTGACGATGTTTATATTGGCAATGGGGTGTCCGAGCTGATTTTAATGTCGCTGCAGGCGTTACTGAATAATGGTGATGAAGTGCTGGTACCCTCGCCCGATTATCCGCTGTGGACAGCCGCAGTTAATCTGGCCGGTGGCAAGGCACTGCATTATCGCTGTGACGAGCAACAGGACTGGTATCCTGATCTGGCTGATATTAAAGAAAAGATCAGCAAAAAAACCAAGGCCATTGTACTGATCAACCCGAACAACCCAACCGGCGCAGTGTACGACAAAGCCTTTTTGCTGGAGCTGCTAAAAATAGCCCGCGAGCACCGGCTGGTGGTACTTAGCGACGAAATATACGATAAAGTGCTGTACGACGGCACTGAGCATGTCAGCACAGCGTCGCTGGCCGACGACTTAGTTATGCTGACCTTTGGCGGTTTATCTAAAAATTACCGTATTGCCGGTTTTCGTGTGGGCTGGTTATTTATCTCCGGCGCCAAACATTTAGCCCGCTACTATATTGAGGGGCTGAATATTCTGGCTTCAATGCGGTTGTGTGCTAATGTGCCCTGCCAGCATGCCGTGCAAACTGCCCTGGGTGGCTATCAGAGTATTAACGAGCTGGTAGTGCCAGGTGGCCGTTTATATGAACAGATGGACCTGGCGCACAAGCTGGTAACACAAATTGACGGTATCAGCTGCGTACGGCCCAAAGGCGCGATGTATTTGTTTCCGAAGATTGACCGCAAAAAATTTCGTATTAAAGATGATGAGTTGTTTGTACTGGACTTTTTGCGTCAGCATAAAGTGTTGCTGGTGCATGGTAGAGCCTTTAACTGGCCGGAGCCGGACCACTTTCGTATTGTGTTTTTACCACATAAAGAGCAACTGGAAGCCGCTATTGGCAAGCTGGCGCAGTTTTTACCGGGCTACAGCCAGTAACATTAACAAAGGCAGCTTACGCTGCCTTTGCTTGTCCTATTAATGCTGCCGGTTAGTTCAGGTCTTTATCAACCCAGAACTTGGTGCCTTTTAATGTTGCCTGCAAGGCCAAACCTGCTTCAGTAAACTGATAAATAGTGACATCATCAACACTGGCTTCAGCACCTACAGCACCACCTTTATCACCGGCTTTTGCCGCGGCATCAGCCTGAGCACCGAAAGCCCAGCCCTGATCAATAAAGCGTTGCATCGCCTCAGCGGTATGAAACACTATTACCAGACGAAAATCTTTTACTCCGGCACCTAAACCCAGCCCAACTTCACCCATCTTCATATAAGTGTCGGTGCCACTGCGGTTATCACGCACTACACCATAGCCGCCACCAAAGCTGGCCAGAATGACATTAACATTGGCGTTACTGAACGTGGCGTAACCCGGTGCGCTTTGTAATTCAGCTCTGGCACTGGCTTTTTGCCGGTACAGCTCGGTAAGTACGTCGCTACGCATCTGGGTTATGGCATTTTTTTGCTCTGTTGCGCTGGCATTTACGCCACCGGCGCAGCCTTGCAACATAAGTACCGAGCTTAATACTGCCGCTGTAATATATTTCCACATAGCTTGCTCCTGTCAGAAGTTCAGACTGAGTGTAGCCTGCAATACTGAAATTTCACTTAACAGCCTCACTCCTTACCCGCTTGCTAAGCATCGCGGCAGATTTCTCCGCTTAGTTCAAATTCAACCGTAGTGTGGCTCAAGCTGTACGGCGCCAACAATTGGGCAATACGCTGCTTATAGTGCAACTGCTCGGCCAGGGCTGCATCGGCGGTCAGTTCTACATGCATGGTTAGTACGTGTTGCTCACCATCGAGCGACCATAAATGTAAGTGATGCACCGCTTTTACAAACTCCAGCGCATTTAGCTCTGTGGTAATTTGCTGCTGCAGCACTGGATCAGGTGTTACCTGTAAAAACAATGCCAGTGTTTGGCGCAGGCTTTTTAAGACATTAAACAGAATAAATACGGTAAAACCGATACACAGCACCGGATCAAGCCAGGCCCAGCCGGTAAAGTACATCAGAATAGCGCCCAGCATCACCGCAACCCAACCCAGCACATCTTCCAGCAGATGCCAGCTGAGTACTTTTTCATTTTGCGTTTTGCCACGGCGTAAACGTAGTACGGCGGCGCCATTTACAGCTATGCCGAAAATCGCCAGCACAAACATGCCACCGGTGTGCGGCAATTGCGGTTGCCACAACCGTGGAATGGCCTCTGACAATACCCAGCCCGAACCAACTAATAAAATAAGGCCGCTGATCAGCGCGCTTAACAGCGACCAGCGCCGGTAACCATAACTGTATTTTTGCGTGGGCTGTCGGGTCGCAATTTTGCTGGCCACCCAGGCAAAACCTATTGCCAGGCTGTCTCCCAGGTCATGAATAGCATCGGCAATAATGGCCACACTGTTGGTTAGTATGCCGCCGACAATCTCAATTAAGGCAAAGCCAAAATTCAGCCAAAAAGCCAGCGCAATATTACTGCTTTCACTATGGTGCGCGTGCTGATGTCCATGACGATGGCCCAAAAGGTGCCCATGCTGATGGCCATGGCTTTGATGCGAAGTATGTTGGTGTTGCTCTGACATAAGGTTTAACCGGGTAAATGCAGATGGCATGAGTACTGAGCATAAGAGTAATTCAGCGCCGATACAATCATTGCCCGCGGGCTTTTAGGTAAACGCTTGTTTATGCGCTAATAACACAGTAATCTTGCAGCAATAATTAGCCGTCCATACCGCTGAAGTTAATAAATGAATAGCGACTTTTCCTTTCAGCAGGCATTTGAAAGCCTGACAACGCAGCTTGCCGCCATCGTATTTTATGCCTTTGATATCAATGGCGTAAGTATCCCTATGGTACTGATCTGGCTGGTGAGCGGTGCGCTGGTATTTACCTGTTATCTTGGCTTTATTAACGTGCGAGGTTTTGGCCATGCCTTTAGTTTGTTAAAAAACAATAAACGTACTGGTGCCAATGGTGAAATCACGCCGTTTCAGGCACTGAGCACGGCACTTTCCGGCACCGTAGGTACCGGTAATATTGCCGGCGTTGCCGTTGCAATCAGCCTCGGCGGCCCGGGAGCAACGTTCTGGATGATAGTGGCAGGCTTGCTTGGCATGTCGACCAAGTTTGTTGAATGTACGCTGGCGGTAAAATACCGGCAAATAAATGCTGACGGCAGCGTGTCTGGCGGGCCGATGTATTACATTAAAGCCGCGCTGGATAAATTTAACCTGCCGGTGCTGGGTAGCATACTGGCAATGGCGTTTTCGGTATTTGTGATCTTTGGCTCAGCTGGTTTTGTGCACGTTAACCAGGGTTTTGTACAGGTAAAAACCGTAACCGGTTTTGACAACGCCTGGCTGTTCGGTGCCATTTATGCCTTTTTAGTTGGTGCAGTAATTATTGGCGGGTTAAAAAGTATTGCCCGTGTTACCAGCAAACTGGTGCCACTGATGTGTGGAATTTACCTGTTAGCGTCAGTGTTGGTTATGCTTACCCATGCCAGTGCTATTCCCTCAGCGTTATGGCTGATAGTACAAGGTGCCTTTACACCGGAAGCAGGTTACGGCGGCTTTATTGGTGTGCTGATCCAGGGTTTTCGCCGTGCGGCTTACTCGAACGAAGCCGGTATTGGCTCTTCACCTATCGCCCATGCCGCCGCCCAAACGAAAGAGCCGGTAAGCCAGGGGTTTATTGGTTTACTGGAGCCCTTTATAGATACAGTGGTTATTTGCACCATTACAGCATTGGTGATTATTCTTACCGGTGCTTATCAAACTCCGGGGCTGGACGGTGTGCAAATTACCTCAGGCGCCTTTGCCTCGGTATTTAGCTGGTTCCCCTGGGTATTAATGGTTGCATTGCTGTTATTTGGTTTTTCTACCGTTATTAGCTGGTCTTACTATGGCATGACCGGCTGGCGCTATCTGGTGGGCCAGGATAAACACCTGACTCAACTTTATAAAGTACTGTTTTGTTTTATTGTATCTATGGGCGCCGTACCGGATGTAATGGCGGTGTTCGACTTTATAGATTCAATGATTTTTTTAATGGCGGTACCCAATATACTCGCGCTGTACTTGCTGTTACCCGAAGTAAAGGCCGATCTTAAAACCTATTGGCAAAAACAACAGCAGGCCCGTTAAGCGGCCTGCTCTACTGCAGCAATCTTTGCTTTAGTGGTTTTTTCGTTTTTATCTGCCTTAGGCGCAGGCTTTTTGGCGCCCAATGCAATCAGCAAGTCGTCTTTCTGCTGTGCCATATACAGTGCCAGCGCTTCAGCCTGCTGCTCATCAGTAACTAAGCTGCTGGCAGCTAAAAAGCGGGCCAGTTCGTCAGCAGTGTCCAGCATTTTGTCATAAGCGTCAGCTTCTGCTTTAGACGTAAAAGTCATTTTTTCTGCTCCGTTACGTTCTACTACATACTTAATAATTACAGCCATGGCATTTCCCCCCCAATTAAATTACTGTTATTTTATACAGTATAATTTTTTACTTGTCGAATGCTTTTTTGCAGATAAATCCACCAATGACACTGTAACCGGGCTCGAAGTTTAACCACAGTTGGCGTACTATAGCCCGGCAGATATATTTAACACCATACTGGTTGCTTTGCAGTTTAGTTATTTGAATTAAAAAGAGTTGTTGGAATTAACAAGGAATACTATGCCTCACCCTCTTTGGTCTGAGCGTCGCTCTGGTATTAGCAACAGCAGGCCTGGCGATCAGCGTACCCCCTGGCAGCGTGACCGTGCCCGTATTCTGCACTCGGCAGCGTTTCGCCGCCTGCAATCAAAAACCCAAATTCTGGGTATTGGCCAGAACGACTTTTACCGCACCCGCCTGACACATTCACTGGAAGCGGCACAAATTGGTACCGGCCTGGTGAGCCAACTACGCAGTAAAGTGGATGCGGCACAATTAGCCTTTTTGCCTGAAGACAGCCTGATGGAGGCCTTGTGTCTGGCACATGATATTGGCCACCCGCCTTTTGGCCATGGTGGCGAAACCGCCCTGAATTATAAAATGCTGCACGCCGGCGGTTTCGAAGGTAACGGCCAAACCCTGCGCATAGTAGCCAAACTGGAACCTTATACGCTGCAGCACGGTATGGATTTATCGCGCCGCACTCTGTTGGGGTTACTAAAATACCCGGTACTGCAACCCGATTTACGCCATGAAGTTGTCGCTGCCACTAATCCGCTTAACTTAACGCCATGGAAACCGGCAAAAGCCATTTTTGCTGCCGATGCTGATATTCTTACCTGGATCCTGGCACCGTTAAGCGAAGCTGACCGCAGTTTATTCCAAAGCACCGACACGCTGGATAAATCACCCTACCTGAAATCACGCTATAAATCGCTGGATGCTTCTATCATGGAGCTGGCTGACGATATCGCCTACGGCGTGCATGATTTAGAAGATGCCATAGTGCTTGGCAATATTAGCCAAACCCAATGGCAGCAACATACTCAGGCAAACTGGGATGCATTACCAGGCGAATTACGACAACTGATGCAACAAATCAGCGCAGCGCTGTTTTGCCATCAGCATCACTTGCGCAAAGATGCGATAGGCTCGCTGGTAAACCTGCTGATAAGCTCCGTTACGCTGTATGAAGCCTTACCGCAGGCACAAGAGCCTCTCATCCGCTATAACGCAGCATTAGCTGCCGCGCCACAGGCAATTTTGCATTGTTTAAAACAGGTGGTATACCGTTGCGTAATCTCAAAACCAGAGATCCAGCAATCCCGTTTTCGCTGTCAGAATATGCTGATGGCCCTGTTTGATGCGTTCAGCTCTGATCCGTCACGGCTACTGCCAGCCAATACCCAGCAACGCTGGTCAGATGCCCCCGACGAATTGAAACCCCGGGTGATATGCGATTATATCTCCGGCATGACTGATGATTACGCCGAGCATATGTACCGCCGGCTGTATGCTACCGTTTAACCGTTAAGTAACAGGTATTTACCGTTTTGAGCAAAACAGCACTACGTATACTGGCCGGGCCCACAGCCTTTAACCATATTCAGCAACATGGCCTGCAACAGGCTGATTTCAGCGTCATGGTAGGTGCCAGCGGCGGCCCCAAGTGGTTTTGTCTGTTCGGCTTGGATCAATACCTGTTTGGTGAGTTTTTTGCCGGCCGTAGCACGCCACTGCATATTTTAGGCAGCTCCGCCGGAGCATGGCGCTTTGCCTGCTTTGCTCAGGCGGATCCGGTGGCGGCCTCACAACGTTTTTGCCACGCCTATTGCCACATTACTTACCCCAAAAAGGCCGATACCCGGCTGATAACCGAAATCTCGGCACGTATTATTGATGATGTTTTTCCAACTGAACAGCATTTGCAGCAGGTTATAGATAACCCCTTGATTAAGCTTAACCTGGTTGTGGCCAAAGCGCGCCGGTTGTCTGCAGCGCGCAGCAAGCTGCTGCAAGCCGGTGGTTTAACACTGGCTGCCGGCGCCAACCTGCTTAACCGTAAACATTTACAGTATTTTTTCCAGCGCGTGCTGTTTCATACTCCCGGTGAGCCATCGCCGTTTCATTATGCCGGCCTGCTACCCACCCAACACACTGAACTAAGTACCGCTAACTTACGCCAGGCCGTGCTGGCCAGTGGCTCTATACCGCTGGTATTAAACCCGGTAGAAGACATTGCCGGCGCAGGTGTTGGCCGGTATTACGACGGCGGCGTCACTGATTACCATTTTGACCTGCCCTTTACCGATAATGGCCTGGTGTTATATCCGCATTTTTACCCAAGCCTTACCCCGGGCTGGTTTGATAAAGCGCTAAAATGGCGTAAAGCCAATCCGGCTTATTTACATAATGTGGTGTTGCTTTGCCCGTCTGATAGCTGGGTAAAATCATTGCCCTTTGGCAAAATACCTGATCGTAAAGACTTTAAACTGCCCGACGACATAAGGATCCCCTACTGGCAGCAGGTTATCGAACGCTCGCATGAGCTGGCTAACGCCTTAAAACAAGACGACTTTACCTTTGAACCGCTTTAAATTTTACATTTTTGAGCAAAAAACAAGCACTTAAACGTACCTGATACCCAACCAGCTGTAATCACAACCGGGTTTCAGGTTACACTTGCGTCACTTTTTATTCACTACAACAAGGACGTGTTATGCCCGCCCGCGATCCACTAACCAATACCGTACATATCAATGAAACTACACAACATCAGAAGCCCAAAAAAGCTATACCGCTGGAGCAAGGCGAAATATCAAATCTGAGTTTCTGGGTAAGCCAGATTTCCATGATCATTGCTACTGTGCTGGGTGTTTATCTGGCAGCACAGCAAGGTTTACAACAAGCTGTATTGTTTGAACAAATTCAAAGTGATAAGAATAACTATTACTTACGCCAGTCGTTACAGCACGAGCTAAGCGACAACCTTATTCTGATAGAAAAGTATACTGAACAAATTAAAGATATTAGCGTGCACGCAGTAAAACGTTACGCGTTAGTGTTAGATACCTTTGTCTGGGAAAGCATGAAATATTCCCCGGCCACGCTGGAAACCCCTTCTGCCCTGCTAAGCGAAAGCCGCAAATTCTACCGCGAAGTGAATGATATCCACGGCAAAATTCAAACCAGCTTTTACAGTGCTCATTATGGTACCAAGCTATTGCTGGAACAGGTCGAGCATATGAAAACGGTAGTATTGCCTATGTTTGAGGCTGACACCAATCAGCTAAAACAAGCCCTGGCACAGCAGGATGTCGAGGTAGATTAAGATGACCAAACCGCAACTATATTGCCCGTGCTGCAAAGACCAAACTCTGCAAACTATAGAACTGCATGGCCAGCAGGTTGACTGTTGCCAGCGTTGTAATGGCCTCTGGTTTGACGATAGAGAATTAAGCGACGCTATAGCACACAGCAGTGAGCTGACTGATCCATACTGCATAAAACAAAGCTTTGGTGAAAAGCTGGAGCAACATCAGTACCACTGCCATCGTTGCAATCAGAGCATGCAACAATTTCACCTGCTAAAAGACTACCAGGTTACCGTAGATAAATGCGGCCACTGCAAAGGTATATGGGTTGACGGTGATGAAGCAGAACAGGTATTGGCAGCACCTAAATTACAGGCAGCGTTAGCCCAGCTGAATCAAAAAGTGTGTGCCAAAAGCTGGTTGTTTCAGTTTTTTACCCAGATGCCCAAAGAGTACAATATTAAACCACACCGCACGCCCGTGATGACATGGGCTTTGCTGGCACTGAATATTCTAATCTTTGTGTTGTATGGTTTTGACGACACCAGCACAGAGTGGGTATTTGACCATTTCGCGCTGGATTCCATCTCAATACTGGATGGCCAGCAATGGTGGACCCTGCTCAGCTATCAGTTTTTGCATGGCGGCTTAATACATCTGGCTGGTAATATGTATTTTCTGTGGATTATCGGCGACAACCTGGAAGATGCTTTAGGGCCATGGAAGTTTCTAGCCGTTTATCTGCTCTGTGGTGTCGTTGCCGCATTAGTAGAAATGCTGATGTGCTACCTGGTAGATCGTGATTTATTAATGGTAGGTGCCAGTGGTGCCGTTGCCGGTCTCTTTGGCATGTACTTGCTGTGGTTCCGCCACGCCAGCCTGACATTTATGTTTATTGTCTGGCAGAAAAAGCTTAACCCGGCCTGGTATTTTGCTATCTGGGCCGCACTTAATATTTTGGGCTTGTTATCAGAAGATTTAAGCGTGGCATACTGGGCGCACTTAGGCGGCCTGGCTGCAGGTATAGTGGTTGGGGCCATGCTAAAACAACAGGTGCTGGCACAAAACCCGCTATTGCAACTGCTGCAACGGCCTGAAGCCAGAATACTGCGCTAAAATAAGCAAGGCAGCCAACTGGCTGCCTTTTGTTAATCCATTTTCTGTCTGCACTGCATCAACCAAGAGGTTAGTTATGCTCGACTCATTATTGCTTAGCCTGTTTATTACCATGTTATTGCCTTATCTGGCTAAAGCCCCGCTGGCCTTTGCTATGCAAAAATCCGGTGGCTACGACAATCACAACCCCAGAGCACAGCAGGCTGCATTAAAAGGCTTTGGCCAGCGCGCCAACGCCGCGCACTACAATAGTTTTGAAGCTCTGGTCATATACGCTGCAGCCATCATCATAGTGGTTGCCACCGGCACCGCCGATAGCACCACTGTAACGCTGGGCTGGTTATTTGTTGCAAGCCGCGTAGCCTACTTAGTTTGCTACTGGCTGGACTACGCCACCATCAGATCAACAGTATGGGCAATAGGTATGATACTGGCGTTTAGCATCGCAGGACGGGCGGTATTGGGGTAATTTGCACCTTAGCGATAAGCATCCACGCCCTGACACAACTGCGTAATACCGAGTAAAGTGCGGGGCGTGGTGCGGTAAATAAAATCGGCATTAACACTTAAATACTGGTTTTTTTTCACTGCAGGCAAAGCACTGAACGGCCGCCAGTAAGAGAAATCGGCAAGGACTTTTTCTGCCACCGGCTGAATAATCACCTCAGGCTGGGCCTGGATCACCTGTTCAATACCTACCTGAGGATAGTCACCTTTGCTGCTGGCAAACGGATTATTAACCGCGCATAACTGCAGTATTTGCTGTGGCCAGGCCTGGTTAGCAATAGTGCTAAGAGGTGCTGTGCCCATAGCAAAAAAAGCTGTTACCGGTTTTTTATGCTGATATTGCTGGCGCAGTTGCGCCAATTGTTGTTCAAACTGCAGCGCTTGTTGTTCGCCCTGCTCCGGATAACCGCTAAGCTGGCCGATTAGCCGCAGCTCTGCGCCTATATCATCCAGCGTTAATGGATCAGAAAACGCCACTTTAATGCCGAGCTGCTGCAAGCGGGCAATATCAGCAGCCGGATTACCGCTACGCCAGGCAATAACTAAATCAGGTTGCAGTGCCAGTACAGCCTCAAAATTAATACTGGCGTAACTGGCAATACGTGGTAACGCTTGTGCTGCTATAGGGTAATCACTGTAATCACTTACGGCCACAACCTGCTCACCGGCGCCAACGGCAAACAATAGCTCGGTAATATGCGGTGCCAGTGCAATAATGCGCTGCGGTTTAGCCTGTGCCGGTAATACCTGCAATCCGACGAGCAAGAGTAATAATGGCCAATACCGTAGGTTCACCAGTCAATCCCCCGCTGCGCTTTAATGCCATGATCAAACGCATGTTTTACATTCTGTACTTCGCTAACAGTATCAGCAAGTTCAATTAAGCGCCGGTGGCAGGCACGGCCGGTAATCACCACATGTTGTGTTGCCGGGCGTTGCAGTAATGCCTGTTCGATACGTTCCAGCGGCAGATAATGATAACTTAACATATACGTCAGCTCGTCCAGCAGCACCACATCTATGGCAAGATCGGCTAAAAACTGCTCAGCCTGCTGCCATACCTGCCCGGCAGCGGCAATATCGGCGGCTTTATCCTGAGTATCCCAGGTAAAACCGGTGGCCATTACCGCAAACTGTACACCATGTTGCTGTAGCAAGTTGCGCTCGCCGCAATCCCAGCTGCCTTTTATAAATTGCACTACGGCGGCGGTGTAACCATGGCCAACAGCACGGGCCACGGTACCAAAGCCAGAGGTAGATTTACCTTTGCCGTTACCAGTGATCACCAGTAACAAACCTTTTTCATCAGTTGCCGCTGCTACTGCACTATCAACCTGTGCTTTCAGCCGTTGCTGACGCTCGCGGTGGCGCTGTTGTTTAAGTTCATCTGTTGCCATTACACATCGCTATAGCCGTTGCCGGCGCATAATAAGTAAAAAGAACACACTACCCACTAACGAGGTAATAACCCCCAGCGGAATTTCCTGTTGCGGCAGCACGGTACGGGCCAGGTTATCTACCCAGATCATAAACAGCGCTCCCACTACCGCACAACCCAGTAGCAGCCTGGCGGAAGTCACCCCAAAAAAATGCCGTACTATATGTGGGATCATCAGGCCAACAAAAGCAATACCGCCGCATTGCGACACAATACAGGCCGTCAGTAATGCTGTCGCCAGCAGTAATATCAGCCGCAACCGCCCGGTATTAACCCCCAGTGTACGGGCGCTTTCATCACTTAGCAGCAGAGCATCCAGTTGACGGCGCAGTGCCAATGCCAGCAGTAGTACCAGCACGACAACCGGCGCCAGTAACATTACACTGTACCAGTCGGTGCGGTTTAAACTGCCCATTAACCAGAATATCACCCGGTTAGCGGCAAAAGGCTCGGCAAAGTACAAAATAAAACTGCTGATGGCACTTAACATAAACGACACCGCAACCCCAGCCAGCAGGGTAATTTCAACTTTACGCCAGTGTTGCCCGGCACACACGGCAAACACCAGGGCAACAGCAAATAAAGCCCCGGCAAAGGCGCCCAGCGCCAGGCTGATCAGCTGTGGCGGCAGCACTACGCTAACCAGGGTAGCGCCCAAACCGGCACCGGCCATTAAGCCAAATAAGTAAGGATCAGCCAGCGGATTACGGCTGGCATTTTGCAGCACTGCACCAGACACCGCAAGCCCGGCGCCTACCAGCACAGCACAGACTAACCGCGGCAAGCGAATTTGCCAGACAATGGTTTCGGCCAGTGGCGAAACACTTGGCCTGCCAAACAATACACTGACAATATCCGCCAGGGTTAGGCTGGCACTGCCCAGTGTCAGACTCAGCAGCATGCTAAACAACAGCAATAGTAAGGCAACAGACATTGCCAGCGAATAATGCCGTTTTAACATACAGGCTCCAAAGAAGCTGGCATAAAGGTAACTTGTAGTTTATGCAAACGCGGGTGCAGCGCTATCTCGCACGGCAGGCCAAATACCTGTTGCATTAATTGCGGTTGCAATACCTCAGCGGGTGAACCAAATGCCACCTGTTCGCCCTGGTTTAATAACAGCAGCTTGTCACAATACATGGCAGCCAGGTTTAAATCGTGCAGGCACGCCAGCAGCGGTATGCCCAGCGCTTTTACCAGTTGTAGTATCTGATGCTGGTACTGCACATCTAGATGATTGGTCGGCTCGTCCAGCAGTAATAATGAAGGTTGCTGCACCAGCGCTCTGGCAATATACAGCCGCTGTATTTCACCACCGGATAAGGTGTCAACCACGTCTGAGTACTTGCCAGCAAGCCCTACCTTTTGCAGCGCCAGCCTAACCTGGGCACTGTCATAGCTGCTGTTCAGTTCAAACCAGCTTTTGTGTGGCAATAGCCCCATGCTGGCCACTTGCTCTACTGTCAGAGCGAACAGCGGAGCGGCTGTCTGGCTTACTACGGCCAGGGTTCTGGCAAGCTCTGCTGTAGCAAAGCTGGAGAGCTGCCGCTGCTTTAACAAAATTTGCCCGCTTTGGGCACTAAGTGCGCCCTGGATCAGCCGCAATAATGAGCTTTTACCAGCGCCGTTAGGGCCGATAATGCCAATAAACTCACCTTTTTGCAGTGAGAAACTGATGTTATGCAGAACCTGTTTTGCACCAAAGCGCAAACACACTGCTGAAAGTTCAAGCAACACTGACTCCTGGCAATAGCAGCAGCCAACTTGCTGAAAACAGTAAGTTGCCACTGCTGTGAATTCCCGCACGCAGGTAAAAAGACATTAAGCTAAGGCAGGTCTCCTGACTTAAAGCGGTAACCCACAACCGCCTTCCCGGAGTATTACCAGTGGCATTTGATTGCAGCGCTTATTACAGTTGCGGGTACAGTGCGGGCTTTACACCCACTTCCCTTTTCAGCGGGAGTTATCCCGCACCAAAGCAGGCGCAGTGTAGCAGATCTGACGAGGGGCAATCAAAATGAAACCGCCAGCATCATGCTGGCGGTGGCAAATATATTATTCCAGTGCACTGAGCAGGGTTTTGTCCAAACCATCCTCTGTCAGAATTTTTACAATAGCCTGACAATGCTCCACGGTAAAATCACCGTCTGCGATCTGGCCGTTTAGCATGGCACGGCGCTTCATGACAATATCAGCGATCATTTTCTGGTTAGCACCTTCAGCGCCCCCCATTTTGCCGTACAGTTTATCCAGATGAGGATACAACGTCTTTTCGGCATCATAAGCACTCTGGCGCACCGGCGGATGAAAATCCTGACAAGCATTCAGGTTTAACAGATAAAAGTTTAAATAACCGGCCACGGTTATCAGTTTATAATCTTGTGCATTAGCAGCGGCGGTTGTTGACATTGCCACCGCAACAATAGCGGCGCTCACCCATTTTTTCATTATGACTTCCTGTTATTCCACTTTCATTGCTATTCAATCTAAACAGAAAGTGGCGTTTTTGCAATGTTAACAAGCTAAAAAGCAGCGGCCTGCAATACCGGCAGTGGTATTGTTACCGGCAGCACAGCACAGCCGCTTTTGCCGCACTTTTACCAAACTTTTTACCGCTCCTTTTACCGACCTAAGGCGTTATATCATCCGTTACAGCTAACACCAGTAAATCATTCAATTCCGGCCCACCACCGCGGTTGCCACTACCGGCTGCAATATACAATGCGCCGTTATGTAAAGTTGCCTGGGTGCCATGCCGTCCTGATGGTAAAGCTGGCCACTTTTGCCATTGCTGCGTCGCCGGATTATAGGCTTCAACTTCATTATGCGCGCTTACCTGGCGCAGGCTTTCACCACCGATAATCACCAACTGCCCCTGCACTACCGCCGCAGCAGTGCCAGCCCTTGGTGTGGGTAGCGGCGTATCCAGCGTATGCCAGCGCTGGGTTTTAATATCATAAACATCCACCGCAGAAACGGTCAGTGACATCGTCTCGCCGGTATCATGTGATGACATGCGCCCCGCCGCCGCATAGATTTGATCATTGATAACAGCGGCATGAAAATGATCGCGGGCATGTGGCGCGTCGGCCAGCTCTGTCCACTGCCCGGTTGCCGGGTTAAACACATCCAGCCAAGCCACAAAACCGCTCATATGGCCGCGGTTATTACCGCCAATAAGATAAATAAGCCCGCTATGCACTACCACGCCACTGCCACCGCGCTGCCGGTGCGCCGGGATCTCGGGCCCGGTTTGCCAGGTATCAGTAGCCGGGTTGTAAATCAGTATATTGGCAATAGATTTTTCTTCCGGGAAACCACCGGTTAAGGCGCCTAATACATACAATTTGTCATCATAGGCCACAGCTTGCATATGGTGCAGCTCAACCGGTGGTTTTGCTCCTTGCTGCCATTGACCGGTAGCCGGATCGAAAATATCTAAAGGCCGCTCGCCCCGCCCGCCCAGCAAAAACAAGCGCCCGGCCACAGCAACAAAGCCATTTTCATGGCGGGCAGCAGGTGTTCCCTGAGTTTTTTGCGTTTGCCACTGCGCTTGGGCCGTTACAGGCTGCGGGCTGTTAAGCGCCTTCTTGCCAGCATCTGCAGACGCAGCAAAGGGCAGCAACGCCCAGAGAGCCAGCCATAGATAACGAAAAGGTGTACGTGCATTATTAACAACTAAGTGGCTATTAAGCATAGTTCCTCCGTTCCTGAAACCTATATCATAGTTGAGATTAACCACGCAGCCCGCCAGTATTATTTACTTACTTCATTACTTTTTTACGTTTTCACCACCTGCGTACACATAGCCATGGTTACTACTGCGCGACCTCTTTAACATTCTCTAATGGCACCCAGCCAAAATCTGTACTAACCATTTTTTCACACCATAGCCAGCCATTTAAAACCCTAGAACCAGTCAGCAGCTCTCCTTCCTGCACATTTAGCTCTTTTGCCGTGTAATCATCAAGTGCTTTACCATGTGAGTTTTCGCAGCGCCCGATAATCTGACCAGGAACCCAACCAGGCTCTTGGCCGGGCGTAGTGCACAGGTACCAGTTATCCCAGCCTTCAGCACCTTTGTATTCTTCACCAACAAGCAGAGGATCACCTTTTTTAATGGTTATTGGCTTAGGAAACTCACTCTTATGTGAGCTGACAACGATATATCTCTTAGGGCTCACAGGACTTTCATACTTTGGCGAAAGTTTTGCACCGCGGAAAAGTGCGGGAATGTGTGAGTGGGTCAGTTTTACCCATCGTAAGCTTCCACCGCAGCAGGAATAGCCCCAATCACAACCGCGCCAACTGCAGGCAAGCCAACAAGAACAGCACTTAATGAGGGTGTTCAATATTCTGTGTCAGCTTGGTCACAGGTCGATATGAGCGTCTAAGCGCCCCTCGAAGTGTATCGACAGCTGTGACAGCGTCAGATTCCAGTTTTGCACCGGGTGTGTCCAACGCTCAGATGCCTGCAAGATACCGGCATAAAGCAGCTTAAGCAAACTGTTTTCATTGGCGAATCCGCCCTTGGTTTTGGTCAGTTTACGGAACTGGCGATGCACGGCTTCCACGGCATTGGTGGTGTAGATAGCCGTTCTGACGTAGTCAGGGTATTTAAAATAGGCTGATAGCGTTTGCCATTTGTTGCGCCAGGATTTAATC
>NZ_FNXF01000007.1 GCF_900108485.1 Rheinheimera pacifica | reverse complement strand
ATTGTTAAAGCGGATAACCAAATCACTGATGGTTGCCCGGCCAATATTTAAAGCCTGAGAGATTTGCCTGTCGCTTAGTCTGGCCTCAAATTTAAGACGGAATATATCCAGATAAGTTTGCATATCTGTCCTTACCATTTTCTTTTTACGTGTCATGACTACTCCGGCAAACAGTTAAAAAACTGTTATGCCAAAGTCCGTAAAACGAAGGAAGAACAAACTGGCCGGACGATACCGAAACAGGTGGCCGGATAAGGCCGAAATCAGTGGCCGGATGATACCGAAATGGGTGGCCGACTCATGCCGAAATCGCTGGCCGGATCATCCCGAAATACGCAAAAATGCGCTCCAGCCATTAAAACTATCACCGTTGACAAAATACTCTTCTGCCATGCCCCTGAGAATAACAAACTGGACGATTAGATCATGAAATACGGTACTTAGATTAACCCGCTGCGAGACATGTTCTGATGAACGGAAGTGCAGTTGAATACTGGTAAGTTGTTCAACATATAAAGCCCCAGCCTTGGTGAGGACGTACAGCCTATCATCAGGCGAGCGGTGAGTCTGGGTATAGTCCAACATGCCCTCCAAACATAGCTTATTAAGGTGAGCCAGAGCCTGTGGCTGGGAAATACCATACAGCCATTTGATGATAAGCGGGCTGGTATGGCCGAAACGACCGACAATGATCATTGTCAGCCGACGTCGGGCTTTGCCAATTTGGTTATTGTTGCTGCCGTGCTGGTAATGCATATCAACTGCTAGATAATGTTGGTATTGCTCAGTAATGCCGGAGGTCATACTCATAGTGTTTTTTCCGTTAGTTAAATTGATTAACTAACAAGGACAGTGCTGTGCGAAATTTTTAATTCCGCGCAGTTTGATGAATATTTTCATTGCAAGATGTTGTGAAAATTATCTTGCTATAAAGTTGGCGATGAATCTCGCCAACCCGGCATGCTGCGCATGTTGTTTATCAGATGTCATCTGACAAACAATGAGCTTGTAACGCCCGCCAAATCTGGCCTCGCGAGGCCGATTTGGCTTTACGCACTGTTAGTGCTAGCGTTACAAACTCAGGGGCGCACGTCCGGGCGGTGCCCCGTACTACCCCGAAATTTGGCGTTTTCGTTCTGCGATCGCTGCGCGATTTTTCGCAGCCACAAAAACTATGTCGTCTGGCGACGTCATCGGGTTGCTGTCGTCAATCTGGCGATTGCTGACAGCAATTTTGCCTGAGGGCAAAACCAATTTCAGGGTAGTTCGGGCCAGCCGAACGTGCGCCTGCTGCACGCCAAAACCGCTATTGCGGTTATGTCGTTCCGCGACTTGTTGGCTAATTGCATTAGCGCCTTTTTTTGCATTTTTATGCTAAAAATGCTTCCAGTACTTCGTCCAAAGCGGATTGAGAAATGTGCGGTTTTATATTGAGATAAAAATATTTTAATGCGGAATTTTTAGTTTCCTCACTGAATATATCAGACTGCTGGCGGGTTGAAATTGTGTACAGGGCATTCTGCGCATCCAATTCGATATAAATCTCCGTTAAGGTCGACAGGTCTTGATGGCCTGTAAACAATTTTGCTATGTGCACAACGCTAAGACCTTGCTCAAATTTACGGGAAATGCCCTCTCTACGCAGGTCGTGCAGTTTGAAATCCTCAAGACCTGCGGCGGTGCGTAATTCGGCAAAATATTTTGAAAAAGTTTTGCCTTTTATTGGGAAAATCCGAGCGTCTGCGGCAAGATCTGGCTTAATTAAAGCTTTAAACAATTCCACACCTGCGTCTGTCATTTTTGCTGTGAAAGTATTTTTGAGCGGTGAACGCCCGGTGTTTTTTAGATTGGAAATTTTGATTGTCTTGTTATTAAAATCCACATCACGCACTTTAAGATTGAACAACTCTGATAGTCGCAGGCAGGTTTCGATAAGGAGCTGAATAATAATAGTGTAGGGAAGGTTGGTCTTATGTTTAGTTTCAAACTGTTTGGCTGTGTTAAACAACCAATCTGCTTCACCCTGTTTAAATCGCCGATTTCGCCTCCTTGACTGGCATATGTGACCAGCTTTTTTCATATCCCTGGTGTAGGTGTCCAGATATAACGTAGGTATATTTTGTTCAGGAAATTTCTCCGCAGCGTCCTTTAAAGCTGCAATTATAATTTGAATTTCCGTATTAACGGTGCTGGGAGATGCCCCATTGGTAGCACGGTCTTCGCAATAGCTGACGAAATGTTTGTAAGAGAGCGCTGATGGATGCACTCTCGAAATATCGTATTTCAGGGGCTGCTGACAGGCATACAACATAGAGTTGCTGTAAGCATGGGCTGCTGATTGGCGATTTGCTAAACTCCAATTAAGCACGTCTGCCACGTTAGAAAATACTATTTTTGGTTCGAAATTCTGAAAAATTATTTGTTCGCTGCTATCACTACAAGCTCGATTATTTAGCGTTTCAAGCGAGTCTTTAATGAATTGCTGTGCATCTGATTCTGTATCGAAAGTCTTAACTTTGGCTGGAAGCTCTACACCAGCCTGTTTTTGCCGGATCAATGCTTTGTATCTGGTTTTGCCACGAGATGTTACTGTTTTGATTGTTGCGTAAGCCATAAATTTCACCTGTTGATGAGACAGGTAAATGCTAAAGCACTTTAATTTTTTTCTGAAAGTTAGGTGAAAGCGTGAACGATGCCACGCTTTGTTTGTGATTTTTAGCTCTGTGTCAGCTGACGCTCTTTCAGGTGAATATGTGCGGGTTTTATCGACACGTACACGTTCCAGAGGATTTTTAGATCTTTATGGCCTGTTACCCGTGCGGCTTCCTCAACTGAAAAGCCTTGCTCAATCAGGCGGCTAGCCCCCTCCCGGCGAAGATCATGATATCGTAAATCAGTGATTCCAAGTCGCTTGCGTACTCTACGGAATGCGGCTGTAACCGAGCGTGAATTATAGGGAAAAATTAGCTCAGTTTGTTTTGGCTGCCGCTCGATGATGTCCAGCGCATTGCCCAGTAGAGGTAGTACGCAGTTGTTGCCGACTGAACCATTCGGGCTTTTCCGATCCCGGATTAAAATTACTTTATTAGCAGTATCTAAATCAGTCCAGCGAAGCTGACATAACTCGCCAATCCGACAGCATGTAATAAGGGACAGTTCGAATAGATCTGCAAGAGGTAAAAATGATGCGTGGTGATGTTCGCTGGCTCGCAGTTGCTCTAGCAGTTGGGATTGCTCTGAATGCTCTAGTCGGCGCTCCCGGCGGTTTGAGCGGGCAATTAGTTTTAAATCATGCAGGGCAGCATAGGCATCTATAACACAGCGGTCATCGGTTTTTACGCCAAAAATGGATTTGGCCACCTTTAACACCTTTCTCAAACAGCTGACATCAATAGAAATAGTTTGTGGAGTAGGGTGGTTGGCGCTTTGTTTACGTTCAATACAAAAACTGATCACATCTTTTGGTCTGATTTTAGTGACCAGCATCTGACTAATTGGATAGCGCCTGATTAATAACAGTGTATTCCTGGCAGTACGACCAACCGGTCGGTTTGAGGCATCTTTCAAACCTATATAGCGATCAATGAGTTCACCTAGGGTGCAGTCTACTAAATCGGGGTCTGTTTCATCCAGGCAGGATTCAACCTTATTGACCATATGTTTGCCCCAGGCGACAGCCGCAGTTTTGCTGTGAAAATTTTTTGCCCTGGAGAATATAACAACGCCCTTTTCTTTCTCTCTCACTCTTACTGCGTAGACAGTCTGCCCACCCGTTTTACGTTTTGCTATGGTATAATTTGCCATCGATTTTATCCGTTTTTTGGGGCGTAATTTAGTCCCCTGTGGTGAAAAAAGGAGAGCTGTTCCCCACAAAAAACGCAGAATAATGACAAACGTCATTCAACCGGATTATTTTAAAATCAATGAAAAACAATAGCATACAAGATACTGGTTCAAATGTTTTGCCTCACAGGTTCTCTGTCGCCCCTATGCTGGACTGGACTGATAAGCATTGTCGCTATTTTCACCGCCTGCTGAGTCAGCATGCCGTGCTGTACACCGAAATGGTGACCACCGGCGCTATTATTCATGGTAGCGGTGATTATTTAGCTTTTAATAAAGAAGAGCATCCTGTGGTGCTGCAGCTTGGCGGCTCTAACCCTGCTGATATGGCGCATTGCGCCAGGCTGGCACAGCAGCGCGGTTATGATGCAGTAAATATTAATGTCGGCTGCCCGTCTGATCGGGTACAAAACGGTATGTTTGGTGCCTGCCTGATGGCACAGCCACAGCTGGTAGCAGATTGTATCAAAGCGATGCAGGATGTCGTCAGCATACCGGTGACGGTGAAAACCCGTATTGGTATTGACGATTCCGACGATTATCAGTTTTTGCAGGATTTTGTCGCTACAGTAGCCGATGCAGGTTGCCAGCAACTGATTATCCACGCCCGCAAAGCCTGGCTTAAAGGCTTAAGCCCGAAAGAAAACCGTGAAGTGCCACCACTGAATTACGAGCGGGTATATCAGTTAAAGCGTGAATTTCCACAACTTAATATCAGCCTCAATGGTGGCGTTAAAACACTTGAGCAAGCCAAAGCACAGCTGCAGTACCTGGACGGTGTAATGGTGGGGCGCGAGGCGTATTCAAACCCTATGTTGCTAAGCAGTGTTGATGAGCTGATATATGGCAAAGCCGGTTACAGCCGCAGCCCGCATCAGGTGGTGCAGGATATGCTGCCTTATATTGAGCGGCAAATGCAGCAGGGTGCCCGGTTTTGGCATATTGCCCGCCATATGCTGGGGTTATTTCAAGGTATGCCAGGTGCCAGACAATGGCGGCGTTTGTTAAGCGAGCGTGGTCATTTTGCTGACGCTACACCAGAGTTAATGCTGCAGGCACTGGCAAAAGTAGCGCCTGTAGCGGATTTAGCCACCTGATTAGTTAATTTCACTATTTTTTGGTTTTCAATAAAAGGCGGGTATAACGAAAGTTACCCGCCTTTATTATTTTATAGATTAATATCAGTGCCTTATGCTGTTTTGCTGACTTGGCACAGCACTTGAAATACCGGTTGTGTAGTACAGACTAACCACTTTCAAGGAAACGATAATGAACACACTGACTGCTTTAACCCTTACTGCTGCTTTTGCCGGGACTTTACTGGCTAACCATGCGATGGCTGATGAATTAACGGATCAAATCCGTGGCGCTGCCCGGCAGCAATTGCAAGAGTTGCATAGCCACACTCAGCAACAGGCCAGAATTGCACTGCATAAAACTGCGCTGGAACTGCTGGCCCGGCAAACCGCTGAGCAGGACGCAGCAATGGCATTACTGGCATATCAGGCAGTGCATACTGCCGCAGTAGTGGCAGAGTAAGTTATGTTGCTGTCATCCGGTTGGTTACTGCTGCTGTTTCTCAGTCCGGTGCTAAGCATCATCCCCGTTGTACTGCTGTGGCACTGGCTGATGCCACTGTTTGGTTTGGGGCAAAAAGCTTCAGGCATGCTGTAGCAAACCGGCATGTTGTAGAAAAGGAACGCAGATATGAATTGGGTAACAATAGAACTGACCGCCTTTGCTATTTTTGTGGCCTTACTGTTGTTAGCACAGCTGAGTCAGATAAATAAAAAACACCTTGAGGGAGTACAGACAAATGGCAACTTATGACACTGATCGTTGGTATTGCGCCCGGGCCTACCGTAAAATTGCCGGCGTTTGTGCCGGTTTTGCCGGTTACTATCAGCAACCACGCTGGCTGATCCGTTTACTGGCGGTCATATTATTAGTGATGTTTCCCGTTGCAGCAATACTGGCCTATCTGGTGGCTGCGCTGGTGCTACCAAACCGTTGACACTGTGCCTGATAAGTTACGGGCTGTTAACTGGTTGAAACTGGTGTAAGATAAGGCCGTGACTATAAAGGAGAAACAAGATGCGATGGTTTTTTGCTGCTTTGTTGATTTTAAGCTGCGCTATGTCTGCCAAGGCTGACGCTGTATTCAGTGTCGAAGATAGCCAAATTCGTCAGCCGATGCCGGGGCGCACGGTAACAGCAGGTTACCTGACATTACATAATCATTCCGCAGACGCCGTTAAACTTGTTGCAGCCAGCAGCAGCCAGTTTGCGCGGGTCGAGTTACATCAGCATACCCATAAAGACGGTATGATGCGCATGGAACAAATCAGTGAAATTAATATTGATGCCGGTGGCAGTGTGGCATTTGAGCCGGGTGGTTTGCACTTGATGTTGTTTGAACCTAAAGACACACTGGAAATTGGCCAGCAAATACCGCTAACTTTAGAGTTTGCTGACGGGCAGCAACTGATGTTGACAGTGCCGGTAGCTGCCACACCTAAACGCTGAGGGTAGCTTTATGGTTAATACTAAACTGATCAGTGCAGCAGTATTAGCAATACTGCTGCTTATGTATGGCACCGCGTGGTGGGTAAGCCGCGAACCTGCCATGCTGATAGCAGAAATTAAACAAGAGCAGCGCAAGTTGGGTGATGACGCTATAACCGGTTATAGCACCACCACTGCGTTGATCCGTGTCAGTGAAACCTTGCTGTATAAAAGCGGCGGTTATCTGGCAAATGATATAATGCCGCCGTTTAGCCTGCTAGATAATATGCCGGCGTGGGAGTTAGGCGTACTGGAAATGTCACGCGATCTGGCGTTGGCCTTGCGCAAAGATTTCAGCCGCTCTCAGTCTCAGTCCACAGAAAATGCTTTTCTTAAAGTGGCACAGCCGCGTTTTAATATTGATCACAGAAGCTGGGCTATCCCCAGTGCTGAAGCCGAATATGCCAAGGCGATAGAGCAATTATATTTATATCGTGCCGAGCTGTTAGATCCCGCCAAACCAGATAGCCAGTTTTACGCCCGCGCGGATAATTTGCGCGACTGGGTAAAAGCAGTAGAAAAACGGCTTGGCAGCTACTCACAACGTTTAAGCGCCAGTGTTGGCCAGGAGCGTATTAACACGGACCTGGCCGGTGATGCGTCTGCGCGCCAGTCGACAGAAACGCCGGCACATCGGAATATAAAAACCAGCTGGTGGAAAATAGACGATGAATTTTACGAAGCCCGTGGTGCTGCCTGGGCTTTACTGCATTTTCTAAAAGCCATAGAAACCGATTTTAATGACGTATTACAACGTAAAAATGCCATGATCAGTTTGCGGCAAATTATCCGTGAACTTGAAGCAACGCAACAGCCAATCTGGAGCCCTATGGTGCTTAACGGCAGTGGCTTCGGTTTAATGGCAAACCACAGCCTGGTAATGGCAAATTATATCTCCCGCGCTAATGCTGCGCTGATTGATCTCTCCGAATTATTATCACAAGGGTAGTTAAAGCATGAAAAAAACCGCGTTAATCTTATCTGTTAGCGGCTTCTTACTTACCGGACCTGTACAGGCAGATACCTTGCTTGGGCTTTACGTTGGCGCAGACGGCTGGCGCACTTCTGCAGATGGCGGCTTTGCTAATAGTAGCCAGATACAGAATTTTAATTTCTCTGACAAAACGCAAAAATCTTATTATGTTGCTCTGGAACATCCTCTGCCATTTGTACCCAATATCAGGCTGCAGCATAACCAGTTAGAGTCTTCAGGCTCAACCAGCCTGAATACCGACTTTAGCTTTGCCGGTAACACCTTTGCTGCCGGCACAGAGCTACAAAACCAAACCAAGCTGACTAACACCGACTATGTGTTGTACTACGAAATTCTGGATAATGATCTGGTCAGCCTGGATTTAGGCATAAACGGTAAATACATTAATGGTACCGTTGCTGTTGCTGAAACTGATGCGAACGGCATGGCGGCGTCGCAACGGGCATCACAGCTTATTCCTATGGTGTATGCGTCGGCCATTGTTGGCTTACCGCTGACCGGGCTGGATGTATTTACCCAGGGTAGCTATGTGTCATTGGATGGCAACCGTATATACGATGTTCAGGCTGGTGTGGCTTATGCTGTGCTGGATAATCTGGCCGTGAATATGCGCCTGAAACTGGGATATCGGGCCATGAACCTGCGGCTGGATGATATTGACAATTTACATGCCGATCTTGACTTTAAAGGCATTTTCGCCGGTATAGAACTGCACTTTTAAGCACGGTAATAGATGCTGGCAGGCTGTAACAGTTGGCCGGCATTTTCCAGGCCTGTCTTGTGAGGCCTGATAAATCGTTTTATAGTTATTTCACGCATTGTCCGGGTAGGCTAAGTTTTGACAAATTACTTCAGACAGTTAACTCTGCCCTGGCTTATTGCACTTAGCCTGATGCTGTTGTTTACGGCGTTGTGGTATCACTACGAAAGCAAAATTATGCAGCGCGCACAGGTGCAGCAATATACCTCCAGTCTGCAATTTAGTATCCGGCCGTTACTGACCAGCAAAAACCCTGATTTACTCAAAGCGCAACTGAATCATTTACGTTATGCCAGTGTTCTGCCTGTTGGCGCTATTGCCGTGTACAGCGACAGCGGCAGATTAATAAGTGGTACCGATAAAGCCGCCTTGTTACCACAGTTCCAGCCACACCACAGGCAACATGAGTTTCACTTATGGCATGAAGCCGGCAAATTAATTGCGGTACAACCTATGTCGTCTGCAGCCAGCAGCGGCTATGAAGACGTTATTGCCGGCCAGAATGACAATTACTATATTGTGGTACAGCTTGATGCGCCGGGTAACTACAGTGTCTGGTTAGTGCCCGTGTTGGTAGTGGCCATGTTAGGCTGGGCGGCTTTACTGGTAATGCTTAGCGGTATTGGCCGGGTGTCACAACGCCAGCAAACCGATATTAGTTTGCTGGTACATAAACTCAGCCAGTTAAAGCAGGGCCAGTTAAACAGCCGGTTAGATGAAGACCTGGTATCAGAACTGACACCATTAAAATTAGCGCTGAACGAACTTGCCGGCCAGCAACTAAACAACCGTTCCCGCGATGACACAGAAAAAAACCAGCTTAAACAGCAGATAACGGAATTAACCCAATCGCTTGCCAGCGAAAAACAGCAAACTGCACAGTTACAAAGGTTATATGAACAGAGTAAACAAAAGCAGCAGCAACAGATTTTACAGCTCAGACAACTGACACAGCAGCAGGCTGTTATGCCGGACAACCTCCTGCAGCAAGCTCTTCACAGCCAAGTAATGTTGGCAGAGTTAACACTGGCAACCGAGCCAGAGCCACTGACGCCGCTGGTATTAACGGAATACGTTGCCCGGCAATTGCCACATTACCGTAATATATTGGCCGCGCAAAATCTGACTTTACAACTAAATGAGGCAGCAGCCAACGCGGTGTACCAACTGGCATTGCCTGAGAGTTTACTGACAACACTGTTGACGGCTTTGCTGCGCTTAAGCAGCCACTCTGAGGGGATCACTGAGCTGACGCTGAATATGCAGCTTAGTGTTACCGGCTCTGCGGGTAGTTTATTGCTCAGTGTGACAGGCAATGGCGACGGCTTGTTGGCATCTGTCAGGCAGCAGCTAGTTAATCCAGGCCTGCAAAGCCAACACTGGCAGGATAGTGATAGCCAGATTGTTACGCTGATAACCACTAAACTTAATGCTGTTATTGAAGTGCAATCCCTCGAAGGGCTCGGCAGCACAGTTTCGGTACGTATCCCTGCAGCGGATTGTCAGCCGGTGCAGGTTAAGCGGTTAAATCATCTGTTGCTATTCGATCAGCAGTTGGCCCGGTTAACCGAGCGCAAAGCTGCACTGGGCAGTTTGGTTACTCATGTGGCGCAGTCTACTGATCTGGCCGAGCTACAACTTAAAGCTAAACAGTATCATTACGATGCGGCTTTAATTTTCTTACCAGCACCCACTGAGCTGGCTGCATGGCTTGAGCTGATCCAGGCACTGAAACAGAACAGCAAAGTGTTCTGTTACGCTGACCCAAATTGTATTCAAATGTGGCGTGAGGCACTGGGTGTTGCGATAACAGCAGAACCGTTTTGTCTGGCTGAATTACAGCAGGTAGAAACAGTTGACACAGTTAAGCTACCAAGACTTTTAGTGGTTGATGACAATCCAACTAACCTGGCATTTATCCAGATGCTACTGAAACAGCAGCCACTGGAGCTGACCACGGCAAATTGTGCGCAACAGGCGCTGCAGTTATGCACCGGGCAGCAATTTGATGTGATCTTATTAGATATTCAGCTACCGGATCTGCATGGTACTGAGGTTGCAAGACAGCTACGGCAAATGCAGGAGTATCAGCTGACGCCGATCCTGGCCTTTACCGCTCACGCCTTGGCTGATGAAGTTGCCAGCTTTAAAGCCGCTGGTATGAATGATGTGATTTTTAAACCGCTGGAAGTGAATAAGCTACAGCAAATATTAGATTGGTGTTCGTCAGCTAAAACTGATAATACCGGTCAGTAACTGTTTTAACGCGCTGATATAGGCCTGGTTTGGCTGGCTGCTAAGCAAAGGCAGCAGCTCTGCACCGCTGGCAGTATATTTATAATATTGCAGTACCACCCCTTTACTGCTGATAGTGCCATTCAGATGTAATTGCTGGTACTGCCAGTTAAGTACCTGGCCTGCAGGTAATTCACCACTTTCAATTTCAGAGCTGTGCAACAGGCCGATGTCTATCAGGCTGAGTATTTGCGGGTAAGATAAACCAAACTGGTTCAGGTTAAGTACTGCACGGCTTTTGCCGGTCAGTACTCGCCATAGCGAGGGTTTGCGGATATAACCGAAGTAAATCCTGGCACTGGGATCCTGCCGGGTTTTACAACTCAGGTTTACTGCCTGCTGCAATGCCAGCGCTTCTTTGTAACTCATACGTTTTAGCGTATGCAGGGTTTTCAGCGAAAACTTGCCCGGGCTGGCAATTTCTCCGGCCAGAATTTTAGCCCATAGCTGTTGCATGCTTTTATTCGAGATCTCCAGCACCAGTTCACAAAATTGTTGAAACCAGTCTGGATCAACATCCTGAGTTGAAACCTGATCGGTGCAGTACTCCAGTGCCAGAGTCATAATACTTTCAAGATTATACTGCTGCCGCTCCCGCTGCATTTGCAGCCTGCGTTCAGCCCGTTGTGCCAACGTTAGCGCGGCTGAGCTGGCCGCGCCGGAACGGGCCGCCAGAAGATGGTGTTTATCGCTAAAGTTACCTTGTTGTTCAGGGGCATCGCTTGCAGTGGCCGGGTTGACGCTCCTAATGCTACCCAGCTGAGATTTAGCCAATTGCAACAAACGTTGCTGGCTGTTTAATGCGCTTATTTTAACCATAACAACAGCCTGAGTAACAGAAAGTGAAACATAGGTTATCTTGGCATCTGCTGCAATGTGCGGCAAGTAAAGCTATGTTATTTGTGTAAAATAAAATCTGCTATACCTTACTATTTAACAGATTAAACATGTATATTTAAATGGAATCATTAAATAAGGCTGAATAATGGTGCCAAAAGAAACAGATGAAGATTTTCTGTTTTTAGCAGAAGACGAACCGGAGCCGGCGCAGGAGCACACACTGGGTGAGTGGCAACTTCTGATTGTTGATGATGATGAAGAGATCCATACAGTGACCAAGCTGGCACTAAGTGATCTTACTGTTTTAGGTAAGCAACTGAAATTTCATCATGCATATTCTGGTAAAGAGGCAATTGCTTTTTTAACCCGACACCCTGATGTGGCACTCGTGCTGCTTGATGTGGTGATGGAGTCGGATGACGCCGGTCTTAAGGTTGTGAAACAAATCCGTGACGAGCTTGGCATGGATGAGATCCGCATTGTGTTGCGCACCGGACAACCAGGTTATGCACCAGAAGAAAGTGTTATAAAAGAATATGATATCAACGATTATAAAACCAAAACGGAACTGACCCGCAGTAAACTGGTTACGTCGATCATTTCTTCTCTGCGTTCTTATCAGCAGATCCGTACCATTAATCAGAACCGGCTGGGTTTGCAAAAAATTATCAATGCCGGGGCAAACCTGCTGGAGCAGCACTCGTTACATGAGTTTTCCGAAGGTGTTGTTACGCAGATCTCTTCGTTAATTGGTTTGCATGCCGAAGGGGTGCTGTGTGCCCAGATAGAAGATGACGGCAGTGCAAGCGAAACGATTTATGTACTGGGAGCTGCCGGTAATTATGCTCCATACATTAAATGCCAGCTCGACAGGCTGGGTAACCCCCGTATTGTGCAGCAAATTACCAATTGCTTACGCACGCATGAACATATTTTTACCGATCAGGAAACTGTGTTGTATTTGGGCAACGAAATCCACAGTGCTGCGGTATATATTGAAACTAACCGGCCGATTGAAAACTTTGATCGCCAGCTGATTGAAGTGTTTTTAAGTAATATTTCTATTGGCTATGAAAACGTTACGTTATTCCAACAACTTAAGCATGCAGCCTATATAGATCCGCTTACCAAAACGCCAAACCGTAACGAGTTTATCCAGATTTTGCAGGATACCCGCCGCTATGAAGCGGAGCACAATGTTGCGGTGTTAATTGATATCGACCACTTCTCTGACGTTAACGACGGCTTAGGCCAGGATGTTGGCAATGAGTTACTGATCGCTGTCACGTTCAGATTAATTGAGAAATTTGGTATTTATGCCCAGCTCGGCCGCATTGGTGCTGACGTATTTGGCCTGGTAGGGCCTGATACAGAACTGACGCCAGAGCGTTTACAGGCTGTGTTTGACGAGCCGTTTAAAGCATCAGAGCATTCACTGCAAATCAGTGCCACCTTTGGCTTTTGCCACTTAACTGATACTGCCGAACAGGGGCTGACAATCCTTAAGCATGTCTACATTGCACTGAATAAAGCCAAAAAACACCTCGGTCAGAACTTCCAGTATTATCAGGCAGAAATGGAAGATGAAATGGCTGAGCGGCTGGCATTGTTGCGTATGTTACGTCAGGATTTTGCCCACGATAAATTGCAGCTGTGGTATCAGCCTCAGGTTTCTTTAATCACAAAACAGGTTGTGGGGATGGAAGCGTTATTACGTTGGCCGCAGCCGAATGGACAGTTTATTTCGCCCGCCGTGTTTATTCCGCTGGCAGAGTATTCCGGCTTAATTGTAGAGATAGGTAGCTGGGTCATGGAGCAGGCTTGTCTGCAGATTAAGCAGCTACAAAAACAAGGCTACACTGGCTTGCGTATTGCCGTAAATGTGTCGATGCCACAGTTTAGAAGCCATGGTTTTGTGCAGTCGGTTATTGATTGTGTTACTACACAACAAATCGATCCGCAGTTGCTTGAGCTGGAAATTACCGAGTCGGTGGTGATGGACGAACCCAAGATAGTGATAGATGCCCTGCAAAAACTGAAAAGCTTTGGTATCAAGGTGGCGATAGATGACTTTGGTATTGGCTTTTCATCACTGAATTATCTGCAACAACTGCCGCTGGACCGGATAAAAGTAGATCGCGCTTTTATTCGTGATATCGATAAACCAGCCGGCGAAGTCATCGCTGAAACTATTATTAATCTGGGTAAGAGACTGAATTTAGCCACCATTGCTGAAGGCGTGGAAACTCAGGCGCAAGAACAGGCAATAGTGGCTATGGGCTGTGATGAAGTGCAGGGTTTTATGTATGCCCGGCCTATGCCGCCAGCAGAGTTACTGACTTTTTTGCAACAGCAAAAAGCAGCTGGTTAAGCACAAACCCGTGTGTTTCGCGGGTCTGTGCTGAGCTGGCTGTTATACTCTGAATAATTTGGTAATGTTTTCCAGGTTTTCTGCCAGCGACGCAAGCTCGCTGCTGGCTTTAGCAATATGACCAGCACTTTCTGAGCTGTGCTCAGTGTTCTTGAAAATTGCATCAACATGGCCAACGATATCGCTGGCCATTTTTTGTTGGTCATCTGTCGCATCAGCAATTTGCTGGTTCATCAGCCGTATTTGCGCAATGCTTTTAGTGATCAGTTGCAGGGCGTCACCGGCCTTATTGGCTGATTGCACACTATGATCTGCCTGCGCAGTACTTTGCTGCATTTTTTGTACAGCCAGCCGGGCGGCAGTTTGGAGCTGTTCGATGGTGCGCTGAATTTCTTCGGTCGATTTTTGTGTGCGTGATGCCAGCGTGCGGACTTCATCGGCCACTACGGCAAAGCCGCGGCCCTGTTCACCGGCGCGAGCAGCTTCAATAGCGGCATTTAGTGCCAGCAGGTTGGTTTGTTCGGCAATGCCTTTAATCACACTAAGTACAGTACCTACCTGATTGGCATCTTTTTCCAGTTGCAAAATAACATCAGAGGCGTCCTGCACATTGCCCGCTAACAGCTGAATATTCTGCACTGTTGCAGTCACCGTTTGCTGACCCTGACCTGCCGCTTCGCTGGACTGATTGGCGGCTGCCGCAGCCTCGTTAGCACTGCTAACTTCAGCCACTACGCTGGCACTCATATCGTCAACGGCATGTTTGGCCTGATTGGCCGCTTTACGCTGCTGGGCTATGGTTTTATTGGTATCGTCGGTTAGCTCGTGTAAGTCTTTTGCCAGGGCCGACAGTGGTACAGCGGTATTAACAATGTCTTTTACTACGTGCTGTAGCTTTTGCATAAAGGTGTTAAACCAATACGCCAGATCGCCCAGCTCGTCTTTACTACTGGTATTAATGCGGGCGGTTAAATCGCCGTTTTCCTTGGCCAGATCCTGTAATGAGTTAATCATATTACCCAGGCTGCTTTGAATACCGCGCGCTACCGGAAACGCAGTGCCAAACAAAACCAGCATAGTGATTGCACCCATAATAATACCTACAGTGATAAGGGTGCCGGCCTGTTCGCTGGCGTCGTCAATTGCTGAGGTGAATTCCTGTAGCCGCACATCACGGAACTGGCTTAGTAACAGGGCGGTGGTGTCGTAATCGGCATTCATTTTTTCTGACCGCTGGGCCAGGGTGCTGAAATCGGCAGTGTTGTTAATCATTTCCTGTGACACTTTATAAGCTACCTGATAATAAGCGTCGTAGCTTTGCTGAATGCTGCTGACATCACGGGCATAGTCACGGTTTAGCTGGGAAATGTTACTTAAATCTTGTGTCAGCTGGCGGCTGAATGCGGCAGCACCAGCCAGAGCTTCTTCATCGCCTGTGGTTACTGCACTGGCCAGTGAGTCTTTTATCCGTTCCAGCAGCACCAGCGAGCTTTGGGCCGATTGCAATACCGGGAACTGTACATCACGGGTTTGCTCCAGCGTTTTAACGTTGTTTAGCGCCGTGTTGCTGGCAAGGATCAGGTAAATGATAAAACTCAGGGTGCCGATAAAAGGTATCAGGTAGATTTTCTTTGATATAGACAGGCGTCGTAACACATCCATACTGCTGGCCTCTGTAAATTTGTGAGTTATTATTAGAATAGATTTACGCGCAGTATAGTGCTTTATTTAAGCAAATGCTTGCGGTTATGTCTGCTGGATACTGGCCATGAAAAAGCCCGGACAATGCCGGGCTTTGCTAAGCAGGCTGATAGTTATTTTTTTGCCCGTTCAAACGAGGTAACAATTTCAGCTTTGGCCGCAGCTGCATCGCCCCAGCCGTTTACTTTAACCCATTTACCGGCTTCTAATTCTTTGTAACGCTCAAAGAAGTGTTGAATTTGCTTTTTCAGCAGTTCATCCACATCGTTAATGTCTTTAACATGGTCATACAGCTTGGTCAGTTTGCTTACCGGTACGGCAATCACTTTGGCATCTTCACCAGATTCATCCGACATAAACAGCACGCCGACCGGGCGGCATTTAATTACAGCGCCGGGTACCAGTGGGTATGGCGTTGGCACTAATACATCTACCGGATCACCATCCAGTGATAAGGTGTGGTTTACAAAGCCGTAGTTGCAAGGATAAAACATTGGCGTGGCCATAAAACGGTCTACCCAAACAGTACCGGTGTCTTTGTCTACTTCGTACTTGATCGGGTCGGCATTGGCCGGAATTTCAATAATAACGTTAATTTCTTCTGGCAGGTTCTTACCTGCTGCAACATCGCTTAAGCTCATGGCCTGGTCCTTAAATGATAAAAGCTTGGTTAAAAGTGGCGCTTATTATAGCGCCGGCAATAAAAATGGCTATCGCTGATGATAGGCAACGCAGCTTTCCACTTCGTGTTTTGAGCCCAGTATCACCGCCACCCGCTGGTGAATATCGGTGGGTACTATGTCCATAATACGCTCATAGCCGGTAGAGCTTACCCCACCGGCCTGTTCTACCAGAAAACTCATCGGGTTGGCTTCATACATTAGTCGCAGTTTATCTGGTTTAGTGGCGTCTTTAGTGTCGCGCGGGTAAGCAAAAATACCGCCGCGGCATAATACGCGGTGTACATCGCCTACCATGGCAGCTATCCAGCGCATATTGTAGTTTTTACCGCGCGGGCCTTCTTTACCCTTAAGTAAATCAGCAATATAGGCTTGCATAGCCGGTTGCCAGTAGCGTTGGTTCGACATATTAACGGCAAATTCGGCGGTGTATTTCGGAATGGCAGCTTGCTCTTCAGTAAGTAAAAAGCCGCCATAAGTTTTATCCAGTGTATAAATCCGTGTACCTTTGCCAGTGGTTAATGCCAGCATGGTAGAAGGGCCATACAATACATAGCCTGCTGCCACTTGTGCTGTGCCCGGCTGTAAAAACTGACTGGCATCATCGGCAGCTTTATCGGCTTGAGCTGGCAAAATAGAGAAAATAGTGCCGATTAAGCTGTTGATATCAGTGTTAGATGAACCATCCAGTGGGTCAAAAGTCACCAGATAACGGCCACTTGGGTTACCGGCAACGGTTTCATCTTCCTCTTCAGAGCTGATGGCTTTAACCACGCCGGTTTCCAGAATCACTTCTTTTAGCAATTCATTGGCAATAATATCGAGTTTTTTCTGCGTTTCCCCTTGAATATTCTCACCCAGGGTAGAACCTAATACCCCAGCCAGTTCGCCCTGACTGACACGAAAAGAGATTTCCCGGCAGGCTGCCAGTATGGTTTTAATCAGTGAAATCAGGTCGCTGTCGACTCCGTCCTGTTGCAGTACTGGCGAGATGCGGCGCATGCTGGTGGTTCCTTCTCAGTAATTATTTTTGCTAATGCGGTAGAGGCAGGCGTATTTTAAAGAATTTCTGCACAAATTGCAGTTGTTACTGCACCAATGTTCGCATTTGCTACAATGGCTGCGGCTAATTTTCAGGATAACTTATGCATATTCATATTCTCGGTATTTGTGGCACCTTTATGGGCGGTATTGCCGCTATTGCCAAAGCGATGGGCCATAAGGTGACTGGCGCCGATGCCAATGTCTACCCGCCAATGAGTACCCAGCTGGAGCAACTGGGCATTGAATTAACCCAGGGCTGGGATCCGGCACAGCTGGAACCAGCGCCGGATATGGTGATTATCGGTAATGCCTTATCACGTGGCAACCCGGCGGTAGAGTATGTATTAAATACTAATTTACGCTACACCTCAGGTCCGCAATGGCTGGCAGAGCAAGTATTATTTGATCGCTGGGTGCTGGCTGTGTCTGGTACCCATGGCAAAACCACCACCAGCACTATGTTGGCCTGGATTTTAGAATGCGCCGGTTTAAAACCGGGCTTTTTAATTGGTGGTATCCCACAGAATTTTGATTGCTCGGCCCGGCTTGGCGAATCGCCGTTTTTTGTTATTGAAGCCGATGAATACGACACCGCCTTTTTTGATAAAAGATCTAAATTTGTGCATTACCGGCCGCGCACTGTGGTTATTAATAACCTGGAATACGATCACGCCGATATTTTCCCTGATTTAGCCGCCATTCAGCGCCAGTTTCACCATTTGCTGCGCATGGTGCCTGCCAATGGTTTGGTGTTGTCGCCGGAAGATACACCGGCAGTAAAACAAACGCTGGATATGGGCTGTTGGAGCGAGCGGCAAAGCTATGGCACTGACTGGCGCGCCGAACTAATCAGCAATGATGGCAGCCATTTTGCCTTGTACTATCAGGATAAGTTGCTTGGTGAACTGAGTTGGCAACTTAGCGGCCAGCATAATGTTGATAACGCCGTAATGGCTATAGCCGCAGCGCGTCATGCCGGTGTGCCGGTTGACGTAGCGCTGGAAGCATTAACGCGCTTTATTGCGCCTAAACGGCGGATGGAGCTAAAAGCCGATGTGGCTGGTATTAAGGTGTATGACGATTTTGCCCATCATCCTACCGCTATCAGTACCACCTTGCAGGGTATCCGCAATAAAGTAGGCCAAAACCGGGTACTGGCCGTACTGGAACCTCGCTCTAATACCATGCGCATGGGTGTGCATCAGGCGGCGCTGCCACTGTCACTGGCCCTGGCCGATCTGGTGTTTTTGTATGAACCGGCCAACGCCAACTGGTCGCTGGATGCCTTAACCCGCGCGCTGACGCCCAAAGCAACGCTAACACAAGATATTGACGCTTTAGTGAGCCTGTTATGTGAACAGGCAGAGCAGGGCGACAGTATTGTCATTATGAGCAACGGCGGTTTTGGCGGTATTCACGATAAGCTGATTAGTGCGCTAAGGCGCAAATGGGAACACTAATGTGGGAATACAGATGACAACTGCAAAAGAGATCACGCTGGCTTTTAGCGGTGCTTCGGGCGCACCTTATGGTTGGCGTTTGCTTGAGTTATTGCTGGCCCAGGGCATTAAAGTGCACTTGCTGGTATCAAGCGCGGCACGGGTAGTATTTGCCACCGAGCACGATGTAAAACTGCCGGCAGCGCCGGACAAATGCACGCAGATGCTGCTGGAACATTTTGCTTGTGATGCCGCCTTGCTTAAAGTGTATGGCAAAGATGACTGGTTCTCACCGGTAGCATCCGGCTCAGCCGCACCGCGGCAAATGGTGGTTTGTCCTTGCTCAACCGGCACTGTATCGGCCATTGCTACCGGTGCCAGTGACAACCTGATTGAGCGCGCCGCGGATGTCGTGATCAAAGAAGGCGGCCAGCTGATCTTAGTGCCGCGCGAAAGCCCGCTCAGTGCCATTCATCTGGAAAACTTACTTAAGCTGGCGCGTTTGGGTGTCACTATTATGCCGGCAGCGCCGGGTTTTTATCATCAGCCGAAACAGATCAGTGATTTAGTCGATTTTATGGTGGCGCGCATTTTAGACCACCTTAAGCTGCCGCATCAGTTACTCAACCGCTGGGGTTACAGTGGTGATGCCGCAAAAGCAGGAGAATAGCATTGAGTTTAGCGTTAGATATCAAAGGTCTGCATAAAGTATATAAAAGCGGCACTGTGGCATTAAGCGGTATCGATTTACAGGTAAACCAGGGTGATTTTTTTGCACTGTTAGGCCCGAACGGCGCCGGCAAAAGTACCACTATTGGTATTATCAGTTCCCTGGTAAATAAGTCGCACGGCAGCGTTAAAGTATTTGATTACGATATTGATACCCAGCTTGAAGCGGCAAAAAGCCAGCTTGGCTTAGTGCCGCAGGAATTTAACTTTAACCAGTTTGAAACCGTATTGCAGATAGTGGTGAACCAGGCCGGTTATTACGGTGTGCCAAAAAAGCTGGCGCTTGAACGTGCTGAAAAGTACCTCGGCCAGCTGGGCTTGTGGGAAAAACGTACTGCCCGCGCCCGCGAATTATCCGGCGGCATGAAACGGCGTTTAATGATAGCCCGCGCTTTAATGCATGAGCCAAAGTTGTTGATCCTGGATGAGCCGACAGCGGGTGTCGATATCGAACTACGCCGCTCAATGTGGGAGTTTTTGCGCAAAATTAACCAGCAGGGCGTTACTATTATTTTAACCACCCATTACCTGGAAGAAGCCGAAAGCCTGTGTCGCAATATCGCCATTATCGACAAAGGGCTGATTATTGAAAACACCAGCATGAAGACCCTGTTGGCCAAGCTGACCCGTGAGACCTTTGTACTGGATCTCGCGACAGAGCCTGCAGCAATTAAACTGGAAGGTGTTAACTGGCGCCTGCTCGACGGCAACAGTATTGAAGTCGACGTAGAGAAAGCGCAAGGCTTAAACACCATTTTTGCCCAGCTTAGCGCCCAGGATATTAAGGTGTTATCAATGCGCAATAAAGCCAACCGGCTGGAAGAACTGTTTGTGTCGCTGGTAGAGAACGGCCGCGGAGGTGCAAAATGAGCAAAGCCAATTATCTGGTAGCGTTAAAAAGTATCTGGGATAAAGAAACCAACCGCTTTTTGCGGATTTGGGTGCAAACCCTGGTACCGCCGGCCATTACCATGACGCTGTATTTTGTTATTTTCGGCAGTTTAATTGGTTCGCGCATTGGCGATATGGGCGGTTTTACTTACATGGAGTTTATTGTACCCGGCCTGATTATGATGTCGGTGATCACCAACTCTTATGCCAATGTGGCCTCGTCGTTTTTCAGCGCCAAGTTTCAGCGTAACGTGGAAGAGCTGCTGGTAGCGCCGGTGCCAAACTACATTATTGTGCTCGGTTTTGTTGGTGGCGGTATGGCGCGTGGTATGCTGGTGGGGCTGATAGTCACTATTCTGTCGCTGTTTTTCGTTACTATTCAAATTCATAACCTGGCGGTAATTATTGTTACCGTTACACTAACGTCAATGCTGTTTTCTTTGGGCGGCCTGATTAACGCCGTATACGCGAAAACCTTTGACGATATCAGTATTATCCCTACCTTTGTGCTTACGCCACTTACCTATTTAGGCGGCGTGTTTTACTCGTTAACCTTGCTGCCTGGCTTCTGGCAGCATGTGGCGGCGTTAAATCCGGTGGTGTATATGGTAAATGCGTTTCGTTATGGCTTTTTGGGCGTAACCGACGTTAGCCTGTGGCTGGCGTTAGCGGTGGTGGTAGGCTTTATTGTCGTGTTGTTTAGCTATGCCATGTACCTGATTAACCGTGGCATTGGTCTGCGAAGCTAACAACCTTAACGGATCGGTTTGCCCACACCAACGCGCCGTAAACCCAGTCCCTGGGGGCTCGACTATGAACTTCATCCCTGAAGTTCATCCTGCGGACCAGCACAGCTGTTCAAATTCGCTCCAGGCGAATTTGTCAGCATCCATGCCTTCAACGGTTGGCTTAGGGCAAACCGATCCTCCGCCAGTGTTTGCTACCATTTTTTTGCAGACATTTTTCGGCGCTTGCAGTAAAGTGAGCGCCATTTTCCGGCTGTTTTAGTAACCGCTGAAACCGTATGCAGAGTAGCAAGCGCATGACAGAATCCAGTAAACGCCAGGCAACCGCTTCTGAAGAAGCTTTATGGCGCATCTTTACGGTGCCGGAAGCGCCAGACTCAACGCTGAGTATTATTGAGCAAAACCTGTCACAGAACCTGGCTGGCTTTTTGCGCGAAAGTATCGTGGCGGTAGAAAAACCGCTGTGGCAAATTGAGCGCGATTTTCAAACCCATCAAATTCCGCAGATGCCGAACTTTGTCTCGGATTACGCCGAAAGCCTGATGCAAAAGCTGGTAGCGCACTCGGTACATACCGCTGCGCCGAGTTTTATCGGCCATATGACGTCAGCACTGCCGTATTTTGTCTTGTCACTGTCAAAAATGATGGTAGGGCTGAACCAGAACCTGGTAAAAATTGAAACCTCCAAAGCCTTTACGCCGATGGAGCGCCAGGTGCTGGGTATGATGCATCACCTGGTGTACGGCGAAGGCGATGGCTTTTATAAAAAGTGGATGCACAGTGCCAACCATTCGCTGGGGGCGTTTTGCTCCGGCGGCACTATCGCCAATATTACTGCACTTTGGATAGCACGTAACCGCCTGCTAAAAGCCGATGGCGACTTTAAAGGTATCGCCCGTGAAGGCCTGTTTAAGGCCATGAAGCACTATGGCTATGATGGCCTGGCGATCCTGGTGTCTGAGCGAGGCCATTACTCACTGGGTAAAGCAGCCGACGTACTGGGTATTGGCCGCGAATCACTGATCGCGGTTAAAACCGATGCCAATAATAAAATTGATACTGCCTTGCTGGCAGAAAAAATGGCCGAGCTTAGTGCTGCTAATATCCGCGTACTGGCTATTGTTGGCGTGGCCGGTACTACTGAAACCGGTAATGTTGATCCATTACACCAACTGGCCGATTTAGCCGAGCAGTATCAGTGTCACTTTCATATCGATGCCGCCTGGGGCGGTGCGACTTTGCTGTCAGAAAAATACCGCTATTTACTGGCCGGTATAGAACGGGCAGATTCCGTTACCATAGATGCGCACAAACAAATGTATGTGCCGATGGGGGCCGGTATGGTGGTGTTTAAGCACCCCTCTGCTGCGCATGCCATTGAGCACCACGCTGAATATATCCTGCGTAAAGGCTCAAAAGATTTAGGCAGCCAGACACTGGAAGGGTCACGCCCCGGCATGGCAATGCTGGTGCACGCCTGTTTGCAGGTGATTGGCCGCGACGGCTATGAAATTCTGATCAACAGAAGCCTGGAGAAGGCACGCTATTTTGCCACCCTGATTGCGCACAATATTGATTTTGAACTGATCACCGAGCCCGAGCTGTGTTTGTTAACCTACCGTTATGTACCGGCGCAGGTGCAAAAAGCGATGGCTAACGCCAGCCCGGAGCAACTGCAACGCTTTAACGAGTTGCTAAACGGCCTGACAAAGTTTATTCAAAAGCGTCAGCGCGAAGAGGGTAAGTCTTTTGTATCACGTACCCGCTTAACCCCGGCGCGCTATCAGCGCCAGGAAACCATCGTATTTCGCGTAGTACTGGCAAACCCGTTAACCACTGAGCAAATTTTGCACGACGTACTGGTAGAGCAGGATCAACTGGCGCAACTGGATAAAGAGTTTTACCCCAAACTACTGCAACTTGCCAAAGAGCTTGCCGCCTGACATCGGGGTTTGTTCTAAGCGGCATGACAGGCTATTATCAGACATTACTGTTATAGCAACGGACTGATTTTATGCGTTATGCCTGGCTTTTACTGCCTTTGTTACTCAGCGTTACCGGCTGTCAGAGCGCTTATTATTCCGCGATGGAAAAAGTCGGTGTACATAAGCGCGATATACTGGTTGATCGCGTAGAAGAAGCGCAGCAATCACAGCAGAATGCACAGAAGCAATTTAAATCAGCTCTGCAGCAGTTTAGTGAGCTGATTAAATATGACGGCGGTGATTTACAGCGTATGTATGCAACGACTGACAGCAAGTATCAGGCCTGCAGTGCCGCCGCTGCAGATGTCAGTAAACGGATTGACAGTATTGAAGCTGTTGCTGATGCGCTGTTTGATGAGTGGCAGGATGAACTAAAGCAGTACAGCAACGCCAGGTTAAAACAAGACAGCACGAAAAAGCTGGCCGACACCAAACGTCAGTACAGCAACCTGCTAAAAACCATGCGGCGCGCCGAGCAAAGTATGCAGCCCGTATTGGCATCGCTCAGAGACAATTCACTGTATTTAAAGCATAATCTGAATGCTAAGGCAATTGGTGCATTGCAGGGTGAATTCAATACAGTGCAAAAAGATATTAACCGCCTGATTGACGACATGAATAACGCTATTACACAGTCAGAGCAGTTTGTCGCAGCATTAAAGCAGTAATATATTAAGCAGCAATAGATAGGGGAATGTTATGGCAGGTCAGGGTTCAGGTGGCAATGTTATTGCTGCGCTATGCAACGTGTTTATTCCGGGCTTAGGCCAGTTAGTGCAGGGCCGTATATTTGCTGCAATTATCTTTTTTCTGGTGTGTGTAGCGGGCTATGCTTTATGGTTCTTAATCATACCCGGCATTATCGCCGCTATTGCCCATCTGTGGGCCATTATCGATGCGGCCAAATTCAGATCCGGCTTTTAGCTGAACGGGTGGCTTGCCACCCGTACTTTTAAAACAACTCTTGTTACGGCAACGCTTTAAGGCAATTCTGCATTGGCAGATAATGCTGCGACAAGTTCTTCCTGTGCAACTAATTCAGCCTGTGACAATGTCGCTGTGTGTGGGTGCTCTTGCTGATTTACTTTATTAAGAAATTCGTTTGCCAGTACCAGATTTGCACTTAGTAATAACAGGGCAGTAATAAGGACTTTTTTCATCTTCCGTCTCCGGCTTGTTTGCAATCTTACTAGAGTGATTGCAGATGCCGTGCCAGAAATAAAAAACAATAAAATACAGTTAGTTAAATTGATTTAGCCCGGTATTTGGCGAAGCGGTAAGGCCTGGTTGTCGCAAATCGGCGTCGCTTAACCTAGTGCTGATATTTTATCTTTATAAATCAAATGTATAGCCTGTTGCTGATTGGCGACAGGCTGAAATTAACAGGCAGCAGTTTTTAGTCAGCTAATATCAAATGCAAGGTTAAATACAGTGCCAGCATACTAAGCGCAGCTGCCAAACCGTAACACAACAGCTTAGTAGCGCTGGAGTAACCGCATTTTAGATCATGCAAACCATGGTGAATACGATGTGCCGCATGAAACAGCGGTAAGCAAATTACCGCGCCGGTAAAAGCCAGCCCGGTTAAACCGTAGCCGCTTTGCAATAATGACAGCAGCTGAGCATATTGCAGAACGGACGAATTAAGCAGCCCCAGCGGCCACAGGATCCCAAGTGCCAGTATTGACCCCGGCAGAAATACCGCAAAGCACACGCCCCCGGCGCTAAACAGGGCCCACCAAACCGGCTCATCTGAACGTTTTGGGCTGCTCATAGCCAGCCACCACACAGCAGTAGTACGCCAGCGGCGACCAGCAATGTTGCCAGCCATTGGCCACTGATCATCAACCAGGCTGGTGCCAGCGGCATTACCCGCGGGAACAGTGCAAAAAAGGTTTTGGCATGAAACAGGCTGGCCGCAAAAGCCAGCAGATTCAGTGCTATTACCCAGCCTTGTTGCATAAACGTCTGAAAACTCTGCCAGTGGGCAGCGCCTTGCGTTAAGCAATACAGGCCATACAGTAAACAGCCAATAAAAAACAGCAGCGGCAGCACTGTAGCCTCGCGCAGCATATACAGCCGGTAATAGTTATGTTTAAGCCACCAGCTGCGGCTAAGTTTGGATTGATAAGGTTTACGCGCAGAAACGGGTGTGTTCATCGCCGTGCTCCTTAGGGTTTAAACATGCTGATAATAAAATCTTTTGCCGACTCAACTTTGGCCTGATTCACCGCTGCTGCCGGGTCTAGTTGTTTAGGGCAAACATCTGAGCAAAACCCCACAAAGGTGCAACCCCAGGCGCCGTTTTTACCGTTTAACTGCGGCATACGTGCGGCTTTGCCGTTGTCACGGCTATCGAGGTTGTAGCGCTGGGCCAGCGTAATAGCTGCCGGGCCTAAAAACTCCGGGTTTAAGCCAAATTGCGGGCAGGCCGAATAGCACAGGCCGCAATTAATGCAGTTAGAAAATTGCTGATACTTTGCCAGTTGCGTCGGCGTTTGCTTATGCAACGCTGTGCCGCTGTAGTCGTTAATCAGATAGGGTTTGATGGCCGACAAATGCGCCAGAAACTGGGTCATATCAACAATCAGGTCTTTCTCTACCGCAAAGTGCGCCAGTGGTTCGATAGTGATGTCTGAGTGATAGTCACGTAAAAAGGTTTTGCAACCCAATTTGGGTATGCCGTTAACCATAACACCGCACGAGCCGCAAATGGCCATCCGGCATGACCAGCGCAAACCCAGCGTTACGTCCCGCTTTTGTTGCACGTACAACAGCGCATCCAACACCGATGTGGTGTGATCGCCCGGCACAGTAAAACGCTGCAGCCGCGGTTCGTTGTCGTGCTCCGGATCATAGCGCTGGATCAACAGTTGGTAATCAGTCATGGCTGTGTTCCTGGTGTGCTATCAACACTATTAGTTGCAGAGACATTATCTGCACTATAGCTGCGCTGTGCCGGTGGCAGGCTGCTGATCTGCACGGCTTGCCAGCTAAGATGGGGTAAGTTATGCGCCTTATAATACAGCTGCGAATGGCACAAAAAACCGGCGTCGTTACGCGCTGTCATGCCGCTGTCGAGCCGCTGATGCGCACCGCGTGACTCGGTACGGGCCATTGCAGCGCTGCAAATAGCCAGCGCCACATCCAGGCCAAAGCCCAGTTCCAGATACTGCAGCAGCTCAGAGTTAAACACCTTACTGCGGTCGGTAACTTTAAGCTGCTGATAACGCTGCTGTAGCCCCAGCAACTGTTGCTGACATTGCGCCAGGCCCTCACCGGTGCGGTAAATGCCACAGCCTTGCTCCATTGCCAGTGTCATATCGTGGCGCAGCTGTGCTACGGAATCAGTGGTATTAGTACCAAAACGGCGGTTAAGCCAGCGCTGTGACATTTCGCTTTGTACACTCAGTGCTTTGCTGTCTGCCGGCGGACATTGGCTGGCATAATGCGCTGCCTGCTCACCGGCAACACGGCCAAATACCAGCAATTCTGTTAACGAGTTTGACCCCAGCCGGTTAGCACCATGCAAGCCGACCGAGGCGCATTCGCCCACGGCATATAAACCCGGCAGTGAGGTTTGGCAGTTAATGTCGGTAGCAATACCGCCCATGGTGTAATGTACCGCCGGGCGGATTGGAATGGCTTCCTGCGCCGGGTCAATATCGACATAGGCTTTGGCCAGCTCACAGATAAACGGCAGCCGCTGCTGTAAATGCGCACGGCTTAAGTGGCGTAAGTCCAGATACACCACCGCATGGCCGTTATAGTCGCCGCAGCGGCCAGCTTGTTGTTCATGCCAGAATGCCTGCGATAGTTTATCGCGGGGGCCCAGCTCCATTTGTTTATTTTGCGGCTGGCCTAACGGTGTTTCCGGGCCTAAGCCATAGTCTTGTAAATACCGTTTGCCGTGTTTATTCAGTAATACCGCACCTTCGCCGCGGCAGGCCTCGGTAATTAAAATACCGGAACCCGGTAAACCGGTGGGGTGATATTGCATAAACTCCATATCACGCAGCGCCACACCATGGCGATAGGCCAGTGCCATACCATCACCGGTAACAATGCCGCCATTGGTATTGTAATGAAACACCCGGCCGGCACCGCCGGTGGCCAAAATGACACTTTTAGCCTGAATTTGTACCAGCTCGCCGCTGTTCAGCGCCAGGGCTAACACGCCCACTACCTGGTCGCCGGCACGCAGCAGATCCAACATAAAATATTCATCCAGCCGCTTAATGGCCGGGTATTTCAGGCTGGTTTGAAATAAGGTATGTAAAATATGAAAGCCGGTTTTATCGGCGGCAAACCAGGTGCGTTCGGTTTTCATGCCGCCAAAACGGCGTACGGCAACGTTGCCATCTTGCTGGCGGCTCCAGGGGCAGCCCCAGTGTTCCAGTTGTACCAGCTCGCGATAGGCCTGCTTAACAAAGAACTCCACCACCGGCTGATCGGCCAGCCAGTCACCGCCGCTAACGGTATCGTGAAAATGCGCGGCTGCACTGTCGCTACGTAAGGTTACCGCCGCTGCGCCCCCTTCGGCAGCTACTGTGTGCGAGCGCATTGGGTATACTTTTGACAGCAAAGTAATACCTAATTGCGGTGCAGCTTCAGCAGCGGCAATGGCGGCGCGTAAACCGGCGCCACCGCCACCAACCACAATAATGTCTGTTTGCAGTATTTGCATCAAAGTGCCTTATGGCCAATACCGGCCCAAATCAGCCCTGCCAGTAACAGCAGCGGATAAAGGTGGCACAGCAGTACATTCAGCCCCAGGTAGGGCGTGAGTTGTTTGGGTTTATCGGCGTAGCGGAACAGGCCCGGCAGCAGCTTTATCAGCAGTGGCAGGCTAAGTAATGCTAACAGGCACTGGCGGGGCAAAATGCCGCCTGCCACCGCGGCTAATAACACCAGGTAACTTAGCAATAGCAGCAGAGTGTAAACGCTGGCACTACGCCGCCGGCCGATAACGATAGGCAAGTGGCGCCGGCCCACGCGACGGTCTGCATCGACATCCGGAAACTGGTTTAACAGTAACAAATTACTGACCAGTAACAGCATAATAACCGCCAGCACCCAGGCTGCGGCACTGACGCTGCCGGCCAATACCCAGTAGCTGCCCAGTGTCATAAAAACGCCAAAACCGATGCCGGGTGCCAGCAGGCACAGCAGTGGCCAACGGTTAACATATTGGGTGTACGCATAAATAAGTACTACACCCGGCATGCCAAGCATTAAGGGTAGCCAGTTTAATTGATAGCTGAGGTACAGGCCGCCGCCAATGGTGAGCAGCAGGCTGACAATTGCCAATGTTAAAGCGGAGGTACTGGCTGTCGGGTGGCGGACCAGGGTGCCACTGCCGCCGCTGAACGGCGTACGTTCGGTGAGAAAATCCAGCCCTGATTTAAAGTCGAAGTATTCATTAAAAGCATTAACACTAAGATGAGCACATAGCCCTACGGCTGTTACCAGCGCAAGCGTAGCATAGTGTAAAACAAAGCCAGCTTGCCAGCTTGCTCCGGCAGCCAGAGCAATACAGACCAGGGTAAGACTGAGAAAGTTTATCCGCGCGACGCCGCAAAGTTGTTTCAGCAAAAAAGTATCCTTTAACCATCTTTGCTACAGAGTATAGCTATCAATGCGGTTATAGCTTGATCCAGAACATTTTTTCTGTCTTGATGTTGTAAACTGAGAAGAAATTAGCGTATCGGCTGTTCATCTAATTAACCGGGAGAGCTCACTGTAACCATGGCACGAGGTATTATTATCCTGAACGTATTGTTGAGCAGCATAGACATGGCGTTACATACTTTGCTGAGGTGGTTATTATGACGCCGGATATCGCCCAGGTCTTATTGATACTGCTGGCAGCCCTGGTATTGTTTGTTACCGGCTGGTTGCGGATGGATGTGGTCGCTTTATTGGTGTTATGTACTTTGGCTTTATTGGGCCTGGTATCGCCGGCAGAGGCCATAAGTGGGTTTAGTAACCCGGCGGTGATTACCGTCTGGGCGATGTTTATTATGAGTGAGGGCTTAACCCGTGTGGGTATTGCCGACGGTATCGGGCGGCAGGTGATTCGCTTATCCGGTAGCAGTGAAATCAGGATGATCATTGTCATTATGCTGATTTCCGGGTTGTTATCAGCTTTTATGAGCAATATAGGCGTGGTGGCCTTATTACTGCCGGTTACGGTAGAAGCGGCCAGACGCTGCGGTATTTCACCGGCCAAGGTGCTGATGCCAATGGCCTTTGGCGCCATGCTTGGTGGTTTAATCACCTTAATTGGCACACCGCCCAATTTACTGGTGCATATTGCGCTGGAAGACAGTGGCCTTAGCGGATTTAAGTTATTTGATTTCGCTTTAATCGGTTTACCGGTTTTATTGGCCGGAACCTTGTTTGTCGCCTTTATTGGCCGTCACTTGTTACCGGATACCGATCCCGGCCGCGCTGGCCTGGCGGGCAGTAAAAACCTCAGCGATCAATACGGCTTGCAGGAGCGGATTTTTGCGCTGCGCTTACCTGATGACTCTTTACTGGCCGGACGTACCCTTGATGAGTCTGGCTTAATTAATACCGCCGGCCTGATCGTTATCGCCCTGACCCGGGGCAGTGAAACCTTTACCCTGCCATCGCGCCATACTGTTCTTCAGGGCGGCGATATTATACTGGCACAGGGTAAATTCAGCCGGTTTGAACGGCTGCGTAGCTGGAACTCGTTAACCATTGAACGCGAAGCACCAATGCTGCATGAGAAATTGCTGGCAGCCAGTGGCCTGGCTGAGTTGGAGGTAGCGCCTGACAGCGTGCTGGTGGGCGAAGTATTGCAGCACCACCGTTTTCGCGAGCACTACCAGATTAATGTGCTGGCGATAAAACGTGGCGGCCAAACGTTACGTACGCGGCTGGCCGATTTATCGCTGGCCGCTGGTGATAAAATTCTGGTGCAGGGCAGCAAAAGTGCGCTGGACGCCATGGCCAGGCAAGCAGCGTTCAGTGTATTACAGTTGCTTAGCCCGGATGATGTAATACAGCACTATAAATTGGAAGAACGCCTATTCGTGCTGGGTTTACCGGCTGACAGCCCGCTGGTTGACAGCACCTTTGCGGATAACCGGCTGGGCGATGCCTTTGATTTTCGTTTACTGGGGCTGTTTCGCCAGGGCGAGATTATCCAGCAGTTTCACTCTGACGATACACTGCAAGCCGGCGACTTGCTGCTGATCCAGGGGCGGGAGGAAGACCTGGACATTCTGCGCGGCTTTAAACAGCTGGAGCGGCTGGACGATATGTCGCCTTATCTGGATTTACTGGCAAAAGGTAAGCTGGAGCTGATAGAAGCCACTTTACACCCGCGTAGTAAATACATCGGCAAAAGTGTTAATGCGCTGCAACTTGATAAACGTTATAAAGTTGAAGTGGCGGCCATTTGGCGCGAAGGCCGCGCGTATCGCTCGGCACTGGGCAGTATGTTGTTGCAGGCGGGAGATGCGCTGTTAATTGTAGGGCCGCGGCCGCGGCTGGCGATGCTTACCGAAAGTGAGCATCTGATTGTATTAAACCCGGTACAGGTAAAGCCGGTGAATGCCAGCAAGGCGCCTTTGGCTGCCGGATTAATCCTGTTGATGATAGCCCTGACAGTAGCCGGCATATTACCGGTTTATCTGGCGGCCATTCTGGCGGCGACGTTAATGGTTGCCAGCCGCTGTTTAAGCATGGAGCAGGCTTATGCGGCCATTGACTGGCGCTCTATTTTTCTGATCGCCGGCATGCTGCCGCTGGGAGCGGCGATGCAACATTCCGGCACCGCCACCTGGCTGGCAGATGCTGTGCTGGCAGGGCCCGGCCAATTTGGCCCTTTGGCAGTAATGGCCGGTTTGTATCTGGTTACGGCACTGGGTACTTTAGTGGTGCCCACTGTGGCACTGGTGCTGATTATGGCGCCGATTGGTTTAATGCTCAGCAATGCGCTGGGGGTGAACGGCCAAAGTGCGATGATGATAGTGGCGGTAGCAGCCACCAGCCTGGCCAGCCCGGTATCGCATGCCGCCAATACGCTGGTAATGGGGCCGGGGGGCTATCGCTTTGTCGATTATTTAAAAGTGGGTGGGCCGCTTAGCTTATTATTGTTTGTTATTACCATGGCATTATTGCCGCTGTTTTGGCCGTTAAACCCGGCCTGAGCAACTGCCGGGCAACAGCAAGTAACTCAGACTTCCAGGTTATCAATCAGCCGGGTGCTGCCCAGCCAGGCAGCAGCCAGAATCACTTTAGGCTGCTGTGCATCGGTTGCCAGCGTCAGATCGGTTTGATCAGAGATATCAATATAGTCCGGCGTAAAACCGGCAGCGGTCAGTTGTTGTTTAGTTTGCAACTCCAGGCTGCGGTAATCATGGTTACCGGCCAGGATTTGTGCGCGCAGTTGTTGTAACACTTGATACAGCTGTGGGGCTGTTGCTAATTGCTCCGGCGTTAAATAGCCATTGCGTGAGCTTAGCGCCAGGCCATTAGCTGCACGCTCTGTCGCTACACCTATAATGTCAATCGGTAAGGATAAATCGGTTACCATTTGGCGGATAATGGCCAGTTGCTGATAATCCTTCTGGCCAAAGCAGGCAATGTCCGGTTGCACCAGATTAAACAGCTTACAAACAATAGTCGACACACCACGGAAATGGCCGGCACGGCTGGCACCGCAGTGCAAATCGCCGAGCAGCGGCACTTCAACAAAGGTTTGCACGTCCAGGCCGCGCGGGTACATCATATCCGGCGTAGGGGTAAATACCGCATCGGCGCCATGGGCCGTCAGCCCGGCGCAATCAGCCTCCAGCGTACGCGGGTAGCTGTCGAGATCTTCATTTTTGCCAAACTGCATCGGGTTTACAAAGATGCTGACAATCACCCGGTCGGCGTGGCTTTTGGCAACATCAACCAGTTTTAAGTGGCCGTTATGCAGGTTGCCCATAGTGGGCACAAAAGCGATACGTTCGCCATTTTGCCGCCAGGCACTGATTTGTGCCCGCAGCGCAGCAATAGAGTTGAGTATTTTCATCGGGTTTAAAAACTGTGTTCGCTGGCAGGAAAAGTCTGGCTCTTTACTTCGCTGACATAAGCGGCAATAGCGCTTCTGATCTCGCCGGTTTGTGCCAGATAATTCTTGGAAAATTTCGGAATATAACCACTGCTGATGCCAAGTAAATCATGCATTACCAGCACCTGGCCATCGGTAACATTACCGGCGCCAATACCGATAACCGGAATGCTTAGCGCTTCGGTAATGCGTTTAGCTAAGGCGGTGGGAATGCATTCTAACACCAGCAACTGGGCGCCGGCGTCTTGCAGGGCTTTGGCTTGCGCCACCATGGCATCGGCGGCAGTATCGGTTTTACCCTGTACTTTATAACCACCAAAGATATGCACCGACTGCGGTGTTAAACCTAAATGGCCACATACCGGCACGCCGCGCTCGGTTAAAGCTTTTACGGTAGGCAGCAAAAAGTCGCCGCCTTCGAGTTTCACCATATTGGCACCAGCCTGCATCAGCGGTACTACGCTTTGCAACGCTTGCTCCAGGGTACCGTAGCTCATAAACGGCATATCGGCGATGACAAACGCATCCGGAGCACCGGCGCGCACAGCGCGGGTATGATAAGCAATGTCGTTAACGGTAACCGGCAATGTATCGCCGTGGCCTTGCAGTACCATACCTAAGGAGTCGCCAATCAGCAGTACCTCTACGCCTTGCTCGGCAAATAATTTCGCGAAGCTGGCATCATAGGCTGTCAGCATAGTGATCTTGTCGCTTTGCTGCTTCATTTTCTGTAATACGGCAGTGGTGATCTTAGCCATAATCTTCTCATCCGACCATTAACGCAGGACGCGCAAGATCGCACAAAGTGCGATCAGCTGCAACTGCTGTGAAGTTTTTGCAGGCCATTTTGCGATACCTGCGCCAGTAAAGAGGATAATACAGTACCGTCCGGCAGGTTAAGCTGGGGGGCAATTTCGTAAAGGGGATACAGTACAAACTCACGTACACGCAAACCATAGTGCGGCACGGTTAAGCGTTCAGTGGCGATAACCTGATTACCGTACAGCAGAATGTCTAAATCCAGTGTGCGTGGGCCCCAACGTTCGGCTTTACGTTTACGGCCCTGCTGCTGTTCTATCTGTTGCAGGGCATCCAGTAGCTGCTCTGGTGTTAATGTGGTGTCTATTGCGGCGACGGCATTAACGTAATCGGGTTGGTCTTGCGGCCCCATAGGTTTAGAGCCGTAAAGGCCGGATACCGCCACCAGCGTGCTTTGTGCCAGTTCCTTAAGTGCCTGCACAGCTTGTTGCAACTGCGCCACCGGCTGATCCAGATTAGCGCCTAAACCAATGTAACAGCGAAGCGGTGTCATTGTTCTGCCGTGGGTTTACGTTTATAGCTGCGACGGCGGCGCGGGCCTTTGTCGATGCCTTCTTTGCCCAGCTGGTTGATCAGTTGCAGCCGGTCAGCTTCGTCAGCAAACTGAAATCTTTCCCACCACAGCGCCAGCTCAACTAAACTGCCGCCTTCAGCTTCGGCGCGCAATTGCAGAAAGTCAAAGGCACCCCGAAACTTAGGCTGCTCCAGCAGTTTAAAAGCACGGCGCCCGGCGCGTTTGGTTAAACGGCTTTGCAGCGCCCAGATATCCCGCATCGACAGCGTAAAGCGCTTAGGGATAGCAATAGTGCGCTGAATATCGTCCAGCACTTCGGTCATGGCGATATTCATCGCATCAATTTCACTTAAACCGTCGGTTATCAGCATTTGGCTGCGCAGCTCTACCGGGTACCATAACAGGGCGGCAAAAATAAAGGCTGGTGTGACCGGTTTATCGGCGTCAACCCGCTCATCGGTGTTTTGCAGTGCTTTAGTAGCTAACTGAAACGCTTTGCCTTCCGGTTCCTGTTTTAATAGTTTATCCAGCTGCGGCAGCAGCTGTTTTAATACTTTGCTGTCGCGCATCAGCATAAAGTTATCAAAGGCTTTACCGGCCAGCAGCAGCTTTACCAACTCGTCAAATAAACGCGGTGGCGGAATATTTTTCAACAATACCGCCAGCTGTGCTATAGGTTCTGCACTGGCTGGAGCAATTTGCATATTCAGTTTGGTAGCAAAGCGGATCGCCCGCAAAATGCGCACCGGATCTTCACGATACCGTGTTTCCGGATCGCCGATCAGTTCAATTTTACGTGCGGCTATAGCCTGCATGCCGTTGGCGAAGTCATAAATGCAGAAATCATTTACCGAGTAATACAGCGCATTCACGGTAAAGTCGCGCCGCTCTGCATCTTCTTCAATGGTGCCGTACACGTTGTCACGCAGAATTTGGCCATGGTCGCTTAAACTGGCTGTTTTTAACTTAGGTGCGGTGTCGGCTTCGTCATCGGCGCCACTGTGGTGACCACGAAAGGTTGCAACTTCAATAACTTCACGGCCAAATACAACATGGGCTAAACGAAAACGGCGGCCAATCAGACGGCAGTTACGAAATACCTGTTTTACCTGCTCGGGTTTGGCATTGGTTACCACATCAAAATCTTTTGGTTTAAGGCCAAGCAATAAATCGCGGATACAACCGCCAACCAGATAAGCATCAAAACCAGCATCTTTAAGCCGGTACAGTACTTTAAGCGCATTGGGGCTGATGTCTTTACGTGAAATAGCATGCTGATCACGGCTTAAACGCTGCACGGCAGGTAACAGGCTGGCGCCTGGAGCCTGGCGTGGTGCTTGTTGCACTTTGCTTGCAGCTTTAGTTTTCTGGTTGTTTGCCTTAGTGGCCTTGCCGCCAAAAGTACGGCGGCAAAAATCTAACACTCGCGAAATAATGATAATTCTCCTGACTAAAGACAGCCCCGAGCTGCATTGTTTTAAAAACGGCTAATAATACCGCAGCCGAAGCGAAAAAAGAATTAAACCGGGCCGGCTTAACGAAATTCTGTGCTGCTTATTTCCATTTGCAGCGGCACTTTGGCAAGCTGCCAGTTATTAATGGCCCAGCTTAATTGTTCCGTAACCGGGGCTTGTTCTAACTCTGCCGGCGGCGGGTGGCCAAGAAAACGCAATACTTCACGCATTGCCTGTGCTTTGGGCCATTGGCTGATGGCGGCAGCGTGATTTTGTTTACTGAGTTTAAATCCCGGTTCCAGCACCGCCAGCGGCAAGTGGCCATATCCGGGCTGTACAGCACCTAGCAAGCTAAACAAGGCTTGTTGTCGTGGTGTCATCGGCAGTAAATCGGCGCCGCGGATCACTTCGGTGATACCCTGGTCGATATCATCCACTACTACCACCAGTTGATAAGCAAATAAGCCATCGCGGCGTTTAATAATATAATCTTCCTGTGCCAGTTGGCTTGTTATCTGCTGCGGGCCAAATAGCAGATCGGTAAAGTGGGTGCTGACATTGTGGCTGCGCAAACGCCAGGCCAGGTTGCTACTGTTTAAACTCTTTGTGGCACAGCGGTTGTCGTAAGTACCACCCATTGCACTGATTTGTTTGCGGCTGCACTGGCAGGCATAAATTAGCTGCCGCTGCTGTAACTGGTGGAAAATTTCATTGTAGCGCGCCAGGCGCTGGCTTTGATACAGGACCTCGCCATCCCACAGTAAACCAAATTGCTCCAGTGTGCGCAGAATATCACTGTCGATGCCTGGCACCATGCGAGGCGTATCGATATCTTCCATTCGTACCAGCCACTGGCCATGCTGGCTTTTTGCCTGCAGATAGCTGCCAACTGCAGCAATAAGAGAACCGAAATGAAGTGGGCCGGAAGGCGAGGGCGCAAACCGGCCGATATAAGCGGGGCTAACAATTGGCATCTTAGCGGGCATCTTAGCCGCCCAGTTGCTTTTCCTTAATTTCTGCTAAGGTTTTGCAATCGATACACATGTCAGCCGTTGGACGGGCTTCCAGGCGCTTAATACCAATTTCAATACCGCAGGTATCACAGTAACCAAAGTCTTCGTCTTCGATTTTCTGCAAAGTTTTTTCAATTTTCTTCAGCAGCTTACGCTCACGGTCACGGGCGCGCAGTTCTAAACTGAATTCTTCTTCCTGAGCGGCACGATCTACCGGATCCGGGAAGTTAGCAGCTTCATCTGCCATATGGTTCTTGGTGCGATCAACTTCTTCGCGCAGCTGCTGACGCCAGGCGTCGAGAATGCGGCGGAAATGTTCCAGTTGCTTCGGGTTCATGTACTCTTCCCCGACAGCTTCCTGATATGGCGCTACGCCTGCAAGGGCAAGTAAGCCCAGCGTTTTGGTAGTATTGCCTTCTGGCATAATCATCTCCTGTATAATGCCAAGCGAAAAAATATGGCGGCTATAGATAGCAGAATATTGCTGGCATCGCAATCAGATTTAAAAAGACGCGGAAGTATACAGACTGGCGGGCCTATCGTCATCTTATTTAATTTACGGCAATTTAACGCGCGCTTCAGCTTGGTACAGCAGCAAAATAACGAGCTTATGTTTCCACCGTAAAGCCTTGTGATACACTGATTAGCATCGCATTTAACGCAAAACAGCACTGAAAAAAGGGTGACAGATGACAGACGTTGTGCAAATTCAGCTACAGGCAGAAACGGTGGCAAGTAAATGGGGTAAAGCTTTACTTACCCCTACCGCAACTGGTTTTCAAATTCATTTTAATACCAAAGACGCACAGCGCAGTGTGCAAAAGGCGGCGCGCAGCTTAGATAATTTAGGCTTAACTCAGGTGCAGTTAACCGGTGACAACTGGACACTGGAACTGCAATGGGCATTTTATCAGGGCTTTTGCAGTGCAAAAAAACAAGGTGGCGTGCTGTTTAACAACGATGCCGCGCAGACTCAACTGGAGCAACTGGCACAGTGTTTTAGCTGGGCCAAACAACTGATAAACCAAACACCGGATGAACTATACCCCGAGCAACTGGCAAAACAGGCGGCAGCTTTTATTGCAGATATTGCCCCTAAAGGCACGGTTAACAGCCATATTTTGCTTGATGAGCAACTGTTAGAGCAAGGCTGGAATGGCTTGCATGCCGTAGGGCGTGGCAGTGCCCGCAAACCGGCAATGCTGGTGCTGGACTACAACCCGACAGGCCAGGCCGACGCGCCGGTCAGCGCTGCGCTGGTGGGTAAGGGTATTACCTTTGACAGCGGCGGTTACTCGATTAAAGCCACCGAAAGCATGCTGACAATGAAATGTGATATGGGTGGCGCCGCTACGGTAACGGCTGCGCTGGCACTGGCGATACTGCAGGGCCTGAATAAACGCGTACAGCTGATTTTATGCTGTGCGGAAAACCTGATCAGCAGTAACGCTTATAAACTGGGCGATATTATTACGTACAAAAACGGTACTACCGTTGAAATTGTAAACACCGACGCCGAAGGCCGCTTAGTATTGGCCGATGGCCTGATGTGCGCTGCACAAAGCGGTGCCGGGTTGATTATTGATGCTGCTACTTTAACCGGGGCAGCTATGACGGCGGTTGGCGCAGAATACAATGCATTGTTTGCATTGGATAAAGCTTTAGCGCAAAAAGCACTTAACTACGCAGAGCAAGTGCAGGAGCCTACCTGGCAGTTACCGCTGGAGCTGTGGCATCAGCAACAGTGTCCGTCAGCTTATGCCGATACGGCCAACAGTCGGCCGGTAAAAGGTGGGGGCGCTGGTGGTGCCAGCAACGCAGCCGGCTTTTTAAGCCGCTTTGTGCCTGATGAAGGCAAGGGCTGGTTGCACTTTGATTTAGCCGCTGCTTTTAATAACAACAACAATGCTTTTTGGGCCGCCGGTGCTACCGGGCAGGGCATTCGTACCATCAGTGCCACTTTACTTGGCGAAGCCTGAAGCCTAACTCAAAAGCTTAACCCGAAATCTTAACAAGTTTGGGGCGTCAGCCTAAAACAGGGTAAACTGACGCCAATAGGGTTTTTTCGGGTTAAGTTGTGTTACCTGTCGCTGATATTTTTCCGCAATTGCTGTCACTGTTACAGCAACATAATAAAGTGATTTTGTCGGCCCCGCCCGGGGCTGGCAAATCGACTTATCTGCCGTTTTATTTATTACAGCACCCCGATTTTGCCGGTAAAAAGCTATTAATGCTGGAGCCGCGTCGTTTAGCGGCCAAAAGTATCGCTGCGTATTTGGCGGCACAACTGGGTGAAGCTGTCGGCGAAACTGTAGGTTATCAAATTCGTCAGGAGCAAAAGCATGGCAGTAAAACGCGGTTGCTTATTGTTACTGAAGGCGTACTAACGCGCAAATTACAGCAAGACCCTGAACTGACAGCCGTGGATCTTTTACTGTTTGATGAATTTCATGAGCGTTCACTGCATGCGGATTTAGCACTGGCACTGTGCCTGGAAGTACAACAATTACGCCCTGAGCTGCAGTTATTAATTATGTCAGCTACATTGGATATGGCGCAACTGGCCGGCAAACTTAATGCACCGGTGTTGGCCAGTGAAGGCCGTAGTTATCCGGTAACGGTGGAGTATGCACTACCGGGTAGCCAACCGCTGGCGCAGCAAATTGCTGGTTTAGTGCAACAGGCGCTGAGTAAACACAATGGCAATATTCTGGTGTTTTTACCCGGTCAGGCTGAAATTAACCAAAGTGCCCAGCTGCTGGAGCAGCAAGGTTTAGCTGCCAATGTGCAACTGCACCGTTTATTAGGTAGCCTGACGTTGGCGCAACAGCAGGCAGCTATTGCAGCGCCGCCGGCAGGCTTACGCAAGGTGGTGCTATCAACTAATCTGGCCGAAACCAGTTTAACCATAGACGGCATTACCGTGGTAATAGATAGCGGCCTGTGCCGGCAAAGCCGGTTTAACCCGCGCCAGGGTTTAAGTGTGCTGGAAACCTGCGCTATTAGCCAGGCGGCAGCTACCCAGCGTGCCGGGCGTGCAGGACGCCTGTCCCCTGGCCATTGCTACCGGCTCGATACCGCAGAAAAATGGCAACGCCGGGCCCGGTTTGAAGCACCAGAGATCGAAGTAAGCGATTTAACCGCCCTGCGACTTGAAGTTGCGGCCTGGGGTTGTCAGGTAGACGATTTGCACTGGCTAACACCGCCACCGGCAGCAAATTTAGCGGTGGCAGAACAGTTATTACAACAGCTGGGTTTTATTGACAGCAAAGGTGTTATTACTGCCAGCGGCCGGCAAGCACATAAACTGGCTACGGATCCCAGATTAGCGGCCATGTTGCTGCATGCACAGCAACTGGAGTTACAGGGGCAGCGGCATGCATCGGCGCTGGCGTGCGTGCTGGCAGCAATACTTGAAGATACCCGAGTGCTACAGGGCGATATATACAGCCTGCTTGGCCGTGTTAAGCAGACGCTGGCGCAACAATGGCAGCAGGCGCAAAGTTTCGCCCGCTTGCTTGGTTGTCAGCTAAGCGAAGTGTTACCACTGGAATTAGTGCCGGTGCTGGCGTTGCGGGCTTTTCCCGATCGGCTGGCCAAACGCCGGGGCCAGGGGTACCAGTTAGCCAATGGCATTGGTGCCGTACTGCCGGACAATCACAGCCTTAGCGGCCAGCCCTGGCTGGTGGTATTGCATATGCAGCAGTTTGGCCGTGAAAACCGCATTTACCATGCCGTCAGTATCAGCCCGGATGGGGTGTTATCTGATTGGCAGGCTGAGCTTAACTGGCAAACGCAAACCTTCTGGGATGATAAAAGCGGAAGTTTTTTTACCGAACAACAACTGAAGTTTGGCCAGTGCTTACTGGCCGCCAAGCCCGCTGCCTTGCAGTTAACTGCAGAGCAAAAACAGCAGGCGTGGCAAAATTATATTGCCAGTAAAGGCCTGAATTGCCTGAACTGGACCGACACTGCATTACAACTGCGCGCAAGAGTCAGGTTACTGCAGCAACAGCAGAGCGATGCTGGCTGGCCGGACTTTTCTGACGACGCTTTACTGGCCACTTTACCCAATTGGCTGGGCAGTTATCTGGCACAAATCAGTAAAAGTACGGCTTTGGCGCAGATCCCACTGTATGACGCGCTGCTGCAATGTTTAAATTATCAGCAACAGCAGATATTGAACCAGTTATTACCCACGCACTGGCAGGCGCCCACTGGTTCAAGACTGAGTATTAATTACCTGGCCGAGGGTGGCCCCAGGCTTTCAGTGCGGGTTCAGGAAATGTATGGTCAGATGCAGTCGCCAACGTTATTGCAGGGCAAAATAAATATCACAGTAGAGCTGTTGTCACCCTCCAGACAACCCCTACAGGTAACGCAGAATTTAGCCAGTTTCTGGCAAAATGCCTGGCAGGAGGCCAGAAAAGAAATGCGCGGACGCTACCCGAAACATTATTGGCCGGAAGATCCGGCGCAGGCCATGCCGACAACGAAAACTAAAAAGGCGATGTTACGATGAGCAGTAAAAAAGACAGCCCCAGGCGCAGCAATAAAAAGCGTGCTGTGCCCGGCGTGCTGCATGCAGTCTGGTGGCATAAGCCATTGTGGCTGCTGGCTAAAGTGGCGTTGTTGCTGTTAGTGCTGCTGGCTTTTTATTTTCTGTATCTGGATAGCAAAATAAGTAAAAAGTTTAGTGGCCAGAAGTGGCAGGTGCCTGCACAAATTTATGCCAAGAGTGTAGATCTTTATCCCGGTAAAATTCTGACACAACAGCAATTTATTCAGCAGCTAAACTCGTTACAGTACCAGCGTAACCCCGCATTATCTGCAGCCGGGCAATACAGCGTATCACGCAATCATGTTTCAGTTTACCGGCGCCCCTTTATGTATGTTGAAGGCTATGAGGCGGCTCAGCTGTTTAGTGTCGAATTTAACCGTGGTGGTATTAACCGTATCACCCAGCGCCAGCAAAAAGAAGCGCTGAATTTTGCCCGGCTCGAACCTCAACTGATTGACCATCTGGTGTCGGCACAACAGGAAGACCGTGAACTGGTGCAACTGCAGCAAGTGCCTGAAATATTCAAAGATACCTTGCTATTGGTTGAAGACCGCGACTTTTATCACCACCATGGGGTGTCACCGCTGGCAGTACTCAGAGCGTTGTGGGTAAATATAACCGCCGGGCGCACTGTGCAGGGGGGATCAACGCTGACACAGCAATTGGCAAAGAATATGTACCTTAACAGCGATCGCACCTTGTGGCGTAAGGTCAACGAGGCAATGATCGCGCTGGTGCTGGATTATCGCTTTAACAAAGACCAAATCCTTGAAGCCTATCTGAATGAAGTTTTTGTCGGGCAAAATCATGCCAATGCCGTGCACGGCGTTGGCCTGGGGAGCCGGTTTTACTTTGGCAAGCCGCTGACCGAGTTAACGGCGGCAGAATACGCCTTGATGATCGGCATTTTAAAAGGGCCGTCGTACTTTGATCCCCGCCGTTTCCCGGCAAGGGCTAAAGAGCGGCGTGATCTGGTATTGCGGTTGATGTTTGAACAAAAATTTCTTGACCGTAAGCAATACGAGCAGGCGGTAGAGCAGCCGATAGCTGTGATTTCGCGTAACCAGTATATGAATACCGGTTTTGCTTCCTATCTGGATGCGGTTAAAAAAGAACTGCGCCAGTTAAGTATTGATGAGCAATATCAGGACAAAGGCATCAAAGTATTTACGTACCTTGATATTCAGGCTCAGGCAGCGATTGAGCAAGCCGTTAGCAGCCAGCTTGCTCCGTTGGACCCGGAATTACAGGCAGCCGCTGTAGTAGTGGACTACCGGCAGGCAGAAATTAACGCTATGGTGGGCAGTAAAGTGGCGGTGCAGGGCGGTTTTAACCGGGCTACTGATGCCAGGCGGCAGATTGGCAGTATTGTCAAGCCGGTTATTTTTCTTGAGGCCTTAGCTCAGCGTGGCCGCTACACATTAGCTACCCCACTGGATGACAGCCCGATCCGCTTACGTAGTAATGATCAGGATTGGCAGCCACAGAATTTTGATAAAAAGTTCAGAGGTCAGGTAAGTTTACTGGATGCGCTGGTTAATTCATTAAATATTCCCACAGTAAGGCTGGGGCTGCAGCTTGGCCTGCCTGCTGTCAGTGACGGTTTACGTAAGCTGGGATTAAACCGCAGAGTAAAACTGCATCCGGCTGCATTGTTGGGGGCGATAGAGCTAAGCCCACTGGAAGTGACGCAGTTGTACCAGACGCTGGCCAACAACGGCATGCATCAGCAGCTTAGCACTTTATATGCTGTAACTGATGCAAACGGCCACCCGTTGCATCTGCGTGAGCACCGACTAACCCGGCGCTACAATGAACAAGAAGTGTATTTATTACAATATGCGCTAATCCAGGCGGCAAAAACAGGTACGGCACGTGCGCTGAGCAGTGCTTTCCCCGGCGAGATTTTAGCTGGCAAAACAGGTACATCAAGCGATTACCGGGACAGCTGGTTTAGTGGCTTTGATCAACAAACACTGATGACAGTATGGTTAGGTCGTGATGATAATAAAGCTATAGGCTTAACCGGTGCCAGCGGAGCATTAAATGTTTTTAGCCGGTATTTTACGCTGCAAGGCGTGAATTCATTGCTCAGAGCCATGCCTGAACAGGTATCTTTACAGGCATTCTCAGCAAAAACTGGCTATCCGCAGCCACAAAATTGCCTTAACGTATTGTTATTACCTGCGATTTCAGTTGAAATGCCATTACCAACAGAATGTATAGAAGAATAACAACGATTGTCTGAACCTATGGCGATAAAACCAAACCAGCTGTTACAGGTTGGTGAATGGCAGTATATACCTGAGCAGGACAAACTGATGAAGTTTGATGCTGAGGGTAGGCTGAGTATTACCGCAGATTTAGATAACCTGTGTCAGAAGGTAGCTAACTACTTTATTGTCAACGCAGGCAAGCTGGTTACAAAAGATGAGCTGCTGCTGGATGTATGGGGTATACGCGACGTATCTGACGGCAGGGTAACCCGCGTTATCAGGGTATTAAGGGTCGCGCTGGGGGATGACACCCGTGAACCCCGTTATATTGAAACCATTCCTAAACGCGGTTATCGCTTTATCGCGCCGGTATCTGAAATTGTGCCTCTGGCCGTTAAAGAAGATACTGAACCGGTGCTTACTCCGGCACATAGCGATAGCACGCCGTTAAGATCAAACCCCTTACTGGTTAGCGTGTTTGCTCTGGTTACTGTGCTGATTATGGCGCTTACCTGGTGGCTATGGCCTGCAGATAACACGGCAACTGATGATACCTCCAGCACTATTCCTATGTGGCGTTACACACCTATCACCGCACTGGACGGGCTGGAGTTTTACCACAATGTATCAGCGGACGAACGGTATCTGGTGTATAGCTACGCGGCGCCTGATGCTAACGTTGTTTCTGTACTGATGCTGCAGGATTTGCAGGAGCATAAAAGGGCACAGTTAACTGATAAATCGTACAATAGCTTCGGTGCAGTATTTAGCCCTGACGGGACTAAGATTGCTTACCAGCGGTACTATCAGAATGAGAAATGCGAAATCCGCCTTATGTCGCTTAGCGCAGATAAAATGCAGGTGCTGGATGATAATTTACTAAAGTATTGTGGAGAAAAATCGGTATCGATCAGAATTAGCTGGTCACCTGATGGCCGCTATATTGTTTACCCTAATATGGATGATGTTAAAAAGCAGATGGTTTTGCAAATGACCTCGACTGATAACACCATATCAGAAGTGCTTACGGTGCCGCCTTCAAGTAGTTTTGGTGATTATGCCGCGCGTTTTTCCCGCGCCGGAGATCAACTGGTATTCCTTAGGGAAGCTGCGGGTTCTGCACAAATCTGGTTGCTTAATCTAGCAGATAGATCAACACGGTTATTAACAAAAGTGCCTGATACCTTTCCAGGCAATGTCGACTGGGACTTAACGGACAGCTCTATTATCTACCCTTCGGCATCCAATGCACTTGGCAGAGTGTGGCTGGATAAAGGCGAGCCCACCATTCTGGCTTACACAGATGCTTACGCCAGTGAATTGCAAGTTACAACCTCAGGGAAAATAGTTGCGTCAATTGGCAATTTCTCCAGAATAAACCCTAAAAAAGTATCAAATCGCATAACGAATAATGAAACTCACAATGAACCGGTATTCAGCTCTAACCGGAATGAAACTTTTGTTGAAGCTAATCCAGTAGAAGATGGCCCAACTGCCGTTGTGTCAAGGCGTTCAGGCTCGCAGCAGGTATGGTTGTTTTATCATGACGGCAGTCAGAAACAGCTAACAAACTTTAGCGATGCGCAGCGTATTCGCAGTTTAATGTTTTCACCAAATGGCAGCCGGCTTATGGTGCAGTTAAATGATGAAATTTGGCTGTTTGATATTGAGGGCAATCCGCTGAAAATAGCGGGCGAGAAGGATGCTGTACTGGCCTTTCCCAGTTGGTCCAAAGATGGTAAATCGTTGTTTTACTCTGAAGCCCGGCAAGGACGCTGGCAGGTTATACAACGTGATATCAATGATCTTGGCAAACGGGAGGTTTTTGCTAATGACAAAGAGTATTACTACGAAAGTTATTACGCTGACTATGCATTCTGGCGTAGCAGCAGAGATAAACAATTTTACATACAGCGGGCTGGTGAGCAGCCGCAAAAATTGAAAATTGAATTACCAGAAACGCAAGTTATGCTGAGATTTGAGCTGCGAAAAACAGGTATTTATTACTCTTATCTTGTTGACGAGCTAAATTATCGCTTAAGTTATCTGGATTTCGCTGCTGATGACATTACTAATGTGCTGGAGCCGATCCAGTTTGGCCGCTTTAGCATCAGTGCTGATGAAAAATTTATTTTTATGCTGGAATATGATTTTGGCGATATGGATATTGCGGTAATTGAGAACGACGTCGACGTTTTATAAAAAATTTATCTGAAAGTCATCGAGTTATAACGAGTTGATGCTCCTATGGTTGGTTTGTAAGCCAATGATAACTCAGGAGCTGGAAATGAAAACTACACTTACAATTATGTTCGTTGCTTTGTTGGGCACTGCAGGTTTTGCTGTGAAAAAAGCTAATCTCATGGATACCTCGAGTGCAAATGATCAGCTACTTTATGCCTGTGTTTACTACCCGCTTTGTACTATCCCGGACTTTTACTCGCCGGTGGAAACAAAAGGTAGTAAAGATAAAACTCAAGACACCAGCAGTGATAAATTAAAACTGTCATAAGCGTTCCTCAATTAACAACGCTAAACATTTCTTATAGTTAAGGTATAATCCGCCCAGACAATCAATTGTCGGGCGGACCTTAATGTCAAATCTTGACCCCGTGGTACAAATTGGAAACTGGTATTATCAGGTGATCTATGGTCAGCTGTGGCCGGTTGATGCCACTAGTGCAGACGATATGGTCCGGCTGGAACCGCGCTTACATAGCCTGCTTAATTACTTTTTACTGCACCCCGGTATTTTGTTGGCCAAAGATACACTGATTGAAAAAGTCTGGCCTGCAGATGAAGGTACTGATGCTGCCGTTATGCGTGCTGTCGGAGCATTGCGTAAAGTACTTGGCGACGATGTGCGGGCGCCAAGCTATATAGAGACAGCATCAAAAAAAGGTTATCGCTGGCTGGCGACTATTACACCGGCCAAGTTGCAGGATATTGCCGCTGTCAGCGCAGAGGGTGTTAGTGTTAACGCAGTAGCGGCTGACATGGGGCCTGATATAAAACCGCGTGCTGCCTGGCGCTTTATTGCTGGTACTGCGACAGCGGTGATTATTGGCTGTGCCAGCCTGGCATATGTGCTGGCGACCTATACCTCAGCGCCGTTGATAAAATTACCTGATACCATTACCCCCATTAGTGCGTTAAGCGGGCAGGAATACTGGCCGGTATTAACACCTGGTGGTTCGCATGTGTTGTATCAGCATAAAGCTGTGGATAGTACCTTATTTAACTGGAGCTTGCAGAACCTGACAGACCTCAGGGTTGAGCACATGCCACAAAAATACCGCCAGTTGTCCCAGGCGCTGTGGCTGGATGCTGAGCATATCATCTTCCGAGCCGAAAACATCGATGGTGGTTGCTACTTTTATCGTCAACATATAAAACCGGCAATAAAACCTGAGCTACTTTGGCCTTGTCAGAAAGTGCTGCCTCAGGGCGCCGCTGTGTGGCAGCAAAAGCTGCTGTGGCTGGATATCGATGCTGATACAAATCAGCTACAGCTGTGGAGTGCTTTGCCCGGAAAGGCCGCTGAGCTGTTGTTGTCACAGCACAATCGCTGGCGCGATATTTCGTATATGTTAATTCGTAATGACAGCTTGTACGTTGTTGCCCAGCAGACGGCCAATCAGTCAGTTTTGCTGCAGTTAACATTGCCGGACGGTAAGTTTGAGAAGTTACTGGATTTTCCTTATGTTATTACTCAGTTTAGCTGGTGGGATGAGCGGCAACTGTTGTTATCTGCCGGGCAGCAGGAGTTACAGATTGTTTCGTTAAAATCAAATAGCAGCCAGGGTTTGGGGCCAATGACACGGGAGCTGACTCAGGCATCACGTTACCCGGGGCAGGTGCTGGCAACACAGTATTTAGATTACACCACCGATATCCTCCGGGTGGCTGATAGTCCGGAAATAAGCGGTGGGGTAAAGTTACTGCCATGGCATGTCAGTAACCGCAGTGAACGTTTACTGGCAATAAGTGACACCGGCCGGGCGGCTTTTGTATCAGAACGTGCCGGACATAGCCAAGTCTGGCTGGCGCAGGAGCGGGATAGCACTCAAATCACCCGTTTTACTGAGCAACAACATGTACAACAACTGCTATGGCACCAACAGCAATTACTGGTATTAATTAACGCCAGCCTGTATCAGCTTGACCTGGCATCAGGCCAGTTACAACGGTATCACGATGTAACATCGCCAGGACGTTACGCCAGTTGCCACGGCACGTTGTACTGGACAGCCCTGACAGCAGATGGCTGGGTGCTGATGAGCGAAAAAAGCAACAAGCCAGACTGGATTATGGCCGGTGTTACAGATGTACGTTGTGGCCCGCAGCAGAGCTTAGTGCTGCAGTTTGCTAATACTGCAAACCTGGCTTTATTAACGCCGGCACATGAGCTAATCAACTTACCGGTACAAATTGATTGGCGTAGTAGCAGTGGTGAACAATGGTTTACTGACAATACGGGGATTTACTGGCTGGTAGATAACAATACCGCTGTTTATCATTTTGACTGGTTGTCACAGCAAGCGAATGCGTTACTGATCACTGAGCAGGAAATGCCGGTGGCAATTTACAGCAATGGCAATGGCCTTGGCTATATCGTACGGCAACGGCCGTACGATACCGATATTGTCTGGTTGCAAAACCGCCGTTAAAGCTGTTTAAAGCTCTGCTCTGCTGCCGTTATGGTGTGCGCCAGGTCAGCGTCACTGTGCGCCAGCGATAAAAAGCCGGCTTCATAAGCTGAAGGGGCCAGATAAATACCCTGCTGTAGCATCAGGTGGAAGAAGCGTTTAAAGGCCTCGGTATCACACTGCGTTGCCTGGGCAAAGTTTGTCACTGTGGTTTCTGTGGTGAAGAACAAACCAAACATACCACCCACCTGATTGGTCGTCAGCGGCACGCCATGTTTTGCGGCGGCTGCGCTGATGCCATTAATCAGCTGAGTCGTTTTAGCCGTTAAGGCCTCATAAACGCCAGGCTTACTGATCTCGGTCAAAGCTGCCAGGCCTGCCGCCATAGCAATAGGGTTGCCGGATAAAGTGCCTGCCTGATACACCGCCCCCAGCGGCGCTATATGCTGCATAATGTCGCGCTTGCCACCAAAGGCGCCTACCGGCATGCCGCCACCGATAATTTTACCTAAAGTGGTTAAATCCGGCGTTACGTTATACACCGCCTGGGCGCCGCCCAGTGCCACGCGAAAGCCGGTCATCACTTCGTCGAATATCAGCACTGCGCCGTATTGATCACACAGTTGGCGCAGGCCTTGTAAAAAGCCGGGGGCAGGTGGAATACAGTTCATATTGCCGGCTACCGGCTCGACAATAATACAGGCGATATCGTCGCCGTGCTGCGCAAATAACTGTGCTAACTGCGGCAGGTTGTTAAATTCGCTGGTTAACGTGTATTTGGCAAAATCTGCCGGTACGCCAGGCGAGTTTGGTACGCCAAGTGTCAGTGCACCTGAACCGGCTTTTACCAGCAGCGAGTCAGCATGGCCATGGTAGCAGCCTTCAAATTTAACAATGGTATTACGGCCGGTATAACCACGCGCTAAGCGAATGGCGCTCATCGTAGCTTCTGTGCCGGAGCTAACCATCCGCAGCATTTCCATTGATGGCACCAGTTTGCTTACCAGCTCAGCCATGGTTACCTCAGCCGGGCAGGGCGCGCCAAAACTTAAACCTTTGGCGGCAGCTTCAATAACGGCATTACGGATGGCCGGATGGTTATGGCCCAACAGCATTGGCCCCCAGGAGCCGATATAATCGATATAACGTTTGCCATCAACATCAAACAGGTAAGCACCGTCGGCGCGGTCAATAAATACTGGTGTACCACCAACGCTTTTAAATGCGCGCACCGGTGAGTTTACACCGCCAGGGATAGTGTGCTGGGCACGTTGGAACAGTTCTGCAGATAAAGACATAAATCAGTTTCCGATAAATAAATTGAAACAGCTACACGCTGTATTAGCCACTGTGCTTGTTGCTATACCAGGGCACAGCGCATTCGTAATTGGTAATAATTCCTTCAACGCCCAGCGTTAAGGCAAATAAGGCCATTCGTACCAGAATGCCATTATCTGCCTGGCGGAAGATAGCAAGATTGGGGTTCAGGTTTAAGTCGTTGTCCAACTCGTTAGCTTCAATGCGCGAGTCACGCGGCAGCGGGTGCATAATTACGGTGTTGGATTTACAGTAGCGGGTGTAAATTTCCTGGTTTAAACGAAATTTGCCACGGTATAAATTGGCTTCTGTTTTTGACGGAAAGCGCTCTTCCTGAATACGGGTCTGGTAGACAATATCGGCATTCAGGTTGCCCTCAAGCACATCGGTAATATTCACCTGATGGCCGGCATTTTCAATGGCGCTGACAATGTCGTCCGGCATGGCCAGCTCTTTGGGCGAAATAAGCGTAAAACGCAGATTTTTATACAGCTTTAACAGCTTGGATAATGAGTGCACGGTGCGGCCGAATTTTAAGTCACCTACCATAGCGATATGCATACCATCAATGCTTTGGCCTGACGACGACAGCTCGCGCTCAATTGTGAATAAGTCCAGCAGTGCCTGAGTGGGATGCTCGTTGGCTCCATCTCCGCCATTTAATACCGGCACGCGGCTGCCAAGGGCAAATTCTGCAACAGAGCCGGCTTGCGGATGGCGCATAGCAATAACATCGCTGTAGCTGCTAATGACTCTGGCTGTATCAAATAACGATTCGCCTTTAGATAACGCTGACGATTCCATACCGGTAGTCTCACGTACTTCACCACCGAGCAAATTAAACGCGCAGCCAAAACTAACCCGGGTACGTGTGCTGGGTTCAAAGAACAGGTTACCTAAAATAGCGCCTTCAAGTACCTTGGTGCGTTTTTGCCGGCTGGCATAAGGCTGCATGTTGCGGGCTATCTGAAAAACGTGCTGAATGGTGTCACGGTCAAACTGGCTTACCGAGAGGATGTGTTCGCCTTTAAAGCTCATAGTCAGTGCTCTTTTCACTAAGAATTAACCCGGGCCGGAACTGGCCCGGAACCGGCAGTAAACGGCGGCATTATACGCGAAAACACCGGCTAAAAGCGAATACGCCACTACATAGGTTTTAAGTACGCCAGCAGGATAATAGCCAGTAAAACCAGCACCGGAACTTCGTTAAAAATACGGTAAAACCGGGGGCTGCGCCGGTTACGGTTGTGTTTAAAATCTGCCAGTAATTTAAAACAATAAGCGTGATACCCATACAGTAACATCACCAACGGCAGTTTATAGTGCAGCCAGTGGCTGGCTTTAAACCAAGCTGCGCCGTAACTGTGAATAAGCAGTAAGCCAAACACTAGTGTAAGCAAGGCAAAAGGTGTGACAAAATAGAGTAAGCGCCGCTCCATCACTTTAAATTCGGCGTCGCAGTCCGGGCTTGTTGTGCCGGCGTGGTAAACAAATAAACGTGGCAGATAAAAGATACCGGCAAACCAGGCAACCATAAAAAACACGTGTAAGGCTTTGTATACAAGTATAAGCATCATAATAAATTGTTCTGTTTTACCAATAAACTGCGCACCTGATCCCAGCGGATAATGCCTATCAGCTGTTGTGGTTCTTCTTCGCGATAAATATACACTGCGCCTTCGCGCTTATCTTCCAAAATGGCAAACACCTCGGCCATAGTAGCCTGATGCGTTAAGCCCTGTAACGGCAAGTACTGCACAGCGCTGGCACCTGTCATAGACAGCTGAACATCATAGCTTGCCAGCAAAAACGTGCTCTGAGCGCCCGTATCCCGTTTTACCAGCAATTGATGCGGCGGTTCCAGCTTATCCAGGGCCTGCAGCACGTGTTGCTCGTCCGGGTTGTCGAGCAACTGATACTGATTATCCAACAGTGCCAGTACGCCTACTTTTTGCAGCACGTCGTCAGCCGGAGACAGCTTATAAGGCATTTGTAAAAAGTCGAGCTGCAGCAAAAAAATAGATTTGTTATTAAAAAACTGTACACCGGTAATATAAGCCGTGGTTATGACCACCATGGCGGGCACAATAATGCCAGGGTTATGCGCCAGCTCCATCACGGCTACCAAGGCAGCAAGTGGCGCATGCATAGTGGCGGCCATCAGCCCGGCCATACCCAGTACCGCATAAGTACCGGCAATACTGTTGTCACCGATAATGGCAGACGGAATAATCGCCAGTAAAGTACCCAATACAATACCGATACCAAATATCGGGCCAATCACACCACCGGGCACACCCAGGCCTAAAGCGAACAAGGTTAGCAGCATTTTGCCGACAAAAATGGTCAGCAACAGGGTTACGTCATTCGGCGCATTTACAGCGTAGTAAATAGCGCCGGTTTCAGAGCCCATCGCATGCGGAATAACATAACCCACTGCCGCAGTAAGCGCGCCTGCGAGACATAACCGCAGGATCAAAGGCCAGTTTTTAAACAGCTTTATCAGGCGCATCATGTTTTTGTTAAATACAAAGGCGATAGCGCCGAACACAATGCCGCACAGCACCAGATAGGGTATATGCCAACTGCTGATAGAAACAATATTCAGTAGTGCCAGCTCTCTGCCACTGCCAAACACCGTTTGCGTTACCAGAGCGCCCACCACAGAAGACAACATAATAGGAATAAACACATGCACGCGGTATTCACGTAGCACTACTTCCATGACAAAAATCACTGCTGCCAGTGGGGTATTAAACGAAGCGGAAATGCCAGCGGCGATACCACAGCCTGCCAGAATACGAATGCTGTTATAAGGCAATTGCAGATATTTACCCAGGGTGCTGGCACCATAAGCACCTAAATGCACAGAGGGGCCTTCACGACCCACAGAAAAACCACCGGCCAGTGCCAATATGCCGCCAAAAAACTGGTTCAGGGTATTACGGGTTGGCATCATGCCGTATTTTAGCTTTATCCGATGGATAACAAAGGGAATACCAAGACGGTAATGTTTATAGCCGGTGAGCCAGGCGATAAGGCCGATTAATACTGCAGCACCAAGTGGTAGCATCCAGCGAATATCTGTACCAACAGTTGAAAAGTCGTCAGTACGATCTAAAAAAAAGCTTTGCAGGCCAATAATAGCTAAACGGAATAAAATAATCAGAATGGACGCCGCCAGCCCTCCTAGCATACCCAACACACAGAGTTGCAGTGAGGTTTGCGGTAATGCCAAACGACGTTGTAAAGACGGAAGCCAGATCTGCCAGCGCTGCATAAGCCATAACACCCGTAATAGTTAATACAGAGTTTATCATAAGTTGCTGAGAAATCAGCTTAATTATCGAAGACGATAACTAATCTGCGCTGAACGGGGCTAATACTTGAATAAATTAGTCAAGTATTAGATAATTTGCCCCTTAGCTAAACCTGTGGAGTTGTTATGTCAGAGCCAGCTGTACCAATTGAATTTACTGAAGCGGCAGCACGTAAAGTGGCGTTGCTGGTCAGTGAAGAGGAAAACCCTGAGCTAAAGCTACGGGTGTATATTACCGGTGGTGGTTGTTCTGGCTTTCAGTATGGTTTTACCTTCGATGAAAAAGTGAATGAAGGCGATTTCGTCGTAGAGAAGCAGGGTGTCGCCATGGTGGTAGACCCTATGAGCCTGCAGTATCTGATGGGCGGCGTGGTAGATTATACCGAAGGTTTGCAAGGTAGCCGTTTTATTGTACAAAACCCTAACGCTACTACCACTTGTGGTTGTGGCTCGTCTTTCTCCGTGTAAGCGGTAGTAGTTTTTGTAAAATAAAAACTACAGCCTCGTATGTTATTTAAGCTACTGGCTCAACGCTGGGTCAGTAGCATAATGCCCCACAAAGCCAGTGCAATGCAGCCGTTAAAAGTAATAATGTAGGCAAAGCCTTTTTTACCCTGCCGGATAGTCCAGCCTGATTGCTTTAGGTACCAGTACCAAAGTGCACACATCAATATTGGCATTAAAAAAAATAATTTTATCATCTTTATCTCTGTTTGATACCTGGCACGGTTCTGCTTAGGTACGCGTTGATTTATTGCTGCAAATTACGCCATTTCTGGCACTGTAAAGTCGTAATACATATTTTAACAGTTGTGGCTGTACGCTTGTCGCATCCTGTGGTTTAATTAACCGATTTTTATTGCTTATTGCGTTTGCAATAGGGTTTTGATTTTTTGCAGGAAGTATTTTTGACATAATAAAAGCGTAACACGCTGGGAGAAGAAAAAAACATGAAAGGTACAAAAAGCGTAATTTCTGATGAAAATAAGCGTCTGTGTGTCTGGTTAAAACGGCAGCGTCAGGAAAAGGGCCATACTATGCGCAGCCTGTCTGAAATTTTGGGTACACCGCACTCTTTTATCGGTAAAGTAGAGAATCAGGAACGTCGTTTAGATGTGATTGAATACGTACGTTACTGCCAGGCACTGGACGTCGACCCCACGGAAGGGTTAAAGCAAGTATTATCAGCCTGACCTATTGAGCTATCTATGTCAGCAACGCCGCGCTACTGTGCGGCGTTCTGTTTTAAGCGCTGCGCGCGCGCCAGTAATACAATCAACACTAACGCCGGTATCCCCATCAGGGCTGTCATAACAAAAAACTGGCTATATCCCAGTTGTTCTACCCATCGGCCGGAAAAACCACCGGTAAATTTAGGTAGCAACAACATCAGTGAGCTGAATATCGCATACTGGGTGGCGGTAAACGCCAGATTAACTAAAGACGCTAAATAAGCAAGAAAAGCACTGGTAGCAATGCCTGCGCTTAAATTATCTGCTGAGATCACTAAGGTTAACCACACCAGATCATAACCAATCTGGCTTAATGCAGAGAACAGCAAATTAGTTACCGCGCTTAGTACCGCACCAATAAACAGGATTTTAATTATGCCAAACTGATTAATCAGCACTCCGCCAAGGGCAGCGCCGATCAATGTCATAATAACTCCATAGATCTTGGAAATGCTGGCAACCTCTTCTTTGCTATAGCCCATATCTACATAAAACGCATTTGCCATCACGCCCATTACAACATCGCTCAGGCGGTAACATGCAATCAGCGACAGTATCAGTATTGCATGCCATTTATAACGGCTGAAAAAGTCAATAAAGGGCGCAACCACTGCTTGTTTTAGCCACGACAGAGTGCGCTGTAAGAAGGAGCCACTGGTATAGTGTTGTTGCTGCAGGCCACTGACAGGTTCTTTGCTAAGTAATGTGGTGATAATACCCGGCAGCATACATAACCCCATAACCAAATATGCCTGCTGCCAGCCAGCTAAATCGTAACTACTGCCATCGGAGAAGATAGCAGCCAGCCACAACGTACCCGCCGATGCCATAATCATTGCCAGCCGGTAGCCGGCAAGATAGGCAGCAGCGAGCGCTGCCTGCAGCTTTTCAGGCGCGCTTTCAATACGGAAGGCATCAACATTAATATCTTGTGTTGCTGAAGCAAAAGCCAGCATGACAGCAAAAGCGGCCATCAGGGCTAAATCCTGCTGCGGGTCGGTTAATGCCATACAGCAAACTGCAACCATGACGGCAAGCTGGGATAGCAGTAACCAGCTACGTCGTCTGCCAAGTTTTTCATGTAGTAGCGGAATTTTCAGATGATCAGCCAGCGGTGACCACAGCCATTTAATAGCGTATGCCATTGCCACCCAACTAAAATAGCCAATATCGGCACGCGACACCTGTGCTTCACGTAACCAAAAAGATAGCACACCAAAAACCAGCATTAACGGCAGGCCACTGGAAAAGCCCAGTACAAAGATGCTTAGTACACGACGTTGGAAATAGATACTCAGGCCAGACAGCCAGGCTAGGTAATAAGGCAAAACGGACATCCGCTAAAACACGCTTGTAGGCCTAGCTTACAGTGCGGATTATTCTGGTCAAGCTCTGTTAACCTCCAAAGCGTAACCTCACTAGGGCCTAATACCAACGCAATCTGGTGGTGCCACGCCATAGCCCTTAAGATAACAGAGGCAATCCTGAATATTGCGCCGCAATAGTTTATCTTGTTGCAGTATGCTATCGGGCCAGAATTCTAACTGATGAATTAAATGCCAGAACACGCGTTCCCTGCTACTGCATGGTTGCTGCAGGGGGGCACTTAATTGTGCCCACTCTTCCAGCGTATCCCAGATAAACAGGTGCAGCTCGCTATGCGGCAAGCGGCCACGGAAGTAGCGGGAAATGTAAAAAATCAGCTGTTGTGATTTTAGGTCGATAAAGTGGTTTAACATATATTGCCTTAACAGCGGCCCCTTACTGACAAGACTGTTAAGGCAAAGTATAGCCGGTTTTATTGCTCTGGCAGTACGATAGCTGTTTTTAGTAATACCTTTTCTACCGGCACGTTTGGCCAGCCAAGTTCTGCCGACGTATCTGTGGCTACAGCTCTGATTTTCTCAATCACCTCGTTACCTTCAACAATATAGCCAAATACGGCGTAACCCCAGTTACGGCCGGGGTCAAGGTGTGGGTTATCCTGCAGATTAAAGAAAAACTGGCTGGTGGCGCTGTGCGGATCATTCAGGCGCGCCATAGCAATAGTGCCAAGCTGGTTTTTCATACCATTGCCTGATTCGTTAAACACCGGTTTTTGTTCTTCTACCGGTTTATAATTTGCGTCATAGCCGCCGCCCTGCAAGACAAACTCAGGTTCCAACCTGTGAAACAGCGTGTTGTCATAACTTTTCTTTTTCACATAACTGAGAAAATTATTCACGCTAAGCGGAGCACGGCTGCGATCCAGCTCAACAATAATATCGCCATGCGATGTCATCAGTTTTACTTTGGGATACAGATTATTAGGCTGAACAAATTGTCCGGCCTGTGCGGCGCACATAACCAGATTAAATAACAGCAGTGCTAACCTTGTCCAGCTATGCATATTACCCCCGGACTGCCTGATGCCAGCTGCTGTCTTGCAGGATTTGGCCAAGCACTTGCTCTGTTAATACACGTAATTCGCGTTCAACTGCGGCGACATCCATCCGAAACGGTGCCGTATAGCTGCTGTCGCCGGAATAGGTTTTGCTGAAGGTGCCCTGATCGCTTTGTACAAACACTGTCAACGAAACCTGATTAGTGACAGCGTGCTCCAGTGAGCGCTGATCCACCAGCGCCTGCAACAGGGTAATTTTTATGGTCATCTGGGTATTGCTGTTTTGGTCAATTATCGCTGCCTGCTCCGTTAGCGCTTGCGCCATAGTGCTTTGTATATCAGCACTGATATCGTTGCTGGCGTTAATCTGTTGTATGTCGGTGCCTTTTTGGATCCGCAATGAATAAGGTCTGCCGCGTTCATCAGATACGGCAAAAGCAAACCTGGCTTGTTGCAACTGATTAGATTGCGGCCAGAATATCTGCGGCGACAAAATAAACTTTGGTGTGGGGGCGCTGCAGCCGGTAAGCAACAGCAGGGTTAAAAGTATGTAGCGCATGTTCAGCTCCTTTTTATGGCTTCTAAAATGACAAATTTAGGGTCGGCTGCCAGCTGGTGGCAATTGCCGAATAAACGCTTAAGTACATCAGCATACCCCAGATGGCGGTTTGCCACTATGCGCAAACGGCCGCCTTGTTTCAGTACCCGCTTTGCGTCAGTAAACATCTGGTTGGCAATATGGCCGGTAACGGCGTGTTGCTGATGAAATGGCGGGTTGCACAGCACCACATCAGCCGATTTATCTGCTTGCTGGCTCAGGCAGTCATCGACGATAAACTCACACTGCGCTAATTTGTCCGGCAAGTTGTTTGCTATGGTTTGTTGAGCCGAGTCTGCCGCCATATAAGATTCATCACAACACAACAGCTGAAAATCATTGTGCTGGGTTAACAGAGCCAGCCCTAACACACCATTGCCACAGCCTAAATCTATAACGCGCTGGGCGCTTTTAATTTCAGGCAAATGCTGTAAAAAGAACCGTGCGCCCTGATCAAGCTTTTCCCGGGAAAACACATTGGCGTGGTTTATCACAGTAAACTCGGTCTGCTCCAGTGGCCAGGCTAATGGAAACTCTACTGCAGCCGCACCCGGCAATGGCGCGCTAAAGCTGCATTCGATCAGACGGCACTTCTTTACGGTGAGCGACGCTGTGGCCGGGCCCAGCGTATTGTCAAACATCGCCAGTACGTTACGACTGATATCTTTTGCTTTGGCACTGGCCAGAATTATGCTTTGTGGCGTAACTACACGGGCAAGTTGTTGCAATATATATTGCAGATAACTGTGATTATTGGGAAGCTTCAGCAGCACTATATCTGGCTGTGCCGGGTAGGGGGCCAGGCTGGATAGTTGCTGCAGGCCGCTATCCGCAATATTGTTTTGCTGGCGGTTATATAAAGTGCCCTTTGCCGCCAGTACAGAGTCGTTTATCTGAAACTGAGTACAGCCAGACAGCGCAGAGGACAAAGCGCCGAAACTGTCATTAATAAGCAGCAACGTCGGCTGACGCTGATGTTGCAATGTGAATTGGCTAATTGCTTCCTGCGCATGCAGGATCAACAATTCGTCAGCCGCATCCCACGCCTGTAAACTGTTATTGGGTTGGTTAAGCGGCCAGCGGTGTAACTGCAGGCTGCCTTGAGAATGCACAAAAGTGGTATTCATAGAAACACGAGTGATGAAATAAGATGAGTATTTTGACACGGCCACGCCAGGCCGACAACCAGCAATACCCCGAGCATGTGTTCCATTTGCCCGATGCGCATATGGTATTATGGCCGGGCTGGTTAAATGCCGGTGAAAGTGCACAGCTACAGGCTGAACTGGTTGCTCAACTGGCCTGGGCGCAGGACAGTATTCTGATGTTTGGCAAAAAGGTAAAAATACCACGCCAGCAGGTATGGATGGCCGACAGTCATTGTAGTTATCGTTATTCAGGCACTACTTTTATGCCGGTGCCCTGGCATCCGGCAGTCAAGCAACTGGCTGGCGAGATAAGCCGGTTTTTGCAGCAACCCTTTAACTGCGTGTTGCTGAATTTATATGCAAACGGTCAGCAACATATGGGCTGGCATGCTGACAATGAACCAGAACTGGGAGATGATCCTGTTATCGCCTCCGTCAGCCTTGGCGCTGCACGGCGTTTTGAGTTAAAACATCGCCGGCAGCAGTGGCAACTGGCGCTGGATTTGACGCCCGGTAGTTTGTTGCTGATGAGTCAGGGCAGCCAGCAGCACTGGCTGCACCGGTTGCCAAAGCAAAGCCGGGTAACTGAGACAAGGTTGAACCTGACCTTTCGTTATATTGCGGCAAAGGCTTAGACAAATTTATTTTTAGTAACGCCGCCAGCCCGTTAGTTCTGATTATTTAACTTGACAGCAAAACCCGCTGGCAAGTTTAACGTGGGCATCTAGAGTTAATTAAAGGAATAAAAAAGGATTAGGGCTATGTTGATTCATACAGCTATTGAGCAGAAGTTACTTAGTGCATTTGATCCTGTGTTCCTTGACGTGGTGAATGAAAGCCACCTGCATAATGTGCCTCAGGGCTCTGAGTCGCATTTTAAAGTGGTCATTGTAACGCCAGCTTTTAATGGCTTGCGCTTGTTACAACGCCACCGGGCAGTTAATGCCATAGTGGCAGAGGAACTGGCAGAGAAAATACACGCATTAGCGTTACATACATACACGCCGTCGGAGTGGTACGAATACTACGCCGAAAAACCGCCAGTGTCGCCACGATGCTATGGCGGTAATAAAACTGAAAAAGCGTCGATATGACGCTTTTTTTCTGTCCGGCGTACATTAATTTTAATCTGGCAGATAAAACGTGCTGATCAGACCTGTTTTCTGCGGTAAAGTTTTACACTAGCGTCAATTTTGTCGAGACAACAGCAGGAGCTGTCATGGTTATTCAACCGAAAATTCGTGGTTTTATCTGTACTAACGCTCATCCTGTCGGCTGTGCCGAGCATGTAAAAGAACAAATCGAGTATGTTAAAAAAGCTGGGCCTGTAGCCAATGGGCCGAAGAATGTGCTGGTGATTGGTGCTTCTACCGGTTATGGCCTGGCCTCACGTATTACTGCAGCTTTTGGCTCAGGTGCTAAAACCCTGGGTATATTTTTTGAGAAAGAACCCACAGAGAGTAAAACGGCTTCTGCCGGTTGGTATAACACAGCCGCATTTGAACAGGCTGCTCAGGCAGAAGGGCTGTGGAATAAACACATTAACGGCGATGCGTTTACCGACGAGCTAAAAGCACAAGCCATTGATATTATCCGCACTGAAATGGGTAAGATTGATCTGGTGGTGTATAGCCTGGCCGCACCGCGCCGCAAAGACCCTGTAAGCGGCGAGATCTTCAGCTCAGTGTTAAAACCTATTGGCCAGTCTTATACCGCCAGAACACTCAATACCAGCAAGCGTGAAATTGAAGAAGTGTCGGTTGAGCCGGCAAACGACGATGAAATTTATCAGACAGTAAAAGTGATGGGTGGTGAAGACTGGGAGCGCTGGTTAACGCAGTTGGATGCTGCCGGTGTACTGGCAGATAACTGCCAGACAGTAGCTTACACCTATATTGGTAAAGAACTGACCTGGCCAATCTACGGTAAAGCCACTATCGGTAAAGCTAAAGAGGATTTAGACCGGGCAGCCGCTGCCATTACGGCTCAGTTGGCCGATAAAAAAGGTAAAGCCTATGTCGCCTCATTAAAAGCGCTGGTTACCCAGGCCAGCTCTGCCATTCCTATTATGCCGCTGTATATTTCGCTGTTATATCGTGTCATGAAAGAAGAAGGCACGCATGAAGGCTGTATTGAGCAGATTAACGGTTTATTCCGTCAGGGATTATACAGTGACACGCCTGTTATGGATGAGGCCGGCCGTTTACGCATGGACGGCAAGGAGCTTAGCGCACATATTCAACAGGCCGTAAAAGACTTATGGGGCCAGGTAACAACAGACAGTATTGATACGCTGACTGATTATAAAGGCTATCATAATGAATTCTTAAGGCTATTTGGCTTTGGTTACAGCCATGTTGATTATGATGCAGATGTCTCACCTATGGTGCCACTGCAAAACATTGCCGGTTAATTTTATCAGGCCGCCTACGGGCGGCTTTTGTTTATGCGCAAATGAACTAAAGTTGACTAGAATTTGCAGCAGCAAAACGCTAATGTCGCTCCGCTGTCAGGGTAGACCAATGGCCATATAGCCCGGTTGGTTTACCGGAAAATTTGCGCAACAGCATAGATAGGCAGCTGTATTAATGCTAGAATCCGCGACTTTAATACGTGTATCTGGTTTAAAAATAAACAGTGGGAAACCCTGATAAATAACTCCGGATGCGCTGCGCGGTGAGCAGCTGAAAAACTAGGCCCTGTTTCTTCCCAAAATAGTAGTGCAAGTACGTATGATAAAACTCAAAAAAGGCTTGGACATTCCCCTCGCGGGCAGTCCTAAACAAGAGATCAGTGCGGGCAATACCATTAACACTGTCGCTGTATTAGGCGAAGAGTATATTGGTATGCGTCCGACCATGTCGGTTGAAGTTGGCGATACGGTAAAGAAAGGCCAGGTACTTTTCGAAGATAAGAAAAATCCGGGCGTTAAGTTTACTGCACCGTTGGCGGGCACCGTCAAAGAGATCAATCGTGGCGCTAAGCGGGTATTACAATCTGTAGTGATTGCTGCTGCAGGTAATGATGCCGTCCAGTTTGCCAAATATTCTGCCGATCAGCTCGCCGGTTTAAGCCGTGAGCAGGTTGTGCAAAATCTGGTAGACTCAGGGTTATGGGTTGCGTTTCGCACTCGCCCGTTTAGCCAGACCCCAGCCATTGACAGTACGCCGCGTGCGATTTTCGTCAATGCTATGGATACCAACCCGCTGGCTGCCGATCCTGCTGTAGTTATTGCTGCTGACAGCGAGGCATTTACTCAGGGCTTAACCCTGTTAGCAACGCTGACAGACGGTAAGCTGTACTTGTGTAAGAAAGCCGGCGCTACAGTACCCACTATCAGCAAAGCTGAAGTAGCCGAGTTTGATGGCCCGCACCCTGCAGGTCTGGTAGGTACCCATATTCACCTGCTTGACCCCGTTAGTGCGAAAAAGATAGTTTGGCACATCGGTTATCAGGACGTTATCGCAATCGGCAAGTTATTTACCAGCGGTGAGCTACACAATGAACGTGTAATCGCTGTTGCCGGCCCGGTAGTGAAAAATCCACGTTTGGTTAAAACCATACTGGGCGCTTCAACCAGCGAACTGACTGCCGGTGAACTGACAGACGGCCAGAACCGTATTATTTCGGGTTCAGTGTTAGCAGGTGCTACGGCACATGGCGTACATGGTTATGTCGGGCGTTACCATACACAGCTTTCGGTGCTGGCTGAAGGTACTGAAAAAGAGTTCTTAGGCTGGATTGCTCCGGGCGCAACGAAGTTTTCAGTAACCCGCGCTTATTTGTCACATCTGAATCCAAAGCGGCTGTTCAGTATGACTACCACCACTAATGGTTCATCCCGTGCCATGGTACCGATTGGTAACTATGAGCGCGTTATGCCACTGGATATTCTGCCTACGTTGCTGCTGCGCGACATGGTGTCGGGTGACACTGATGGTGCAGTATCCTTAGGTTGTCTGGAATTAGACGAAGAAGATCTGGCGCTGTGTACCTTTGTGTGTCCGGGTAAGTATGACTATGGCACCATTTTGCGTAGTTGCCTGACGACCATTCAGAAGGAAGGCTAATCATGAGTTTGAAGCATTTTTTAGAGCGCATTGAGCCGTCTTTTGAGAAAGGCGGTAAATATGAAAAGTGGTATGCGCTGTATGAAGCTATTGCTACTGTCCTTTATACCCCAGGTCTGGTGACGAAAAACGGTACTCACGTACGTGATAGTATCGATTTAAAACGTATCATGATCTTTGTTTGGCTGGCATTGTTCCCGGCGCTATTCTTTGGTATGTACAATATTGGTCATCAGGCGGTTATTGCCCTGCAGGCTGGTTTTGGCACGCCAGATACCTGGCAGGTTGCTGTTTATCAGGCCTTAGGTGGTGAACTGACCGCCCAATCCGGCTGGGGCAGTAAAATGTGGTACGGCGCCGTTTGGTTTCTGCCAATTTACGCTGTAACCTTTATTGTTGGTGGCTTTTGGGAAGTATTGTTTGCCTCAGTGCGTAAGCACGAAGTTAACGAAGGCTTCTTTGTTAGTTCTATCCTGTTTGCGTTAATTCTGCCGGCGACTATTCCGCTGTGGCAGGTAGCACTGGGTATTACTTTCGGTATCGTTATTGCCAAAGAAGTGTTTGGTGGTACCGGCCGTAACTTCTTAAACCCGGCGCTGGCTGGCCGTGCGTTTCTGTTTTTTGCTTATCCGGCACAAATTTCCGGTGATGCAGTATGGACAGTAGCCGATGGTTATTCAGGGGCGACCTGGCTAAGCAAGGCTGCAGCAGGCGAGCTTGATTATGCAGCTAACATGGAACTGTGGTGGGATGCCTTCCTGGGCTTTATTCCGGGTTCTGTCGGTGAAACCTCAGTATTAGCACTATTAATCGGTGGTTTAGCTCTGATTTACTTCCGTATAGCCTCCTGGCGCATAGTGGCCGGTGTTATGGTGGGTATGGTGCTGTCTGCTTACCTGTTTAACGCCATCGGCTCAGAAAGTAACACTATGTTTGCCATGCCCTGGCACTGGCACCTGGTATTGGGCGGCTTTGCCATTGGTATGTTATTTATGGCAACTGACCCGGTTTCAGCGTCCTTTACTGATAAAGGTAAGTGGGCATACGGTATTCTGATTGGCTTTATGGTTGTGATGATCCGTGTCGTTAACCCGGCATACCCTGAAGGTATGATGTTAGCCATACTGTTCGCTAACCTGTTTGCGCCATTGTTCGATTTCTTCGTGGCTCAGGCCAATATCAAACGGAGGCTGGCACGTAATGTCTAGTAATAACGATAGCATCAGCAAAACGCTGATCGTAGTCATCTCTTTATGTTTAGTTTGTGCGGTGATTGTATCTACTGCCGCAGTGCAGTTACGTCCGCAACAAACAGCAAACAAGCTGCTGGACTCGCAGAAAAACGTATTGGCAGTAACTGGGTTACTGTCTGGTAGCGATATTAATGCGCTGTACAACAAGCATATTGAAGAGCGCTTTGTTGACTTAAACACCGGCGATTTTGTTGAAAAGCCTGCTAACTACGATTACCGGAAGTTTATGAAAAATCCGGAAGAGAGTATTCGCTTGTCAGGTGACGAAGATGTCGCGTCAATTAAAAGCCGCGCTAATATTGCTCCGGTTTATCTGGCGTACAACGATGGTGTGGAGTCAGGTGAGTTATCAGCCATAGTGTTGCCAATTCATGGCTACGGTTTATGGTCTACGATGCATGCCTTTTTAGCTCTGGGTGCTGATGGCTCTACCATCAAAGGCCTTAACTACTATGAGCAGGGCGAAACAGCCGGCTTAGGTGGTGAAGTGCAAAATCCAAGATGGGTGGCGCAATTCGAAGGTAAAAAGCTGCTTGATCAATCTGGTGCCCCTGCTATTAAAGTGGTGAAGCCGGGTAATGCCAGCGCTGATTCTGCCTTTGAAGTTGACGGCTTGTCTGGTGCGACGTTAACCAGCAATGGCGTACAGTACACTTTCGATTTCTGGGCAGGTGCTAAGGGGTTTGCCCCGTTCCTGGCTAAAGTTCGCGACGGAGCATTGAATAATGGCTAATGCAAAAGAAATTAAAACGGTTCTGTTTGGCCCGGTATTTGCCAATAACCCTATTGCTTTGCAGGTACTGGGTATCTGTTCTGCGCTGGCGGTAACCACTAAGATGGATAAAGCCCTGGTTATGTGTATTGCACTAACTCTGGTAACGGCTTTCTCTAACTTTTTTATCTCGTTAATTCGTAACCATATACCGTCCAGCGTGCGTATTATCGTGCAGATGACGATCATCGCCTCTCTGGTAATTTTGGTAGACCAATTACTGAAAGCCTTCGCCTACGATGTAGCCAAAGAGTTATCGGTATTTGTTGGCCTGATTATCACTAACTGTATCGTAATGGGCCGTGCTGAAGCGTTCGCGATGAAAAGCGCGCCAGGTATCAGCTTCCTTGATGGTATCGGTAATGGTTTAGGTTATAGCGTAGTACTGATGACCGTTGCCTTTATTCGTGAATTAGGCGGTTCAGGTACTCTGTTTGGTATTGAAATTATGCCACTGGTAAAAGATGGCGGCTGGTATCAGCCGATGGGCTTGCTGCTAATGCCACCAAGCGCCTTTATCATTATTGCCGGCCTGATTTGGTTACTGCGTACTTACCGTACTGAACAAGTCGAGAAGGCATAAGGAGCTGTAGATGGAACATTATATAAGCTTATTTGTTCGCGCAGTGTTTATTGAGAACCTGGCGCTGACCTTCTTCCTTGGTATGTGTACTTTTATTGCCGTATCAAAGAAAATTACGACAGCCTTTGGCCTGGGGGTTGCTGTTATCGTTGTACTGGGTATTTCAGTACCGGTAAATAACCTGGTGTATCAAAACCTGCTGGCGCCTGGCGCTTTAAGCTGGGCAGGTTTCCCTGAGGCTGACTTAAGCTTCCTGGGTTTCTTAACTTACATTGGTGTTATCGCTGCATTAGTACAAATTCTGGAAATGACGTTAGATAAGTTCTTTCCGGCGTTGTACAACGCTCTGGGTATTTTCCTGCCGTTAATCACGGTGAACTGTGCCATTTTCGGTGCAGTGGCCTTTATGGTTGAACGTGATTACAACTTCGGTGAAAGCGTAGTATTTGGCTTGGGCAGCGGCGTAGGCTGGGCTTTGGCAATTACTCTGCTGGCCGGTATTCGTGAGAAGCTGAAATACGCAGATATTCCACACGGTTTACGTGGCCTGGGTATTACCTTCTTAATGGTTGGTTTAATGGGGTTGGGCTTTATGTCTTTCTCCGGTGTTTCACTGTAAGGGGTAAGGGAACGCAATATGGAAAATGTAGACATATTTCTTGGCGTTGGCATGTTTACCCTGGTGGTACTGGCATTAGTCGTTATTATTTTAGCGGCGAAATCCAAGCTGGTAGCTTCAGGTGACATTACCATCAGCATTAACGGTGATCCGGACAAGGCAATTAAAACCAAAGCCGGTGGCAAACTGCTGGGCGCATTAGCCGATAAAGGTATTTTCTTATCATCAGCTTGTGGTGGTGGTGGTTCTTGTGGCCAGTGCCGGGTACATGTTAAATCAGGTGGCGGTGAAATTCTGCCTACGGAACTTGGCCACATTACTAAAGGTGAAGCACGCGAAGGTTGCCGTTTGTCCTGTCAGGTGAATGTAAAATCTGACATGGAAATTGAAGTTGAAGAGGAAATCTTCGGCATCAAAAAATGGGACTGTACTGTTATTTCTAATGATAACAAAGCCACTTTTATTAAAGAACTGAAACTACAGATCCCGGATGGCGAGTCTGTGCCGTTCCGTGCCGGTGGTTATATTCAGATCGAAGCGCCAGCCCACCATGTAAAGTACAAGGATTTTGAAATTCCTGAGCAATACCGTGGTGACTGGGAGCGCTTTAAGTTCTTCAGCCTGGAGTCAAAAGTAGACGACGAAACTATTCGTGCCTACTCGATGGCGAACTATCCGGAAGAAGAAGGCATCATTATGCTGAACGTGCGTATCGCTACGCCGCCGCCAAATAATCTGACCCTGCCTTGCGGTAAGATGTCATCTTATATCTGGAGCCTGAAAGAGGGCGATAAAGTGACTATCTCTGGTCCGTTTGGTGAGTTCTTTGCCAAAGAAACGGAAGCCGAAATGGTGTTTATCGGTGGTGGTGCCGGTATGGCTCCGATGCGTTCACATATTTTCGACCAGCTACGCCGGTTAAAATCGAAGCGTAAAATTACTTTCTGGTACGGTGCCCGCTCTAAGCGTGAAATGTTCTACGTAGAAGATTTCGATATGCTGGCTGCAGAAAATGACAACTTCGAGTGGCATGTTGCGTTGTCAGATCCACAACCGGAAGATAACTGGACCGGTTATACAGGTTTTATTCATAACGTAATTTATGAAAACTACCTGAAAAACCATAAAGCGCCGGAAGATTGTGAGTTTTATATGTGCGGCCCGCCGATGATGAATAAAGCTGTTATCAATATGCTTAAAGATCTCGGCGTAGAAGATGAAAACATTCTGTTAGACGACTTCGGTGGTTAACAGTTAAGTAAAACCGGCAGGGGCACCGTAACAGGCTGCCCCTTCTGCTATCAGGAACCTTTATGTCTCGTGTTTCTTTCCTGAAAAACTGGCTGGCTCTTATCGGGCTGGCCATTTTAGTTTCATGCAGCCCGTCAACACCGCCGACTGAGCAGTATCAGTTAAACGGTAATACGATGGGAACTTACTATGTGGTTAAATTTTATACCGATGCTGTAGTTGATAAAACTGCGTTGCAGCACCAGATTGATACTGAACTGGAACTGGTAAACGACTTAATGTCGACCTACCGGCCTGAGTCGGAACTGATGCGCTTTAACCGCCACAGCGATGGCAGTGTTTTTCCGTTGTCGCCACAAACTCATACTGTGGTGGCAGAAGCACTGCGCATTGCCGGGCAAACTCAGGGGGTGCTGGATGTTACAGTTGGCCCGCTGGTAGAGCTATGGGGCTTTGGTGCCAGGGGCCGTATTGAACATGCCCCTGATGATGCAATAATACAACAAACCCGGGCTGTGGTAGGCTTTGATAAGTTAGCGCTTACGGCGCAAGGCCTGCAAAAAGCCAACCCGGAACTTGCAGTTGATTTATCACCTATAGCAAAAGGCTTTGGCGTCGATCAGGTAGCGGCGATACTGGAACAAAACGGTATCACTAATTATCTGGTAGAAATTGGCGGCGAAATGCGGTTAAAAGGTGTAAAACCTGAGCAACAGCCATGGAAAATTGCTATTGAAAAGCCTGTTAATAACGAACGTGCCGTACAGCGTATTTTAGTGCCGGGCGATATCGGTGTGGCAACCTCGGGTGATTACCGTAACTATTTTGAAGAGAACGGTATACGCTATTCGCATTTACTCGACCCGCGTACCGGCAAGCCGATTAATAACCGTACGGTATCGGTAACAGTATTGCACCCGTCCTGCATGACGGCAGACGGTTATGCTACAGCACTTAATGTGATGGATTCGCAAGAGGCACTGGCATTTGCCAACCAGCATGGTATTGCGGTTTTACTGGTGGTTAAAACAGACGATGGTTATACAGAGCTTAGCTCTGAAGCTTTTGAGCCTTATTTAACGCAATAGCGGAGTGGTTATGACTATTTTTTTATTAACTTTTGGTTTGTTCTTGCTGGTGATGGTCGCAATGGCTATTGGTTATCTGGTACAGCGTAAAACAATTGCCGGTAGCTGTGGTGGCTTGGGCGCAGTAGGTATAGAAAAAGCCTGCGACTGCGATAAACCCTGTGAAAAGCGCCAACAGCGGCTGGATAAAGAAAAATTCTGGCAGCAGAATAAAATTATCTAAGCAGATTATTTTATCGGGTTATCACTAAAGCTGGCTTCAAGCCAGCTTTTTACATTAGAGGAATACCATCTTGCTGGACAGACTATTTGCCCTTAATGCCCGCGGTACATCGGTTAAACGTGAAGCTATAGCAGGCCTGACAACCTTTATGGCCATGTCTTATGTGTTGTTTGTAAACCCCGCTATGCTGGCGCAAACCGGTATGGAGCAGGGCGCGGTATTCGTGGCTACTTGTCTGGCTGCTGCTTTAGGTTGCCTGTTAATGGGGCTGCTGGCCAATTTGCCGGTAGCGCTGGCGCCAGGTATGGGCCTGAATGCTTTTTTCACTTACGTTATAGTGGTAGAGCAAGGGCATAGCTGGCAAACCGCGCTGGCGTGCGTATTTTTCTCCGGTTGTTTGTTTTTGCTGCTGAGTATTTTTAAAATCCGTGAGTGGATTATCAACAGCATACCGCTGCCGCTAAAGATGGGCATAGCCGCCGGTATTGGTATGTTTCTGGCGCTTATTGCTCTTAAAACCGCCAATATTATTGTGGCCAGCCCGGCTACACTGGTGACGCTGGGCGATTTGCATAGCCCGCAAGTGTTATTGGCGGTGGCAGGTTTTTTTATTATTTTTGCTCTGGCGCACCGGGGCTGGCACAGCGCCGTGTTAATCAGCATTTTGCTGATAACCGCGGTAGCCTGGTGGCTGGGCGATACTCAGTTTAACAGTGTAGTCGCGCTACCGCCGTCCATAGCACCTACTTTTATGCAACTGGATTTTGCCGCTGCACTTAGCTTGAGCATGTTGCCGGTTATTTTAAGCCTGCTGTTTCTGGATTTATTTGATACCTCCGGCACTTTAGTAGCGGTAAGCCATAAAGCGGGTTTAATGCAACAAAACGGCACAGTACCGGATTTGAATAAAGCGCTGATTGCCGACAGCAGCGCTACTATTGCAGGTGCGTTGTTTGGCACGTCCACTACCACCAGCTATGTAGAAAGCACCAGTGGCGTGGCAGCAGGCGGGCGTACCGGATTGATGGCCGTGGTGACTGGTTTGCTATTTCTGGCAGCATTGTGGTTTTCACCGCTGGCGGCTATGGTGCCATCTTATGCTACAGCCGGGGCCTTGCTATACGTGGCGACTTTAATGCTTAGCAGTCTAAAACATGTAGAGTGGGATGATGTGATCCATGCAGTGCCGGTATGCGTTGTGTTGATTATGATGCCGCTGACGTTCTCTATTTCAGACGGTATTGGTATGGGGTTTATCAGTTATGCTGTGTTATGTTTAGTCACGGGTAAGCTACAGCAAACCACACTCAGTGTCTGGTTACTGGCGCTGATATTTCTGGCCAAATTTATCTGGGGATAATAAGCAATGAAACTTAGTTTAGCTACTGCACTGGTATTGCTGCTCGCTGCCGCACCGTTACAGGCAGACCGCTTTAAAGATGTACAGGTAGAGGAAACGAAGCTGGCAGACAACCTGTATATGCTGTCTGGTGCCGGCGGCAATATGGCGACCTTAATTGCCGGTGATAAGGTGTTGCTGGTTGATACACAATATGCTGAATTAGCGGGTAAAATTAAAACCAAGTTACAGCAGTTAAGTGCAAATAGACCCCTGACTACCCTGATCAATACTCATCTGCATGGTGATCATGTCGGCGGTAACAGCGCACTTGCAGCCAACATCGACATTATTGCCCACAACAACGTGTTAAGCCGCTTAACCCAGGATGCAAAATTTCCGCGTAATGGCTTACCAAAAACCACCTTCACTGACCAGCTTAGCTTGCATTTAAACGGCCAGACAGTAAGGCTGGATTATATGCCACCAAGCCATACTGACGGTGATATTGTGGTCTGGTTTGAACAGGCCAATGCCGTACATTTTGGTGATTTGTTGTTTGAAGGCCGGTTTCCGTTTATTGATGTCAGTAATGGCGGCTCGGTTAAAGGTTATATCGACAATACCCGCACCCTTATTGGCATGCTAAACGAGCAGACTAAAGTGATCCCTGGCCATGGCCAGTTAACGGATAAAGCCGGTGTGCAACGGTCTCTGGATATGATGGAGGCCACGCTGGCTGTGGTGCAAGGCTATAAAGCCGCCGGCATGACTGAGCAGCAAGCCGTAGATAAGGGTTTGGGGCAGCAATGGCAGAGCTGGCACTGGAACTTTATTACCGAAGAGCGCTGGATTAAAACCTTGTATCATGCCGACGTAAGTGCCGATGTAAACTAGCGCTTGTGGCGTTGTCGTATGCTGGTTATGCTGTAGCGATGTAAAATATGCAAAGCCGGTAAGGCTTTGTCTGTGAGCCAGGACAAGGATGAGGTTACGCGAAACGCTCGTTGCTTATATGCTGCCATTGCTGGTATTGCCGGTAATGGCGTTTGGCTATCTGGCGTACCAGTTCAGCAAGCAACATTTACAGCAGGAAGCTTACTTTAAGGCAGAGCAAAGCTTGTTCCGGCAACAAACCGAGCTGACTAACTTTTTGCTGCTGCAACAAACCCGGCTTGGCATGCTGGCACAAAGCCCCTTGCTGCAACAGCATATAGTGCAACGTAACAGCACGACACTGACAGCGTTAGAGCTGCAGCTTAATCAGTATGTTATGGCTGATCAGCATATTGTTGCGCTGAAGCTGGTTAATCTGAACGGTGAATATGAAACCCAGTTGCCAGCCAAAGCCGAAGTGTCTGGCATTCCCAACCGTTTTCGTAACGAATATTTCTCTTCATTGCAGGCCATGGTAGATGAGTCGGGTTACTTTTTAGCCCGTGACAACGACAGCAAAGATCTACAGCTGTTTTTTGCGCATAAGCTGTACGCCGGTTCGGTTAGTGAGTCCCGCCGGTTATGGGGCTATCTGGTAGTAGTGGTCAGGCCACAACTGCTGTCTGACATTGTTAATTATCAACATACGCCTAATAGCGTTACCTTATTGATCAGCAAAGCCGACACCGTGACGTTTGCCAGCACACCGGCATTAATTGGCAGCGCTTTTGCGCCAACTAATTTTCGTGCTATCCAGCAAAGTATTGATGCCGATAAATTCAAGCCAGTAATATTGCTCGGGCAAACACGGCTATTGCTGGGTAAAAGCCTGCCGGGTTCTTTTCAGCTGTTATATGGCCTGGATGAGAGCGAACTGTACCGCCAACAGAAAATGCTATCGCTGGTGCTGGTGCTGATGACGTTGCTGGTGTGTTTGATGTTGCCCTTACTGGTGTACTGGCTACTTATCCGCAATGTATTTGAACCGATTAAACAGCTGACAGCGGCGAAGACAGCAGTAGGGCGGGGAGACTTGTCTACTCTACTGGAAGTGACCAAGCAGGATGAACTGGGCGATATGTTTGCTGCGTTTAATGTTATGGTACGCCAGCTGCGGGTATACCGCGAGCGTGAACGCGCTTATAAACAACAGCTTGAAGACAAAGTACTACGCCGCACCCAGGACTTAGCCCGTGCCAATGATGACTTAGCTGCGGCGAACCAGGAATTGATCCTCGCCCGTGAAACCGCCGAGCAGGCTAACCGGCTAAAAAGTGTGTTTCTGGCCAATATGAGCCACGAAATCCGCACTCCACTTACTGCCATTATTGGCTTTTCAGAGCAAGCGCAAACAGAGCCCGACAACGATAAGCGGCAAAACTATCTGCAGCGTGTATTAAAAAGTGGCGACCACTTACTCGGGTTAATTAACGATATTCTGGATTTATCTAAAATTGAAGCTGAAAAACTGGAACTGCTGCACGAGCATTTTAACTGCTTAGCATTAATTGATGATGTGTTTCAGTTAACCCGCAGTCAGGGGGAAGCCAAAGGCCTGACCTGCCAGTTAGACTTGCAATTTCCGTTACCGCTGATGCTGTATAACGACGTATTACGCTTTCGGCAGGTGTTGCTAAACCTGACCAGTAATGCCGTCAAGTTTACCCAAAAAGGCAAAATAGTTATCAGTGTGTCTTTCGACGCTATCCAGCAACAGCTGTCTATTAAAGTAAAAGACACGGGTATAGGGATGTCGGCGGAAGAGCTGGGCCGTATTTTCCAGCCCTTTGTGCAGGCAGATGCCACGGTAACCCGCCATTTCGGTGGCACCGGGCTTGGCTTGTGTATTTCAAAGAAGCTAATGCAGCAGATGCGTGGTGATATTCAGGTTGAAAGTGTAAAAGGCATTGGTAGTTGTTTTGAACTGCAATTTGATTGTTCAGGCCAGCTAACTGAGCTGGTACACGCTTTTTCAAGAGAGGCTCAGGCGGCTTCGCAAAATGCCCAAACCGTTGCGGTGCAACAGCTGCATATATTGGTGGCAGAAGATAACCCGGATAATCAGCTATTGCTGCAGTTAATGCTGGAAAAAGCCAACACCAGCTGCGTACTGGTAGATAATGGCCATAAGGCGGTAGAGCGGGCATTGGCGGAAGATTTTGATCTGATTTTTATGGATATGCAAATGCCGCTAATGGGCGGCGAAGAGGCAACGCAGTTAATCCGCCATGCCGGTATTGATACGCCGGTCATTGCCGTAACGGCAAATGTTATGACCGAAGATCTTGAACGCTACAAACGTGCTGGTTGCCAGAGCTTACTGGCCAAACCGGTTAACCAGAAAGAACTGATTACGCTATTGGCAAAGTACACCAACCAAACGATACCAGCTTTAAGCAGCCTGGAGCAGCAATTGGCGCAAGATCCGCAAATGCAGGCGTTAAAGCGCCAGTTTGCTGCCCAGTTGCCACAGTTGTATCAGGAACTGAAACAGTACTGTAGTGCTGCGCAGTGGCGGGAGCTGGCATTTGCCGCCCATAGTCTTAAAGGCAGCGCCGGCAGCATGGGGTATCCGCAACTTACCCGGCTGGCAGGTGAGCTTGAAGTGGCGGCTAATACACAGCAACGGGACGAATGCTTACAGTTGCTGACACAAATACAGGTGAATATTCAGGCAGATAATGAAGATAAGACTGTTTCTGATGTCTGATAATTTTACATATACCCCGCAGTTGGCGCAGAATAACCACCTGCCAGCGTTTATAGAGTGCAAAGTAAGCCGCTGCGCCTATACTGAACAGGTAGTACAACATATTGATTGGGCAGTTAATTCTGCCTTTGCATCCTAATCCGGAGCCTTTTTATGCCAGCACAGCAGCAGTTGCTTCAGATCCTCGAACGTAAAATACAGCAAGACCAGCTGATATTGCCGACATTACCGGATGTGGCGTTGACGGTACGGCGCAGGGCCAATGAGCCAAATGTCAGCCTGCAGGAGATGGCAGATGTTATTGCGCAGGACCCGGCATTGGCCGCCCGGATGATCAAAGTTGCGAATAGTGCCTTTATGGGCCGCTCGATCAAAGTTTCTACGCTGAATCAGGCAGTAACGCGAATTGGCCTAAGCCAAATCCGCAATATTGCTATTGCCATGGCACTAGAGCAGGTGTTTGTGTCTAAACATAAACAAGTGCAGCAACAACTGGATGCATTGTGGCAAAGCAGTGTGCAGGTGGCTAGCATCGCTGTAGCCTGTTTGTCGTACTACAATAGCCGTGAGGCGCGTACCGGTTTAAATAAAGACGTACTGACATTAATGGCATTGGTGCACAATATTGGCGCTTTGCCTATAGTTGCCGAGGCAGAGCGGCAGGAAGCATTACTCGGCGATCCGCGTTTTTTACTGCACCTTGCAACCAGTTTATCTACAGAGGTCAGCCTTAGGATCATGTATGCCTGGGCTTTTGCTGAACCATTTCAGCAGGTGGCATCAAGCTGGCAGAAATTGCAGCCGGATAAACCAGGGCCGGGCTATACCGATTTTATCCGTTTAGCAGTAATTGCCAGAGATGGCTATGCAGATAAAGAACTACAGCAGCGTTTATTGCGTTATTACATGACGATGCAGATGGTGCCACAGCAAGATTTTATGCAACACCCTGATATACAAGCGGTATACCAGGATGTGCGTGCTGTTTTCAGTTAAGCTGAGTTTGCTTATTCAGCCGTGCCAAGTTGTTGGCTGATACTCAGTAAGGCCTTATTCAGCGCAGCAGCCATTAACATAAGGTCGGCATCCAGCCTTGCTGTCAGATCTTCCCAGCCCAGTTCGTCGTTCTGGCTGGTTAGCAAATCATGGAATTTAATCCGTTTTATTGCACCGTCATCAGTTATCTGCACCGACAAACCTTCGCTTTGTTCCAGGCTGATACTGGTTACCAGTTTATCCTGTAAGTGGCTTTGCACTTCATCAGCAGTTAGCAGATGGTTGCTGAATTTTACCTTGGCACCTTCTTCATCGGGCGCTTTTAGCTCAGCATCACTGCCCTGGACAAAACCTTGTGGCAATGCCTGATTTTGCAGCCACAGCTGTAAACTAGCATTTAGTTTATGGTTATCAAGCCAGGGTAGTGCAGGCAGTGAGCCCAGTGCTTTACGCAGTAAAGCCAGCACATCTTCTGCTTTGCTGGCACTGCTGGTGTTGATCACCAGCCACTGATTTTGCGGATCATAATAGCCCTGAGTTAAAGATGAGCGGCTAAACGCTCTTGGCAACAAGCTTAGTTGCAATTCTTCTTTCAGGCTTTGTTTTTCTTTACGGCTGAGTGGCCGGCCTTTTTCCTGCTCCATAGCTTCCAGCTTAGGTTGCATTTCTTCATTAATTACAGCTGCCGGCAGTATTTTCTCCTGCCGTTTTACCGCAAAAAACACTAAGTGATCACACTGATGGCAGTATTGTTTAATACTATGGTGCAATGGAAAACTAAACCCTGTTCTGACCGCTTCCTGCGCGGTTAGCGGGGTAAATTTGAATTCAGTAAGGGCTTGCTCCCACTCAGCAACATCAGTACTGAGTGGTGCACTTAGCTTATAAACACGAACATTCTTAAACCACATAATTCACTCTAAACAATAAATCCGGAGCGGCAGTATAACGTGGATCAGCCTGACATTTTCAGGTTTTTTGGAAAGCAGATATGGTAGTGCAAACCTTTGCCTGGCTCACTGCTGACCTGAATACTTCCGCCTAACGTCTGGCGTACCAGGTTATAAGTGATATGGGTGCCAAGGCCGCTGCCGCCTTGATCACGTTTGGTGGTAAAGAAAGGATGAAACAGTTTTTCCAGTTGCTCCGGGGCCAGGCCTTTACCGTCGTCGCTGTACTTAATGTCTACGTTGTCGTCTTCGTCCAGCACGGTAATACGGATCAGGCCATTGTCCATATCTTCAAAGCCATGGATCAGTGAATTCATCAGCAAGTTGGTAAAAATTTGCGAAATAGCACCCGCCGGACAATTGAGCATAATATTGTCCGGGCAGTTTACTTCAATATGGTGATGGGTCTTTTTAAAATTAGGCTGCAAAGAGCGGATAACTTCGTGCAGATATTCGGCCAGATTTATCGTCCGAATGGCTTCGCTGGTTTGATCTACGGCAATTTGCTTAAAGCTGGCAATCAGCTCAGATGCGCGGATCAGGTTTGATTGCAGCAGTTCAGAGCCTTGCTTGGCTTCTTCAATAAAATGCTCCAGCGCTTTGGGCGACAAGGTTTTATCATGATAGGCCTGCTCCAGCGCATGAATTTTCTCAGCCAGAAAGCTGGTTGCGGTAACACCAATGCCAACAGGGGTATTCACTTCATGGGTAATGCCGGCAACCAGGCCACCGAGTGCGGCCATTTTCTCCGATTGCACCAGCCTATCCTGCGCCTGTTTTAAATCATCAACAATTTTTTCCAGCTCGGTTTGCTTACCGCGTAGCGCATCTTCAGTATGACGGCGACGTTCTATTTCTTCACGCAGGCTTTGTTGCTTTACTTCAAGCTCTTGTTTTTGTTGCTGCAAATCCATCATAGCCTGGCTCAGGCCAGAGGTTTTACGCGCAACTTCCTGCTCTAACATCAGGTTTTGCTGATCCAGCTTTTCATTTGACAGCATCAGCTGTTTTTGCGTGGTTTCCAACTGATGTTTGTAGTCTTGTACCCGGCCAATTAAGCGGTTAAAGGCATCGGCCATGACACTTAATTCTGAAGTGTCGCCATGTTGTATTTCGACTTTGGCGCCATCGAGCTGATCCAGCTCTAAATCTTCAATTTGTTGAGTCAACTCTGTCAGAGGCACGGTGAGCTGCCGGCGAAACGCCAGTAAAAACAAGATAATAAGGAAAGTGGTTTTGAGCATGGCATTGCCAATCAGGAAATAAATACCCACTTTTATCCTGTCTATCACCACGGCCCGGCTTGAGAATAGCGTGACGTCGCCTACCTGGGTTGCCCGGCCGGAAAACTCAAAAATAAGCGGGAAAGTATAGCCAAAAATACCGGATTGTTGTTCGGTAAGGCGCACGCCCTCCCTGACCAGCTGGGTGCTGAAACGCTCCTGTATATCAATATAACGGCCCAGTTGGGTGATTACTGCGCCGCTGTCATCGCGCACTATAATGCCTTCTATTGCCGGTATGGCCAGTAAACCATCGGCAATAATCAGTGCCTGCTGGGTATTCAGCTCCCATATTGCGCGTGTAAGGCTACCCGAGAAGGTTTGTTGCAAGGTTTCAAGTTCGCCGTTGATATGATTCTTAGTATTAAAATACTCCGCAACAATTTGTCCCAGTGTTACTACAAATGTCAGGATAAAATAAACTGACAACACCTTAGTCAGGAGCTTACGGGATAAGCTTTTATGTTGCATGAATTAACCTTGAGTAACGAAACATTATTAGTATTATACCGCTACCATAACCAATAACCTGAACTTTGAAAATAGCATTACTGTGGGATACGGTTAGTTGTTACAGCTTGTGTCAGCTATTTATAGCTCAGATATTGCTTTATAGCGGCACCCTGTATATATTTTTTAACCTGTTTACGCCAAATTCATTATAATAATACAGGCTGCTGTAAATGGCTTTAACTGCACTTATTTGTGATGATTCCCTGCTTGCCCGGAATCAGCTGAAGAAATCTCTGCCATCGGTTTTTGATGCCGACATTATTACCGCCAGTAACGGGGTAGAAGCACTTTCTATTCTCAGAGCACGCGAAGTCGGGCTGGTATTTCTTGATTTGACGATGCCGGAGCTTGACGGTGTAGGGGTGCTTGAAGCTATCAAAGCTGATGCAATGGACTGCCTGGTTATTGTGGTATCTGCCGATATTCAGCCGGAAATGCAAAAGCGTGTCATGGAACTTGGCGCGCTGGCGTTTGTACAAAAGCCTGCTACCGCCGATAAACTTGCTGATGTTATGCACAAGTACGGTTTGATATGACAGAACTGCATTTCACCGATGTGCAGCGTGATTGCCTACAGGAGTTAGTTAATGTTGCCATGGGGCAGGCCAGTGACAAGCTGGCGCGCTACCTGGGCACTTTTGTACATTTGCAGGTGCCGGCTATTGCTCTGGTAGAAGCCGCCCTGTTATCACAGCATTTTGCCAGCCGCTATCAGCAGCAAAGCGCAACACTGGTGAGCCTGGGGTTTTTTGGTGATCAGGGCCTGCGCGGTGAAACCATTATGCTGTACCAGCTGGCGAATGTCGGGGTTATTGCCCAGTTGCTGGGTTACAGCGATGACGCGGTTTCTGAGGCAGAAATGCTGACCGATATCAGCTCGGTGCTGACAACCACCTTTCTAAGCGGGCTCGCAGAGCAACTGGAAAACAGTTTTTCTTATGCCGCCCCGCGTATTTTATCCAGCCGCGATCAGTATTTTGCTGACAAACTGGCTTACACTGCTGAGCAGTGGCAACTGGCGCTGCAGGTAGATATCCGCTATCAGTTAACCGACTACAGTTTTAACTGCGACATGATTCTGCTTATTCCCGGAGAAGCGGTACTGCGGTTGCGCCAGACGCTGGATAACATTCTGGCAGATTTCTGATGCAACTGGACTGGCTACTGCAACCTTTACTGACTCAGCTTAATACCGGTGTGCTGGTATTGGATGCGCAATACCGGGTAGTATTTTTTAATCAGTTTATTGCCCGCCGTGCCGACGTAGATTTGGCTAAAGTGCAGGGCAACTTGCTGGAAGATGTTTTTGCTGATTTACCTCTGGCCTGGCTGCGGCGCAAACTGGATAGCGTATTGCATTTGCAGGTTCCGGCGTTCAGTAGTTGGGAGCAGCGGCAGTACATTATTAAATTAGCCCATCTGCGCCCTCTTAGCAGCGACAGCCAGTACATGGCGCAGAACTGCAGCATGTTACCTCTGACTGCACCGGATGGCGTATCGCGCTACATTTGCTTGCTTATTGAGGATGCCACCGACGCTTATGTATATCAGCAGCAATTACAGCAAAGCGTAATACAGCTCGAACATGCCAATCGCACCGATGGTTTAACCGGCGTGTATAACCGTCGTTACTGGCAGCAGCAGCTGGGGTATGAAATTCAGCGTGCCGGGCGTTATCAGCATCCGTTATCTTTGTTGTTATTCGATCTGGATAAATTTAAAGATCTTAATGATCAATATGGCCATCAGGGCGGCGATTTTGTGCTGGTCGAGTTATCACGACTGATTGGTTCATTGCTACGGGATACCGACCTATTTGGCCGTTATGGCGGCGAGGAATTTGGCATTATATTGCCCGAGACAGGCATGACTGGTGCATTGCAGGTGGCTAACCGCATTTGCGACACCGTTGCCCGGCATAAAATGCTGTATAACCAGCAGACACTCAAAGCCACTATCAGTATTGGTGTGGCGTGTTATTTTGCACAGAGTGTTGATGAGCTGATCCAGCGCGCCGATACCGCGCTGTATTGCGCCAAACGACAGGGGCGCAACAGGGCTGTTGCCTACCAGCCAGAGCTTGAAGGTTACCTGAAAAAGGTAAAATAGCCGGTGTTAAAAATTAGCCGTTGACAGACGTCTACAAGTCTGTGCATAGTGAAGCCATGAAAATAAAAACCACTACACTCACCACCATTATTATTACCACCAACCCTTCGGGGTAGGAGGTCGGCGGTGTGTTGTCTGTAGAAAAGACCCGTGACCTCAAATGTCACGGGTCTTTTTTTTGGCTCTGTTGTGCAGGGCTGTTACCGAATAAACCAAGTATCGCGATAACTGACAATAACAGTAAATTAAGCGAAGGAGTTTAAAATGAGGGTGCTCAAGTTTGGCGGATCGTCACTGGCGTCAGTAAGCCGTTTTGCCGGAGTCGCACAGATAGTGCAGCAGCAAACAACAATAGACAGTATTTGTCTGGTGTTATCGGCGCCACAAGGCGTAACCAATACGCTGGTTGAGCTGACCGATTTGGCTTATCTGGGATCGGATTTCAGCCCGCTGTTACAACAATTGCAACAGCGTTATCAAACGCTGGCCAATGAAGCACTGGCGTTATTTCCAACAGCAGAGCTAAGCGGTTTAAATGATGTTATTAGCCGGCAGCACGAACAGCTGCAGGCTCAGCTTACCGGTATTCAGTTACTCAGGCATTGTCCGGACCATATTAAGGCGCAAATTCTGGGGCTGGGTGAGCAATTCAGCGTTGCTCTGATGACAGCGTTACTCACTGCTAAGCAGGTGCAAACGGTTGCACTGGATGGCGTGAAACTGGTTAAAAGCAGTGGTGATTATTTAAATGCCACGGCAGATATTGCCGCATCAGAGCTGACGTTACAGCACGCTATCGCCAGCCAGAGCGCACAGGTGTATGTGATTGCCGGTTTTGTATCCAGTAATGCCCAGGGCGAAACCTGTTTGCTGGGGCGCAACGGCTCAGATTACTCCGGCGCTATTGTTGCTGCCAGTATCCGCGCCAGCGCCTGCGAGATTTGGACCGACGTAGATGGTGTATACAGCGCCGATCCACGCCAGGTTAAAAATGCCAAGTTAATTGATAAATTGTCTTACGACGAAGCCATGGAACTATCGTACTTCGGCGCCAAGGTACTGCATCCGAAAACCATAGGCCCGCTGGCACGGTACAATATTGCCTGTTTTATCAAAAACACCCTTAATCCGTCAGCTCCTGGCACCTGCATTGATAATAACGGCGAAGGTGACGCCCTGGTTAAAGGCATTTCCAGCCTTGAGCATCTGGCACTGGTCACGGTATCCGGCCCGGGTTTAAAAGGCGTGGTGGGGATGGCCAGCCGGGTATTTGCCTCTATGGCGCGGGCACAGATTTCTGTCAGCCTGATCACCCAGTCATCATCAGAATTTAGTATCAGCTTTTGTGTCCCGCAGTTACATTTAACGGCGGCAAAAAATGCCCTGCAACAGGAATTTGAATTAGAACTGCAAACCGGTTTACTGCGCCCGCTGAGTATTTTGTCTGATATGGCAATTGTTAGCCTGGTAGGTGATGGTATGCGCCAGCACCGCGGTGTAGCAGCGAAGTTTTTTGCTTCCTTGGCGCAGGCGCGGGTTAATGTAGTGGCCATAGCACAGGACAGCAGCGAACGTTCTATTTCTGCGGTTATTGAGCAGGCCGCCTGCAAAAATGCCGTAAAAGTGTGCCATGAAAACTTTTTCAGCCATATCCCCAGTATTGATGTGTTTCTGGTCGGCTGTGGTGTGGTGGGTAGCGAACTGCTGCAACAAATTCAGCGCCAACAAGCCTTTTTACATAGTCGCCAGGTTAAGGTAACGGTGTACGGTATTGCCAATAGCAAGGCGGTATTGTTGCACAGTGACGGCATTGATTTATCGCAGTGGCAACCTCAGCTGGCTGAGGCTAAACAGGCGTTTTCTCTGGATACGCTAAACCAGTTTGCCCAGCAACATCATCTGACAAATCCGGTACTGGTAGATTGCACCAGCTCAGAGCAGGTTGCGGCGCAATATGCCGATTTTATTGCCGCGGGCTTTCATGTGGTCACACCGAATAAAAAAGCCAACACCGCCTCTTATGCTTATTACCAGCAACTGCGACAGCTGGCGCAGCAACATCGGCGCCGGTTTTTGTATGAAACTACAGTGGGCGCCGGTTTACCGGTTATTGATACCTTACAGGGGTTGCTTAATGCCGGTGACGAATTACTCGCCTTTGAAGGTATTTTGTCAGGGTCGTTATCTTACATTTTTGGTGAATTGGAAGCCGGCGTCAGCCTGTCTGAGGTTACTAAAAAAGCCCGTTCAATGGGCTTCACCGAGCCGGATCCACGCGATGATCTATCCGGCATGGATGTCGCGCGCAAGCTGTTAATTCTGGCGCGTGAAGCCGGTATGGCGCTGGAGCTGAGCGATGTTGAGGTAGAATCGGTATTGCCGGCAGATTTCGCTGCCGGGGCCTGCACAGATGATTTTATCGCCAGCTTACCGCAGCTTGATGACAGCTTTGCCAAACGTATTGAGGCTGCTAAAGCCGAGGGTAAAGTGCTCAGGTATATTGGTGAAATTGCAGACGGCAAGTGCCGGGTAGCCATTAAAGCGTTGGTGGCAGATCATCCGTTGGCTAAGGTAAAGGATGGCGAAAATGCGCTGGCTATTCATACCCGCTATTACCAGCCTATTCCGTTTGTACTGCGTGGTTATGGCGCAGGTGCGGCGGTAACATCGGCAGGCGTATTCAGCGATATTATGCGCACCCTCGGCTGGCAACAACAGGTGTAATAACGATGCAGCAGTTTTCTTATTTAAAGCGTTATTACGCCCCGGCCTCTACCGGTAATTTCTCGGTGGGTTTTGACTTGTTAGGTGCGGCTTTTGAGCCGGTAAACGGCGAATTGTTTGGCGATGTACTGGATATCTGCGCTGAGCAGGCAGAGCTGAGCTTAGAAATTGTTGGCCGTTATCTGCATCAGTTACCGGCAAATAGTACAGATAATCTGGTACTCAGCTGCTTTTATGCTTTTGAACAAAAGCTGGGCCGCACCTTGCCGCGCCTGGCGCTGCGGTTGCATAAAAACCTGCCGGTGGGCAGTGGCCTGGGCTCCAGCGCCTGTTCGATAGTGGTGGCGTGTTATGCCTTTAATGATTACTTTGGTAAACCACTATCTGAGGCCGAATTGCTGCAGCTGATGGCGCAAGCTGAAGGCGGTGTCAGTGGCAGTGTGCATTATGATAATGTCGCGCCATCTTATTTTGGGGGCCTGCAACTGATGTTGCCGCAAAGTCCGCATATTTGCCGTACTTTGCCCTGGTTTGAGCATTGGCGGGTGGTACTGAGTTACCCCGGCACGGTGTTATCGACCAAAGCGGCGCGCGCGGTGTTGCCGCAGCAGTTAAGTTTGTCGCACAGTATTGCTTTTGCCGGTATGTTAGGCCGTTTCGTCAGTGCGCTGTATGCCGGTGATGAAGCTGACGCTGCTGCGGCGCTGCAAGATCTGGTAGCAGAACCGGCCCGCACACCGCTTATACCAGAGCTGCCCCCGCTCAGAGCCGCTTTAATGGCAAAAGGGATTTTGCATGTGGGTATCTCAGGGGCTGGCCCCACCTTATTTGCATTGTGCCGCAATGAAGCGCAGGCTCAGCTTGCCGCTGACTATTTATCACGGCATTATGAAAAGAATCAGGACGCGACCACGCAAATTTGTCGCTTATCATTGGCTGGCGCACGGACGCTGTAGGAAAGAATAATGATGTTAACGAATATTAAGATACCTGCCGAGCAGGTGAGTTTTTTACAGGCAGTACGCCAGGGGTTGGGGCAGCAGCAAGGCTTATTTTTCCCTACCAGCTGGCCTAAACTGGATATTGATAAACTGCTTGGCATGTCACTGGTAGAGCGCAGCAGTGCTATTTTGCAGGCGTTAATTGGTGACGAGCTAAGCCAGGCAGAAGTCACGCAGATGGTTAGCAGTGCTTTTACCTTTCCTGCGCCACTGGTGCCGGTAACCGACGATGTAAGTTGCCTGGAGCTATTTCACGGCCCGACTCTGGCATTTAAAGATTTTGGCGGCCGTTTTATGGCTCAGGCACTGGCAAAGGCGCAAGGCGGCAAGAAAACCACCATTGTTACCGCAACGTCAGGTGACACCGGTGCTGCCGTGGCGCATGCATTTTATCGTCAACCCGGGGTGCAGGTGGTGATTTTATTCCCCAAAGGCAAAATCAGCCCGTTACAGGAAAAGCTGTTTACCACCCTGGGTGAAAATATTACCACGCTGGCGGTAGAGGGCGATTTTGATCAGTGTCAGGCACTGGTAAAACAGGTGTTTGATCACCAGGCATTGGTAGAAAAACTCAGTATTAATTCGGCTAACTCGATTAATATCAGCCGCTTATTCGCCCAAATCTGTTACTACTTTGAAGCGGTAGCACAGGTGCCTGCCGATAAACGTGACCAGATAGTTATTGCTGTGCCCAGTGGTAACTTTGGTAATTTAACCGCCGGTTTAATTGCCAAGACGCTGGGTTTGCCCATTAAGCGTATGGTTGCAGCGACTAATGCTAATGACACAGTACCGCGCTATTGGCGCAGTGGTAACTGGCAGCCGAAAACGACCGTTGCCACACTGTCAAATGCAATGGATGTAGCCGCACCGAATAACTGGCCAAGGGTAGAGGCGTTACTGGCACAAGGCGTAATTAACCGCACAGATATTGAAGCGGTAATGGTAGATGAAGACGACACCGTGTTTGGTGTACGGCAGTTGTCACAGCTTGGCTATTTAAGCGAGCCGCATGCTGCGGTGGCTTTTAAGGCGCTAAAGCGCAGCTTGCAGGCAGGCGAGTACGGTATTTTCCTCGGTACTGCTCACCCGGCTAAGTTTAAAGAACAGGTAGAGAATATTCTCGGTACTCCTATAGCGTTACCGGAAGTGCTGGCGCGCTGTGCCTCAGAGCAGGGGCTGAGCAAAGACATTCCGGCAGATTTTGCCGTGCTGCAGCAAGAGCTGTTAAAACTGGAGCAAGCCTGATGCCGTGGCAGCAGTTATTGGGGCAGGAGAAAACCCAGCCCTATTTTATAGAGACGCTGGAGCAGGTAAAGCTGGCGCGTCAGGCCGGGCAGGTAATATATCCGCCTGAAAGTGATGTGTTTAATGCCTTTAAGTTAACCGGGTTGGACAACCTGAAAGTGGTGATCCTGGGGCAGGATCCTTATCACGGGCCGAATCAGGCGCATGGTCTGGCATTTTCTGTACGCCAGGGCGTGCGGGTGCCACCATCACTGCAAAATATGTATAAAGAACTGGCACTGGAGTATGCCGATTTTCAGATCCCGCAGCATGGCTGTCTGGAAAGCTGGGCCCGCCAGGGAGTATTGTTGCTTAATACTGTGCTGACTGTAGTGGCAACTCAGCCTAATTCACACCGCCATTTAGGCTGGGAGCAATTTACCGATAAGGTTATTGCCCAAATCAGCGCACAGTGTCAGGGTATCGTATTTCTGCTTTGGGGCTCGCATGCGCAGAAAAAGGGCCGCCTGATCGACCGGCAACGCCATTTTGTGCTGGAAGCACCGCATCCGTCACCGCTGTCTGCTCATCGCGGCTTTCTTGGCTGTGGCCACTTCAAACAGGCAAATGAGCTATTGGTTAAGCAGGGTAAAACCCCAATTAACTGGCAGGTGTAACCTGGCCCAAAAGCAAAAAACGCCCGCTGCTGCCAGCGGGCGTTTTTTTACAATTCGATATCAGCCAGTTCAGGTTCAATGGTCCAGTCAATATCGCTCAGCTCCCTTTTCAGGCGCTGGCGCTCTTTGAGCTGTTCAATTTCACGCCATTTACGCTTTACTGCACGCGGTTTAGCAGCTGGGCGCTCCAACATATTCAGTAAGTCTTCGAAGCTTTCCATAGTTTGGCCTCTCTGATAGTTGTTGTTCAATAGTTGTTGTTATTTTCAACAAATGATTTACCACATTTTGCATCAAAATAAAACAACTAAGTGACAAGACTATGACAGGCCCGCACTATTTACCTTACTTATGTTGAGAGAATGCCGCTATTAACGCCTGGGTTGAACTGTCCAGTTTACTGGCATCAGAGCCGCTTAACGCCTGATAAATAGGGCCGGACAGCTGTTTACCCAGTTCCACGCCCCACTGATCAAACGAATTAAGGCGCCATATTACACCCTGACAGAATACTTTATGTTCATACAACGCGATTAAAGCGCCAACATAATATGGCGATAATTCCGGCAGCAGCAGGGTATTGCTGGGTTTATTGCCAGGCGATACTTTATGCGGCGCTAACTCTGCAGCCTGTTGGGCAGTCATACCTGCTGCCAGGCATTCGTCTGTGGCTTCCTGCAGTGTTTTACCCTGCATTAATGCCTGCGTCTGGGCAAAACAATGCGCCGCCAAACGCTGGTGATGATCGGTTAAACTATGCGCCGGTTTCAGTGGCAAAATAAAATCGGCAGGCACAGCTAACGCGCTTTGGTGCAATAACTGATGGTACGCATGCTGACCATTGGTACCGGCATCGCCCCAAATTACCGGCGCGGTAGCGTCAGTTAATGGCTGGCCGTTAATATCAACGCTCTTGCCATTAGATTCCATGTCCAGCTGTTGCACATAAGAGGGCAGTAAGCGCAGATAATGGCTGTACGGCAGTAAAGCCTGTGCCTGACAACCAAAGCCATTGATATACCAAATGCCCAGCAGTGCCAGCGTCAGCGGCATATTCTCGGCCTGCGGGGCGTTGATAAAATGCTCGTCCATTGCTTCAGCGCCTTTAAGCAACTGAGCAAAATGCTCGTTGCCAATCATCAGTGCTACCGGCAAGCCTATAGCCGACCACAGCGAGTAACGTCCGCCTACCCAATCCCACATCGGCAGAATATTTTGCTCGACAATACCAAACTCTGCTGCAGCGGCAATGTTAGACGACGTCGCCCAGAAATGCCGGGCAATAGCTGCGGCATCTGCGCCATTGTCTTTAAACCATTGGCGTACAGCCAGCGCATTTTGTTTGGTTTCTTCAGTACCAAAGGATTTAGACGCAACAAACACCAGGGTAGTGGCCGGGTCGAGGTTTTTCACCACATCCGATACCACTGCGCCATCGATATTACCGGCGAAATGCAGTTTAACCGGGCTGCAATGATAAGGCGTTAATGCCTCTACTGCCATTTGCGGGCCAAGTAATGAACCGCCAATGCCAACCCAAATCAAATCGGTTATGGCTTTGCCGCTGTAACCTTTGTATTCACCCTGGTGTAACTGGCTGACCAGCGCTGTCATTCTGGCGCGGCAATCGGCGATGGCGGCGCCGATATCTTCGCCATCAAGCTCAAGCCCTTGCACATCCGTTTTGCGTAGCATGGTATGCCATACCGTGCGTTGCTCGGTGTTGTTAATTTTGTCGCCGGCCAGCATCGCCTGCAGCACCGCATTAATATTACTTTGTGCGGCCAGTTGCTGCAGCGCCTGCCAGCTTTGGTCATCAATCAGGTTTTTCGAGTAATCCAGGGTAATGCCACAAGCTTTGGTGCTAAAGCGGCTGGCCCGGCCGGGATCGGTATTAAACGCCTGCCGTAACGAAATGTGTTTTGCTGCCAGCTGTTTAAGACCAGACAATGCGGAACCTGACATACTCTACTCCCCTGAAAATTATGTGATTAAAGTGCCTGCTGGATCAGTTGCTCCAGCTTACGTTGGTCAATAGCAAATTTACGGATACCTTCTGCCAGCTTTTCTGTCGCCATAGCATCTTCATTCAATGCCCAGCGGAACTGGCTTTGGCTCAGTTGCTCCGGTGCAGAGCGGGTGGCACCGGTATCGGTTAAATGCACGGTCAGCTCGCCTTGTTGTTGGCTCAGTTCGGCCAGTAAGCCGGGGCTAATGGTTAAGCGGTCACAACCGGCCAGGGCTAATACTTCACCCACGTTACGGAAACTGGCGCCCATCACCACAGTTTTAAAACCATGCTGTTTATAGAAGCGGTAAATTTCCCGTACTGATACTACGCCCGGATCGGTTTCAGCAGTGTAATCCTGTCCGGTGCTGGCTTTGTACCAATCCAGAATGCGGCCAACAAAAGGCGAAATTAAATAGACACCGGCTTCAGCGCAGGCGCGGGCCTGAGCCATATGAAACAGCAGTGTCAGGTTACATTGAATACCTTCCTGCTCTAACTGGCGTGCAGCCTGAATACCTTCCCAGGTAGAGGCAATTTTTATCAGAATGCGATCAGTGCCTATGCCGTTTTCTTTGTACAGCGCAACCAATTGGCGGGCTTTGGCTATGGTAGCATCAGTATCAAAAGACAAACGAGCATCCACTTCGGTCGATACCCGGCCTGGCACCAGCTTACTGATAGCAGTACCGATATCGACGGCAAATTTGTCTGATGCCAGGCTAAGCTGCGCTTCAGCTGAGCTGGTTTTGCTTTTGGCGTAGGCTACAGCACCGGCTAATACAGGTTTGGCAAACTCCAGCTGACTGGCATTTAACAATAAGCTGGGATTAGTGGTAGCATCTACCGGACGGAACTGCTCAATGGCTGTCAGGTCGCCGCTGTCTACAACTACAGTGGTAACCGCTTTTAACTGGGTAAGTAAGTCGCTCATATTGTTTTATTACCGTATTTTTGATCACATTCTAGTGATGTAGCGTTTAATAAGCAATTAATGTAGGAATATTACAACAAAGTTCGGTGCTAACCGGATTTTAACTACATTAGCGTTGCGTGACGTAAAGTAAGTTACTATATTGCCTGTTTTTGTCGGGCTTAAAAGGCCATATTTTGTTTCAGTGTAAATTAGCACAGGATCTCAATGATCTTCCAAGCCAGCTTTTATAAAAGTAAAAAACTTCTGTTAATCGAAGACTGTGAGCCTGTGCGTGCCTCTATTAAGGGCATGTTACAGCAAATAGGTTTCGACGATATTACCGCTGTTGCTGATGCTATGCAGGCTATTTCTCCGGCCAGACGGCACAGCTTCGACTTTGTTCTGGCTGATTTTAATCTGGGCGACGGTAAAGACGCGCTGCAACTGTTTAACGAACTTTCTGCACTGGGGGCTATTAAAACCGCCTGTTGTTTTGTCCTGATGAGCTCTGAACCTCAACGTTTACCGGTGTTTGGCGTACTGCAAGGCACACCGGATCACTTTGTGTTAAAGCCGTTCTCCTATCTAGAGCTGGAAAAACGGCTGGCCAAAGCCTGGCAAAACCGCACCGCACTGCGCAAAGTGTACCAGGCCATCAAGCAGGCCGATCTGGCTAACGCCTTGCTGGAGCTGGATGAGGCGATAAAAGCCGGTTCTGCGAACCCCTTGCAGGCCTTGCGCTTAAAAGGCGAACTGCTGCTGGCACAAGGCGAATATAACGCCGCAGCACAGCTGTACAGTAAAATTCAGCAACAACGCGATTTTAGCTGGGCCAGGCTTGGTGCTGCCGCCACCATGGTAAAACTGCAGCAATGGGACAATGCTGAGCAGTTATTGCTACAACTGGCGGAGCAGGACGATATTCGCCCGGAGGCTGTAGAGTGGCTGGCACGGTGTTATTTATTGCAGGCCGACTTAGCCAAAGCACAGGAACAATTAACCGAGTTGCTGAAACTACAACCTACCAATATGGCTGCACATTACGCCCTGGCAGATGTATTACAGCTTAATGGCCAGCAGGAAGATAGCAGCAGATATTTACAAAAATTAATTCAGCAGTTTCGTTTTTCAGCTTTCGACGCGCCCGAGTGCTATTTACAATTAAGCCGCTTATTGCTGGAACAGGCGCAGTTCACTGAGTTGGGTGCCTTTAGTGCTGCACTGAAAAAAAGCAGTGAAGCACTGGCTAATATGCCGCAAAAGCTGGCCACAGATATTATAGAACCCGAAGTGGCAGTACTGCGTGCGCGCATTAGTTTATTGCAAGGCAATGTGGCTGATGCCAAACAGCAATTAAACCTTGTTACCGTTGCCAGCAAACCGGTACATGTTGCCGCCGAGCTGGACAAAGCCCGTCTGGCTTTTGCTCTGGGCGATACTAAACAGGCTGAAGCGCATCTTGCGCTGTTAAAAAGTGCCGATTTTGCTGCTGATGATCTGTCGGGTTGTTGTCAGCGTTTATTAGCCAAACAAGCTCTACTGCGTGAAACAGAACTTAAAGCGCAACTGCGTGATTTAAACCAGACTGGTATGGACGCTGCGCAAAAAGGCAATGTAAAAGTGGCACTGGTTAAATTACGCCAGGCGTTTTTACTGATGCCCTGTAACGCCGGGCTGGCACTTAACCTGCTGCAGGTATTAAGCCAGCTGCCAGCGCACAAAGCCTTGTTGCCGTTGGCTAAAGCCGTGCTCAGTGCGCTGGAAAACACCGCATTAACCAGTGCAAACCAGCAGCGGCTGGCTCAGCTACTGCCGCAGTTGCCGGAGCTGTACGTTGATTAACAAAGGTTCTATTAATAGTGCTTGAATAATATCGGAATTATCTATGTTGTTGCTTGTATCTCCTGCAAAGGATCTTGATTTTCAGCCATTGGCAGAGCCACTGCCGGTTACCCAGCCAGACATGTTGGCGCAAAGCCAGCAACTGGCAGAGATCTGTAAAACCCTGACGCCGGCTGATTTATCGTCGTTAATGCATATCAGCGATAAACTGGCGGGGTTAAACGCTGCCCGTTTTGCGCAGTGGCAATTGCCTTTTACAGAAAAAAATGCCAAAGCAGCCTTATTCGCCTTTAACGGTGATGTGTATCAGGGGCTGGACGCTGCCAGCTTAACGGCAGACGATATTGCCTTTGCCCAGCAGCACCTGCGCATTTTAAGTGGCTTGTATGGCGTGCTCAGGCCGCTGGATTTAATGCAGCCTTACCGGCTGGAAATGGGCACCAAACTGGCCAATCCAAACGGTAAAGACTTATATGCGTTTTGGCAAAACAGCATTACAGAGCAGCTAAACCAGCAGTTAGATAAACTGCAAAGCGATGTAGTGGTAAACCTGGCGTCGCAGGAATACTTTAAGGCAGTAAAACCTAAGTTGCTGCAGGGCTGTTTAATTACGCCGGTATTTAAAGATTTTAAAAACGGCCAGTACAAAATTATCAGCTTTTTTGCCAAAAAAGCCCGCGGCTTAATGGCGCGTTATATTATTCAGCAGCGTTTAACCGCGGCAGAGCAGTTAAAAGGCTTTAATCTGGCAGGCTATGGTTACAGCGCTGAACACTCTACGGCCAACGAACTGGTATTTTTACGTCATAGCGCAGAATAGTTTTATCTGCGCAACCAGCCGGTTCTGCTGACTGATTCAACATTACCTTCAGCCGTTTTTTTGTTACAATGCCGCTCTTTGCCGGTAGCGGCTTTGCAGTGGTGTAACAGATGAAATTTCCCGGCCTGCGTAAAATTAAACATTATTTCCCGGTATCCCAGCCCAAGCCTCAGTTGCCCAGCTTTGAAGTACGGCCAGAGCTGGATACCTATATCGTTGGCCTGGATCAAACCATTGTGGATGTGGTCGCCAGCGTTAGCGATGAATTTCTGCAAAAGTATAATATCCGCAAAGGCTTATCTAATCTGGTAGAACACGGCAAAGCTAATTTAATTTATCAGGAGTTGGTGGCGCAGCAGGCCATATCGGATCATTTCGCTGGCGGTACTATTGGCAATACCATCCACAATTATTCCGTACTGGCTGATGATAAATCGGTGTTGCTGGGCGTCATGTCAGCCAATATTGCGCTGGGATCTCCGGCATATCACTATGTTTGTCATACCAGCTCGAAAGTGGATATGAACCATTTACAGGGCGTGGCCGGTGATATTGGTCGGGGTATTACCATGATAACGCCGGACGGCGAGCGTACCTTTGTTATCGACCCCAGCGATATGGATGAGCTAAGCCCGGATTACATTCCTACTGATATTATCGCCGGAGCCGCGGCTTTTGTGGTGAGTGCTTACCCGCTGCGTGCCACAGATCAGCCGATTCAGCAGGCGATGTTTAAAGCCCTGCAGGATGCCAAAGCGCATAATGTGCCGGTGGTGATGAGCCTGGGCACCCGGCATTTGGTAGAAGAAAATCGCGAGCAAATTCTTAGCACTATTAAAGATTACGTTAATGTGCTGGCAATGAACGAACTGGAAGCTGAAGCCTTAACCGGCTGTGCCGATCCGCTGAAAGCCGCCGAAGCGATATTGGATCACACTGATATGGTGCTGATCACCGCCGGGCCGGAAGGGTTATACCTGTGTGGCCACACCGACGATAATGTAAAGCGTGAAAGCAGTAACCCGATAAAATCGGCCAGCCTGGCCGATTTTAACCAGTATGAATTCAGCCGGCCGATGTTGCATGCGAACTGTGACAAGCCACTGAAAGTGTATTCGCATATTGATCCGTATTTAGGCGGGCCGGAGCGGATTAAAAACACTAACGGCGCCGGTGATGGCGCGCTGTCAGCTATTTTGCATGATATGGCGGCGAATCATTTTCATAAGCAGGTGCAGCCGTTATCCGGCAAGCATGAGCAGCCGTATCTGGCGTATTCATCTTTCGCACAAATTTGTAAGTATGCTAACCGGGTAAGTTATGAAATTCTGGTGCAAAACGCGCCGCGCTTGTCCAAGGGCCTGCCGGAGCGTGAAGATAGCCTGGAAGAAGCTTACTGGGAGAGATGATAGCTGGTGCGCAACGCGCTAAGCTGGTGTCCCGATAGCGCAGCCACAGAGTGTCTGAGCAAGCCATGGATGGCTTGCGAGTTGCTGTGGCGAGCATAGCGGGATTTCCAGCTTAGAAGTTCAGTAGTAAGAGGATCCGCATTACTCACACCGACACGCCGTAAATACTTCCCTGTAGGCTCGATTATAAACTTCATCCTTGCTGGGGAACAGCTGTGCTGGCCTGCAACGGTCGGCTTAGAGTAATCCGAATCCTCTACTGGTCAGCATTAACTTTGAAACACACTTTCCAGCAAACGGAAGGTACCGGCATCGGCATCCAGCTCAACGCGGCCACCCACCGGCACAATAAACTGCTGGCGGATGTGGCCAATCATGGCGCCGCGGTATGCCGGTATATTCAGCGGTTTAATATGGTCTTCAAAAATCTGGTCCATCGTTAGCCAGCCATAACCACCGCTGGGGCGGCATGCAGTGCATTCCCCGAAAATAAAACCGGCTATTTTATCCAGCGCGCCCATCAGTTTTAGTGTGCTAAGCATACGGTCGATGCGGTAGGGGGCTTCTTCTACATCTTCTAAAAATAAAATTTTACCGGTGAAATCAGGTAAATAAGGCGAGCCTGCCAGTGCGGTTAGTACCGTAAGATTCCCCCCAACCAGCTCGCCCTGAACTTTACCACCGGTAATGGTTACGGTGCGGTTTTGCCGTGCTACCAGCTCGTCTTTGGCGTCCAGCACATTTTGGTACTGCATTAATTCGCGATCGAAAAATACCCGCTGAAACTGATCGGCATTAAAGCTGTTCCAGCTGCCGGTGCCGTTCGGGCCATGGAAACTGATTAAACCGGTCTGGGCATGAATGGCATTGTGCAGCGCGGTAATGTCTGAATAACCCAGTAAAACCTTGGGGTTGTTGCGAATAAGCTTGTAATCCAGCAGGGGCAATAACCGTGCGGCACCCGAGCCACCGCGCAGGCAAATAATAGCTTTTACTTCTTTGTCGGCAAACATGGCGTTAATATCGCTGGCGCGCTCAGCGTCGGTACCGGCCAAATGGCCACGGCGCGCGGCAAGGTGTTTGCCGGTTTTTACCTTAAAACCAAGCGCCTGCATCACCTCTTGGGCAATTTGTAAATCCAGGGCTTCATCGGTGGCTTTAGAGGGGCTAACCAGGGCGACGGTATCGCCTTTGTTTAATGCCAGTGGTAACAGGCGTTTGTTATTACCGCCTGCAGGGGCGGCCATTACGCTGCTGCAACCGGCCAGCGGTAACAGGGCGGCGGTCAGGGCACAGCTTTTTATAAATTGTCTTTTGTCCATTAAGCAACTCCACTGGCTATCAATTCACTGGGCTAATAATTTATTCAAACTACCAATAGCAGCTTAACTAAATAATTCCAAGATTGCACAGCAAAAATGCGATAGCCGCCGCTGTTTTTGCGAGCGGCGGTTGCCGGTGGTTAAGCTTATTTTTTCGTGTTTTTAGCGGCTTTTTTCGCTGCGGCCTTGGTGGGCTTTTTCTTTTTCACCGGCACTTTGGCTTCTTTGTTTTTCGGCCGCAGCGCTTCTATCACGCGGCGCTTTAGTTTTTGCTCTACATAGCGTTCTACTTTGGCCAATATGGCCATATCGTGCGCTTCAATCAGCGATATCGCCGTGCCTTTTTTACCGGCGCGGCCGGTGCGGCCAATGCGGTGCAGGTATACGTCGGCACTGCGCGGCATATCAAAGTTAATTACATGGCTTACATCGTCAATATCCAGGCCGCGGGCGGCAATATCGGTTGCCAGTAAAATATTAACCCGGCCAGAGCTGAAACGCTCAACTGCCTGCATGCGTTTATCCTGTGGCATTTCGCCCTGTAACCAGCCGCAGCGCAAACCGGCGGTTTCCAGCTGGCCGGTTAAGCTGGCCAGGCGCTCACGGGTTTTAATAAATACGATGGTTTTGGTCACATCCGGCTGTTTTAGCAGATGAATAAGCAGTGCCAGTTTATGCTGGGCGTCATCAGCTAAATGTACCCATTGCAGAATTTTAGCGTTTTCTTTACGCGATGGTATGGCTTCAACCCGCTCGGGCTCTTTTAACGCACGTGCGGCAAAACGTTCTAAATTAACGCCTTCCAGCGTGGCAGAGAATAAAAACGTCTGCCTGCGGCGGCGCGCCTCCAGCACTATGCGGTTCATCTCGCCGATAAAGCCCATATCCAGCATGCGGTCGGCTTCATCCAGAATCAGCAGTTCTACTTCATCGGCCTGAAAGCTTTCTTCGTCCAGGTATTCAGTTAACCGGCCGGGCGTGGCGATAAGAATATCGTTGTTTTTTTCCAGCGTATCTTTATGGCTGCCGTAGTTAATACCACCGGTGATTACACCGACATTAAGCTCGGTAAACTGGGTAAAATGCTTAAACTCGTCGTATACCTGATACGCCAGCTCGCGGGTTGGTGTCATAACCAGCACGCGGGCAAAGCCAGGGTCTTTGCGGCCAAAGTCGAGCAGGTACTGAATGGCAGGCAACACAAACGCCAGCGTTTTACCGGTGCCGGTAGGGGCGCTGGCCAGTAAGTCTTTACCTTCCAGTGCCAATGGGATCGCCATTTCCTGGATCAGCGTGGGCGCCTCGAAACCGCGCATACTGATGGCGCGGTTAATATCATCGTCCAGTTGAAAATCTGCGAATGTTGTCATCTTGTCCTCAGCATTGTTGCCTGCCCGGTGACACTGCGCCCGATTCGCCGTAAACTGGCGGCGGAGGTGCTGATGTCGGCCGGATTTCAATGTAAAAAATTCTATGTAGCTCATGATCGGTGCGCGATGAAAGTAGGCACCGACGGTTTATTGCTTGGCGCCTGGGCACCTGTGCCTGCAGCGGGCAATATTCTGGATATTGGCAGCGGCAGTGGCCTTATCAGCCTGATGCTGGCACAGCGCAGCAACGGGGCTTTACCCATTACCGCAATTGAACTGGACCCCGACGCCGCAGAGCAAGCCTGCGAAAATGTGGCACTTAGCTGCTGGCCCGACACTATACGGCTGATAAAGGGCGATATTCTAACGTATCAGCCCGGTGAACGTTACCGTTTAATTGTGTCTAACCCACCTTTTTTTCAGCAGGCGCTGGGCGCTAAGGATGCCAAACGGCATCAGGCACGGCATACCGACAGTTTGCCCTTTGGCGCTTTATTGCAAAAGGCGGCTGAGTTGTTGCACAGCGAAGGTGTTTTTGCGCTTATCTTACCGCTTAGTAGTGCACAAAGCCTGTTAGCACTGGCACAGGCGCAAGGCTGGTTTGTGCCGCAATATTGTGCGGTGCGCAGCAACGACACTAAGCCGGTGCAGCGGGTGCTGTTGTGCTTAAGCCGTTACCCGGCAGATACTGAATACAGCAGCCTGACTATTCGTCAGTCGGGTCATCAGTCAGGTCATCAGGCCGATGGTGGTTACAGCGCACAATACAAAGCATTATTAAAAGATTTTTATCTGAAGTTTTAGCCGCGTTTATCTAAAGCTGGCTGGCAATTTCCTGCAAAATCTGGCTTACCCAGTCATTTAAACGGGCGTCGGTTAAGTCGTACTGGTTTTCATCGTCCAGCGCCAGGCCATAAAACAGCTCACCGTCTGCTGTTAGCGCTTTAGAGGCAATAAAGTCGTAACCGGCGGTGGGCCAGTAACCAATGCGCTGCGGGTTTTGTGGCGCTATGGCGTCGTGCAGCATACCCACGGCATCAATAAACCATTCGGCGTAGCCCAGTTGGTCGCCCATGCCGTAAATGGCCACAATTTTGCCGCTTAAATCTACGCCGCTGATGTCGTCCCAGTGCGCTTCCCAGTCTTCCTGAATTTCGCCAAAATCCCAGGTCGATAAGCCAAGAATTAAAATATCGTAGTCGGCCATTTTGCTTAATGGCACCTGCTTGATATTGTGCAGATCTATTGTGTCGGCACCAATTAATGCCTGAATTTTCTCTGCAACCATTTCGGTATAGCAGGTGGTAGAGCCATAAAATAAACCGATTTTCATGTCTGTCTTATTACACCATAACGCCAACAGTAAAGACGCGCAGTGTAGCAGAATAGCAGCACCGGCAAAATCCCGGCTTTGCCTGCACTGTGCTATGCGCTAACATAACGGCAGTATTACAGGCGGAATGCCATGTCAAAAACAGTATCAGAAACCATGTCAGAAACTGCGCAACCCCAGGCGGCCGATTTACAGCTTATCAGTGCCTTTCTTGATCAGCTGTGGCTGGATAAAGGCGTCAGTGAACATACGCTTAGTGCCTATGGCACCGATTTAAAAAAGTTTGCCGCTTTTATCGCCGGGCAAAACCAGCAGTTGCTCAGCACCGACAGCATGTTGGTAAACCGCTATCTGGCGCAGCGTTATGACAAACAGTACAGCCCGCGCAGTACCTCACGCGCGCTGAGCAGTTTGCGCCGTTTTTACGCTTATGCGCATCAAAGCGGCAAAATTGCCAACAACCCGCTTACGCAGCTGTTAAACCCGAAACTGGGCCGCAGCCTGCCTAAAAGTTTGTCAGAGCAAGATGTAGATGCCCTGCTAAATGCGCCTGATTTAACTGACCTTATTCAGTTTCGCGATAAAGCCATGCTCGAGCTGTTGTACGCCAGCGGTTTGCGGGTTTCTGAATTAGTGGGCTTGTCGATGCAACAACTTAACCTGCAGCACGGTCTGGTAAGGGTAGTGGGTAAAGGCCAGAAAGAGCGGCTGGTGCCGATGGGCGAAGAAGCCGCGCACTGGCTGACACGCTATTTACGCGAAGCGCGGGTACAGTTGCTCGGCGGCCAGATGCTGGATGTGGTATTTCCAAGCAATCGTGCACAGCAGATGACGCGGCAAACCTTCTGGCACCGTATTAAGTTTTATGCCAAAGTAGCGCACATTCAGGCCGAGCTGTCGCCGCATACATTGCGCCACGCTTTTGCCACCCATTTACTGAACCATGGCGCAGATTTGCGTGTAGTACAAATGTTGCTGGGCCACAGCGACTTATCTACCACACAAATTTATACCCATGTCGCGCAGGCAAGGTTACAAAGCCTGCATCAGCAACATCACCCGCGCGGTTAGGCGCAGAACAGGAAACAGTATGAACAAGTTTGTATCAGCGTTATGTAGCCTTGGATTTATTGCAGCAGCCAGTGCGCAAAGCAGCGATATTGATGCCCAGCACAATCAGGTGAAGCAGCAGTTTGCTATGCTGAATTTATCGGTAAATGCCATCTCTGAGGCACCACTGGACGGCCTGTTGCAGGTATTTACCAATAAAGGCCTGTTTTTTACCTCAAAAGATGGCCAGTATTTTATTGAAGGTAACATTTATGACTTAACCAACAAAGTGCTGGTTAACGACGAGCAAATGCGGCCTTATATTCAGCAACAGGTGGCGGCAAATAAAAGCGGCACTATTGAATACAAAGCCAAAAAGGAAAAATACGTCATTAACGTATTTACCGATCCCAGCTGTGGCTATTGCCGCAAATTACACAACGAGATGAAGGATTATAACGATGCCGGTATTACAGTACGTTATATGGCATTTCCGCGGGGCGGCCTGACATCTGAAACCTATCTGCAAATGCAGCATATCTGGTGTACAAAAGACAGCCGGGGCGCGATGAACGCTGCAAAAGACGGTAAGAATGTTAAACCCGCTATGTGTAATAATCCGGTGAAAACTCAGTACGAATTAGGCCAGTCTTTTGGCATTAACGGTACACCGGCCATTATTTTACCCAGCGGCCGTTTAATTCCGGGCTATCAGCCTGCCAAGGCGCTGTTAGCCCAACTGCAGGCGGAATAACAACCGCCTATGTCTGCAGTAAACCGCTTTATTCAACGCCGGGTAATGCCCGGCGTATTACCTGACTTACCTGATAACACCCACCCCGTGCTTAAGCAGCTGTATGCCTGTCGCGGGGTAGTGCATTCCAATGAGCTTGAACGTGGCGCCGGCCGCTTATTGCCGTTTCAACAGCTAAAAGGTATTGATGCAGCCACAGCGTTATTAATTGAAGCCCTGCAACAACAGCAACATTTAGTCATTGTCGGCGATTTTGATGCCGACGGCGCCACCAGCACTGCGGTTCTGATCAGTGGCTTGCGCGCTTTTGGCTTTAAATCACTGGAATATCTGGTGCCTAACCGCTTTGAATACGGCTACGGTTTAACCCCCGAAATGGCCGAGCTGGCAGTAGCGCAGGGCGCCGAGCTGATAGTTACCGTGGATAATGGCATATCCGCCCTTGAAGGCGTGGCACTGGCAAAAAAAGCCGGCGTTAAAGTGCTGGTAACCGACCATCATCTGGCTGGCAACGAATTACCCAATGCTGATGCTATTGTAAACCCGAATCAGCCAGGCTGTAGTTTTCCCAGCAAAGCGCTGGCGGGCGTTGGTGTCGCTTTTTATCTGCTGCTGGCACTGCGTGCTGCACTGCGTGAGCAAAACTATTTCACCGAACGGCAGCTTAGCGAACCCAACTTAGCTGAGCTACTGGATTTAGTCGCGCTGGGCACAGTTGCTGATGTGGTGCCACTGGACAGCAATAACCGTATTTTGGTACATCAGGGCTTAATGCGTATTCGCAGCGGCAAATGCCGCCCCGGTATTCAGGCACTGATTGATGTTGCCAACCGCAGCGCAACCAAGCTGACCGCCAGCGACTTTGGCTTTGCCTTAGCGCCACGGTTAAATGCTGCTGGCCGGCTGGATGATATGTCGCTGGGTATAAGCTGCCTGCTGGCAAATGATTTGGGGTTGGCACGTCAGTACGCCGCTGAGCTGGACAGCCTGAATGTAGAGCGCCGTGCCATCGAGCAAAGCATGCAACTGGAAGCGCAGGCGTTTTTAAGCCAACTGTCATTTGATGGCGCCGAACTGCCGGAAGCCCTGTGTTTATACCGGCACGACTGGCATCAGGGCGTAATTGGGATTTTAGCCGGGCGCATTAAAGAGCAGTTTCACCGGCCAACTATAGTGTTTGCCCAGGGCGATGAGGGCGAGCTTAAAGGCTCGGCACGCTCGATAAGCGGCCTGCATATTCGCGATTTGCTGGAAGAAATTTCCAGCCACTATCCTGGCTTAATTAAAAAATTTGGTGGCCATGCCATGGCGGCAGGTTTAACCATCAGTGCAGATCGTTTAGATACGTTTAAACTGGCGCTGAGCTTAACGGCAAAAAAACACCTGACAGCAGAGCAGCTTACAGCAGTGATCTATAGCGATGGCGAGCTGCCTGCAGACTGCTTTGATATTGGCTTTGCCCAATTGCTGCAAAACGCCGGCCCTTGGGGCCAGGCCTTTCCCGAGCCGGTATTTGATGGCGAATTTAACCTGATCAGCCAAAAGATGCTGGCGGATCGCCATTTGAAAATGATGCTGCAAACAGCTGGTGGCAAGCTGGTCGATGCCATCTGGTTTAATGCCGACAACAAAGCCTGGCCTGATGTAAATGTGCAAAAAGTACAATTGGCCTATCAGCTGGATATTAATGAGTACCGTGACAAGCAAAGTTTGCAGTTAATCGTGCGGCATATGATTGCAGTTTGACCGGCTACAGCAAAAGCCTTGCTGTAACCCCTGCGCCCTGCTAAACCTTAAGCTGAATATAAGGAAATTGCTCGGGGCGTAGTAATGGACTCCACTTCAGCTGCAACGCAAACCTCTGCTGCTACTGCTGCACGGCAAGGGCCGCAATTGCTCGCACTGCAGGCCAGAATACTGGCCTCACCGTTGTTATTTTCCAGTGACACCAACCTGGCATGGCAATTTCTGACTAAACAAATCAGTAAGACATTGTACGCAGACCGCGTCAGTATCTGGCTATTTAGCCAAAGCGATGTACTACAGTGCACTGACTTATATCAATACCAGCTTAACAGCCACAGCAGCGGCGTGTGTTTGCAGCGCAGTAACTACCCGAAGTACTTCAATGCCTTAAAGCAACATGCGCTGATTGCTGCGCCGGATGCAGCCAGCCATCCCGCGACGGCCGAGTTTAACGACGGCTACTTGCAAAGTACCGGCATTCGTTCAATGTTAGATGCTGTTATCCAGTCTGAATACGGGTTTGGCGGCGTGATCTGTGTCGAGCAGGTGAGCGAACAACGCAGTTGGTCGGTAGATGAGCAACATTTTATTGCTGCTATGGCATCAATGGCCAGCACCGTACATACCTTTAGCCGGCACGTGCAGTTGCAGCGTGAATATCAGTTGGTGTTGGAGCGGCAAGAGATGGCCAGCCGCAATGCCCGCATTGGTTTTTGGGAAGCGAATATCAGTAGTGGTGAGCTGTGGTGGTCGCCGATGGTGTATGACATCTTTGGCGTTGACCCAAAGCTGTTTTCTCCCAGCGTCGAGCTGTTTTATCAGTTGGTACACCCGGATGACAGGGCCATGGTGCAGCAGAGTGAGCAACAGGCACAGCTGCTGGGTGAACAGAATGTAGTACATCGTATAGTGCTGCCGGATGGTCGTTTGCGCTGGGTACATGAAGTGGCAAAGTGGACTACGCCGCAGGGCAGCGCACCCGCGCGGCTGATTGGCTCAGTGCAAGATGTTACTCAGCAGCAGCAAACCAGTGGCGAACTGCAGCAGTTCTTTTTACTGTCACGCGATATTCTCTGTATTGCCAACCAGCAGAATTATTTTGAACGGGTTAACACAGCTTTTAGCCGGATAACCGGGTATAGCGAGGCTGAACTGCTAAGCCGGCCTTTTACTGATTTTATCCACCCTGACGATCTAACCAGTACCGATGCTGAAGTGACAGAGCAACAACAAGGCAGAGTAACGTCCGGCTTTTGCAACCGCTACCAGCATAAAGATGGCCATTATGTCACCTTGCAGTGGTCTTCAGTGCTCGACCCTGTCACCGGCAAGTTATATGCCTCGGCGCAGGATATTACCGAGCGTTTGCAGTTAGAGCGGATAAAAAACGAGTTTGTCTCTACGGTAAGCCATGAGCTGCGTACGCCTTTAACGTCGATTAACGGCGCCTTAGCACTGGTTAATTCCGGCTGTGTCGGCACCTTACCTCCTCAGGCCTTGCAGTTGCTTCAACTGGCTAACAATAACTGCCAGCGCCTTACCAGTTTGATAGACGATTTACTGGATATCGAAAAGTTATCTGCCGGTATGATGCAAATTGTGCTACAACCGCAGCCGGTGTTGACCATGGTGCAGCAAAGTGTGGTTGATAACAGCCCGTACGGTAGGGACAGGAATATTCAGCTACAACTGCACAGTACCGGTTGTGATGAGCAGCTGTTAATTAATGTCGACAGCCTGCGTTTTGCTCAGGTAATGGCTAATTTACTATCCAATGCTATTAAGTTTTCACCTGATGCTGCGACCGTAGAGGTAAAGATTGAGCAGCATCAGCAGCAGGTACGGATCAGTGTTACGGATATTGGGCCGGGCATAGCTGATGCTTTTAAAGCGGCAATTTTTCAGCGCTTTTCGCAGGCCGACAGCAGCGATACCCGGCAAAAAGGTGGTACCGGGCTGGGGTTGGCGTTGTCAAAACAACTGACAGAATCTATGCAAGGCAGTATTGGTTTTAGCTCCAGCACAGGCGCAGGTGCCTGTTTTTATATTGATTTTCCGCTCTGGTCAGGCAAAGCTGAAGCAGGTGACTGAGGTAAACTAAACCAGAACAGGCTGCCGCCTTCTTCTGTTACACGGTAGCCAACCTCGCCACCCAAACGGGTGACAATACGTTTTACGATAGATAAGCCTAAACCATGGCCATCGGCACTTTGTGGCGAGAAGCGCTGGAAAGTACTGAACAAGCCTGCCTGCTGCTGTGCACTGAGCGGCACGCCGTTGTCGCGGATCCAGAAGATCACCATACCGTCCTGCGTAGTATCAGCACTTAGCCGGATAACCGGTGGCTGGCCGCCGTATTTAATTGCGTTAGACAGGTAGTTTACCCAGACTTCTTCTACCCACTGCGGATAACCGGTTGCTATCGGCCAACTGCTGGGCACTTCGATAGCGGCCTGATGTTGGCGGGCAAAGTTTTCTAAGCGCTGCTGCGCGTTGCTGACCAATAGCGCCATATCCAGTGGTTGCAGTGTGACATTTTGTTGTTCGCGCATGCTGGCTAATAACAACAGGGCATTGATAATGTCATTCATTTTGCGGGAGGTGGTATCAATGGTGGTCAGGGCAGCATGTTTTTGCTCTTCGGACAGCTCGATAAAAGTAGCGTTGAGCAAGCGGCTCATACCTATCAGACTGGTTAACGGATGTTTTAAATCGTGTGCCACGGTATGGGCATAGGCATCAAGCTCTTCATTTTGTCTGGCTAACTCTGCCGATTGCTGTTGCAGTAAACTGTTTTTATGCTGCAAATCGGTGGTACGCCGTGCCACCTGCTGCTCTAACTGAGCGGTATTGTTGTTTAGCTGCAGTTCTATTTCATTGCGTCTGGCCAGTTCATGCTTAATGCGATGTTGCAGCCGGTTAATGGCGTCGACTACCTGGTCCAGCTCGTCGTGCCGTACCGGCCGTTTTAATTGCAGCGGTTGCTCCAGCCGGTTCAGGTCCAGGTGGCTGGCAAATTGCGCCATAGCGCGTAGGTGGCGGCTGACCGCAAAGCGAAAAATAAGTAGCATCAGCCCCGTGCTGAGTAATAAGGCACTGACCGTAACCAGAGCAATATTGCGGCTTTGCTGCCATAGTTGTTGCACAATGTCATCGGCCATTAACTGTACCTGCAGTGTCCCGACCGGGTGTTGCTCACCATCTATCTGATAGTAAATCGGGTAATGTTTACTAGCCAGTGGGGCGCTGAACTGCGGATGTTGCCGATTGATCTGTTGGTGTAATTCATCTTTCAGGCTGACTGCACCGACATGCTCCAGTTGGGCAATGCCGTCCAGCAAGGTATGAATACGGTGGATATCAACCTCCCACAGGCCGGCAGCCAGGCTTGGCAGATAGCTTTTTTCAATATTGTCAAACTGCTGCTGTACGGTGGTCATTTCATGGCGGTATAGGCTGTAACTTAAACCGGCTGTCAGTAAGGTCGACAGCAGCAAAGCTGCCAGCACCATAGTAATCACCACTCTGGTAGCCAGGTGATGGCGTAGCGGCTGGGAGGGTAAACTGTAGGGCATTAGTATCCAAGCTCCGGGTTAAACCACAGGTTGTCATCCTGCAGTGGCGTATCCGGGTGCAAAAACGGATTATCAAGGCGGATAACCCGGCGTTTGGCTAGCTCAGCCTGTGCAATAGTGCCGGCGAAATGCTGCAGAAATAACTGCCGCATGCTGCCATCGTGCAGAGCAGAGCGCAGGCCTTGTTCAATCGCCTGGGCCAGCTGCGGTCGGTTGGGGTTAACAAAATAATACAGCGGTGCCGGGTAATACAGCACCAGATGGTCTGCGATAGCCAAATGGTGCCCGGCCTTTGTTTGCAACTCAGACTGTATTTCGCTTATCGACCTGGGGAAATAATCTGCCCGACCCAGCTGCAACATGGTAAACATGCCAGCGTAATGTGTGCTTGGTATAACATTAAATTGATTATGCTGCAGTATCTGCAGATCAGGCCAGTCGTGGCCTTGTACAGCGCGCAGTGCTTGTAATTGCTCAGCAGTGGTAATGCCGGCAAAACGGCCGGCATCTTGCTGGCGGATCAACAGCAAACGCCAGCCCAATAAACCGCGGTCTATCGGGATCCGCACCGGCAGCAGCTTTTGCTCACGTTCTGCTGACGCAAAGGTCCATACCACATCCATACCATTACCGTTTTCCAACTGACGCAAAGTCCGCCACTGCGCCTGGTCGCGTTTACTTGGTTCCGGTTTGTAATGGCTGGCGGATTTCTCCAGCGCCAAATGCAGTAAGGCTATCGGATAATGGCCGCGGGGGTCGTCCAGCATGGTAGCAGGCCAGGAGTAAATCACCGGCTCGGCAGCACAGCGCAGGGCGCTAATCAGCATTATGAAGAACAGATACTGCTGTATGGTGGGGTAGGAGCGCAATATACCGTGTCCCTGCAGTGCTTTTGCCAAACAGCATAGCGGCTTAACTCTGTTGCGGGCAAGTTAACCGCGGCAAATTCCGGTGGAATTTACCGCGCTGGAAAAATCCGCTACAGATGGCTGCACTGCCAGCGATAAATTTGCTACAATCCACGCCTATTTTTTCTCCCTATATTCAAGGTTACGGCTAACAGCATGTTTGAAGTTAATCCGGTGTACAACAGCATTAAAGATCTTACTGAACGCACTAACGTGCTTCGGGGGTATCTTTGACTACGATGGCAAAAAAGAACGCTTAGAAGAAGTCTCACGCGAGCTGGAAGATTCGGCTATCTGGAATACGCCGGATAAAGCTCAGGCGCTGGGTAAAGAGCGTTCGGCACTGGAACAGGTGGTTGGCACCATTGACAAGCTAGATCGCGGCCTGGAAGACGTAGCCGGCCTGGTAGAGCTGGCGGTAGAGGCCGATGATGAAGAAACGTTTGAAGAAGCCAAAACCGAACTGGCCGATTTAGACAAACAGCTGAGCCTGCTGGAATTTCGCCGCATGTTCTCCGGCAAAAACGATCAAAACCACTGCTATCTGGATATCCAGTCTGGCTCTGGCGGCACTGAAGCGCAGGACTGGGCCAGTATTTTAATGCGTATGTACCTGCGCTGGGGTGAAGATAAAGGCTTTAAACCTGAGCTGTATGAAGTAACAGACGGTGATGTGGCCGGCATTAAAGGCTGTACCATTAAATTTACCGGCGAGTATGCTTACGGCTGGCTGCGCACCGAAACCGGTGTACACCGCCTGGTACGTAAAAGCCCGTTCGATTCCGGCAACCGCCGCCATACCTCGTTTGCTTCGGTGTTTGTCTCGCCGGAAATTGACGACGATATTGAAATTGATATCAACCCGGCCGATTTACGTATTGATACCTACCGCGCCTCGGGTGCCGGTGGTCAGCACGTTAACCGTACCGACTCTGCCGTGCGTATTACTCACTTACCCACCAATATCGTGGTGCAGTGTCAGAATGACCGCTCGCAACATAAAAACCGCGACAATGCTTATAAGCAATTGCGCGCCAAGTTGTACGAGTTTGAGCTGCAAAAACAGAATGCCGAAAAACAAGCACTGGAAGATACCAAGTCGGATATTGGCTGGGGCAGCCAGATCCGCTCTTATGTGCTGGATGACTCGCGCATTAAAGACTTACGCACCGGTATCGAAACCCGTAACACCCAATCGGTGTTAGATGGCGATCTGGACAAATTTATTGAAGCTAGCTTAAAAGCCGGCCTGTAATGTTTACTTTAACTTTCTCTCTCAATCAGGAAACGCACTATGTCTGACCAACAGCAACCACAAGAAGAAATTCAGGACGTAAATAAACTGATTGCTGAGCGCAAACATAAGCTGGCCGCACTGCGTGAAGATGGCTTTATGTTTCCGAACGATTTTCGCCGTGACAGCATCTCAAGTGAGGTAATTGCCAAGTACGATCACTTAACTAAAGAAGAGCTCGAAGCGCAGAACATTACTGTAAGCCTGGGCGGCCGTATTATGACACGCCGTATTATGGGTAAAGCCAGTTTTACCACCATTGCCGATATGGGTGGCAAAATTCAGCTGTACGTCGCACGCGACAGCCTGGCCGAAGGCGTGTACAACGACCAGTTTAAAAAGTGGGATTTAGGCGACATTATCGGCGCTACCGGGCATTTATTTAAAACCCAGACCGGCGAGCTAACGGTGTGGCTAAGCGATATCCGCCTGCTGACCAAGGCGCTGCGCCCGTTGCCGGATAAATTCCACGGCTTAACCGATAACGAAGCGCGTTACCGCCAGCGTTATCTGGACCTTATTTCCAACGAGCAGTCACGCCATACCTTTTTAGTGCGCAGCAAAACTGTGGCTTACATCCGTCGCTTTTTTAACGACGAAGGCTTTTTGGAAGTTGAAACGCCGATGCTGCAAGCTATTCCCGGCGGTGCTTCAGCACGGCCGTTTGAAACGCACCACAATGCACTGGATATGCAGATGTTTTTGCGTATCGCGCCCGAGCTGTATTTAAAGCGCCTGGTAGTTGGCGGCTTTGAAAAAGTATTCGAGCTTAACCGTAACTTCCGTAACGAGGGCGTGTCCACGCGCCACAACCCGGAATTTACCATGCTGGAGTTCTACTGGGCCTACGCCGATTACAACGACTTAATGGACTTAACCGAAAAGTTATTCCGCGGCTTAGCGCAGCATGTATTGGGCAGCACTGAAGTGCCGTATCAGGGCGAAGTGTTCGACTTTGGCAAACCGTTTGCGCGAATGTCGGTGACTGAGTCTATTTTGCATTACAACCCGGACCTGACCAAAGCGCATCTGGAAACGCGTGAAGCAGTAGCCGAGCTGGCTAAATCACTGGGTATTGAAGTAAAAGCCAACTATGGCCATGGCCGTATTTTAATGGAAGTGTTTGACGAGCTGGTAGAAACCAAGCTGCGCCATCCAACCTTTATTACCGAATACCCGGCTGAAGTGTCACCACTGGCACGCCGTAATGACCATAACCCGGAAATTACTGACCGCTTTGAATTCTTTATCGGTGGCCGCGAGCTGGGCAACGGCTTTAGCGAGTTAAACGATGCTGAAGATCAGGCCGAGCGCTTCCGTGAGCAGGTAGCACAAAAAGACGCCGGTGATGATGAAGCCATGTTTTACGATGAAGACTTCGTTACCGCGCTGGAGCACGGTTTACCACCAACAGCAGGCCAGGGCATCGGTATCGACCGCCTGGTAATGCTACTGGCCGACGCTGCGTCAATCCGCGACGTTATCCTGTTCCCGCATATGCGTTTGCACCACGAAAAGTAAAACTCCCTTACTGAAAAAGCCAGGCTCCGGTCTGGCTTTTTACCTTCTAATACCCTGTAAAGATTACTGATAGTGGGTAACTTCTACAGTTTGTACTGCTGTTTTTCTGCTTATAAAAATAACAAAAATTTAATAAGTACCTGTTTTTATTATTCTATTCTATACTGGTATGGCCATTGCATTTACCTTACTGGCATATTGCAGCATTTTGCTGCTTTCCTCGTGTTAACCAAGGAGACATATTATGGCTATTTCACAAAATGCAACAGCCCAGGCTACAGGTACTACCAATAGTGGTTTAAATTCACCGGTGACAGAAAGAGCCAGTGAAGCCGCGCATCATGCAGTCGATGCTATGGCAATAAAAGCGGCAGCGGCAGAAGATACGCTGCGTAAAACAGCGGCCAGCTCGCAGGAAACCCTGGCACATAAGCAAGAAGAGATTAAACAGCAACTGCAAACAACTTACAGCAAAACGCATGAGTTAGCGGCCCAAAACCCGTTGGCAACTGCTGGTATTGCTTTCGTTGCCGGTATGCTGGTAACTGTTTTGCTACGTCGCTCTTAAGGTTGCCGCATGCAAAATCGCGAAGCTTCTGGGGCGCCTTCAGGGGCGCCAGACCAAGCTGCTGAGCAACAGCAGGCCGCATCAGAGCAAGCTAAGCAGAAAAAGCCGCTCGTCGAACAAACGTTAGACCAACTGGCAGAAATGGCAGCGCTGGGTTTGTCGGTGAAGCAGCGTTATATTGGCCAGGTAAAACTGGCCGGTAAAACGGCTAAAGCTGAATGGCAGTTAACCGCGCGCAGCCTGACTATTGCTGCAGCACTGGTGGTATGTTTTGGCGCTGGCATAATTTTGCTTTGGTGCAGCATTTTGCTGTTGCTGGGTTATTTGTTATTTCAACTTATCAGCTCAATTTTAATTACCGCAGCGGCGTTATTGTTATTGCAGTTTGCCCTGTTGTTCTGGTGTTGGCGTAGTTTGAGCCATCTGTTGTCTCAGGTGGGTTTTTCACATACCTGGCAGCAATGTCGCCGGTTATTTTTTGTGTCTGAAGAGGAAGACAAAGATGCTGATTGATCAGTTACTGATAGAGCAGCGGCTGAAAGTAGCAGATTTGGCAGAGCAAGGGCGACAGCAACAAAAGCTGCTGCAGGCAGAAAACTGGCTGCTTGGCCAGCGCGCTAAATCTTTTATCGGTTCCGCGCCCGGCCTGATGCTTAGCTTCAGTGCAGGGTGCTTATTTCAACTGCGACATAACAGCGCGGTAAAACTCCTGCGCAGTGCTGTTGGCTTTCGCTGGGTAGCGCAGTGGTTTTAACAGCATTTTATGGCTGAAGCACCGTTAAGCCCAACCAGGTTGCGACACCACGCCTCTACTAATGCAATGAAGCTGTTAGCTGCATTAGCACTTGCCTACACCTTTTACTTTTGCCGAAGTCTTATTTTGCCGTTATTACTGGCTGGCCTTGTAGCGTTATTTGCCAGCCCGGTTGTGCGCATCCTAAACAATAAATTTAAAGTACCCAGAGCGCTGTCAGCTGCACTGGTATTGATTTTATTGGTAATGCTGGTGGGTTACAGCATCAGTTTATTATATGAGCCTGCGTCACAATGGCTGCAACGTCTGCCACTGCTGGGTATCAAGCTTGCCGAGCACGTTGAAGGTATGACTGATTCTTTTGATGCATTAAAAGATAATGTGTTGCCAGGCGGCTCGTCCAAAGAGTCGTTGAAAAATGCTATGGGTTCAGGTTTATTACCGGTATTGTCGATAATGGCAGCAGCAACGGCGACGATGTTATTTCAGCTGGCCGCCATTTTGATGCTAACGTACTTTTTTCTGGTATTTGGCGATACCCTGCTGCGCAATATGGTGCGGGCGCGGCCCTCACTTAATGCGAAGAAGAATCTGCTGTCGATGTTTCATACCATCCGTGATGATATCTCGCGTTATGTGCTGGTAGTTAGCGCCATCAATATTCTGCTGGGTTTAACTACTGCAGTTGTGTTTTATCTGCTAGACGTGCCAGACCCTCTGTTGTGGGGCGCGTTGGCTGCCATTCTTAATTATGCACCTTATCTTGGCCCTTTTTTATTAACTGTATTACTTACCGGTGTGGGGTTTATTGAGTATCAGCAACTAAGCCAGATTTTGCTGTTGCCAGGCGTGTTTTTGCTGCTGAATATAATTGAATCACAGCTTATTACACCGCTAGTGCTGGGAAAGCGGTTTAATATGAACCCACTGCTGGTGGTGATCTGGATGTTTATCTGGGGCTGGATCTGGGGCGCTGTCGGTGTATTGATCGCCATTCCACTGCTGGTATGCCTGAAAATAATTGCCGGCCATCTGGATATAGCGCCAAACTGGTTAATACTGCTGGACGATAAAACCGTTAGCTAGTACCTCTGTAATACTCATACGCCACTACATAAAATTCCTGCCTGTCTAAAAACACCATAGTAACTGTTTGAAATTAAACAGCTTAATTTTTATGCAATTTTCTTTATGGCAACGGCTTGCTTTTATACTGTGTGCCACCTAGTATTGTGCTGTGTGTCGCACAGTATGTGGTGCACAGTATAGGAAGCAAAGGTTATGACAACTGCACAACTGGATAAAATGCGGCTGGAACTGCGCCGTGGTGTGCTGGTGCTGGCGGTGCTGGCATCATTAAAGCAGCCACATTATGGCTATTCATTGCGCAAGCAACTGCAGGATGGCGGCATTGATATTGACGAAGGCACCTTATACCCGCTGATCCGCCGTCTGGCCGAGCAAGGCCTGCTCGACAGCGAATGGCAGCAAGGGGAGGGGCGTGAGCGGCGCTACTATCAGTTATCAGAGCTGGGCACACAGTTGCTTAGCCAGCTTACTGACGAGTGGCAGCATCTTAATAATTCTCTGAGCAATTTACTGGGCACAGCATCACAGGAGACTAAATAATGGAACTGGTTAAGCGTTATATTGCTGCTGTGCAGCGTGAGTTACCCGAGACAAAACGCGACGAGATTGGCCGCGAGCTAAACGCCAATATTATGGATCAGCTGGATATGTTAGCTGAGCAGCAAGGCGGGCTGACCGACACCGATATTGCCGCAGTATTAAAGCAAATGGGCCACCCGCGCACAGTAGCGCAGCAGTTTGTACCGCCACAGCCGCTGATTAGCCCGGGCTATATGGCGCTGTATAAAAACACCTTGTTTATGGTGCTGGGTATTTTGTTTTTGCTACAGGTGGTCGACAGCACCTCAGCCTGGCTAAGTAGCCAGATGAGCTTTTTGCTTTATATGAAAAGCTTAGCCAGCGGCTTTATGCAGGACTCACTGCTGGGCTTTACCAGCATTACCCTGGCATTTTGGTTGATGTCACGGCATGAACCCAAACAGCACAGCCGGTGCGAACAAAGCTGGCAGCCGGAACAATTACCAAAAGCCGGCCCACACTGGCAGCATATTTCACTGCAGGATATTTTTACTGACCTGGCAACCTATGTATTTTTACTGATCGTAATCTGGTATCCGCTATGGTTGTCGACGGAGCAGTTGGCCAACAGCCGCTTTTTGTTTACCGACAATGCGCATCAACTATTAAAATGGGCCAGCCCGCTTGCACTGCTTGGTATTGCAAGCAGCCTGTGGCAGTTGCGTAAGCGATTTTGGAGCCAAAGCATGTTGCTGGGCAATATTGTACTGAATGGCGCTTTTGCCGCAGTAATACTGCTGTTAGCTACCTTCAGCCCGCTATTAAAACTTGAGCCTGAAGTTTGGCAAGGTGTATTGCAGTTAGAGCAACTGGAACGTGCCGCCGTTACCGGTCTGGTAATTACCGCTATGTTTCCGCTGTGGGAAGTAGTGCGGGATATACTGCGGCTGAAAAAGTTAGGTTAAACCATGCCATGGCCGGCTGGAGGCGGCCTTTGGAGCGGGTGGCGGGAATCGAACCCGTGTCTAAAGCCTGGGAAGTAACGGGCATCAGTTGAGCTACATTGTTATAAGCAGTATGCTTGCAGTAAAGCAAAGCGGAGTATTCAGATGTTAAATATACAGATAGACAACCCTGTGTTGGAAGCAGATCTAAAGCAAGCATTTGGTGACAACCCACAATCTGTTGCCCGAGCTTTTGCTGAGTTTGTTCAGGCAAAGCGCATTAGTGATGATATTAAAGTGTCCGTTACTCAGCTAGAGCAAGGGCTGGCGATTAAATCTACCGATGTGTTTAGCAGCATTCGCGCTAAGTATGAATAAACCTGAGTTGGAGCGGGTGGCGGGAATCGAACCCGTGTCTAAAGCTTGGGAAGCTTTCGTTCTACCATTGAACTACACCCGCAGTGCACTACCGTGTAGAGCAGAGCGCTAAGTTACTGTACTGCTGGTGCAGCCGTCAACTACCGTAAAATACTTTTCTATTACCTGTTACGTTAAAGCCATTTTAGTTCATCATTTAATCTGTCTATTTCAACGTCAATTGCCCTGTGCTCATTGTGGCAGCCGCTTCATCAGAACTGGCGTGGCTTCGAAGTTGAACCGGCTGTGTTATTTCATCTCTGGAATAATCAGTTATCTGAGCATCTTCACTGCAGGGGATCTGGCTATAAGTGATAACGCTGTTTACAGTTGGCAACTATACTTTTAGCTGCATTATTGTCACACTGAAAACATCCGATATAAAAAGCATCAAGGGCGTTATATGCGTTTCATTTTAAGTATGTTGATAGGCCTGATGTCTTGCCTGACACATGCCACGCCACAATTTACTCAGGCGGAATGCCAGATGTTAAATGAGCAGCGGCTTGAGATACGCAGGCAGTTGCGCCAACCGTATAACCCTGATCATGGCCAGCAGTTGCAGGCGCGGCTAAAAGAGCTTGAGCAGTTGCTAAAACAACATTGCCGCAAGCCGGTTAAAAATCCGCCTGCAGTTGTGGCGCCGGTGCCGCAACCGTTACTGTAAAGCGGGCCAGGCCGATAAGCTGCTCTGATTCTGTTACCACCTCTACCTGCCATTTGCCTTCTGCATTGGCAGGGAAATTAAGCTTGTGGCTCCAGGCGCGATAACCGCTTGAACTAACGCCGGTGATATTCAGTTTAATGCGATCTACCTCTTTGCCATTGTGCAGCCAAACATGAAATATCTGTTCGTTAAGGCCGCGCGGCACTGTTACTGCGGTAAAACTATACAAACCTTGTTGCTGTAAATCGTAGCTGTTTACCTGGCTGATGCTGTCGCCGGGTTTACGTTGTTCGTAATCCATTTCGTGCGACAGGGTTATAGCATTAAGGCGCATAGCTGCTGGGGGTACCCAGCTGCGTAGCTGCCATAAACCGGCGCTAAGTATAGTAAGTAAACAAAGTAAAAAGGGTACCCGCCACCAGCGGCCACCCGGCATTATGGCGCCCAGGCTGGGTAAACTCAGCAGCACGGCAATACCCAGGGCGGCGGCCATGCTTTGGCTGGTGGTAAGTTGCATTAATACCGGCAGCACAATTAACAGTACAACAAACAAAGCAAAAGCATGGAACACCACAAACAGGGTGCGATGGGGGGCCAGCTTTTTGTAATACAGCGGATCTACTACAGAAACCAGCGCGCAAAAAATAATCAGGATGGTAAACGCCGCCTGGCCATGGTGCCAGCTGGTCACAGCAAGAAAAAACGGTAGGGCGAAAAACAGGCTTTCCTGGTGTACCGTTTGCAGCGCAAAACGCACCAGAATGGGTGATAGCACTATGCCAAAGCGTTGTTCTATGCGCTCGCGCAGCCAGTTGTCCAGCAACAACCACAACCAGCTAAGCAATAAAAATACAGCGATTAGCTGAGCCAGTGATTCTTTGCGCTCTACCAGAATATAACTGGCGACACCACCGGCAAAGGCCAGCACAGCCATCAGGCCTGGCCAGCGCTGCATAAAGGCTATGGTTTTGTGCATCAGGTTTATCGGCGATATCATTCGGGCAACAGCTCCATACTGCCCGCTGGGTGCGGCGCAAATACAACATCATTCAGGCGCTGTAGCATAAGCTGTTTAGCCCCCTTATTGCCAGCGCAGATTGGCTGGCAATTGCCTGATGCTGCGTGCGGCTGAGTTAAGGTTGATTAACCAGGCCTTTGCTTGTCATTAGTTGGGCAATTTCGGCTATGCTGGCCGGGTCGTCTATGGTTGACGGTACGCTGTACTCGCTTCCGTCTGCAATTTGCCGCAGCAGTTTACGTAAAATTTTGCCGCTGCGGGTTTTGGGCAGGCGTTTTACCACTATGGCTTTTTTAAAGCAGGCCAGAGCGCCAATTTCCTGCCGCACCATAGCTACCAGTTCGGCTTCAAGTATGGTTTCGTCAATCTCTACGCCGTTTTTCAGCAATACCAGCGCCAGCGGTTGCTGGCCTTTAATGGCCTCGTGAATACCAATAACACAGCATTCGGCAATGGCCGGATGGTTAGCAACAATTTGCTCCATTTCGCCGGTAGATAAGCGGTGCCCGGCAACGTTGATCACATCATCTGTGCGGCCCATAACAAACAGATAGCCGTCTTCATCAATATAGCCGCCATCACCGCTGGCGTAGTAGCCGGGGAAGCTATCCAGATAACCGGCAATAAAGCGCTCGTCGTTGCCCCAGATAGTGGTTAAACAGCCCGGTGGCAGTGGCAGTGCAATGGCGATAAAGCCTTGCTCATTAGCGCGCAGCACTTTGCCGCTGTCGTCCAGTATTTGCACGTTAAAGCCCGGCACCGGCACGGTAGCTGAACCGGGTTTGGCGTTCATTAATTCCAGCCCGGCCGGATTGGCAGCAATGGGCCAGCCGGTTTCAGTTTGCCACCAGTGATCAATAACCGGTTTTTGCAGTTTTTCGGCTACCCATTGGTAAGTGGCCGGGTCCAGCCGTTCACCGGCAACAAACACAGCGCGCAGGGCGGATAAATCATAGCGCTGCAGTGCTGCGTCGGGGTCTTCTTTGCGAATAGCCCGAAACGCCGTTGGTGCGGCAAATAAGATATTAACCTTATACTCGGCACATACGCGCCAGAAGGCACCGGCATCGGGGGTAAACACCGGTTTGCCTTCGTATAATATACTGGTGCAGCCGGCAATCAGTGGGCCGTACACAATATAAGAGTGGCCGACTACCCAGCCGACATCAGACGCAGCCCAAAATACATCGCCTGGTTTGGCGTTATACACCGCCTGCATACTGTAATTAAGAGCTGCGGCGTGGCCGCCGTTGTCGCGCACTACGCCTTTGGGCTTGCCGGTTGTGCCAGACGTATACAACACATACAACGGATCGGTGGCTTTTACCGGCACACAGGGCGCGCTTTCTGCTGCGGCCATGGCCTGGTGCCAGTCCAGATCGCGGCCGCTTTGCATAGTTGCCAGCAGTTGTGGCCGCTGATAAATAATGCAGTGCTGTGGTTTATGTTCTGCTTTGCTGATGGCGTCATCCAGCAGCGGTTTGTAGGCGATGAGTTTGCTGATTTCAATACCGCAGGATGCACTTACCACTACTTTGGGTTTGGCGTCGTCTATTCGCATAGCCAGTTCATGGGCTGAAAAACCGCCAAACACCACTGAATGCACGGCACCTAGCCGTGCAACCGCCAGCATGGCAATGGCAGCTTGGGGGATCATCGGCATATAAATAACTACGCGATCGCCTTTGCTAACACCCAGTGCTTTTAACACGCCGGCAAATTGGGCCACTTCATTGCGCAGTTCACGGTAGCTAAATTGCTGCTTGCTGTTGGTTACCGGTGAGTCGTAAATCAGGGCGGTTTGTTCGCCTCGGCCTTGCTCAATGTGGGTGTCCAGCGCCAGATAGGCAGTATTTAGCACGCCGTCGCTAAACCATTGATAATGATGTGCATCTTGTTGCTGTAAAATGCTGCGTGGCATTTTATACCAATTAAGCTTTGCTGCCTGCTGCTGCCAGAACGGTTCGGGGGCGTTAATGGCGCGTTGGTATTCGTTGTGATATGGGCTGTTGGCTGTGCTGGCCATGTTGGTATCCTTACGTCGGTAGTGGTAACGACAATGGCATTACTGTAGCTAAAAATTGCAGTTAACGAACTTAGACTTAAGGTGCATAGACTTTAGGCGTATACCACAAAGTGCTGTAGGTATTGGCTGTTAAACTTGTGTCACGGCGGTGCTTGTGGTCTGATCGGGGTATTAACGCAGCAACTTATAGCGACAGCATGGCAATTCAGATTTCAGCTAGTGTGGTTCTTAATGACAATGAACTGGAGTGGCAGTTTATTCGCTCCAGCGGCGCCGGTGGCCAGCATGTTAATAAGGTGTCTACTGCGGCGCAGCTTATTTTTGATATTAACGCCTCCAGCTTGCCGCAGTTTTATAAAGATAAGCTGCTGGCTAAGTCAGACCATCGTATTACGCAAAGCGGCAAAATTATTATTAAATGCCAGCAGAGCCGCAGCCAGGAGATGAACCGCGAGCAGGCATTAGCGCAGTTTATTGAGCTGGTGCAGTCAGCCGCCAGGGTGGCAAAAAAACGGGTTGCTACCAAAGCTACCTATGGCAGCCAACAGCGGCGGCTGGAACATAAAAAGCAGCGTGGTGCTACCAAGGCATTGCGCCAGGGGAAGCCGCAGATCTAGTGTGCAGAACGGTGATGGGGTTTATGCGCGAACCGGTTTGCCCACGCAAACGCGCCGTGAATACTTCCCTGTAGGCTCGATTCAGGCATCCATGCCTTCAACGGTTCGCTTAGGGCAAACCGGTTCTCGCTTCGCGGCAATTGTCGTCATTATTACAGTGCCCGGGCGCGGATACTTTTGCCTTTAATTTTACCTTGCTGGATCAGCTGCAGTGCCAGCTTTACGGCTGTACGTTTTACCGCGACAAAGCTCCAGACATCGTGCAGCTGAATTTTACCCAAGTCGTCATTGGTCAGCTGTTTGCTGGCTGTGAGGGCGCCAACAATGTCACCAGCACGGATTTTATGCTTTTTACCGCCATCCAGTTGCAGCGTGGCCATTAACGGCTTAGCCGGTTTTAACACGGCAATATCTACAGCCGGTAGCTCAGCTGCATCAATTTTAATACCTAAGCCATCTTCCAGCGGGAGCAGTTTGCCGGCATCACTGGCGGTAAATAAACTTAGTGCAATACCGCTTTGGCCTGCGCGGCCGGTACGGCCAATACGGTGGGTGTGGGTGTCGGCATCGTGCGCCAACTGGTAGTTAAATACCGCATCTACACTGCTGATATCCAAACCGCGGGCGGCGACATCGGTGGCAACTAAAATACAGGCGCTGCCATTGGCAAACTGCACCAGGGTTTGGTCACGATCTTTTTGCTCCATATCGCCATGCAATGCCAGTACGCTAAAACCAAACTGATGCAGGGCGTCGGCAACGTCTTGTGTTTCGCGCTTGGTATTACAAAACACCATGCTGCTTTGGCCCTGATACTGCAGTAATAAGCTACGCAGTGCACTTAAGCGGGCGTTGTTGTCGGCTACCTGAAAAAACTGCTGCTGTATGCTGCTGGTGCTGTGCTGCTCGGCTACTGTTACCTGCAACGGGTTGTTTAGCAGGCGCTCACTTAGCTTGGCAATAGCGCTAGGGTAGGTGGCGCTGAACAACAGTGTTTGGCGCTTAGCCGGCGCTTTAGCTATAACGTTATCTAAATCTGCCTGGAAGCCCATTTCCAGCATGCGGTCGGCTTCGTCCAGCACCAGCGTGGTTAAATCGTCCAGGTTTAGCCGGCCTTTGTCTAAATGATCAACCACCCGGCCCGGCGTGCCAACAATAATATGGGCGCCGTGCTCCAGTGAGCCGATTTGTGGGCCAATTGGCACGCCACCGCACAGGGTAAGAATTTTTATATTGTGAATACTGCGCGCCAGTTTACGCAGCTCTGCTGCGACCTGATCGGCCAGCTCACGCGTGGGGCACAATACCAGCGTTTGCACGCGAAAATACTTAACATCTAATTTGGCCAGCAGACCCAAACCAAAAGCAGCTGTTTTGCCTGAGCCGGTTTTAGCCTGGCCGATAACATCCTGCCCGGCCAGAATTGCCGGCAGTGCCTGTGCCTGAATGGCTGTCATGGCACTGTAGCCTAAATCGTTAAGATTACTGACTAGCGCCTCGGGTAAATTCAGGCTGGAAAAAGAGGTGTTGCTCATGCTGGTGCTCCGCAAAATAAAAAACTGCGGGCCTTGGCCTGCAAAAGGGGCGGCATTGTAGCAGAATGGTGCGGCTTTGCATTAGTTTGATGGTGAAAATTTCAGCAAGACGGTCACGCTTTGCCACGGTATACAGAGGTTAGGTTTTTGGCATTAAATCCAGTAAGGCGATCACAGTGGCTTCCACGCCCTTGGTTACCGCAGGTTGTGGGCTGATTTTAAACAGCGGGCTATGGTGGCTGGGTACTGCCGGGCCACCGGCTTTCTCGGCAGCAAAAGCTTCAGCCGGTGTGCCGCCAACTGCAAAGTAAGTGCTGGGGATATACGGCTTAGTGGTAAAAAACGGGAAGTCTTCTGCACCCATACCTAAGCGTCTGTAGTTCTCATCAAACACCGGCTCGCCCATTTTGGCCGCCCAGGCTTTTTTCAGCCGTTGTGTTAGCGGAATATCGTTCACGGTGGGTGGGGTAGGCTCATCGGTAATGCGTACTTCTGGCAGTTTATCTTCCGGTAAACCGGCAGCCCGGCCCAGGTTTTCGGCTACCCGTTTAATGGCAGCGATTAAATATTCCCGCGTCTCCCAGTTGTCGTTACGCACAGTTAGCTGTAAGTGGGCTTTATCGGAAATAATATTGTGTTTGGTGCCGCTGTGAAAGGCGCCTACGGTAATTAATGCCGGCTCCTTCGGGGCTATTTCACGGCTGACGATGGTTTGCAGCGCCAGCACAATTTGCGCGCCCAGCACTATAGGGTCTTTACCGCGGTGCGGGCTGGCGCCATGAGCACCCACGCCGTGCACAATAATGTCCACGCTGTCTACGCCAGAGTAGGGCGAGCCTTCTACTGCGACAATTTTGCCGGTTTCAATTTCAGAGGAAACATGAAACGCCAGCGCATAATCGGGCTGGCCAAAGCGGCCCCAGATATTGTCCTGCATCATGCCTTTGGCGCCGCCAACCCGTTCTTCTGCCGGTTGGCCCACCAGCATCAGGGTGCCTGACCATTGATCTTTCATCGCTGCCATGCGCCTTGCGGTACCTACCAGGCTGGTAATATGTACGTCGTGGCCACAGGCATGCATAACGTATACTTCATTGCCGTCCCAGTCGGTTTGTTTAGCTTTGGAGGCATAAGCCAGGCCGGATTTTTCTTCTACCGGCAAGCCATCCATATCGGCACGCATCATTACCAGCGGGCCGGGGCCGTTTTTCAGCATGGCTACCACACCGGTTTTGCCTACACCTTCGGTAACGTCAAACCCGGCATCACGCAGCTCTTTTGCCAGGCGCTTAGCGGTTTGGGTTTCCATATGTGACAGTTCAGGATTTTGGTGAAAGTGGGTGAACAGCGCGCCCAGATGTTGCTGGTAATCTTGCTGAATTTGTTCAGGTAAGGAGTTTGCGGCCGCAGCACTGAGGCTGCTAAGGCAAAGTAAACTGGCCAGAAGCGTTTTTTTCATTGTTATACCGCCGTTAAGTTTAAAGACATTATCAACTTAACGGCGTAACGAAAAAAACACCAGCCTTTGCGACCAACGGTAAAGGCTGAGCGGTATTAACCGGTTTCGGTTTTGCTCTCCAGCGATGGGGTATTACGCTCACCAGCTTCAGTTTTAGGCAGGCTAATGATCTGCTCGGTAGAGGTAGGCATGGTTTTACCAATAAAGCTGCCGCCGCGCTCAATGCTTAAATCGTCGCAATGGATCACGCCATGCGCTTTGCCTTGGGGCAGTATTTCTACCGTATTGGCAAAGCAATCGCCTTCAAATAAACCGTTAATAATCACTTTGTCGGCAGTAAGCTCGCCTTTTATGCGGCCGGTGCCACTGATCACTAAGGTTTTTTCGCTGACAATTTTACCCTCGACATAACCATCTACCTGCATATCGCAGCTTAGTCGGAGACTGCCGTTAACTGTGCATCCTTGTGCAACGACAGTTGTAACTGCGTGCTTGCTTTGGTTTCCAGCATGCTGACTAAAGAATCCCATTTAATGCTCCTTTCCTTCTCAAACACCAGATCGAAATTAGTGGCATCCCAGTCCATAAAGCTTTGTGGATTAAGTGCCCGATCAAGGAAATGTACTTCGTAATGTAAATGCGGTGCGGTAGATAAACCGGTATTGCCTGAGGTGGCGATTAGCTCGCCTTTATGTACAAAGTGGCCACTTTTTACTTTAAAAGAATCCAGGTGTGCATAAAGGGTTGAAAAACCAAAAGCATGGCGAATTTTTAACAGGTTGCCGTAGCCATGTTTATTAGACAGAACAACTTCAACCACGCCATCAGCCGGTGCATAAATAGGCGTGCCGCGGCTGGCGGATAAGTCTACCCCTTTATGGTGCTGTTGTTTGCCAATAATAGGGTGTTCGCGCACACCAAAGCGTGATGAGCGGCGTCTGAACTCCAGTGGCGAGCCATTGGGTACCAGTTGCAGCATGGCCTGGCGCGCTGCCGAGTTTACGCTGGCGGTATCAAGCCGGTTTTCTAAATTTTGCGGATATTGCTGTTCTAACCCCAGCGCCAGTTCAATTTCGCCAACCCGGCTGGTAACCAGCTGCATTTCATCCTGCTTAGCACTCAGTTCCAACTCAAGTTGCTGTTTGCTGTGATTAAGCGCATCAATCTCTGCGCGCAGGCTGGCGGCCTGTTCGGTAAGCGCTGTGCGCTGGTGCTGGCTTTTATCTACGGTGCGCAGCAGATAATCTATAACGGCTGCGGTAATGATCAGCCCAAACAGCATGGCCCACATAGCAATAACGGCATTGCGTTTAAACAGCTTGCTGACATTAAAATGGCGGGTCCCATTGATGGTTGAGACAGAAATGATAATACGATCTTTCATTCAGGCCGGTCGCTCTCAATGGAAAAAATTCTGACAGTCGGTAAAAATATGTGGCTTTGCGCTCAGTGTCAAGAATTTACTGCGGGTGCTAATGTGCTGTTACTAACCGGCAAAATGCTATTTGCCAAAGTTGGGGCTTGATCTGAAGTAAGTTTTTTGCCTTTAAGCAGGGTAAATGCTGAAGAAAAAAGTAACCGCTGTTGGCAGCAATTGCCGGCCTTTGCAGACCGGCTTTGGGGGCCGCTTAGTTAGTGGCCGGCGTGGCCATCTATGCCATGCACATGGCCGTGGCTGAGTTCTTCTTCGGTGGCATCACGTACCAGCAGTACTTCAACATCAAAGCTTAAATCGATACCAGATAACGGGTGGTTACCATCAACCACTACTTCATCTTCGGTTACTTCCAGCACGATAACCGATTGCTCACGTCCATCGGGGCCGGCGGCACGAAAACGCATGCCCACGGCAACGTCCATACCTTCAAACATCGATTTTGGTACGGCCTGCGTAAGTGCATCATGGCGTTCGCCATAAGCCTCGGCAGCTGCAATATCGGCTTTAAATTTGTCACCGGCGGCTTTGCCGGTTAACGCCTGCTCTAAACCCGGAATAAGTGAACCGTGGCCAAATAAGAAGACTAAAGGCTCGCCGCCAACGGAAGAGTCCAGTTCGTTACCCTGTGGATCGGTAACGGTGTAGTGCATGGCGACAACTTTGTCCTGAGATATGGTCATGAAAACCTCTTTAATTTAACGAGTAAGGTAACGGCACTATACGAAGTGCCGGGGCACTGTCGCTGCTAAGCCGTAATGAGTCTGCCGGTGTTATGTCGTTAGGTAATACCGCAATTAACCATAATTGGTTATGTATATTTGCGGCATTGACAACCTGGCCGCTCCGGCGCCAGTTCTCACCTAGTTGAATTTCTATATCAGTGCCTGCTTTTGGCACTTCGTCTGTGTCGGCTGTTAAAATATACGCGGCTCTTTTATTGCCGCCCCGGTATTTTAGCCGGGCTACTGTTTCCTGGCCGATATAACAGCCTTTGGTAAAACTAATGGCGTTCAGCGCCTGTAAGTTAAGCATTTGCGGCACAAATTCGCCAATTAAGCCCTGCTCCAGGTAACTAAAACCGTGCTGAATATGCCGAGCCAGCCAGACGTTTGGTGCAGCAAAGGGCAGTTTTTGCTGCATTAATTGTTGGGCTTCTGCTACCGGCATCAGCAGCATAAAATGATCAATTGCCAGCGCCAGCAGTAAGGCGCCATTATGCCGGGCCAGTTCACCGCGTTGCGGTAGCTTAAAGCCCAGTTGCGACACCAGTGTTGCTACGTTTTCGCCACCCAGACCAAATACGGCAAAGTGTTGCTGGCCCGCTTCGAAACTCACTTTAGAAAACACGCCAAATTTTTTCCACTGCGCGCCAGAGGCGTTAAGTTCGTCCCGAAAGGCAATGCTGATCAGCTGCTGCGCATGGCTGACCAGATAAAACTGCGACCACATTTTACCTTTAGCGTCACAGTGGGCACCGTGCAGAAAATTGTCATCGTTTAGCTGATCCAGATCGCAGGTGGTTTGGCCCTGCAAATATTTGCGGTTGTCGGGCCCGCTTATCAGCAGGCTTTCAAATGCCGGCAGTGGTGAAATAAAAGCGCCCTGAACCTGAGTGGATAATGCGGCGTATTGTTCTGCTGTTAACCAGGATGTGTGCATAGTGTGCCGTAGCGAAGCTCAGTATTAAAACGAATATTGCTATCATTGGGGGAAAGCCGGAAAAGCTCAACCCCGTTTGCTAATTTTTGTTAGAATCAGCCGCTGTCCTGTCGGGTTCGGTATACCAAAGCGCCTTTTGCAAAGCAAAACTATTTATAAAGGAAACATATGGCAGAGTTAATGATTAAACCAAGGTTACGCTGGGCGTGTCGTCGCGGCATGCTGGAGCTTGATGTATTGCTGGCACCTTTTGTTGAAGACGGTTACGATGCGCTGACACTGCAGCAAAAACAGGATTTTGAGCGTTTACTGGCGTGTGATGATCCAGACTTATTTTCCTGGTTTATGGGCCATGCCAAATCGTCTGATGCGGCTATTCAGGCGTTGATCCAGGTTATTCTGGATCGTGTCCGCGTATAACCTCAGCTTGTCGGCCAGCCGGTTGTGTCAGCGTGGCATGTTGCTGCTGGCGGCACTACCGGTGCTGGTATTGGCCGTTACGCCGCTGGAGATAACCGGTGTTATCCTGGTTGCTGCGGTATTACCGCTATTTTACTGGCACTGGTACGGTGTTTTGCAACAGTTACAACAAAGCGCGGCGCTAACCATAACGGACAATAACCAACTGCGCTGGTTTAACTCTAACTTACCGTCCGGCCGGTTATTGCCCGGCGGATTAGTTAGCCAGCATATGTTACGGCTGCAGTGGCAGGCCGATACCGATCAGCGCTGCTACCGTAAGTGGATTTTTGCCGATCAATGTTCTGAGGCGCAGTTTCGGGCGCTGGCCAGAGCCATCAGCCAGCAAAACTGGCAGTCTGGCGCTGGCGTATAGCTAACTTTAAACACTGGCTTTGGGCGTAAGTACAGTTGGCTTGCTGTCGGGCTGGGTGTCAGGGTAGTCCAGGTTGTAATGCAGGCCACGGCTTTCTTTACGCTGTAGTGCACAGCGGATAATCAGCTCGGCTACCTGCACCAGATTACGCAGCTCGAGTAAATTATGGCTGACACGGAAATGGCTGTAATACTCCTGAATTTCCCTCTGCAATAACTCTACCCGGTGCAGGGCACGCTCCAGCCGTTTGTTGGTGCGCACTATGCCAACGTAATCCCACATAAATAACCGCAGTTCATGCCAGTTGTGGGTAATCACCACTTCTTCGTCTGAATCGCTGACCCGGCTGTCATCCCATGGTGGCAATACCGGCAGCTCGCTGCTGCTATCGAGCTGCGCCAGTATATGGCTGGCCGCAGCCTGCGCAAACACCACGCATTCTAGCAGCGAATTACTTGCCATACGATTAGCGCCGTGTAAGCCGGTATAAGCAACTTCGCCAATGGCATACAGGTTGCTGATATCGGTTTGGCCATTTAAGTTAGTCATTACGCCACCGCAAGTGTAATGCGCGGCAGGTACTACCGGGATAGGCTGGCGGGTGATATCAATACCGACGCTTAAGCATTTGGCGTAAATGGTAGGGAAGTGCTCAATAACGAAGTCTTTCGGTTTATGGCTGATATCCAGATAAACACAGTTGGCGCCAAGGCGTTTCATTTCATAGTCGATAGCTCGGGCGACGATATCGCGCGGGGCTAATTCAGCGCGCTCGTCAAAATCCGGCATAAAGCGGCTGCCATCCGGCCGTTTTAAATAGGCACCTTCACCGCGCATGGCTTCGGTAATTAAAAAATTTGGCGCATCCGGATGATACAAACTGGTGGGGTGAAACTGGTTAAATTCCATATTAGCTACCCGGCAACCGGCGCGCCAGGCCATGGCAATACCGTCACCGCTGGCAACATCAGGGTTGCTGGTATACAGATACACTTTGCTGGCACCGCCGGTAGCCAGCGCAATAAAGCGGGCCCGCACCAGTTCAACTTTTGCTGCGTCTTTATTCCAGACATAGGCACCATAACAGCGCTTTGGCTCGCGGCCAATTTTACGGCCGTTAATTAAGTCGATGGCGTTGTAGTTTTCCAGCAGCTGAATGTTCGGATGGTTTTTTACCTGATCTACCAGGGTGATCTGTACGGCCTGCCCGGTGGCATCGGCAGCATGCAAAATTCGCCGGTGGCTGTGGCCACCTTCACGGGTCAGGTGATACTTCAGGCTGCCGTCTTCATCTTTATACTGATCAAACGGCACGCCCTGAGCAATCAGCCACTCCATCGCGACTTTGGCATTGCCTGCGGTAAACTGCACTGCGGCTTCGTCACACAAGCCGGCACCGGCAATCAGGGTATCGTCAACATGCGATGCAATACTGTCGTTTTCATCAAACACAGCAGCTATGCCACCCTGAGCATAGAGCGTAGAGCCTTCACGAAGCGGGCCTTTACTGAGTACCAGCACACTGGCTTTATCTGCCAGTTGCAGCGCCAGCGACAATCCGGCAGCACCGCTGCCGATAATTAATACATCACAGAGATATTCTTTTGCTTGCGTCATGCGATACACTTGCCATCAGTCAATGTCGGGCTATTGTAGCTTTTTTGCCAAACTTAGCAGAACTATTTCTGTGCATCCGAGTCATAGCAACACGCTAGACCAGCGCCAGTTAATAGAACGATTAGTATTACAGGGGATTAGCTCGGATATGAGCGAGCAAGAATTGGACTGGCAGATTGTCCAGCGTGTACAACAAGGTGATAAAGCGGCGTTTAATGTATTGGTGCGAAAATATCAGCACCGGATTGCGAACTTAATTTCCCGTTATGTCTCTAACCACGGAGACGTAGCAGATGTCGCGCAGGAAGCCTTTATTAAAGCGTACAGGGCTATCCCTGGGTTTCGTGGCGAAAGCGCGTTTTATACCTGGCTTTACCGTATTGCGGTAAACAGTGCAAAGAATTATCTGGTTGCTAATGGCCGTAAGCCACCGGCAACCGATGTTGATGCGGAAGATGCTGAATACTTTGAAGGCAGCGATGCATTAAAGGAACAAGATTCACCGGAAAAGTTGTTATTGTCCGATGAAATTCGTAATGTGGTGTTCAGCACCATTGAAAAATTGCCCGACGAACTTCGCACTGCTATTACGCTGCGTGAACTTGAAGGGTTAAGCTATGAAGAAATTGCGGAAGTAATGGGGTGCCCGATAGGCACCGTAAGAAGCCGTATCTTCCGGGCGCGTGAGGCAATTGATTTGCAGCTTAAGCCGTTAATAAGCTAGCAGTCAGGGCAAAAACCAGTAATTTTAAGACAGGAAACATTATGTCGTCAGAAAATCAGGATTGGCTCTCTGCTGCCAGTGATAACCAGCCACTGAGTAAAGCACAACTGGACAGTTTGCTTAATGATGCTCAGTTGCAACACCAGCTTGAACGCTATCACTTGATCGGTGCTGTATTACGTCGTGAACCGCAAAGCCCGATAACGGCTGATTTTGCAGACAACTTTGCTGCCCAGCTGGCTGATGAGCCGGTGTATCAGTTGCAATCTGATCGTAACCTGCTAAAACGGCTGCGCAATACTGTGTCAGTTGCTGCTAATGGCCGCTGGTTACAGCCGGTAGCCCAAGGTGCGGTAGCGGCGGGTGTCGCTTTAATGGCCGTGTTTGGTGTGCAGCAGTATCAGCAGTCACCACAGCAGGATGCCTTTGCGCCATTGCCGGTGTTACAAACCCAGCCGATAGCAGGTTTTGCCACGCCGGTAAGTTTAAGCCAGACCACAGTTAACGACCGTTTTGCCGAGCAGGAACAGCAGGCAATGCTGGAGCAGCAAAAACGCCTGCAGGCGCTGTTAAATGCGCACCGCCAACAGGTACGGGTGATGGAACACTCTCAGCAGGCTAAACAGACTGGCAACAACGCTGATGGAAAAGATCAAAACGAGCAACAATGATGCGATTCACTGGCTTTTGTAGTGCCATAGTGTTGGTTGTAGTATCCGGGCTGGTTCAGGCCGAGCCATCGGCGTGGGCCTTGTTCGACAAAGTACAAAATGCGGTAAAACAGTATAATTTTGATACCTCTTTTGTGGTGTTAAAGGGCAGTAAAGTAGACACTTACCGCTGGATACATGGCCGCACCGCTGAGCATGAAATTGAACACCTTATTCCGCTGGATACCAATGGCGTAGATATTCTGCGCCGCGATAACCAAATTTATTATCTGCTGACCGACCGGCCTGCTTTCGTCACTCAGGGCTCCAGTATTCCTGAATTACCGGCATTACTGTTTGAAGCAAAAGATAATATCAGCCGTTTATATAACGCCGTTGCCGGCAGCAGTTTGGTGATGTCTGGCCGCAGTGCGCAATTATTGCGTCTGACAGCTAAAGATGCCGGCCGGTACAGTTACTGGTTATGGCTGGATGATGAAACCGGTTTTCCGCTGCGTATCGACACCTTATCCGATCAGCAAACGGCACTGGAGCGCTGGCTGGTTACCCATATGCAAATTAGCCCTGAACTGCCAGAGAACTTAAATGCGCTGATGGCAGCAGAGTTGCCGCAACCGGCAGATACAGTAACCAAAGCCGCCCCCGAAGCCCGGCACAAACTGACCTGGTTGCCACAAGGCTACCAGCCAATTGTTGACCCGGCTGGCATACCACAGCTTGAAAACAGTTTGTTAAGCTATTGGCTGCTAACTGACGGTTTGCATCAGGTATCAGTTTTTGTGCAGAATTCTCAACAGTTGCCTACTCAGGCTTACCGCGATGGTGCCACGACTATTTACGTGCAAACCAGTAATCAGCTCGAAGTTACCGTTATCGGCCCTGTAAGTATTGAAACTGCCCGTCAGTTGGCAGCAGCAGTACACTGATGGTAGAAGAAATTGCTACTGTGGCGTTTTGTGAGGGCGACGGGGTTTGGCTAACCACCACGCCTGTTGCCAGTTGCAATGCCTGCAACGTCAGCGATGACTGCGGTACCGGCATAGTAGCTAAAACCCTGACACCGCGACAGCAACGTTTTTTTGTCCCTACCGCTTTATCATTATTACCCGGCGAACAGGTTAAAATTGGCCTGAATGAGCAAAGCCTGATTATGGCCGCGCTGATGGTATATTTATTACCCTTAGTGCTGCTATTGCTGCTGGCGCTGCTTGGCAATGCTGCGGGTTTAGCTGAAGGCTGGATTATGCTGCTGGCGCTGGGTGGTACCGCAAGCGGTTTTATGCTGGCCCGGCGTTACGGCCAGCAGCAGGAAAAACGTACCCAGATTGTTATCCTCGAAGTTCTGCCTTCCCTTGGTGTGCAACAGCACGCCGTGTCGTAACACTTTTGCCTGCAGGATAGCGCAGCGCTTTGAATAACACATAGCAAGCTGCCGCCGGATAGAGTACAATTCGCGCTAATTTTCGGAATAACCCGCGTCAGCGCAGGAGGTTGCGACTTGTCGTTATCGAGTTTGCTGCTTTGCGTTACGCCCACAGTTTTGCGGACAACATGCCTAAACTAAATCACATCAGAAACTTTTCTATTATTGCCCATATCGACCATGGTAAATCTACGCTGTCTGATCGTTTAATCCAGTACTGTGGCGGTTTATCTGATCGTGAAATGCAGCAACAGGTGCTGGATTCGATGGATCTCGAGCGTGAGCGCGGTATTACCATTAAAGCTCAGAGCGTTACGCTGTATTACCCGGCTGATGATGGCAACACCTACCAGTTAAACTTTATCGATACGCCTGGCCACGTTGACTTTACTTATGAAGTAAGCCGGTCACTGGCGGCCTGTGAAGGCGCATTACTGGTAGTAGACGCCGGCCAGGGCGTAGAAGCGCAAACGGTGGCAAATTGCTACACCGCGCTGGAAATGAATTTAGAAGTATTACCGGTACTGAATAAAATTGACTTGCCGCAGGCAGATCCAGACCGGGTAGCAGAAGAAATTGAAGATATTATCGGTATTGAAGCCATTGGGGCGGTGCAGTGTTCTGCCAAAACCGGCCTTGGCATAAAAGATGTGCTGGAAACTATCGTTAAGAAAATACCGCCACCGGAAGGTGAACCCGAGCAGCCAACCCAGGCGCTGATTATTGACTCCTGGTTTGATGCTTATCAGGGTGTGGTATCACTGGTACGGGTAAAACACGGCAGCATTAAAGCCAAAGATAAAATTAAAGTGATGTCTACCGGCCAAAGCTACGAAGTAGACAAAGTAGGCGTATTCAGCCCTAAAGCCACTAACACCGGCGAGTTAAAAACCGGTGAGGTAGGCTTTGTTATTGCCGGTATTAAAGAGATTAAAGGTGCGCCGGTAGGCGATACCTTAACCCTGGCAAAAAACAGTGCTGAAAAACCGCTGCCGGGTTTTAAACGTATTAAGCCGCAGGTTTATGCCGGGGTGTTCCCGGTGTCCAGTGACGATTACGAAGATTTCCGCGATGCGCTGGCCAAACTTAGCCTGAACGATTCGTCGCTGTTTTATGAGCCGGAAAACTCTGGCGCACTGGGCTTTGGTTTCCGCATTGGTTTCCTTGGCATGCTGCACATGGAAATTATTCAGGAACGCTTAGAGCGTGAGTACGACCTGGACCTTATCACCACAGCCCCTACCGTAGTGTACGAAGTGCTGAAAAAGAACGGTGAAACCGTGCTGGTAGACAACCCCAGTGCGTTACCAGCGGTAAACGATATTGATGAAATTCGCGAACCTATAGTAGAAGCGCATATTCTGGTGCCGCAAGAATACCTGGGTAACGTTATTACTCTGTGTATTGAAAAGCGCGGTGTACAAGTTAGCATGAGCTACCATGGCCGCCAGGTGGCGGTGGTGTACGAGCTGCCAATGGCTGAAGTCGTGATGGACTTCTTTGACAGGTTAAAATCAACCAGCCGTGGTTATGCTTCACTGGATTACAGCTTTAAGCGCTTCCAAACCTCGAACATGCAGCGGGTGGATATTTTGATCAACGGCGAGCGTGTAGATGCGCTGGCTATTATCAGCCACATCGATTTTGCCCAGGGCCGTGGCCGGCAACTGGCAGAAAAGTTAAAAGAGCTGATCCCGCGGCAGATGTTCGATATCGCTATTCAGGCGGCAATTGGTAACCATGTTATTGCCCGCACCACCATTAAGCAGATGCGTAAAAACGTATTGGCAAAATGCTATGGTGGTGACATCAGCCGGAAGAAAAAACTGCTGCAAAAGCAAAAAGAAGGTAAAAAACGCATGAAGCAGGTAGGTAATGTGGAAGTTCCACAGGAAGCCTTCCTCGCCATTCTGAAAGTGGGTAAATAAATAAGGGATTTACATGGCAGGTTATTTTGCAATCTTCCTGGTGTTATTGACACTGGCCAGTGGTTTAATCTGGTTACTGGATGCTTTGGTGCTGGCGCCAAAGCGTCAGCAAAAACTGGTTAACGCTCAAACCGCAGCTGGCGGTGAGTTGCCGCTTGAAGCCGGTGAAGAGCTACTCAAAGAGCCGCAACTGGTAGAAACAGCAAAATCTATTTTTCCTGTTATTGCCCTGATCACTATTTTCCGCTCTTTTATTTATGAGCCGTTTCAGATCCCGTCAGGCTCGATGATGCCAACCTTGCTGGTAGGTGACTTTATTCTGGTAGAGAAATTCTCTTACGATGTAAAAGACCCGGTATGGCGCAAAACGTTATACAGCAATAATAAGCCTCAGCGTGGCGATGTGGCGGTGTTTAAATACCCCGAGCAACCCACCATAGACTATATTAAACGGGTTATTGGCGTGCCGGGCGACAGAGTTATTTATCGCAATAAACAACTGTTTATTGAAAAAGCCTGTACCGGTGCAGAGCAGGCCGATTGTGGCAAGCTGGAAATGGTAGAGCTGAACCTGAAAAATGAGGGTGAGTTTTACCATGATCAAAGCCCGCAACGCCGTTACACCGAACAGCTTGGCAAAGTCACGCACGATATTCTGCAAACACCGGCACGGCGCGAGCATACCGAGTTTTTCTTTAAACAGCGCGGCACCGCAATTGACGAATTCGTAGTACCGGAAGGCCATTATTTTGTGCTGGGAGATAACCGCGATAACAGCCGTGACGGCCGTTTTTGGGGCTTTGTACCAGAGCATAACATGGTAGGCAAAGCGGTATTTATCTGGATGAGTTTTGAATTTAATGAAGACCCCAACAGCTGGTTACCGGGTTGGGTGCCAACGGGTGTGCGTTTTGACCGGCTTGGGCCTATTCACTAAGCCGTACAGGTAGCACTAAGAGACAAGCATGCAAAAATCGTTAACACCGCTGATGGCCCGTTTGGGCTATCAGTTTCAACAACCGGCGCTGCTGGAACAAGCATTAACCCACCGCAGCTGCAAAGGCCAGCACAATGAACGGCTGGAGTTTCTTGGTGACGCAATACTAAGCTTAGTGATTGCCGAAACCTTATACGATAACTTCCCCAAAGCACGCGAAGGCGATTTGACCCGCATGCGCGCCGCGCTGGTCAAGGGCGTCACGCTGGCTGAAATTGCGCAGGAGCTGCGGTTATCAGACCATTTGCGGCTTGGGCCGGGTGAGCTTAAAAGTGGTGGTTTTCGCCGCGAATCTATTTTAGCAGACACCGTTGAAGCTATTTTGGGCGCTATTTACCTCGATGCCGGTATGGCTGCCTGCAAAGAGCGCATTCTGCTGTGGTTTGGTTCGCGGCTTGACACTATTACACCAGGTGAGCAGAAAGACTCTAAAACTCTGTTGCAGGAATACCTGCAAGGGCTACGCTTAGCGTTACCGCTATACGATGTAATAGCAACCGCTGGCGAAGCGCATCAGCAAACCTTTACCGTGCGCTGCACCATAGCCGGCATGGCACCTTTTACCGCTACCGGCAGTTCACGCCGTAAGGCAGAGCAAGACGCCGCTCATATGGCGCTGGAAAAAATCAAGCATGACAGATAACACTCAAACGCCAACCTATGCTGCTTTGGTGGCGATTGTGGGCCGGCCTAATGTGGGTAAATCGACATTACTAAACAAGCTGGTAGGGCAAAAAGTAAGTATTACCTCAAAAAAGCCACAAACCACCCGCCATCGTATTGTGGGTATTGATACCCGTGACAATTACCAGACGGTGTATGTAGACACCCCGGGCCTGCACAGCGAAGAGAAACGCGCTATTAACCGGCTGATGAACAAGGCCGCCGCCAGCTCTATTTTGGATGTGGAGTTTGTGCTGTTTGTGGTGGAAGGCACCCGCTGGACCGACGATGATCAGATGGTGTTAAACCGGCTGATTGCGTCGAAAAAGCCGGTGATCCTGGTAGTAAATAAAGTTGATTTGTACCGCGATAAAGACACCCTGTTGCCACATTTACAATGGCTGGGCGCGCAACTGAACTTTGTTGACGTAGTGCCACTGTCGGCAGAAACCGGCGACAACGTTGAGGCGCTACGGGCCGTGGTACAACAGCATTTACCGCCATGTGAATTTTTCTTCCCGGATGATTATGTTACTGACCGCTCTATGCGGTTTATGGCAGCAGAAATTGTGCGGGAAAAACTGATGCGCTTCTTAGGCGACGAGTTACCTTACTCGGTGACAGTAGAAATTGAGCGCTTTAAGTGGGAAGAAAAGCACTATCACATAGCGGCGTTGGTGCTGGTAGAGCGCGAAAGCCAAAAGCGTATGGTTATTGGTAATAAAGGCGAACGGATAAAAACCATTGCCACTGAGGCCCGTATCGATATGGCTGCCATGCTGGAGCAGCCGGTATTTTTACAGGTATGGGTTAAAGTGAAATCTGGCTGGGCTGATGATGAGCGGGCCTTGCGTAGCCTGGGTTACGGCGAAGATTAAAGCGTTATGCACGCTGAGCTTTGGCCTGCTTTTATTTTGCACAGCCGCCAGTTTGGTGAAGACAAGCTGATTTTGCAGTTGTTGCTGCCAGAGCAAGGCCGTGTTTCTGCAGTGGTACGTAAACGACAAGGTAAGCAGCGCCTGGCATTACAGCCGTTTCAACAGTTTATGTTGCAGCTTAGCGGCCGCACTGAGCTAAAAACGGTAAAAAGCATAGATGAAGCCGCTGCCGCTTTTTTATTTAGCGGCAAGGTGCTATACAGCGGCATTTACCTCAATGAACTGGTATGCCGTTTGTGGCCGGATAACCTGGCGGCTGAGCAACTGTTTAATGTTTATCAGCACAGCCTGCAACAGCTTATGCTGGTGCAGCAGGGCAGCGCCGAGCTTGAACCCTGTTTACGTGAATTTGAATTTGCGCTGCTAACTGAGCTTGGCCAGCCGATAGACTGGCAGCAAGATGCGGATGGCAATCCACTGGAGGCAGCTTTGTGTTATCAGTGGCAACATGAGCAAGGTTTTGTGGTGGCGGCAAATGGCTTTAAAGCACAGCATTTATTAAATATTGGCAATGGCCAGTGGCAAAGCGCTGATACCCGGCGCTGTGCCAAACAGTTAAGCCGGCAAATTCTGGCACCTTTGCTTGGCAGTAAACCGCTGGCCAGCAGAGCGCTGTTTGAAGGCGGCTAATTTTTTATTTTTATCGTCCGGAGTCTGCTATGCATAACCCTGTTTTTCTTGGTGTAAATATTGACCACGTAGCCACGTTGCGTCAGGCCCGTGGCACCTATTACCCGGAGCCGGTGCATGCCGCCTTAATGGCAGAGCAGGCCGGTGCCGATGGCATTACTGTGCACCTGCGCGAAGATCGGCGGCATATTATTGACCGCGATGTGTTTGTACTGCGCCAAACCATTGCCACCCGGCTGAATTTTGAAATGGCGGTGACCGAGGAAATGTTAGCTATCGCTACTGAACTTAAGCCTCACTTTGCCTGTTTTGTGCCGGAAAAGCGCCAGGAGTTGACTACTGAAGGCGGGCTTGAAGTAGCGGGCCAGTTAGGCCGTATTACTGAAGCGGTTAGCCGGATGCATCAGCAGGATATTCTGGTGTCATTGTTTATTGATGCTGATCATCGTCAGATTGAAGCTGCCGCCAAAGCAGGTGCGCCTTATATTGAAATTCATACCGGCAAATATGCAGAAACCAAAGATGCCGCAGTGCAGGCTGCAGAGCTTGCGCGTATTCGTGAAGCGGCTGAGTTTGCTTCATCTTTAGGTTTAATTGTTAATGCCGGCCATGGTTTGCATTACCATAACGTACAGCCTATTGCGGCGATACCGCAAATGCATGAGCTGAACATTGGCCATGCCATTGTGGCCCGTGCAGTGTTCAGTGGCCTGGATGCTGCGGTGCGCGAAATGAAACGTTTAATGGTTGAGGCCCGCCGCTAAATGGCAATTGTTGGCCTGGGTACTGATATAGTTGAAATTGCCCGTATCGAGCAAAGCCTGGCCCGCAGCCCGGCACTGGTAAAGCGGGTACTGACAACAGACGAGCAGGCTATTTATGCCGGGTTGGCGGATAACCATCCGGCCAATGCTGCGCGTTATTTTGCCAAGCGCTTTGCCGCCAAAGAAGCTGCCGCCAAAGCGCTGGGTACCGGTATTGGCCGCGGAGTGTCGTTTCAGCATATCAGTATCAGCAATAATGCCGATGGTGCACCTAAACTGGCATTAACAGGTTATGCCAGCGAACTGGCTGCCACTATGGGTGTCAGCCATATCTGGTTATCTATTACCGATGAGCAGGCCTATGCCGCGGCAACCGTTATTCTGGAGCGGCAATAGCGCTATTACCAGTCAGGCCATTGCTGGCTTTCCTGCCACAGCGCCTGTAGTACGTCATCCAGTTCAAGCAACTCGGGTTCCAGTTCAGCCAGGCTTTTACCTTGCTTTAGCTGGGTTTCCAGCAGCTCAGCCAGGTTTTTTAGTCGTGGCACGCCGGTATAGCAGCATGCACCATGCAGTTTATGTACCTGTTGCAATACCTGGTTTTCATCATGTATCGTCAGTGCCTGCTGCAGTGCGTTGCGGGTTGGCGTAATGCTGGCTATCAGCATTTGCAACATCTCTTTCATTAAGTCGTGCTTGCCTGCTGCCCGTTCTATAGCGGTGGGCCAGTGTATCAGTTTGCTGTCAGGCCAAGCCGGTGTGGTGTGTAGTAAACGGCTGGCCGGGCAAAACTCCTGCAAGCTGCAGTGCAGCATGGTTTCATCCAGCGGTTTACTTAAAAATTCGTCAAAACCCAGTGTTAGTAAGCGGTCACGTTCGCCATCAGCGGCCTGTGCTGTCACGGCAATTACTGGTGTATGTTCGTTCAGCGAGCTTTGCCGGATGCGCTGGCAGGCAGTTACGCCATCCATTACCGGCATATTAATATCCATAAAAATAATATCGTAGGCATGCTGGGTGGCTTTGTGCCAGGCTTCGGCTCCGTCGCGGGCAGAATCAATATGATCGACCTGCTCAGCCAACAGGGTATTAATTAACTTCAGGTTGGCGTCGTTATCGTCTACGGTAAGCACTTTTAGGCTGACCTTTTTCTGTCTTGTTTGCGGTAATACCGTGCTGTATTGCTGCAAATAAGGCTGGGCCAGTGTCAGCGCCAGCTTGCGGATATGTGGTGGTTTAGACAAACAGGCATTTGCGCCTGAGCTAAGCAGCGTTTCGCGCAGGTGCGGTGACAGGGTATTAACCAGCAAATAAGTATTATCGCACTGGGGTTTTACCTGCTGGATCAGGTCCAGCACCTGATTCACCTGATTAATGGCAATAGTGCGGCCAATCAGGCCGATATCATAATGTTGCTGATGCGCCAGTGCTTGTTGCAGCTGGCCTTTGGTAGCGCAGGTGGTAACCTGCAACCCCCAGTGGTGTAGCAGGCTTAACGTGGCTTCACGTGAATGCTGCTGGGGTTCGAAATACAGCAGTTGTTTATTGTCCAGTACGTCCAGTGGCAGGCTGTCGGCAACCGACAAATGATGGCGCTGGCATTTAAGGGTAAACCAGAAGGTTGAGCCTTCGGCCTGTTTGCTTTCAAAGCCCAGGTTCCCGCCCATGGCCTGCACCAACCGCTGCGAGATCATCAGGCCCAGGCCTGAGCCGCTTTGGTGGCTGCGTGGATCTTTGCTGGTAAACCCCTGAAACAAGAGTTGTTGTTGCTCGGTGCTGATGCCGCGCCCGGTGTCCTGCACGGAGCAATGCAGAATAAGCTGGTCTTCATTGAGTAAGGTACCCGACACGCGAATCACAATACTGCCGTGATCGGTAAATTTAATAGCGTTCCCTGCGATGTTCATCAGTACCTGTACAAAACGTCCCGGATCTGCAATTAAATCGTCCGGGCAGTCTGGTTCAATCATCAGCACCAGCTCCAGATGCTTATCGAACGCATTGGCCGCCAGTAATTCAGTAGCGTCGTTCAGCACATCACGCAGTGAAAATGGCTCCGGATTAACAGATAAACGGCCTTCTTCCAGCTTGGAGAAGTCCAGCACGTCATTGACCAGATGCAGTAAACTATTGGCTGACTTTTGGATAGTGGTCAGGTAATCGTGCTGGCTGCTGGACAATTGGGTTTTCAGTAACTGACGGGTAAAACCAATAACCCCGTTTAGAGGCGTACGTAGTTCATGGCTCATTTTGGCTAAAAACTCAGATTTTTGCCGGTTTTCTTCCTGTGCTTTGCGTTTGGCAAAATCAAGCTGAATATTCTGTACTTCCAGTTGTTCCATACTTTGTTGCAAATCGCTGGTAACCTGCTCAATTTGCTGCTGCATATCCTGTTCCTGGCTGGCCAGAAAATTACCTAACTGGTTTAAACCCTGTTGCAGCTGGGCCAGCTCCTGTACCATAGCCATGCCACGCGGCGCGGTATTGCCACTGAGCAGTTGTTGCAAATGTGCCTGTAACTGACGCACGGGCCGGTGAATACAACGCAGTAAATACAATACCGGTATAGCCGCCAGCAGCAGACATGCCAGCAGCATCAGCAAAGCATTAAAGCGTACAGCCTGTTGTTGTAACTGCAACTGAGATTGCTGCAGCTGCACCAGCAGATAAGCGCTATCACGCGGTTGCCCCGGCAGGGTGCCTATGGCTAAAGGCTGGTATAGCAATAAACTGCTGCCATCAGATATCACCATATCAGTGTTGTTAAGCAAGGTTGGTGCTGCCAGCAATTGGTCCTTACTAAAATGCTGTGGATTGGTGCTGAAAATCAGTTCGTTGTCGCGGTTGATCAGGCTGATATTGCTAATCAGCGGGGAGTTTAGCCTGTGGCTGTTGTCCAGTAATTGTTGTAATGCCGCGGTGTTGCCACGGCTGAGTAAGTCATGGCTGCTAATAGCCAGTGGCAGGGCGATATGCCTGGCACGGTCTGTTAAAGAAAGTGCTAACTCATGATAGCGAACATAGCTAAAATAGCTGACGCAGAATACACTTACCAGTACAGCTGGCAGCAAACTGCAAAGCAGTAACCAGGAACGTAAACCTATTTTCGTCATCTATGCAGGCTGTTTAGTAAAGACTCTTGCTGCGATAATGACATAAGACGTTGCGCTTGCCTATAACCCGATAGAGAACCCATGCTTAACGTATATAAAGCCAAACCTAAAGCCAGTTTACTGGGCAAAACCTTTACCTTTCACATAGATGACAGCGATTATGAGGTACATGGCATCAGCAAGCATGAGCAAAAAATTGCTTTTGTCAGTGCTGCGCTACCGGGTGAAAAAGTACAGGCCAGGGTATTGGAAGATAAAGCCGGTTTTCTTAAAGCCAGTACAGTGAAAGTACTGCAGGCCTCAGCACTACGCATTACGCCGCCATGCCGTTTTGCGGTGCAATGTGGCGGGTGTCAGTTGCAGCATATCAGTATTAACAATCAGCGCGAGTTAAAACAGCAGGGTATTGATAAGCTTATTCGCCATCAAACCGGTTTGGTTAATCTGCCGTGGCAGCCTATGTTAACAGCAGCTGACAGCGGTTATCGCCGCCGCGCCCGCATTGGCATCTGGTATGACAAAAAACAGCGCCGTCTTAGCGTAGGCTTTCGCCAAAGTGCCGATAAGCAGATTGTGGCAGTAGATAACTGTATGGTGTTGTCACCAATGCTGGCGCCGGTATTTAAAGTATTAAATCAGGTGTTGAGCCAGCTTAAAGATCCCACTGCGATAACTCACGCCGAGGTGCTTGAAGCTGGCGGTAATGCTTTTGTGATACTGCGGCATATCAAGGCACTTACGGATGCCGAGCAACAGTTGTTTATTAATGCCTGGCCAGAGGCCGTTTGGCTGGGGGAAGCTGAGCCGGGGGCATTCAACTATTGGCAGCAGCCTGTGGTGCCGCAATATCAGTTGACCGAGCAACAGCTTAGCCTGCAATTTGCACCGGATGATTTTATTCAGGTAAATGCTGCACTAAATCAGCAAATGGTAACGCAAGCGCTGAACTGGCTGAATATCTCTGCCAATGACACTGTGCTGGACTTATATTCCGGTATTGGTAATTTTACTCTGGCACTGGCGCAGCGTGCCAAAACAGTGCGCGCAATAGAAGGTGTTGCCAAAATGGTGCAACAACTGGCAACCAATGCTAAGTTAAACGGTCTTAGCAACGTAGAAGCGTACCAGGCCGATTTACACCTGGCCTGGCCAAAAGCGCAGTGGAACAGGCCTGTGTATAACAAAGTATTGCTGGATCCGGCCAGAGCCGGTGCCCAGGGTGCCACAGAGCAGATAGTAAAGCTAAAACCGGCACAGATATTGTACGTGTCGTGCAATGCCGCCACCTTCGCCCGTGATGCCAGAGTATTGCTGCAAGGCGGCTACAAGCTGGATAAAATAGGTGGTGTTGATATGTTTGCGCATACCAGCCATCTTGAATTAATGGCGTTGTTCAGCCGGTAGTAAAAAAGAGGGAACAGCACATGGTTAGGGTTCGCCAGTCGCACAGCACTGATTATAACAGTGGTGAAACGCTGGAATGGTTATGCTCACTAGGGCTGACTGAGAAGAAAATCAGCAGCTTAATGACAGCTGCCGAATGGCTGAAGCAGCATCAGTTGGTAGAACCTATACTGGCTGTTCGCACCGGCTGGGAGATGGTAGAAATTCTGGCAGAGCTGCGCATGGACAGCGACTCTTTGCTGGCAGCTTTATTATTTCCGTTACTGGAGGCCGGGCTGGTCAGCCTTGAACAGCTGGAACCGGCATTTCCGTCTAATGTATTAACCATGCTGCGTGCAGTGCAGCAGATGGAGGCTATCCGTAGCATTCCTACCGGGCCTAATCAGAGTGTTAACCCGCAACAAGCCGATAATCTGCGCCGTATGTTGCTGGCAATGGTTGAAGATGTACGCGCGGTAGTCATTAAGTTGGCGGCGCAAATTTGTTACCTGCGTGAAGTAAAAAACGCCGACGAAGAAACCCGGGTACTGGCAGCCAAAGAAACCAATGCGATTTTCGCCCCGCTGGCCAACCGTTTAGGGATCGGCCAGATCAAATGGGAGCTGGAAGATTTCGCGTTTCGGTATTTGCATCCGCAATTGTACAAACAAATTGCCAGCTTGCTGGAAGAAAAGCGCCTTGACCGCGAACAGTATATGCAGGATTTTGTTGCTGCTGTGCGGCAGAAAATGGCAGATGCCAATCTGGCTGTAGAAGTGTACGGCCGGCCCAAACACATTTTCAGTATCTGGAAAAAGATGCAGAAAAAACAGCTGGCCTTTGACCAGCTATATGATATCCGCGCGGTACGTATTGTTACTGACAGAGTGCAGGATTGCTACGGTGCGCTGGGTATAGTGCATACCAGCTGGCGGCATTTGCCAAAAGAATTTGATGATTATATTGCCACGCCAAAACAAAACGGCTATCAGTCGATCCATACCGTAGTGCTGGGGCCGCAGGGCCGGGCGGTGGAAATACAGATCCGTACGCGGCAGATGCACGAAGATTCAGAGCTTGGCGTAGCGGCACACTGGCGCTACAAAGAAGGCGCGGTGAACGCCAAAGATGGCGCCAATGATGAGAAAATCGGCTGGCTGCGCAAATTACTGCAATGGCAGGAAGATGTGGTCGACAGCAGCGATTTAGCCGAAGAGCTGCGCAATCAGGTGATTGAAGATCGCGTCTATGTTTTTACCCCCAAAGGCGATATTGTCGATTTACCGATGGGCTCCACGCCGCTGGATTTTGCTTATTATGTGCATTCTAATGTAGGCCACCGCTGTATTGGTGCCAAGGTGTCCGGCCGTATTGTGCCTTTTACCTACCAGATGAAAACCGGCGATCAGGTAGAAATTCTTACCGGCCGTGAACCTAACCCCAGCCGCGACTGGTTAAACCCGCATTTGGGTTATTTAAAATCCAGCCGCGCCCGGTCAAAAGTGCAGTACTGGTTTCGCCTGCAAGACCGCGATAAAAACCTTGCCGCCGGCAAAGAGCTGCTTGATACCGAACTAACACGGCTGAATCTTGTGATGGAGTACCCGGCCAAAGTACTGACCCGGTTTAACGTCAACAGTATGGACGAGCTGTTGGTAGGCATTGGCGGTGGCGAAATTAAAGTCACCCAGGTAGTGCACTTTATTCAAAGCCAGTATGTAAAAGAAGAACCGGAAATTGATCCGCGCTTAATTACCAAACCGTTGCCTTCTACCAAAGCAAAAAGCGATGTAGTGGTGCAGGGGGTGGGTAACCTGCTGACGCATATGGCCGGTTGTTGCCATCCGCTGCCGGGCGATGCCATTATCGGCTATATAACGCAGGGCCGCGGTATCGCTATTCACCGCGACGATTGCGACCAGTTTAAAACCCTGCAGGACAGCCACCCAGAGCGGGTGGTAGATGCCACCTGGGGCGATAAATACGCCTCAGGCTATGAGGTGGATATCCGTATCGTGGCGCACGATCGCAACGGCTTACTACGCGATATCACCAGCATTTTGGCCAATGAAAAAGCCAACGTGACCAAAATGAGCAGCAGCTCGGATATTAAAGCGCAAACCGCGGTAATTAATATGACGATGGAGCTGTATAATCTCGACTCGCTGAATAAGTTATTAAGCAAAATCAGCCAGATAGATGATGTGGTAGAAGCCAAGCGCTTCCATCATTAATCCGTAGCAGTAAAAAATATAAAGAGATTAGCGTGTCAGATAATATAACCCGGTTATTAAGCATTATGAGCCGCTTGCGCGACCCGCAAAGCGGCTGCCCGTGGGATTTAAAACAAAGCTACGCCACTATAGTGCCGTACACCCTGGAAGAGGCTTACGAAGTGGCCGATGCCATAGCGCGTGAGAGCTTTGACGAGTTAAAAGATGAACTGGGCGATTTACTGTTTCAGGTGGTGTTTTACGCTCAAATGGCCAAAGAGGAAGGCCGCTTTGAATTTGATGATTGCGTCGCGGCGATTTGCGACAAACTGGAGCGGCGCCATCCGCATGTATTTGGCAACCCGGGGGCGGATGCTACTGATACCCTCAATGCAGACAAAGTGCTGCAAAACTGGGAAGCGCTAAAAAGTAATGAGCGTAAAGATAGCGGCCTGCATAGCGTGCTGGACAATATTCCGCAGGCAATGCCAGCGTTAAGCCGGGCTTACAAGCTGCAAAAACGCTGTGCGAATGTCGGTTTTGACTGGCCCGATGTTGAAGGCTGCTGGGATAAAGTAAAAGAAGAAATTCTTGAAGTAGAGCAAACCCAAGCCGGTAGCGCTGAGCTTAGCGAAGAGCTGGGCGATTTAATGTTCGCGCTGGTTAACGTGGTGCGTAAACATAAACTTGACCCCGAAGCGGTACTGCGCGCCGCCAACAGTAAATTTGAAACACGTTTTCGTGCAGTAGAACAGGCATTAGCCGCAGAAGGCAAAACACCGCAGCAATCTAACCTGGATGAAATGGAAGCGCTGTGGCAGCTGGTGAAGAAAAAGGCATAGTAATAACTAATAGCAAAAGGGCGCCGCTGACAGCAAAATGCGGCGCCCCACTTTAATTTAATTAACTGACTTCGTCAGGCTCGACAAAATCCGGGCTGGCGCTACGAACATGTTTATCGCGTAATTTACCCACTACAGAGCTGAGCTTACGTTGCAGTTTGTCTGCGGCGCCGCTAACCGCCTGGCCAACAGTAGCCGCATGCTCAGTAATCGCTACCGGATCCAGCCCTTCTGGGCGTGCTTCAAGTAAACACCGTTTATCGTTGCCGTCATGCTTGGTGTTGCCGTTTTCATCACTTAAATGCACTTCAATCCTGGTTACGTGCTCGGCAAAGCGGCTGAGTTTGTTGTGTAATGTATCGCGGACAAACTCAGCAAGGCGCTCGTCGGCCTGGATATGACGGTCTGTATTAATTTGAATTTGCATAGGCTACTCCTGTTGTTGACTCTGTGGCGGGATACATAACTTACAGACCCCGCCGGCGTCGAATGGTTTCCATCTGCTACTACTTATCTGGAGACTGTGAGCGGCACACTCAAGGGGAGGAGGCTAAAAATTTCTGTTGCAAGGCAATTGTTGGTTGAATGCAAATACAGTGAGAATCGGCTTGCTCTAAACCAACCGTTGCAGGCCAGGATGTGCTGACAAATTCGTCCGGAACGAATTTGAACAGCAAAGCTGGTCCGCAGGATAAACTTCATGGATGAAGTTTATAATCGAGCCCCCAGGGACGGGTTCACGGCGTGTTGGTGTGAGCAAACCGGTTCGTATCGGAGAAAGATAACTGACTAAATCACGTTAGCCAGCAGCTTTACGTTGAGTGCCGATGCGCGCTTTGCTATACTTTCCTCCCGTCCTGATACCAATTCTTGAACAGCCGTTGTACCCCAGTGTTTATGCACCGGGCGCTTGGTGTTTTTCTGTTTTGGTATTCATCTATTGATTAACATTGTCTCAGGGGTCTCATGACTACAAGATATATCTTTGTGACGGGTGGCGTGGTTTCCTCCTTAGGTAAAGGCATTGCTGCGGCATCACTGGCAGCTATTCTGGAAGCGCGTGGCCTTAAGGTCACCATCCTCAAACTTGACCCCTACATTAACGTTGACCCGGGCACTATGAGCCCTATTCAGCACGGCGAAGTGTTTGTTACCGAGGACGGTGCCGAAACCGACCTTGACCTTGGCCACTACGAGCGCTTTATCCGCACCAAGATGACCAAGCGCAATAACTTTACCCAGGGCCGTATTTATGCCGACGTATTGCGCCGCGAGCGCCGTGGCGATTACCTGGGGGCCACTATTCAGGTTATTCCGCACATTACTAACGAAATTAAAAGCCGCGTAGTCGCCGGTGCGGAAGGCTACGATATTGCTATCGTTGAAATTGGCGGTACTGTTGGTGATATTGAATCGCTGCCGTTTTTAGAAGCTATTCGCCAGTTAGGTACTGAAGTGGGCCGCGAGCGCACTCTGTATATGCACCTGACGCTGGTGCCATACCTGGGCACCGCCGGTGAGATAAAAACCAAACCCACCCAGCATTCGGTAAAAGAGCTGCGCTCTATCGGTATTCAGCCGGATATTCTGGTGTGCCGTTCAGACCGTGCTATTCCATCCAACGAGCGCGCCAAAATAGCGCTGTTTACCAATGTCGAAGAAAAAGCAGTTATCTCGTTAAAAGACGTTTCCAGTATTTACCAAATCCCGGCGCTGTTGAAATCACAAGGCCTGGACGATTTGGTTTGCCGCCGTTTCTATATTGAAGCGCCGGAAGCCGACCTGGTTGAGTGGGAACAGGTGCTGTACCAGGAGTCAAACCCAACCGGCGAGATAACCATTGGTATGGTAGGCAAGTATGTTGAATTGCCGGATGCGTATAAATCGGTTAACGAAGCACTGGGCCACGCCGGCTTGAAAAACCGTGTTAGCGTGCATATTAAATATATCGACTCGCAAGATGTTGAAAGTAAAGGTGTTGGCATTTTAGCCGGGCTGGACGGCATTTTAGTGCCGGGTGGTTTTGGCGAGCGTGGCGTTGAAGGTAAGATTCTGGCAGCGCAATATGCCCGCGAACATAAAGTGCCATATCTGGGTATCTGTTTAGGTATGCAGGTGGCACTGATTGAATTTGCCCGTAACGTAGTAGGCATGAGCCATGCGCATTCGACTGAATTTAACAAAGATACACCTTACCCGGTAGTGGGTTTAATTACCGAATGGCGCGATGCCGACGGCTCAGTGGAAACCCGCTCAGATAAATCTGATTTGGGTGGCACTATGCGCCTTGGCAGCCAGAACTGTAACCTCGTTGATAATACCAAAGCCCGTGAAATTTATGGCAAAGCGGTTATTCAGGAGCGGCACCGTCACCGCTATGAAGTGAATAACAACTTACGGCCACAATTAGAAGAGGCAGGATTAGTGGTATCGGGTTTATCGGCCGACAACCAGCTGGTTGAGATGATAGAAATACCGTCACACCCGTTTTTTGTGGCCGGGCAATTCCACCCGGAATTTAATTCGACACCACGAGATGGTCATCCGTTGTTTCAGGCCTTTGTCGCCGCGGCGTACAAAGCGCAGAAGCAGCAACGCGTATAACTTGTGCTAAGCCGTGTCAGTTAACACGGCTTTTTCGTTTTAGAACAGGGGACTTAAAGCATGTCTGAGATCGTAAAAATTATCGCCCGCGAAATTATGGATTCACGCGGCAACCCAACAGTAGAAGCTGATGTGTACTTAGCCAGCGGCGCTATGGGCCGTGGTTGCGCCCCGTCTGGTGCCTCTACCGGTTCACGCGAAGCGTTAGAATTGCGCGACGGCGATAAAAGCCGTTACCTGGGTAAAGGCGTGACTAAAGCCGTAGCCAATATTGACGGCGCCATTCAGGCGGCGTTAAAAGGCAAAAATGCTTATAACCAGGCCGAGATCGACCAGATTATGATCGATTTAGATGGCACTGAAACCAAAAGCAAGCTGGGCGCCAATGCTATTCTGGCGGTGTCATTAGCGGTAGCCCGCGCGGCCGCTGCGGATAAAAAAATCCCGTTGTACCAGCATATTGCCGATTTAAACGGCACCTCTGGTGTATACAGCATGCCGCTGCCGATGATGAATATTATCAACGGTGGCGAGCACGCTGATAACAACGTGGATATTCAGGAGTTTATGGTACAGCCGGTGGGCGCCAAAACCTTTGCTGAAGCACTGCGCATGGGCGCCGAGGTTTTCCACAGCCTGAAAAAAGAGCTGCAAAAGCGCGGCTTAAATACGGCAGTGGGTGATGAAGGCGGTTTTGCGCCGGATTTAAAATCAAACGAAGAAGCGCTGTCGGTTATTGTTGAAGCAGTAAAAGCTGCTGGCTACCAGATGGGTAAAGACATCACCTTAGCGCTGGACTGTGCCGCCTCTGAGTTTTACAAAGACGGCAAGTACGTACTAAGCGGCGAGAATAAGAGCTTTGATTCTTACGGCTTTAACGACTATTTAGCCGGCTTAAGCCAACGTTATCCTATCCTGTCCATCGAAGATGGTCTGGATGAGAGCGACTGGGATGGCTGGAAAGACTTAACCAATAAAATCGGCAGCAAAGTGCAGCTGGTAGGTGATGATTTATTTGTTACCAATACCAAAATTTTAACCCGTGGTATTGAGCAGGGCATTGGTAACTCTATCCTGATCAAGTTTAACCAGATTGGTTCGTTAACCGAAACTCTGGCAGCGATTAAAATGGCCAAAGACGCTGGCTTCACTGCCGTTATTTCACACCGCAGTGGCGAAACCGAAGATGCTTTTATTGCCGATTTAGCCGTAGGTACCGCTGCTGGCCAAATCAAAACCGGCTCGCTGAGCCGCTCGGATCGGGTATCTAAGTACAACCAGTTACTGCGTATTGAGCAAGAGCTGGGTAGCAAAGCGCCGTATAAAGGCCGCAGTGAAATTAAAGGTCAGTAATTACTGACTGTCATATAAAACAAAGCCACCGCGAGGTGGCTTTGTTTTATCCAAGTATAAGCCATGTACTCAAGCTGGGCTGTGCAGCAGTATATTTAGCTCATCAATAATTTCACACCACTCTGCATTTTGGTGTAACGACTCGTGCAAAAACCTGGCTTGTGCGCTATTCCAGAACGGTGCTTCCCAGATCGGTGTCTTGGGCGCCAATGTATGTTGTTGCACAAATTTTGTGATGGACTGCTCATCATTGGGCAAACCAAGCTGAGCGAATAAAGTACTCATGCGATGCTGTTCTGCTTCCATAGTTAGCTCCTTTGCTTAGTGGTAATAAAGCATAGACGTTAATACTGCTTTTGCTGTTTACTGTAGCTTGGCAATGTTAGACCTTACTGCTATTGTGGATAAAAAAACAACAATAACAGACGGGGTATGTATGTTGGCTGAACTGAATACGGTAGAGCTGGACCGGCTAAAAGCAATTTTACTTAGTGCAGATGAATTAAAACTGGCAGCATCGTTGCTGTATCAGTCTTATCATGATGATCCGCTGTTTATGGAAATTTTTCGCGCCGATAAAACAGATTATGAACAAAGGCTGCGCGCCGCTATCCGCGAAGAGTTAAATACCTTCTGGCAGGCAAAGCAGCCAATAATTGGTTTGTTTTCTGCTGAGCAGTTGCTGGGGGTGGCCTGTGTTATCACGCCTGACTCGGGCATCGGTGCCAGCCGGTTGTGGCACTGGCGGCTGAAAATGTTGCTGACAGCAGGCTACGTTTCCACCAAACAGTTGCTGGAAAAAGAGCAAAAAATTCATGCTGCCATGCCGGCTGAGCGTTACCATATGTTGGCATTTATTGCTGTCGCACCCAAGCAGCAACACTTAGGGTTAGGGCATTATCTTATTCATGCGGTGGATTCGATAGTGGATAAAGATCAACACTCTGCCGGCATTGGTGTCTTTGTTACGCTGGAAAAATACCAGGCTTTTTTTGCCGATGATAAATATCAGCCGGTAAGTGAACTGGCGTTTAATACAGTAAGTGGTACCCTGATGTTCCGGCCGCGGCAACAGCTGGCCGGCTGATTTAGCAGGGGAGAACGCCGATGAATAAATTCAGCAGTTTCGCAGAGTTTTACCCGTATTATTTAAGCGAACACCAAAACCCGGTGTGCCGTGCGCTGCATTACACAGGTAGCACTTTAGTGATTGCTGTGCTGTTATATGCGTTAATTACGCAGCAATGGGCCTGGTTATGGTTATTGCCGGTTATTGGCTATGGTTTTGCCTGGGTTGGCCATTTTGCCTTTGAACACAATAAACCGGCCACCTTCCAATACCCGTTTTACAGCCTGGCGGCCGACTGGGTGATGTTAAAAGATTTTTTAACCGGCCAGCTCAAACATAAGCTGCCGGTTAAGTCGGCCTAGTTAATCCGGTAGGCCGGCAGGTTAAATTCTGCCAGCCGCATGCCGCTCAGTAACAATTCAGCCTGATAGCGGCTTTCGCCGTCACCGCTGAAATCTACCTGATATGAGGTAATAAAGCGTAAACGGCCATTGATCTTACGAAAACTATGACCACTGCGGCCACAGTCAAGCATTTGCAGTTGCTGCTGCTGACAAAGCTGGCGCGCCACAACCACTGCGCGCTCATCTTGTTTACGTTGCAGCCAGAAGGCATAACAGATACTGCTGATTATCAACAGTAGTAATACTGGACCCATAGATAACTCCCAAAACTATTGGCAGATAATGCTGATTAACAACGCTTTTTACAAGGGCTGGTTGCAGCTTTAGCTTATGTTAAACTGTGCCGCTTATTACGAGGTAGTTATGTCAGACGTGGTTAAAACCCTGCTTGTTGAACTGGAAACAGAGCTGAAACAGCAACAGCTTTGGAGCACAATACCGCCGCAACCTGCGGCCATGGCAAGCACAGTGCCGTTTTGTTACGACACTATGGCGCTTGAACAGTGGTTACAATTTATCTTTTTGCCACGGATGCAGGCATTGCTGGATGCCAGGTTAGCTTTACCGAACAAAATCAGTGTGCTGCCGGTTGCAACCGAGGCATTTAAAGCACATGGCGTACGTGTGGCGCCATTACTAAGTATTATTGCACGTATAGATAGCACCTTGTCAGGTGAGAAATGAGTGCAGCCGAACCTTTTGTGCTTAATGCGCCCCTGCGCATTCTGTATCAGGACGAGCATATAGTAGCGATAGATAAACCCAGTGGTATGCTGGTGCACCGCTCATTTCTTGATAAGCATGAAACGGTGTTTGTTATGCAAACGCTGCGCGATCAGATTGACCGGCATGTGTTTCCGGTGCACCGGTTAGACCGGCCAACGTCCGGCGTGTTGGTGTTTGCCTTATCCAGCGAGGTTGCGCGCCTGTTAGGGGCGCAGCAGGAAAAACAGCTGTGGCGTAAGTATTATCTGGCCGTGGTGCGCGGTTTTTTACCGCAGGGTGGTGAGCTGGATTATCCGCTCAAAGAAGAACTGGATAAAATTGCCGACAAATTCAGCCGTGATGATAAAGCGCCGCAGCAGGCCGTTACCCGTTATCAGCCGTTACAGCAGGTAGAACTGTCAATACCGGTAAGTAAATACCCGGCGGCGCGTTACTCGTTAGTGGCGCTGCGACCCTTAACCGGGCGTAAACACCAGCTGCGCCGTCATCTGGCGCATTTACGCTATCCGATAGTCGGTGACACCAGCCATGGTGATGGTAAGCATAATGCGCTGTTTAAACAGCATTTTAATTGCCGCCGCTTGCTGTTAATTGCCAAGCAGCTGCAGTTACCGCACCCGGTCACCGCGGAAACTTTGCAGTTTAACGCTGGTCTGAACGAGCTTGAACCGTTGTTTAGCCAATTTGGCTGGCCGGTAGATGACGCTTATTATCAGCAACAATTTGCTGAGCTTTTTATGGAGGAAAAATGGCAAAAATAGCCCTGATCGTCGGTACCGTATATGGCGCCGCCCAATATGTTGCTGAAGAGGCTCTACCGTTATTAACCGGCCTGGGGCATGAGGTAGCGCTGTATGATGAAGCTAAACTGGATGACGTGTTGAGCTTTAATGCCGATATCTGGCTGGTGGTAAGCTCCACCACCGGTCAGGGGGATATACCTGACAATGTGTTTCCGTTTTTCCTTGATGTACAAAACCGTTTCCCGCTGTTAACCGGCAAAAAGTTTGCTGTCATAGCGCTGGGAGACAGTAGCTACGACACCTTTTGTGCTGCTGGCGAGAAGTTCCGCGAGCTGTTACTGGAAATTCAGGGCACGGAGCTGGCGCCGATGCTACGCATCGATGCCGGCGAAACGCTGGAGCCGGAAAGCATAGCTCTGCCGTGGCTTAAACAGCAATTTGCACTCAAAAGCGAAAAGTAAGGTGTGGCAGAAGCTGAAGAACTTAATGACGCTAATGCTAATTAAGTTCTTCCAGTGTTTTATTGTATTTGTAAATTGCTGGGATCAGTTGTCTGAATAAAAATGGCTTTATAAATATAGACGCCGGTGTCGTCTTGGCTAATGTTGGTAAATGTATAACTTGTTGTGAAGTCTTTAACTGATTCAACGTTTTGCTCGGGCTGCATTGCTTTAAAAGTCAAGGCGCAAACGCTTCCAGCACAAGAATAGCTTTCATCAAAAACTTTGCTGCTTAATGTGCGCAGCAAATGTTGCTCTAACGTTGCTTCCAACTCGAAGCTCGCTGAATTTTTGTCTGCGTTTTTAATTGCATTTACTAGCTGGTTAAAGTCATTATTGGAAAATGACATTTCCAGTGCATCTCTTGATACAATACCCTCGTAATTCAGATAAGCTGCGTTTACGGTTTCAGCAGACTTAAATGCCGGGCTGTTGAAAAATGCTATTGCTTTACTGTGTGCTATCGTTTCAGGATCTGAACTGGCTAGTTGCTCAGGAGTCTGTGGGGTTGCAGATAAGGAGGTAAAATCATTATCATGTGGCGTAACAAATTGTAAAGCCGGAACGACATCGCTTCCAGTAGTTTCGCTATTCTTTGAAGCTGCCTGTTGCTCTGAGGGCCTGTTTACTATCTCAACATTGCGATCGAAGATATAGAAAAGTAGGGTTGCAGCTACCATAAATATTGCTAGCATTATGTAAGTAATTGTTTTCATAACTTGCTCTGCTTGGAAAAGGGCTTTTAAATCAAGCCCTCGATTAATATTACCCAATCTTGCAGCTAACTCGTCCGCCACCTGAACAGCTCATCTTAGTGGTGCCTCCAGAAACCTCAACTACCATACTTCCTGAGGTGCATGTACATTTCATCGGTAGTGAAAATGCAGAAGCTGAGAATAATAATGTAACTAAAAATAGACTAAATGATTTCACCTTTATATTTCCTTGTTGATTTAAATGTTATTTAATGAAATATAACTGTATTTTTAAAGGTTTTTTTTGTCAATATTTTTCGTAGATGTTGAGATCAAGTATCAAATTAAACTCTGCAGTTCAGCACTTGACAGGGTGATATTTCGGAGAATCCGCTGCCATTTTTCATGGATGTACAAATTGGGTCCCCGCAGCTAACCGGCAAACTGTTCGTGGTAATTACGCTAACAAAACGCTGGAAGCTGAGATTATCACTTTACATTGGCTTACGGTGTGGTTTATCTATAAAGCTAACAATATTTATCCAGCTTGTTATAAGCTTTAGTGCCCGGTGCTTTTAGCGCCGGGTCATTTTGTGCTGCCAGTTTATCTACCCACATGGCCGTGGCACCGCATACTGCTATTGGCATCACAAACAGATTAAACAGTGGGATCATGCAGGCGATATTTACTGTAATACCAAAGGCAAAGCTGTTGCCGGGCTGGCTGCGTAATTGCGTGCGCATGGTACGAAAGTCTATTTTGTGGTTATCAAACGGGTAATCGGCATACTGTATCGCCAGTAACCAGCTGGTAAATAAAAACCATAAGATCGGGCCAATAAGAGGCAAAAATAAAAACAGCACAAACAATACTATTGCACGTGGCAGGGCGTAAATAAACTTTTGCCATTCGCGTGCCAGCATACGCGGTATATCTTTAATAAAACCAGCCATTCCAGTGTCAGGTATTGTCCGGCCAGATAAATGCGCTTCTACTTTTTCGCTTAACAGGCCATTAAAAGGCGCGGCGATAAAGTTGGCCACCATGGTAAAGCTGTATGCCAGGCCTATTACCAGCGACATTACACCGAGCGGGATTAATAAATATTCCAGCCAGTGCAGCCAATCAGGCAGGTACTGTTGCACAGCGGCCACCATAGCACTGACTTGCTGCAATAAAACATAAAACGCTAAAGAGAACAGCACCAGATTAATCAGCAGTGGGATCAGTACAAAACGCTTCAAACCTTTGGTATGGATCAAAGTTAAACCACGAAAAAAGTAGTACATTAAAACCTCAGCTAAAATAGCGGCAACAGCTATGCTGGCAGTATAAGGTGTCAGGCGTGAATTCTGCTGTATTAGCTCAGGTTTTTTGGTAACAGAATATAACGCTGTAACACAGAGCTGGCGTGTCAGCAGGGTTTTTATGCTAGAATGCGCGCAGTTTTTTTGCCGCGGCGCGGTTTAACCGGTTTTAACAGCAACTAAGGGTGATATATGGCGATGTTAGGTTCTGCATTGGTATTTGGGGTAACCACACTGTGTTTACTGGCAGGGTTAACCTGTCTTATTTCGGCCTTGTTGGTACCTGCGGCAGAAGGCTCAGAGAAGCAATTTGAAAAACGCCTTGAATACAGCATGTTTGCTGCTGTGGGTTTAGTCAGTTTTGCGGTGTTGCTGTTTATCGGCTAAAGCGGTGGTAGCCTAATAAAAAAACGGCAGGAACAACCTGCCGTTTTGCTTTTGTAACTGTAAGTTATTCTATGCTGCGCAGCAGGGCGTTAATGCCTACTTTGGCGCGGGTTTGTGCATCGACTTTTTTCACAATAATAGCGGCATATAAGCTGTGGCTGCCATCTTTCGACGGAATTGAGCCTGGCACGACTACGGCGCCTGCAGGTACGCGGCCATAGCTGATTTCGCCGGTTTCACGATCATAAATGCGCGTGCTCTGGCTGATATACACACCCATTGACAGCACTGCACCTTCTTCAACAATCACGCCTTCTACCACTTCAGAGCGGGCGCCGATAAAGCAGTTATCTTCAATAATGGTCGGGTTAGCCTGCAACGGCTCTAACACGCCACCAATACCGACGCCGCCGGATAAATGCACGTTTTTACCAATTTGTGCACAGCTGCCCACGGTCGCCCAGGTATCTACCATAGTACCTTCACCGACATAGGCGCCGATATTCACATAAGAGGGCATCAATACCACGTTTTTTGCCACATAACTACCACGGCGCACCGCCGCCGGTGGTACTACGCGCACACCATCTGCACGGAATTGCTCATCAGTGTAGCTGGCGTATTTCATTGCTACTTTATCAAAAAAGCGGTTTTCGGCGCCGTCCATTACCTGGTTGTCGTTGATACGAAACGACAGCAATACGGCTTTTTTCAGCCACTGATGCACCACCCATTCACCGGCAATTTTTTCTGCCACCCGGGCGCTACCGTTGTCCAGCATACTGATCACGCTGTCAACGGCGTGTTTTACGTCAGCACTGACGTTAGCCGGTGTGATATCGGCGCGTTGTTCAAATGCTTGTTCGATAATGCTTTTTAACTCTGACATTGTCTTTGTTAGCCTTCTGTTTGCTGTGAAAGTTGCTCGATCAGGGCCCGTTTCAGCGCGCTTTGTTGCTCACTGCTCAGGGCTTGATCGTCGCTATTTGAAATCATAAAAAAGTCTTCGGCCCGCTCGCCGATAGTGGTGATTTTAGCTGCATGAATATTGACATCGCAGCGCTGAAATACTTCACCGATATTAGCCAGCAAGCCGGGGGTGTCCAGTGCTGCTAATTCAATCATAGTGCGTTTACTGGTATTGCCGGGTAAAAATACCACTTTGGGCGGCACATTAAATTGGCGCATCTGGCGCGATAACTTGGTTTTTTGCCGCGATAAATCCGGTTTGTCCTGAATATACAGCTCTAACGCCCGTTTAATACTTTGCTGGCGTGATGGCGAATTAACCGCCTCGCCGTTTTGCTCCAGAATAACAAAGGTGTCCATGGCATAACCGTCTTTGTTGGTCATGATCTGGGCATCGAAAATATTCACTTTTTTGCTGTCCAGCGCAGCCACTAAACGGGCGAATAACTTGGGCTGATCTTTAGTGTAAATAAATACCTGAGTACCGCCACGGATGGGAGCTTTACTGATCAGCACCAGCGGTTCGTCCGGGTTTTTATGCCGCAAAATATGTTCGCAGTGCCAGGCAATTTGCCGTGCGCTGTAGCGGGCAAAATAATCGGCTTTGATCCGGCTCCATAACTGCAAAATTTCGCTTTCGCTAAAGGTTTGCTTCAGTAGCAGCGGCATGGCTTCGCTTTGGTTTTCGCGGATTAAATCGCGCAGGTCCATCGGCTTTTCCAGCCCGCGGCGAAAGGCTTTTTGCGTGGCCAAAAACAGCTCACGTAGTAAGGAGCCTTTCCAGTCATTCCATAAATTATCGTTAGTGGCGCGGATATCGGCCAGCGTCAGGCAGTACAGATAATTCAGCCGGGTTTCGTCGCGTACTTTTTCGGCAAATTCGGCCACTACTGCCGGGTCGTGAATATCGCGGCGCTGCGCAGTAACTGACATCAGCAGGTGATGCTCGACCAGCCAGGCAATCAGTTTACTGTCAAACTCGCTAAGCTTATGCAGCTTGGCAAACTCGCGCACGTCCATAGCGCCAAGCTCAGAGTGATCACCACCGCGGCCTTTGGCAATATCATGGAAAATACCGGCTAAATACAGCAATTCCGGTTTTTCCATTTTTCTGACAATATCGCTACAGAGCGGAAACTCGCTTTCATGTTCGCTTAGCGTGTATTTATACAGGTTTTTCAGCAGGCGGTGCGTATGCTCATCCACAGTGTAGGCGTGAAATAAATCAAACTGCATCTGGCCGACAATATTACGCCACTGCGGCAAATAAGCTGCCAATACGCCGTAGCGATGCATTAAGGTAATGGCTTTATCCATGCCACGCGGATGGCGGATAATAGCTAAAAACAGCTGGCGGCAGGCTTCATAGTCCTGTAAATCGCCCATTAAACGCCGCCGCACCTGGCGTATCAACCGCATGGTAGAAGAATGCACACCGGTAATATTGGAATTATTGGCAATATGCCAGAACAGCCGCAGCAGGTTATCGCGCCTTGCAAACACTGCGTTGTCGCGGGCCACGATCAAATGGCCCTGCAGCTCAAAGTAGTCATCCAGGATCAGCGTTTTAACTTTTTCTTTGTGGTTTAAAATGCTGCCGTCAAAGTGCTGCAGCAGCATTTCGTTCAGCTCGCTAACCCGTTGCACGGTGCGGAAAAACCGCTTCATCATCCGTTCCACCGAGGCTTTGCCATCGGCGCCAAAGCCCAGCCGTTCTGCCACCGCCGGTTGATAATCAAATAAAATACGGTTTTCGTTGCGCCCGGCTTCCATATGCAGCGCAAAACGCATTTGCCACAAATAGGCTTCACACTCCATCAGTTCCTGATATTCATCTTCAGTCAGGTATTGATAGGCCACCAGCTCGCGCATGGTGCGGGTTTGAAAATGGCGTTTGGCGACCCAGCCGATGGTTTGAATATCGCGCAGGCCGCCCGGATTAGCTTTTAAGTTCGGCTCAAGGTTGTAGGCCGTGCCGTGATACTGCGCATGGCGCTGTTGTTGCTCGTGGCGTTTGGCCTGAAAAAATGCCTGACTGGTCCAGAAACTGTCTTTACTGACTTCAAACTGCAGCTGTTCAAACAACGGCTTATTGCCGGTTAACAAACGCATTTCCAGCAGGTTAGTGGCGATGGTGATATCGTCTTTACCCAGTTTTATTGATTCTTTTACCGTGCGTACACTGTGGCCAACTTCAAGGCGTAAATCCCACAGTGTGGTAATAAACTGGGCGATGGCCTCTTGTTGCGCCGCGGATAACCGGCCATCGGCCAGGATCAGTAAGTCGATATCAGAGCTGGGATGCAGTTCGCCGCGACCATAGCCGCCCACAGCAATCAGGCTTAAATCTTTGCTTTTATGCAGCTCGTACTTATGCCACAGCTGTACCAGAACCTCGTCAATAAAACGGGCGCGGGCTTTTACCAGCGCATTGACCGGATGCTGCGAAAAGCTGCGGCCGAGCCAGTCGTGAAAGTCAGCGAAATGTTTTTTGTAGCTCTCCAGACTGTAACTGTCAGGCAGCGCTTTGCTAAAGGTTACGGTCTGGGTCATGTCGCTTACTCCATTATAGCGGGCTTATTCGGCGGTCAGAATGCGCTCTATCGTATCGTCACTGCGCAGCGTTAAAATTTCACAGCCGGTATCGGTGACTAAAATAGTATGTTCAAACTGGGCGGATAAACTACGATCTTTAGTGACTACTGTCCAACCGTCGGCCAATAATTTGCTGTGGCGGGCGCCGGCGTTAATCATCGGCTCTATGGTTAAACACATACCGCTTTTTAATACTTCACCGGTGCCGGGTTTGCCGTAATGTAACACCTGCGGGTCTTCGTGAAATACCGCACCTATGCCGTGGCCGCAGTATTCGCGCACCACTGAGTAACTGTGTTTTTCAGCGTGTTGCTGAATAACATGGCCGATGTCGCCCAAACGCACACCGTCTTTTACTTTTTTTAAACCCAGGTACATACATTCCTGCGTTACGCGGATCAAGCGCTCGGCCATGATGCTGGCTTTACCAACGACAAACATTTTTGACGTATCGCCGTGGTAGCCATCTTTAATTACCGTAATGTCGATATTAATAATATCGCCATCTTTAAGTTTTTTGTCCGCTGGTATGCCGTGGCAAATCACCTGATTAACTGAGGTACAGATAGATTTGGGAAAACCATGGTAGTTCAGCGGCGCCGGTACGGCCTGCTGCTCGTTAACGATGTAGTTGTGGCAGATGGTATTCAGCTCATCGGTAGTGACACCGGCTTTTACATAAGGCTCAATCATTTCCAGCACGTCGGCGGCAAGGCGGCCAGCGACACGCATTTTTTCAATTTCGGCCGGGGTTTTGATGGTTGCTGTCATGCCTGTTCTCTCTTTGGTACCAAAGGGCAAAGTTGCCCGTTGTACTGCTGCAAAAATACACATTTGATTGTGTTTGTAAGGTGCCTATGGTATAAAGCGCGCCGCAAATTAGCAAATCGCTTTATCTTTTATTGCAGAACCTTTTGTTCTTAGATAGAGATAAAGCCGGGCTGATAGGCGGAATTTAAACAAAACACACATGTATCGACACATATTCCGGGGTGCTTTGCTTTGCGCTGAACAACAGCCAGACCAGAGTCGGCATATGGGATACATGGAGGCTTAACCCCTTATACAGGAAAATAAATCATGGCAAAAGTTTCTATGCGCGACATGCTCCAGGCGGGCGTGCACTTCGGTCACCAAACCCGTTACTGGAATCCAAAAATGAAGCCATTCATTTTCGGTGCGCGTAACAAAGTACATATCATCAACCTGGAACAAACTGTTCCTATGATGAACGATGCACTGGCATTCATTCAGCAAGTAGCAGCGAAAAAGGGCAAAATCCTGTTCGTTGGTACTAAGCGTGCGGCTTCTGAAGCAATCAAAGAAGCGGCAAGCAAAGTTGATCAGTTCTACGTAAACCACCGCTGGTTAGGTGGTATGCTGACTAACTGGAAAACTGTTCGTCAGTCAATCAAGCGTTTAAAAGATCTGGAAGCGCAAAGCCAGGACGGTACTTTCGACAAGCTGACCAAGAAAGAAGCTTTAGACCGTACCCGTGAAATGGAAAAGCTGGAAAAGAGCTTAGGCGGTATTAAAGACATGGGCGGCTTGCCAGACGTGCTGTTCGTGATCGACGCTGACCATGAACACATCGCGATCAAAGAAGCTAACAACCTGGGTATTCCGGTTGTATCTATCGTTGATACCAACTCTGATCCAAAAGGCGTTGACTTTGTAGTACCAGGTAACGATGACGCGATCCGCGCTATCCAGTTATATCTGGCTGCTGTAGGTCAGGCTATCCTGGAAGGTCGTGACAAAAACATCGAAGTACAGGCTGAAGCCGAAGCCTTCGTTGTTGAAGCAGAGTAATTTCTCTGTCATTAGCGCAGGTTAAACTTGCGCTAACACAGTGCAAAATTGCGACAGGGGCCACGGCCCCTGTTTGTCCAACCCGAATTATTACGAGGAAGCTCCCATGGCTGTAACTGCCGCTTTAGTAAAAGAACTTCGCGAGCGCACTGGCGCTGGCATGATGGATTGTAAAAAAGCATTGGAAGAAACTGCTGGCGATATCGAAGCAGCAATCGATGCAATGCGTAAAAGTGGTCTGGCCAAAGCTGCCAAGAAAGCAGGCCGTATTGCCGCTGAAGGTACTATTTTAACCCGCGTAGCTAACGGTTACGGTTTAGCTATCGAGTTTAACTGTGAAACTGACTTCGTAGCCCGTGATGCCAGCTTCCTGGCGTTTGCTAATGCCGTTGCTGATTTAGCCCACGCTAACAAGCTGTTCACTGCTGAAGCGATTTTAGCCGCTGATTTAAACGGCACTTCAGTTGAAGACACCCGTGCAACTTTAGTTGCTAAAATTGGTGAAAACATCAACGTACGCCGCGCTGCGGTAGTTGAAGGCGCTGTGATTGGTTCTTACGTGCACTCTGGCCGTATCGGTGTATTAGCCGTGCTGGAAGGTGGTAACGAAGATATCGCCAAAGACGTAGCGATGCACGTTGCGGCTAACAACCCAGGCTTCTTAACACCAGAAGATGTACCAGCTGATGTTGTTGAGCGTGAGCGCGTTATTCAGATCGATATCGCAGTAAACTCTGGCAAGCCAAAAGAAATTGCTGAGAAAATGGTTGCCGGTCGTATGAGTAAGTTCACTGGTGAAGTGAGCTTAACTGGTCAGCCATTCGTGAAAGACCCATCAGTTTCTGTTGGCGATTTCCTGAAGCAAAACAGTGCTAAAGCTGTTTCTTTCATTCGCTTAGAAGTGGGCGAAGGTATCGAGAAGAAAGAAGAAGACTTCGCAGCTGAAGTTGCAGCCCAAATCGCGGCGGCCAAGAAGTAATTTATTCTTCTGCAAACTGGCAAAACCCGCTAGAATAACCGCGGCTTCAGGTCTAACAACCTGGCCGCGGTTTTTTTTACCCGCAATAATCCTAATTAACCACGCACTATGGGGATCTCATGAGCACGAATCCAAAACCAACTTACCGCAGGATCTTATTAAAACTCAGTGGCGAAGCACTGATGGGCGATGAGGGCTTTGGTATTGATCCCAAAGTACTGGACCGGATGGCGCAGGAAATCAAAGAACTGGTTGAACTGGGCGTGCAGGTAGGCATTGTGATTGGCGGTGGTAATATCTTCCGTGGCGAAGGCCTGGCTAAAGCCGGTATGAACCGCGTAGTGGGCGACCATATGGGTATGCTGGCTACGGTAATGAATGGCCTGGCAATGCGTGATGCGTTGCACCGTGCCTACGTAAATGCCCGCATGATGAGCGCCATTCCATTAAACGGTGTTTGCGATAATTACAGCTGGGCTGAGGCCATCAGTTTATTAAAATCAGGCCGGGTAGTAATTTTTTCTGCCGGTACCGGTAACCCGTTTTTCACCACTGATTCTGCTGCCTGTTTACGCGGCATTGAGATTGAAGCCGACGCCGTATTAAAAGCTACCAAAGTTGATGGCGTGTTTTCGGCCGATCCGGTAAAAGACCCTACTGCCACGCTGTACAGCCAGTTGACTTATAATGAAGTGCTGGATAAAGAGCTTAAAGTGATGGATTTAGCTGCCTTTACGCTGGCTCGGGATCATAATCTGCAAATCCGCGTGTTTAATATGAACACCGCAGGCGCATTAAAGCGGGTAATTATGGGCGAGCCGGAAGGCACAGTCATCGACCACGCCGAAAATTTACAGTAAACTAGAGCGCTGAGTAAGGCGGGCTGAATAGACGCCATGAATAAAAAAGGATACCGATCGTGATTAACGACATTATTACAGACAGCAAAGTCCGGATGGAAAAAAGCGTTGATGCGCTTAAAGTACAATTAACCAAAGTGCGCACCGGTCGCGCGCACCCAAGCTTATTAGATGGTATTTCTGTATCTTACTATGGCACCGATACACCGCTGCGCCAGGTAGCCAACGTATCTATCGATGACGCCCGCACTCTGGCTATTACCGTGTTTGACAAGAGCATGACGGCTGCAGTAGAAAAAGCCATTATGGCGTCAGATTTAGGGTTAAACCCGATGTCTGCCGGCACTATTATTCGTGTGCCGTTACCGGCCTTAACGGAAGAGCGCCGTAAAAGCCTGGTTAAGCTGGTACGTGGTGAGGCCGAAAACGGCCGTGTTGCCGTGCGTAATATTCGCCGTGATGCCAACGCTGATTTAAAAACACTGCAAAAAGATAAAGAAATCAGTGAAGATGATGAGCGCCGTGCTGCTGAAGAAATTCAGAAAATTACCGACCTTTTCGTCAAGAAAATTGACGAAGTACTGGCCGACAAAGAAAAGGAATTAATGGAAGTCTGATTCAGCCTTCTGTTAGCATTACAGCGTCGTGACGCTTGGGCATTACGGCGCTTTTTTCTATTTGGCAGATTTTTTCGTCACAACGTAATTCAGTAAATCAGCAGCAGACTGGTTATCATAAAGTTTAAGGACAGGTCGCACTGTATGACTGCAGAGTCGCAGCTCAAACCGCACAGCTTACCTCAGCATGTGGCAATTATTATGGATGGCAATGGTCGCTGGGCTCAGCGTCAGGGTAAGCCTCGGGTGTGGGGCCATAAAAAAGGTGTTGAAGCGGTACGACGCAGCGTGAGCTTTTGTCGTGAGCTGGGTATTAAGTCGTTAACCTTGTTCGCTTTTAGCAGTGAAAACTGGCGCCGGCCGGAAGATGAAGTCTCAACCTTAATGCAGCTGTTTCTGATGGTGCTGCAAAGCGAGGTTAAAACCTTGCATAAGCATAATGTCAGGCTGAAGATAGTAGGAGATTTATCTGCCTTTAGCGACAAGCTCAGAGCCAGCATTGATAAAGCTGAACAGTTAACGGCAGCTAATACCGCCCTGACACTGAATATTGCTGCCAATTATGGCGGGCGCTGGGATATGGTAAATGCCGCCCGGGCGCTGGCAACACAAGTACAGCAAGGTACACTTGCTGTGGATCAGATTAACGAGCAGACATTTGCTCAGCAGGTGCAGATGCACGAACAGCCAGAGCTGGATTTACTTATTCGCACTGGTGGTGATTTACGCATCAGCAATTTTTTATTGTGGCAGGCCGCTTACGCTGAATTCTGGTTTACTGAAACACTCTGGCCAGACTTTGATCAGCAGGTTTTCTCAGAAGCGATAGCCGCCTTCGTCAACCGAGAGCGTCGTTTTGGCTGTACCGGCGAACAAATCCGGCAGCTGGCGATGTTGGGTAAAGGATAACGGTATTGTTTAAACAACGGGTTATTACTGCGCTAATTTTGGCGCCACTGGCGTTAATGGCGGTATTTTATTTACCGCTTGCTGGTTTTGCGCTGTTTATTTCTGCGGCATTTTTACTGGGTGCCTGGGAATGGAGCGGCTTTTGCGGTTTGGCAACTAAAGCTATGCGTTGGGTATATGTGGCTTTAACGGCGCTGATCCTGGTCTTACTATACTGGCAACTGCCGGTACAAACTAACTGGCCGGTAGAGGCCAATACCTTGTTAACCAGCTTACTGCTTGCCGGTAATGCCTGGTGGTTGCTGGCGATTGTGTTAGTGCTTACTTATCCGCGTAGCCAGAAATTATGGGCTCAAAGCGATTGGGGTAAAGCATTAATGGGCTGGCTGACATTAATACCGGCTTGGGCTGCGGTCATGTTTATCCGCTCTACTGACTACGCCGCTTCAACCTTTACCGGTGCCTGGCTGATTTGCTGCTTGTTATTACTGGTATGGGCCGCAGATATTGGCGGCTATATTGTTGGCAAACCTTTTGGTAAACATAAGTTGCTGCCTAAAGTCAGCCCCGGTAAAACTATCGAAGGTATGCTGGGCGGCTTGGCGTTAGTCGCCATAGTGGTGACAGTTGTGGCACAGCTGCAGGACTGGCCGCCTCAGGTAGGCATTTGGTATATTGCTGCGTTTTTACTGACAATTCTGTCGGTATTTGGTGATTTAACCGAAAGCATGTTTAAGCGTGTTGCCGGTAAAAAAGACAGCGGTGCGTTTTTGCCGGGCCACGGCGGTATATTAGACCGGATTGACAGCTTAACTGCCACGGCACCGTTATTTGCCATTATTGTGGCCATTTACGGCGGTTTTTATTAATGCGTAATGTGGTGATCCTCGGTTCAACCGGCTCTATAGGTATCAGCACGCTGTCGGTGCTGGCAGCTCATCCAGAGGATTATCAGGTGTTGGCGCTTACCGCTGCCAGCCAAACCGACAAGCTGTTACAGCAATGTCTTGCGGTAAAACCACGTTATGCCGCTATGCTCGACAGCAAGGCTGCCAGTGAGCTGGCAACAGAATTAAAACTGGCTGGTAGCCGCACAGAAGTGCTTAGCGGCATTGACGCCTTATGCCAGTTAGGGGCGCACCCGGACGCCGATATTGTAATGGCGGCTATTGTGGGCTCTGCCGGGCTGTTGCCAACACTGGCGGCGGTAGAGCAGGGTAAAACGGTATTGCTTGCTAACAAAGAAGCATTGGTGATGAGCGGCGAGTTGTTTATCAGCAAAGTAAAACGCCATGGCGCGACTTTATTGCCGATAGACAGTGAACACAATGCTATATTTCAGTGCTTACCGGCGCCATTACAGCAGCATACCCATGATCAGCAAATCGCTGATTTTGGTATCAGTAAATTATTACTGACCGGCAGTGGCGGCCCTTTTCTGACCACTGCTTTAACAGAATTTGACAATATTACCCCGGCACAGGCCGTGGCGCATCCAAACTGGAGCATGGGGCATAAAATCTCCGTCGACAGTGCCACCATGATGAATAAAGGCCTGGAGTTTATTGAAGCACGCTGGTTATTTAATTGCCAGGCGGCAGATATCGACGTGGTTATTCATCCGCAAAGTATTATTCATTCTATGGTGCAGTACACGGATGGCTCTGTGCTGGCGCAATTAGGCCAGCCGGATATGCGCACGCCAATTGCGCATGCGCTGGCGTTTCCAAAGCGCATTGCCAGCCCGGTGCCTCCGCTTAGTTTTAAGCAGATGCGTGATTTTACTTTTACCGAACCTGAGAAAGCACGCTACCCGAATTTGTATCTGGCTATTGCCGCCTGTGGCTGTGGTCAGGGCGCCACCACGGCGCTTAATGCGACAAATGAGCTGGCTGTAGCGGCTTTTTTAGCGCACAAAATTCGTTTTACCGATATAGCGCGTGTTAATGAGCAGGGCCTTGAACATTTTGCTGACTTTCGTGTCAGTACGCTCGATGATATATTGGCGCTGGACAATGAAGCGCGCCATTATGCGCAGACACTACTGAGGAAGCTAACTTGATGTCGGGTGCGATTTGGAATTTGCTGTCGTTTATCGTCGCGCTGGGTGTATTAATTACTGTACATGAGTTTGGCCATTTCTGGGTTGCGCGTAAAAATGGTGTACTGGTTAAGCGGTTTTCCATAGGTTTTGGTAAAGCGTTGCTGAGTTGGCGTGATAAGCAAGGTACGGAATTTGTTATCGCGGCTATTCCGTTGGGTGGTTATGTACGCATGCTGGATGAGCGGGTTGATCCGGTGCTGCCGCAGTTTAAAGATCTGGCGTTTAACCATAAAACCGTATGGCAACGCATGGCCATTATTGCCGCCGGCCCTGCTGCCAACTTTATCTTCGCCGTGTTTGCTCTGTGGCTGATGTATATGCTTGGCGTGCAAACTATGCGCCCGGTAGTTGCCAGTGTTACGCCGCAGTCTATCGCAGCCCAGGCTGGTATTACGGCACAACAACAAATTATTTCAGTAAATCAGCACAATGCCACCGATGCCAGTAGCGTGAATTTGCTGTTGGTAGAGCAGATTGGCAGCCACAGTATTACCCTGGGGTTACAGGACATCGTTACGCAGCAGCGACGTTCAGTAACGTTGAACACGGCTGAATGGCGGTTCGACCCGGAAAAACAAAGCGTATTTGACAGCCTTGGGCTTAATTTAGCCCGGCCTCAGGCCCTGACGGAAATTGCGCGGGTAGCACCAGATTCAGCAGCAGAGCAGGCTGGCCTGCAGGTAAATGATAAAATTATCCGCATTGATGGCACTGATATTACGCAGTGGACGCAGCTACAAGCGTTAATCAGCAATGCACCAGAGCAACAGCTATCGGTTGAGGTTGAGCGCAGCGGCGCTGTGCTTAGCATTGATGTCACGCCAACATTGCTTATTACAGCTGATGGTTTTTCCCAAGGTGTGTTGGGTATTACGCCTAAAGTAAGTGATTGGCCCGAAGGTGTGCTTTATACCCGGCAATATGGTGTTATTGATGCTTTTGGTGCTGGTGCAGCCCATACCTGGCAATTTATCCGTCTGAGTGTATCGATGATTGGCAAGCTGCTGACAGGCGATGTTTCTGTCAAACATTTGAGCGGCCCTATCTCCATTGCACAAGGCGCAGGTACAACGGCAAGCCTCGGTTTAGTAGCATTTCTGTCGTTTTTAGCCCTGATAAGTGTTAACTTAGGCGTTATCAATTTGCTGCCATTGCCGGTGCTGGATGGTGGCCACTTAATGTATATGTTGGTGGAACTAATACGAGGCAAACCTGTCTCTGAAAAGACGCAGGAAACAGGTTTCCGGTTCGGAGCGCTGATCCTGCTAATGTTGATGGGAATTGCGCTGCTCAACGATATTTCTCGTTTGTAAATAACTAATCATAAGTAGTTCAAATAATGACAATTAAACGATTAGTAGCTGCGATGTTTCTTGCTTCGGCAAGCAACTCGGTGCTCGCTGAAGAATCATTTACGGTTCAGGATATTCAAGTTGAAGGTTTGCAACGTGTGGCGCTGGGCGCTGCGTTGAATAATCTGCCTTTTAACGTTGGCGATACCGTGACAGAGTATAATTTGTCACGCAGTATCCGCACGCTATACAGCGCTGGGCACTTCGATGATATTCAGGTGCTGCGTGATGGTAATACGGTAATTTATCGTTTGCGCGAGCGGCCAACCATTAACGCCATAGAGTTTGATGGCAATAAAGACATCAAAGAAGATCAGCTGAACGAGAGCCTGGCTGGTAACCGCATTGAAGTCGGTGAGCCGCTGGATAAAACTATTCTGAAAAATATCGAGAATGGTCTTACAGAGTTTTATCACGGTGTAGGTAAATACCAGGCCAGCGTTGAAATTGAAGTCACTTATTTACCGCGTAACCGGGTTAACCTGAAGATTAAGTTTGATGAAGGCGATGCAGCCTCTATCCGCCAGATCAACGTGGTGGGGAATAAACTGTTCTCCGATGAAGAACTACTCAGCAATATTGAATCGAAGCAGGATCTACCCTGGTGGCGCTTTTTATCGTCAGACCGTTACCAAAAGCAAACCCTGCAGGGCGATATAGAAAAGATTAACAGTTACTATCTGGACCGCGGTTATCTGCGCTTCAATATTGATTCTTCACAGGTATCGGTTAGCCCGGATAAAGAGTCGGTGTATGTAACGCTGAATGTCACTGAGGGTGAAAAATACACCATCAGTGGGGTGAAGTTTGTTGGTGATTTAATCGGCCAGGATGAATTTATCCGTCAGATCATGCCGTTAAAACAAGGCCAGTTATATAACGGCGCTCTGGTAACTTATACCGAAGAAAGTATTGCCAAACTACTGGCGCGTTTTGGCTATGCTAATTCCAAAGTCCGCACCATTCCGAATATCAACGAAGATACCAAAGAAGTTGAATTAACCATCAGCGTGGATCCTGGTAAACGTGTGTATGTACGTCGTATTAATATGTCAGGCAACAGCAGTACTAAAGATGAAGTACTGCGCCGTGAACTGAGACAGATGGAAGGCGCCTGGTTATCCAATGACGCACTTGAATTGTCCAAGCAACGTATTCAGCGTTTGCCATATATTGCGTCAGTGGATTTTGCTACTGCGCCGGTAGCGGGTGTTGATGATCAGGTCGATATTGGTTTTACCATTAAAGAGCAGCCATCAGGCAGTTTTAATGCCGGTATCTCTTATGGTAACTATATGGGGATGTCGTTTCAGATTGGCGTACAGCAGGAAAATTTCTTCGGTAGCGGTAATAGTGCCGGTATCAGCTTAAGTACCAATAAATACCAGAAATCAATCAGCACAACCTACACTAACCCTTATTTTACACTGGACGGCGTTAGTCTGGGCGGCCAGGTGTTTTATTCTGATACCGATTATAGCAGTGCATCGTCTAACCTTGAGGCTTATAACCAGCAGCGCTATGGTTTCGGCGCTAGTATCGGTTACCCGATTAACGAATATAACCGGTTAAATTTTGGCGCCAACTATGTGGTGAATAAGATTAACTCGATTAATGAGTATGATCAGTTACGCCACTTCCGCGGTGTATTATTAGATGCGCAAAACCCGGACGGCGGTTATCAGTTTACTAACTATGAATTGTCGGCCGGTTGGGTAAGAAGTACGCTAAACCGCGGTTTATTCCCGACAGCAGGGCTTTATCTGGGAGCAACAATACGGGCCACTACGCCCAACTCAGATCTGACCTACTACAAAGTGATGTTTGAAGCGCGTAACTATATTCCGCTTAGTAACGATCATGCCTGGTCATTCCTTAGCAAGCTGGAAACAGGTTATGGTAACGGTTATGGCTCGAAAAACGGTTATGACTATACTTTACCCTTTACTGAAAACTTCTATGCTGGCGGCGATAATATGCGCGGGTTTGAGAGCCGTATTATAGGCCCGCACGCTATCTTCCGTTATGCCCAAACCGTACCTGGCTTGCCGGATCCTAATTATGGTTCAGGTGGCATCCCAAGCGGCCCGGAGAATGACAGTTATCAGGTATCTCAACGTTCGATCGGCGGTAATGCTAAAGCCGTGGCAACGCTGGAACTGATTACACCAACTCCGTTTTTAAGTGACGACTATCGTAATTCAGTGCGTACCAGTATATTTGTCGATGCCGGTAATGTCTGGGATACTGAGTTTGATATTAACCGCTATGCCGGTTTAACAAAGTTAGTGACCAACCAGAATCAACCGGAGCTGATCGATTACTCAGATGCCAGTTTGATTCGGGCAACAGCTGGTGTATCTTTACAATGGATTTCGCCGATGGGACCATTAACGTTCAGTTTGGCAAAAATCATCAAAAAATATGATGGTGACTTACAAGAAAACTTTAGTTTCAATATTGGTACAACTTTCTAGATTAGAATAATAGGGAATATAAGATGTTTAACCGTAAAATTGTAAAATCTGCTGTGTTACTGATTGCCGGTTTAGTGCTGGCGGGTAATGTGGCTGCAAAAGAGATGAAAATTGCTTTTGTTGACGTACAAGCTGTTGCCGCACAAATTCCTCAGTCGGCTGCAATGCAGGAAACCATCAAAAATGAGTTTGCCAAGCGTATTGAAGCGGTAGGAAAGCTGGAAAAAGATATTAACTTCAATATTGAAAAACTGCGTCGCGATGGCCCTACCATGAGCGAAAAGCAGCAAGACGAGCTGAAAACTGCGTTAACCAATCAGCGTCAGCAATATGAGCAATTAGCCCGGCCACTGGATGAAGAAATCCGTAACCGTCAGGCTGAAGAGCGTAATAAAGTATTGGCGTTGATTAAAGCGGCTATTGATGTGGTAGCAGAGCGCGAAAAGTTTGATATGGTGCTGAATTCCGGTGCAGCAGTGTATGCCAAACCAGAATATGACATTTCTGAAGCTGTTGTGGCCCAGGCAAGTAAAGCAAAATAATGGCAAGTTATACCTTAACAGAACTGGCTGAGCAGGTAGATGCTCAGCTAATTGGCGATGCTGCTTGCAGCATCGTTTCAATTGCAACGCTGGAAAATGCTGGCAGTGGCCAGATTAGCTTCCTGTCTAACAGCAAATACCGCAAATTCTTAACCGAAACTTCTGCCTCTGCTGTGCTTATCACTGCAGATGATGCCCCGTTTCTTGCGCCAGGCGTTAACGCTCTGGTGGTAAAAGACCCTTACGTTGCTTTTGCCCGGGTGGCCCAGCTGTTGGATTCAACACCAACCGCAGCAAAGGGTATTCATCCGACGGCAGTGATTGATGCCAGTGCAACCTTAGGCATCGGTGTATCGGTTGGCGCTAATGCTATTATTGCTGCCGGTGCTGTCATTGGCGATGCTGCGCAAATTGGAGCAGGCTGCTTTATCGGTGAACAGGCAATTATTGGCGACGGTAGTCGGCTTTGGGCTAACGTTACCGTGTATCATCGGGTGAATATTGGCAAGCGTTGTATAGTGCACAGTGGTGCTGTAGTGGGCGCAGACGGTTTTGGCTTTGCTAACGAACGTGGCAACTGGGTTAAAATACCGCAAACCGGTACCGTGACTATTGGCGACGATTGTGAAATAGGTGCCAATGCCACTATAGATCGCGGTGCGATTGAAGATACCGTTATCGGCAACAACGTAATTATCGATAATCAGTGCCAGATTGCACACAATGTCCGCATTGGTGATCATACAGCAATTGCCGGTTGTACCGTGGTTGCCGGCAGCACCAAAATTGGCCGTTACTGTATTATTGGTGGCGCGGCGGTGCTTAATGGCCATATTGAGATTTGTGACGGTGCGCATATTTCCGGTATGGCAATGGTAATGAAGCCGATCACAGAGAAAGGCGTATATACTTCAGGTATTCCGGCAACAACCAATGCTGAATGGCGAAAAAACACCGTTAAGCTGCGGCAAATAGACCAACTTTATCAGCGGGTAAAGCAACTGGAAAACCAGCTTGCGACTGTGCAAAAAGCACAGGATGCTGACCACTAGACAGAGGAATAGCTTTGGCTAACCAACTTAATAGCCTGCAAATTCAGGAAATTATGGCATTATTGCCACATCGTTACCCGTTTTTACTGATTGATCGTGTACTGGATTTCACGCCGGGCGAAAGTCTGACGGCGCTTAAAAATGTCACTATTAATGAGCCTATTTTTACCGGTCATTTTCCGGGAATGCCTATTTTTCCTGGTGTGCTGATCTTAGAAGCCCTGGCTCAGGCTACAGGCATTCTGGGTTTTAAAACCGTTACCGAGCGTTCAGAGAATGAACTTTACCTGTTCGCCGCTATAGATGAAGCGCGTTTTAAAAAGCCGGTATTGCCAGGTGATACGATGATACTGGAAGTGAAATTTTTAAAAGAGCGCCGCAACATGTGGAAGTTTTACGGCGAAGCTAAAGTTGAAGGCCAGATTGTCTGCTCGGCTGAGCTGATGTGTGCCAGAAGAGAGTTATAACGTGATCCATCCAACTGCTGTAATTGAAGCCAGCGCTAAGCTTGGTAATAACGTTAAAATTGGCCCACTTTGTTATATAGGCCATAACGTTGTGCTTGGGGATGACTGCATACTCGAATCGCATGTAGTGATTAAAGGCCCCAGCACAATCGGTAAAGGTAATCATTTTTTTCAGTTTGCCAGCATTGGCGAAGCTTGTCAGGACAAAAAGTATAAAGGTGAAGCCACCGAACTGATTGTTGGTGACTATAACGTGTTCCGTGAAGGCTGCTCTGTACACCGTGGCACGGTGCAGGATCAGGGTAAAACCATTATTGGTAACCATAACCTGTTTATGAATACCACACACATTGCCCACGACTGCGTGATAGGTAACCACACCATTTTTGCCAGCAGTGCTCAGGCTGCCGGCCACGTACATGTTGGCGACTGGGCTATTTTAGGTGGTATGACCGGTGTGCATCAGTTTGTACACATCGGCGCGCACAGTTTCTGCGGCGGCGGCTCTATTGTATTAAAAGATGTACCGCCATATCTGATGGTACATGGCGCACCTTGCGTGCCCGGCGGTATTAATACTGAAGGTTTAAAACGCCGTGGCTACAACAGCGAAGCGTTGCTGGAGATACGCCGTGCCTACAAAGAAGTGTACCGCAAAGGCCAGACAGTAGCAGAAGCTCTGGCGGCACTGCAGGATAGAGCCGCAGAAGTGCCTGAGTTAAAACTCTTTACCGACTTTATCGCTAATGCCAGCAGAGGCATAGTGCGCTGATGGCGATTACTGAGACGCCTTTAAAAATCGCCATTATCGCCGGGGAACACTCCGGCGATATTTTAGGTGCTGATCTGATCAGCGCGCTTAAAGCTATGCATCCGGATGCGGTGTTTTACGGCATTGGCGGGCCGCGTATGCAGGCACTGGGTTTTAACGCGCTGTTTGATATGGAAGAGCTGGCGGTGATGGGCATTGTTGAGGTGCTTGGCCGTTTACCACGCTTACTGCAGGTTAAACGCGAAATTCTTGCTGCTTTGCTGGCTGATAAACCCGATGTGTTTGTGGGTATCGATGCACCCGATTTTAACCTGCCGGTTGAATTAAAACTGAAACAAGCCGGCATTAAAACCGTACATTACGTTAGCCCGTCAGTGTGGGCATGGCGGCATAAACGTATTTTTAAAATTGCTGCCGCCACCAATATGGTGTTATCCCTGCTGCCATTTGAAAAAGCTTTTTACGATAAATATCAGGTACCCTGTACTTTTGTTGGCCACACCATGGCCGATACGATGCCGCTGGACGTGGATAAAGCCGCAGCAAAAGCCGAATTGGGGTTACAGCCGGATAAGCTGGTACTGGCGATTATGCCTGGCAGCCGTACCAATGAAATTAAACTGCTGGCGGGTGATTTTCTGCAGGCCGCATTACTGCTACAACAACAGTTCCCCGATATACAGTTCGTTACCAATATGGTGACGCAGGCAAAGGCCGCACAGTTTAATGCGATTAAACAGCAGATTGCGCCAGAGCTGCACATCACCGAATTTACCGGCCAGGCCCGACAGGTATTGTTAGCGTCTGATGCAACTTTTATTACCTCAGGTACCGCCACACTTGAAGCCATGTTAGCCAAGTGCCTGATGGTGGTGTCTTACCGGGCTAATTGGCTTACTTATCAAATTGGCAAACGGCTGGTAAAGCTGGCGCATTTTAGTTTGCCAAATTTGCTGGCCGGGCGTGGTATGGTTACGGAATTATTGCAGCATCAGGTGACGCCGCAGGCTCTGGTAAATGCGATGGTACCCTTACTAAGTTCAGAGCGGGCTACCTTGTTGCAGCAGTACCGGGTTATTCATCAAAGTATTAAATGTAATGCCAGCATCAAAGCGGCAGAAGCAATTTTACAGGTAGCAGATGATGTTGTATCAACGACCTGACGTACAGCTGATTTGCGGCGTGGATGAAGTTGGCCGCGGCCCGTTAATTGGTGCTGTGGTAACCGCTGCAGTGATATTAGACCCTAATAAACCCATTGCCGGGCTTACCGACTCAAAAAAATTGTCTGAAAAGCGCCGCACTGAGCTGGCTGAACTCATTAAGCAAAATGCTCTGTGTTGGGCGCTTGGCAGGGCTGAGCCTGCAGAAATTGATCAGCTTAATATTTTACACGCCACTATGCTGGCAATGCGCCGCGCCGTGGCTGCGCTGAGTATTCAACCAGAATGGGTACTGGTAGACGGCAACCGCACCACAGATTTTGGCGTGCCAGCCAGTGCTGTAGTAAAAGGTGATTTACTGGTGCCGGAGATCAGTGCCGCTTCTATTTTGGCCAAAGTGGCACGTGATACTGAAATGCACACTTTGCATCAGGCTTACCCGGATTATGGTTTTGCTGCGCACAAAGGTTACCCCACAGCTGCTCATTTGGCTGCCATTAGTGCCCATGGTGTATTAAGTGAGCACCGGCGTAGCTTTAAGCCGGTACGACAGATGCTGGAGCAACAGGAGTTATGAGTTCTCCTGCCTTTATCCATTTGCGCGTACACAGCGATTTTTCGATGATCGACGGTGTCGCCAAAGTTAAGCCCATCGTTAAAGCAGCACAAAAGCTGGCAATGCCAGCACTGGCGCTGACTGATCAAATGAATTTTTGCGGTCTGGTGCGGTTTTACAGTACAGCCCATGAAGCCGGTATTAAACCTATCATCGGCGTTGATTGCTGGGTGCAACATCCGTTATTTGGCAGCGAGAGCAGCCGCATGCTGCTGCTGGCAGCAGATAACACCGGTTATCAGAATCTTAGCCGGCTTATTTCCAAAGCCTATCTGCGTGGTCATGTTGAAGGCAAACCACAAATTGAGCATGACTGGCTGGCTGAGTTTGCCCAGGGCGTGATTATCTTATCCGGTGCTAAGGATGGCCTGGTTGGTAAAGCACTGTTAAAAGAAAACGGCCAAAGCCTGACCCAGCTACTGCAGTTTTATCAGCAGCATTTTCCCCAGCGCTTTTATCTGGAAATTACCCGAACCGGGCGGCCGGATGAAGAGTTGTATATTCAAAAAGCCGTTACCTTAGCCGAGCAATATGACTTGCCGCTGGTGGCTACCAACGAGGTGGTGTTTTTACAACCGGAAGACTTTCCGGCCCATGAGATCCGGGTTGCTATTCACGACGGCTTTACGCTGGACGATAAGCGCCGGCCTAAATTGTATTCTGAACAGCAATACCTGAAGTCTGAGCAGGAAATGCAACAGCTGTTTGCTGATTTGCCAGAAGCACTGCAAAACTCCGTTGAGATAGCCAAACGTTGTAATGTCACCATCCGGCTGGGGGAGTATTTTCTGCCGGCGTTCCCTACCGGCGGCATGACAGACGCTGATTTTCTGGTAATGAAATCACGCGAAGGCCTGGAAGAGCGCTTGCTGCAGTTGTTCCCTGATGCCAGTGAGAGGGCACAAAAACGTGTCGAGTATGATGAGCGGTTACAAATAGAACTGGACGTTATTAACCAGATGGGGTTCCCCGGCTACTTTCTGGTAGTGATGGAGTTTATTCAGTGGAGTAAAGATAATGATATTCCGGTAGGGCCGGGGCGTGGTTCAGGTGCCGGTTCATTAGTGGCGTATGCGCTTAAAATTACTGATTTAGACCCGCTGGAATTCGATCTGCTGTTCGAGCGGTTCTTAAACCCTGAGCGGGTATCAATGCCCGATTTTGACGTCGATTTCTGTATGGACAGGCGCGACGAAGTAATAGATCACGTTGCCGATATGTATGGCCGTGAAGCAGTATCGCAAATTATTACCTTTGGTACTATGGCCGCCAAAGCGGTGATCCGTGATGTTGGCCGGGTGCTCGGCCACCCGTATGGTTTTGTTGACCGCATCTCCAAGCTGATCCCGCCCACACCCGGCATGACGCTGGAGCAGGCGTTTAAAGAAGAACCGCGCCTGCCGGAGTTGTATGCTCAGGATCAGGAAGTAAAAGATCTGATTGATATGGCGCGTCAGCTTGAAGGTGTAACCCGTAACGCCGGTAAACACGCCGGTGGCGTGGTTATAGCGCCAACTAAAATTACCGATTTCTCCCCGCTTTACTGCGATGATGAAGGCAACAACCCGGTTACCCAGTTTGATAAAAACGATGTGGAATATGCCGGCCTGGTTAAATTCGACTTCTTAGGCCTGCGTACCCTGACCATTTTGCAATGGGCAGTGAATATGGCCAATACGCGGCTAAAGAAAGAAGGCCGCGACAGCATCGACATTAACAGCATTCCGCTGGTAGACAAACGAAGCTTCGATTTACTGCAAAAAGCCGATACCACGGCAGTATTCCAGCTCGAATCGCGCGGTATGAAAGACTTAATCCGCCGCCTGCAACCAGACTGCTTTGAAGATATGATAGCTCTGGTAGCATTGTTCCGGCCCGGGCCGTTGCAATCGGGCATGGTAGATAACTTTATCGACCGTAAGCGTGGCCGTGAAGCTATCTCTTATCCGGATGCGACCTGGCAGCATGATTCATTAAAGCCAATTCTTGAGCCGACGTACGGCATTATTCTGTATCAGGAACAGGTAATGCAGATAGCTCAGGTGCTGTCGGGTTACTCGCTTGGCGGCGCCGACTTATTACGCCGGGCTATGGGTAAGAAAAAGCCCGAAGAGATGGCCAAACAGCGCGATACCTTCCAGGAAGGTGCGGCGAAAAATGGCATAGACCCGGATCTGGCAATTAAGATTTTCGATCTGGTAGAAAAATTTGCCGGTTACGGCTTTAATAAATCGCACTCTGCCGCTTATGCGCTGGTGTCATACCAAACGCTGTGGATGAAGGCGCATTACCCGGCCGAGTTTATGGCAGCGGTAATGTCGGCCGATATGGACAACACCGATAAAATTGTAACGCTGGTGGATGAATGCGAGCGGATGAAACTAAAGCTTATTCCGCCCGATGTTAACGCCGGGGTGTATAAGTTTACCGTTAATGAGCAAGGCCACATTGTTTACGGCATAGGTGCCATTAAAGGTGTAGGTGAAGGCCCGATAGAAGCTATTCTTGAAGCGCGCAACAAACATGGCAGCTTTAGCGACTTATTTGATTTTTGCGCCAAGGTTGATCTAAAAAAGCTTAACCGTCGTGTTATAGAAAAGCTGATTTTGTCCGGCGCCATGGATCGTTTAGGCCCGCACCGTGCTGCGTTGTCAGCCACGCTGGAAGAGGCAATGAAAGCCGCCGAGCAGCACGCTAAAGCACAGGCCGTAGGGCAGGATGACTTATTCGGTTTGTTAAGCCCTGAGCCGGAGCACGCTGCGGCAGCGTTTAAGCAGGTAGAGCCGTGGGCAGATGAAGTCTGGCTGGAAGGTGAGCGTGAAACCTTAGGCTTATATTTAACCGGCCATCCGATAAACCGTTATCTGGAAGAAATTCCGCGCTATATTAATTGCCGGTTGGTGGAACTGCAGCCAACCAGGAAAGATCAAAGTGTCACTGTTGCCGGCTTAGTGGTATCAGTGCGGGTGATGATTAACAAAAAAGGCCGGCGCTGGGCTATTGTTACGCTCGATGATAAGTCTGCGCGGCTTGATGTACGGTTTTTCCCGGATTTACTGGAAAACTTCGAACAACAGCTACAAAAAGACCGGATCCTGGTAATAACGGGACAGGTCAGCTTTGATGATTTTAACGGTGGCCTTACAATGACCGGCCGCGATGTCAGCGAGATTACTCAGGTAAGGGAAAAATCTCTGAGATCGTTGAATATCACTGTACAATCGGCACAAATAGACCACAATTACCTGCAAAGATTGCAGCAGGTACTGGGTGAATTTAAAGCAGGTACGGTGCCGGTTAAACTCCGCTATCAACGCCAGGAAGGCGAAGTGATGTTACAGCTTGGGACACAATGGTGGATAACGCCAGCCGACGCTTTGTTGCACCAGTTAAAGCAATTGGCAACAATAGAACTGGAATTTAATTAATTAGGTAGTGACAGTCGATGATGCTGAATTATTTAGAGTTTGAGCAACCTATTGCTGAACTTGAAGCAAAAATAGACGAATTACGTAACGTCAGCCGCAATGGTGACTACGATTTGGGTTTAGAAGAAGAGATCAACAAACTAAAAGAAAAAAGCCAGGGGCTGACGAAAAAGATCTTTTCCGAGTTAGGTGCATGGCAGGTCGCGCAGCTGGCGCGTCATCCGCTTAGGCCCTATACACTGGACTATATTCAGCATATGTTTACCGATTTTGATGACTTAGCCGGTGACCGTACTTTTGCTAATGATCAGGCTATTGTTGGTGGTACCGCACGGTTAGGTGATATTCCGGTGATGGTGATTGGCCACCAAAAGGGCCGTGACACGCGTGAAAAAATCAAACGTAATTTTGGTATGCCCCGTCCGGAGGGTTACCGTAAAGCGCTGCGCCTGATGGAAATGGCCGAGCGTTTTAAGCTGCCGATAGTGACTTTTATTGATACACCAGGTGCTTACCCGGGTATTGGTGCCGAAGAGCGCGGCCAGTCTGAAGCTATCGCCCGTAACTTAAAGGTAATGGCAGGGCTTAAAGTACCGGTGATTTGCACCGTGATCGGCGAAGGCGGCTCCGGTGGCGCTTTGGCGATTGGGGTTGGTGATAAAGTCAATATGCTGCAGTACAGTACTTACTCTGTTATTTCGCCGGAAGGCTGTGCCTCAATCCTGTGGAAAAGTGCTGAAAAAGCGCCACTGGCTGCTGAAGCCATGGGCATTACCGCCGAGCGGATTAAAGAGCTGAAACTGATTGATGAAGTGTTGCCTGAACCCTTGGGTGGCGCGCACCGCGCACCAGAGCAAATGGCGCAGACATTAAAACAGGCGCTGCTGCGCGATTTACAAAAACTGCAGCAAATGAGCAGCAAAGAGCTGTTAGATGTACGTTATAAGCGTCTGATGTCTTACGGTTACTGCTAGGCAGTAATTTATTGCTGATAAGCCAGTGCCTCTGCACTGGCTTTTTATTTTGTGTTAGCCTTAGCCTCTTTTATGTAACCGGTTATTCCTGCCGATGTCCGATCTTAGCCCCGACAGTTTACTTCAGACTTTGCAACTGCAACCTGACAGCCATGTAGTACTGGCACTCAGTGGCGGGCTGGATTCTATGGTATTGCTCGATTTATTGGCCAAAGCCCGGCTACTGCAGCCATTTGCACTACAGGCTGTTTATATTAATCATGGCATAAGCGCCTCTGCCGCTCAGTGGGGCGACTTTTGTGCCAGGCAGTGCACGGAGCGGGGTATAGCATTTGTGCAGCGCAGCGTAGCGCTGACTGGCCGTGACAACCTTGAATTAAAAGCCCGTACGGCACGCTATCAGGCGCTGGCAGAATTTATTTGCTCAGACAAACACTTATTATTAACGGCACATCATGGTGATGATCAACTGGAGAGCCTGATATTAGCCTTAAAGCGCGGCTCAGGGCCCGCCGGCTTAAGTGGTATTGCCGCGCAGCGCAGTTTTGCCGCAGGTATGCTGTCCCGGCCTTTGCTACCCTTTAGCCGGGCTGAACTTGCGGTTTATGCCGGGCAGAATCAACTGAACTGGGTGAACGATGACAGCAACGAAGATACCCGCTTTGAGCGTAACTTTATCCGTCAGCATATTACCCCGGTGCTGCTGCAGCGCTGGCCGCAATTTATTGCTACTGCGCGGCGTAGCATGCAGCATCTGGCAGATTTGCAGCAACTGGCTGACTATTACACCGAACAGGCACAACAAAGTTGTGTACGTAATAATACCTTGCTGCTGACAGAGCTGGCAAAACTGATACCTTTGCAGCAAGATTTAGTGATCCGCCGCTGGCTGCAGAATTATGCATTAAACCCACAAACTCATTGGCTTACTACGCTAAAACAGCAGGTTATTGCCGCCCGTGGCGATGCTACACCTGTGTTGGTATGCGGTAACTATCAGTTACGCCGCTTTGCGGACAAGCTTTACCTGCTAACGGATGCGCAGGTCGCGGCACCGGTGCAAGGTTTAAGCTGGCAGGGGGAAGCAAAACTACAGCTGCCCTGTGGCAGCAGTTTGTATTTTTCTGCACAGCCACAGCCTGACGCATTGCCGCTGGCAGCAATGTCAGCAGAGATTGTATTTGGCCAGTTAAGCTTGCGGTTTAAGCCTGCGGGCAGTGCGGTAAGTAAGCCATTAAAACAGTGGTTTAAGTTATGGCAGGTGCCGCCCTGGCTGCGGCTGCAGGTGCCGCTGCTGTTGGTTAATGGCGAACTGGTTGCAGTAGCAGGTTTCGCTTCAAGCACTGATCCGCAGCAGGCAAAGTGCTGGTTGAGCTGGCAAAAACAGGATTAGGCCACCCGTACCGTGCTTTTACCTGCGTCTTTCGCTGAATATAAAGCGTTGTCAGCGGCAGCAAACAATTGCTTACTGCTTTGCTCCGGTGTGCTAAGTAAAGCCAGGCCAGCACTGGCACTTACCTCATATTGTTTGCATAGATGATGCTGGTTTATTGCACGCAGTAATCTGCGGGCAACCAGCTCAGCACAGTTGGCATCCTGTGCCGTTAAAATCACTGCAAATTCATCTCCGCCGAAGCGAAATAAGCTGTCTGTGGCGCGCAACGTATCACGCAGACAATCCGCTACCGCCAACAATACGTCGTCGCCTGCGCTGTGGCCAGCAACGTCATTAACCTGCTTAAAGTTATCTAAATCCAGTAACAGTAAGGCACAAGGTTCAGTATGGCGTTTTGCCAACTGTATGGCCTTATCAAAACTGTCGTCAAAAAAGCGGCGGTTGCCAAGGCCGGTTAGCGTGTCTTTCAGCGCCATTTGTTGTAACCGGCATACCACCAGAGCATTGCGCAGCGCAAACAGCCATTCGCTTTCAAGCAGTAACAGCTCGCGTTGAATCATCGGGGTAAAGGCATATTCGCTCTGATAAATCAGTTCGGCCAGGCATTGTTGGTTTAGCACCAACACACTGCGATGCTCAATATCCGCAGGCCTTGAACCGATGGCCTCGAAGTCACCAACCGCGGTTTTTAACGTCAGGGCCGACAACGGCAAAACTTTGCCTACCGCCATAGAAATAATATTCAGCTGTTGCTGAATATCCAGCGTGGTTTGCAACTGGCTGATCAGGCTTTGTTCTGCGCATTCTGCCAGCTCAGGCCAGTGCTGCAGTTTGGTCATAGCTGCGTAGCTGGGGGCGTTACTTAGGGCAACCTCGTGTACTAACAGGTATTCCATATGGGGATCCGTTGATGCTTTTTTTCTAATAAAGCAAATAACAGGCCAGAAATATTATAGTAATAATTATCAGTGTGATAGCAAATTTGCTAAACAAAGCTGTGGCCAAAATGCCAAAGCTTTGACAGCTAATTAGTGGTTGTCATCGGCAAGAAACTGCAAAATAGTGTCCATTTGAGCTGTGGCATCTTCATAACCGAGGGTAATTAGCCGGCGGGTATAGCGCTGTTCAAACAGTAAATAGCTGGCCAGGCTGGAATCTGAATGCTGGCGAATGCCGGTCATTCTCAAAATGGTACGTACCGCCATGGGCAGAGATAAAAAATGCTCGCTGGCAATCTGGCTAAAGTTTTGGCTGGGGTTGATAAACAGGCTTTGTACCGGCTTAAGATCCGTTTTTATGCCGTGCTGTTGCATCGTCTGAATGGTGTTATTAACCCGCTGCATGCGTTCAAGATCCGAGTTTAAACTGTCGGTAAAAACAGTATCAAGCAAATGCCCGGCAATGGTTGCCAGCCCCGGATGATGCATCATCCGCTGGTTGTGTTCATTCTTACGCGGATCGGCCACGCCAATAATCAGTATTTTATCTGCGCCAAGGTGAATAGGAGCGCTAAGTGGTGCCAGCTGATTTACTGAGCCGTCGCCAAAATACTGCTGATGAATACGCACTGACGGAAATACCAGTGGAATAGCCGCAGATGCCATTAAGTGATGCACACCCAGCAAGGTACGCTGGCCACAACGTTTAGCCCGGCGCCATTCCTGCGCCTGATCTGACTGGAAAAAAGTGATTGAGTCGCCGTTGTTATAACACGAGGCGGTAACCGAAATACTGGACAGATAGCCGCCCATAATATTGCGGTCAATCCTTTTAAGATCCAATACTTTGAGCAGCATCTGTCGCAGTGGTTTGTTGTCAAACAGGCTAACCGCTGTTTTATTGGCGTAGTCAGCCTGAAATGCACTGAAAATGCCGCGCAGTATCTGCCGGAACACCCTGGGGTAGTCAGAGTAATACACCTGATCAGTATGAAAGTTGCGCCAAATCCACTCCAGCTTTTTAACGCCAAGATGAAAGCAGGAGGCATAACATGCCATCGCGGCACCATTAATGGCCCCGGCAGACGTACCACTGATGATCTGAAACGGCAATTTACTGCTACGGGGGTACTGCTGTGCTATCGCTTTTAACACCCCGACCTGATAAGCCGCCCGGGCTCCGCCGCCAGTTAATAATAATGCCGTCTTTTTTGCGGCTTTTACATCGTGTTCAGACATAACAGAAGTTGAACTTTTTCCAGACAACAGGCTCATTGCTTAGTATATTGCTGGAATCGTTAAAGAATGCAACGCTTAATCGCGTTACACCGTCAGATCGCTACCGAGGTTGTTATGGCAGAACAAAAACCGAACAATAATCAGCAGTTATATTACGCAGGCATAGCCGCTATCGTCATCGTAGTACTTATTGCCCTATGGCTGTTACTGGCCAAAGATGACGAGCAGGAGCCGGCAATTAATTTATTGCCGCCTGCAATCACAGAGCCTGTAACGCCACAGCCTGAAACAGAACCAGAGCAAGATACGTTAGAACCTGATACTACTGAACCCTCGCCAGAGCAAGTAACTGAACCAGGGGTTACAGAAGCTGTTGCAGAGCCTGAGGTGGCGTTACCAGTGCTGGATGAGTCAGATGCTGAGGTTAAACAACGTTTATTGGCATTAAACTGGCGCTCCGGCCTGGCTGGCCTTTTTGTTACCGAAGAGATGTTGCGTAATTTTGTTGTGCAAACCGACAATATCGCGCAAGGGCAGCTTGCTACCGGTCATCGGTTGTTACGCCCGCTGGAGCAAAAATTTGCCCTCGGTGAAGGTGACCCCATGCAACTGAATGAAAGCAGTTTTGCCCGTTATCAGCCGTATATTCAGTTGATTGAAAGCGTGCCTGCTGAGCAGATGCTGGCCCTGTTTAACCGTTACGAGCCATTACTACAGCAAGCTTATGCTGAGCTGGGATACCCGGACGAGTTATTTAAACACAAGCTGATAGCGGCTATCGACGTACTGCTGGAGACACCAGAAGTAAGTTACCCGCTGACACTGGAGCGGCCCTCAGTAGTATATGTATTTGCTGATCCGGCGATAGAGCAGCTGCCAGCGCCGCAAAAGCAAATGCTGCGGCTGGGGCCGGACAACCAACAACGCTTTAAAGCGGTATTACAGCGCTACAAACAATTGCTGCAGTAGCCAATTTTGCCAAAAGCAGGCTTGCAACAACGCCTGCTTTTGCGCATAATGCGCGCCTGTTGAGGATTCAGCAGTTCAATGGTAACCCCATTGGTCCTCTCGCAATACTAGTAAGCGAACCTGGTCAGGTCCGGAAGGAAGCAGCCACAGTTTATGACGTATGTGCCGGGATGTGGCTGGTGGGGTTGCCACCCAAATCCCGCTTCTGTTCAAAATCTTTTTTCACTATATCTAATGCCAAAAGTGCGGTATTGGCATCTATCTGATGTTGCTCCAGCAGCATAATTAAATCTACTGCCAGTTGCACATGCGCGGGAGCCTGAGCAAGCTCAGTACTCACGCGTTATTGTCCAGAAACTGGCACGCTCTGGCAACGGCTTCTTTTACTTTCATCCGCATCTCAAAACGCTCGCTTTGTGGCAGATAAAACGCCATATCTACTTCGTAGCGGATATAACGCGGCGGTAGCAGGTTTAACGAAATACAGCATAGATCGGCCAGATACTCAGCATCTTTCTGCTGGTCCAGCCCCAACTCAACAATATGATCCAGTGTCAGTTTTTCATAATAGTTGTGGATATCGTCGTCCAGTTTCATACTTGCCTCAATCTTGTTTACAGTCAGCTCAAAGCATAATCAGCTTTACGGCAAAAGACCACTGAAAGATTGAGTTAGCTCACTTCGCTGTTACAATGCGCGACAGGATCATGACAGAAGAACTGCAATGCAAAAAAATACCACTCCCTGCTACTACGGCGATTATCTGCAACTGGACAAAATACTGACAGCGCAGGCGCCGGAGAGTGCCAAATACGCTGCTGAGGCTCACGATGAAACTTTGTTTATTATTGTGCATCAGGTTTATGAGCTGTGGTTTAAGCAAATTTTGCACGAACTAAAGGCCGTGATGGATGTGTTTGCCGGTGAAGAAGTTAAAGATGAACAGCTTACCGGCATAGTACATAAATTAAAGCGGGTGATCACGATTCAGCAACTGCTCAATCAGCAGATTGGTGTGATTGAAACGATGACACCACAGGATTTTATGTCATTTCGTGATTATCTGGTGCCGGCATCCGGCTTCCAGAGCATTCAGTTTAAAATGCTGGAAATTGGCCTGGGCTTAAAAAGTGATTTTCGTATCGACTTTGATAAAAACTCTTTTTACAGCCGGCTGAATGAGAAAGATCGTAACTTTTTACAGCAACTGGAGCATGAGCCCAGCTTGTTTGAGCGGATTGAAAAATGGCTGGAACGGATGCCGTTTCTTGAGCTGGAAAACTTCAGCTTCTGGCAGATGTATCAGCAAGCCACCGAGGCCATGCTATCAGAAGATAAAAGCACCGTGCAGGCCATTGAACAGATTGCCGAACATGAACGCGAACTGCAGCTGGCCGAAATTGCCCGCACCGCGGAGAAGTTTGCTGCACTGCTGGATAAAGATAAGTATGCGCAACTGCAACAATCCGGTGCATTCCGGTTAAGCCAGCGGGCGATGTTATCGGCGCTGTTTATCAGCCTGTATCAGGAAGAACCGGTTTTTAATCTGCCGTTTCAGTTGCTAACCTGTTTAACCGAAATTGATGAGCTGCTAACCATTTGGCGCTACAAACATGCCATGATGGTACAACGTATGCTGGGTACCAAAATTGGCACTGGTGGCTCGTCCGGGCATGATTATTTAAAACGCACGACAGAGAAAAACCGTATTTTTACCGACTTGTTTAATATGGCAACCTTCTTGTTGCCAAAAGCAGACTTACCCGTGCTGCCAGCCCAGGTAAAACGGCGCTTAGGTTTCTATTTTGCCGGCGAAGTCTGAACCGTGCAGCGTAAAAGCAGCTTTAAACAGCTGCAGGTGCAGTTGTACCAGCGCATCAATGTTGCGCTGGTAACCTCCGCCGATAACGGCGGCAACCGGTATCCCCTGTTCAACACAGCTTTGCAGCACCAGCAAATCGCGTTGATATAAAGCCCCGGTAGAGATATTCAGTAACCCCAGTTCATCCTGTTGGTGAATATCTACACCGGCGTCAAAAATTACTAAATCCGGCCTGTGCCAGTTAAGTAAGGTTTGCAGGCTTTGCTGCACTGCCTGTAAATAGTCAGTGTCGGAGCAATCTATTGCCAGCCCTATATCCCAGTCTGAATGTTGTTTGCGCGACGGGAAGTTTTTTTCACAATGCACAGAGCAACTAATAATGCGCGGCTCGTCGGCCAGTAGCAGCGCACTGCCATCGCCCTGATGTACATCCAGATCCAACAGCAGAATTTTATCCAACCCCTGTGTCAGCATGGCCTTAGCGGCCACCACCAGATCGTTAAATAAACAAAAACCCGAGCCTTCGGCATAAAAAGCATGGTGATAGCCACCGCTTAAATGCAGCGCTATACCACTGTTAAGGGCCGCCTGAGCTGTTTGCAGCGTGCCGCCTAAAGAGCACAGTGAGCGCTCAAATAGTTGCTTCGACCAGGGAAAACCAATACGGCGCATGGCTTTGGCCGCAATAGTGCCATCAGCCAGGCTTTGAATATAAGCACGGCAATGTACCTCTGCCAGTTGCTCTGCAGTTACAGGTACTGACAGGGTAAAGGCGCTCTCGGGCAGCCCGATATCCAGCAGGCGCTGATACAAAGTACGGTATTTGGCAATGGGATAACGGTGCCGGTCAGGCAGGTTAAGCTCACTGTAACAAGGGTGATACAACATGGCAGGCAGCGCGCTGAGCTTTGGTTTAGCTATTAACATCAGATCAGTTCCGCCGTTCCAGATCCTGAATTTGCCGCTCTATGTCTGACAACGCTTTGCGACAGCGGCCTAAACGGGCATGTAAAGCCAAAGTGCGCTGTATGGCTTCGGCCGAATTTTCCCGGTTAGCCAGGCTTATCATATCCTGTAAGCGGCGCTCAAACTCCTGGGTATCACTCAGTTGCTGGTACAACTGCTGGCTGCTGGCGCTTATTTGTTGTACCACAGCTTTAAGCTTGCCGCCTCTGCTGTTAGTTTTCCGTCTTACATCAACATTGCGAAATGCCTGGGTCAGGGCTGCGGTTTGTTCGCTTAAACGTTGCACCAGACGTTGCTTAGTCATGGCACTGATGCCGCTGTCCTGCACATGGCGCAGGTTGCGTTGTGCTTCGCCAACGTAGTCAGTCAAGTGTGGCGAGCGGCAACTGAACAGGGCGCTGTCAAACCAGTTTTGCGGCCTGCCAGCCACCTGTTGCTGATCAATATTCTCAGCCTGTTGCCGCAGCTGTTGCAGTTGATGGGTTAACGTAGCCAGTAAATCCATTTAGCTGCCCCAGGCCTGCCAGGCCAGACGCAGGGCTATAGCAATAACCACACAGATAAACACCGGGCGGATAAAGCGGCTGCCAAATTTAATAGCTGAGTGCGCACCCAGCCAGGCGCCCAGCATCAGGCATAATCCCATGGCAATACCCAGGGCAAAGTTCACGTGGCCCAAAGCAATAAAAGCTACCAGCGAAAAACCATTGCTGACAAAATTCATCGTGCGCGCCACGCCGCAGGTTAGCAGCAGGTTGATTTTGTACAGTGCCATAGTGGACACCATCCAGAATGCCCCGGCACCCGGACCGGCAATACCATCATAAAAGCCCAGAGTCAGGCCCTGCGCCCGTTGTTGCCAGAATAACTTAGCGTTTTGCGGCGGTAGCTTTAAGGCGTCGTCCGGTTGCATGCGGTTAAACAGGGTATAGATGGCAGCCAATAAAATAAGCAGCGGCAATATTTTTTCCAATGCTTCTTTACTGATCATGTCTACAACCAGCGTGCCCAACACTGCACCGATAGCGGTATAGAATAAACTGCGGCGCCAAAAAACCGGATTAAACAGTTTTTTACGGTAATAGGTAACGGATGCTGTAAGAGAGCCAAATGTTGATGCCAGCTTATTGGTGCCCAGCACCACATGCGGAGGCAGGCCCGCGGTAAGCAATGCCGGTACTGTCAGCAGGCCGCCACCGCCGGCAATAGCGTCAATAAAACCGGCACTGAATGCAACAGCGCAGAGGATCAACAATACAGAAGGTTCTACAGCTAATTCAGCGAACAAAGCAGGTTCCTGTTAATACTCAATTTGACGACGAAACGGTGGCAAGGCATTTAACATTGCGCTGCCGTAAGCTTTAGTTACCAGACGCCGGTCAAGGATCACTATTCTGCCTTCGTCTTGCTCCTGGCGTAGCAGTCTACCACAGGCTTGCACCAGTTTCTTTGAGGTAGCAGGAATAGTCAGTTGCAAAAACGCATTACCGCCTTTTTTGGTAATCGCCTCCGCTAAGGCTTCTTCCAGAGGCGAGGTAGGTACTGCAAAAGGCAGTTTGGTAATAACCAGATTGGTTAGCAGTTTACCCGGTAAATCCAGTCCTTCAGAAAAACTCTGGGTGCCAAATAAAATGCTGGTGCGGTTATGTTTACAGTTTTCGCCGTGTAACTGCAGTAAAGCCTGGCGCGAAGCTTCGCCCTGTACCAATAGCGAAAACTTCTTTTTACGCAGTACTTCAGCGACTTGCTGCATTTGCCAGTATGAGGCAAACAACACCAGGCTGGCCTGATCGTCGGGCAAATAAGTAGGCAGCAGTGTTGCCAGTTCGTCGGTATAGGCCTGTTCTGTGGGATCTGTCTGCATTTTCGGAATAACAATCCGGCCTTTTTCTGCGTAGGCAAAAGGCGATGCAACCTGCAATGTTTGTACACCTTCAAATTGTGTTAAGCCCAAATCGTACTTAATATACTGAAATGAATTCAGGGCCGTAAGTGTTGCAGAGCAAAGGAGCACCGCAAAGGCGTCGGTAAATAGCAGTTGCTCCAGCTTATTTGCCACGCCAAGCGGGCAAGCATGGCCAATAACGTATTGGCTTTGATTTTGCAGCTCAACCCAGCGTGCCTGATAAACATTTTTTTCCTGCTCTGCAGCATACAGTTGCCACAGTGCTTGTTGTTGCTCCATTTTTTGGCGCAGGTATGCTAACTCCTGCAACAGGTTCATGCTTTGCTTTAGCGGTAGTTGCTGTTCAGTGACGTTTTCCTGCAAATGCTGCTGAATTTTTTCCAGTTGCGTCAGCGCCTTCTGGCTTATTTGTGCCAGTTGCTCGGCTTGCTGCTGAAACAACTTTGGCAGAGCGGCGTCTGTAAAACGAAACTCCGTTTTTTCACCAAACCAGCGCGGCTTAAATTCGCTTACACAGCGCTCGATAGGTTTAAGTAAACTGTTAAGTTCATTGCAGCTATCATCAAAGCGTAATAACTCTTTCATCACGGTAGCCGGCAGCAGGGTAATCAGCTGTTGAATGGTTTTAGCCGCCTTTTCCAGCCAAACACTATTGTGAGTAAGCTGGGCCTGAGCGGCAAAAAACTCCCGCGCGCTATCGGGTAAATGGTGCGCCTCATCTATCACATAAAGCGTTTCTTCGGGAGGCGGTAATATACTGTTACCACTGGATAAATCTGCCAGCAGTAAGGCATGGTTTACCACCAACACATCGGCGTTACTTACCTCGGCCCGGGCTAGGTGAAACGGACAGTTCATATGGCGGCGGTCTGTTTTACTGCAATGCAGCGGATCAGCAACAATACGCTGCCACAAATCTTCAGTTAATGGTGTGGCCAACGTATCCCTGTCGCCCAGCCATTTCCGCTGCTGCCAGTTATCCAGCAACTGTTGCCAGTCAAAAGCTGCATCGTTAGCAGTTGCAAATAACTCAGGATGCTTTTGCTGCTGGCATACACGTTCAATACAAGCATAGCGCTGTCGCCCCTTTACCAGGCTGAACTCAAACAACAGTTTACTGTGCTGCTGAAAAAACGGCAGATCTTTATTTACCAATTGTTCCTGCAGCGCCACCGTAGCCGTGGCAATCACCACTTTTTTCTTCTGCGCTAGTGCATAAGGGATAACCGCCAGCATGTAAGCCAGGGATTTACCGGTACCGGTGCCAGCTTCGATTAAACCAATACGCTCATGGCGGTGATAAGTGCCAGAGACTATTTTAGCCATCTCAGCCACTAACTGATTCTGCCCCGGCCTGGGTTGGTAATTAGGCAGGGTAGTCTTTATGCGCGTATGTATAGCGCGAATTTGGCTTTTTAGCTGGTCACTTAACATGTTTGATGTGTATTTATATACAGTTGTTTAATTGTATACGTAATGCGCTTTACTGGCAAAGCATTCAAGTTCAGATGCAAATGGCAGATTGGCTCTTACACATTCACTGTTTTCGTGGCGTAGGCGTTGCACGTATCTGAGCATTTTTTTATCTAATGGTATAAATGTGCTTTATTTTGCTGTGTATTTAACATATGTTTTTTTGTGTGATTTAAAAGTGATTTTTTATGATGAATATCCAATGGCTAAAAATAGTTTTTTAGAAAATGTTGCTACATCAGAAATACTAGAGCTAAGATAAATGCGTCAATATGCCATTTATCTATGATGAAGTGGTGTTTTTTGACGATGGGTGGTTTTGGGTAAAAATAAAATTGCTGCTGAACAGTGATCCAGGGAGAAAACATGTATACAAATAATAAATTAACAAAAGCTGTGCGACTAGCGATAGCTTTCGGCGCAGCCTCTGCTGCAACCTCGGCTTTTAACGTGGTAGCACAAGATACAACTGAGGCCCAAAAAGTTGAGCGCATCTCTGTAACCGGGTCGCGCATTATGCGGGCAGACTTAGTCTCTAACAGTCCGATTCATACCGTTGATGCCGAAGAGCTTAATGCCAGGGCTGATATTACTATTGACACTTATCTGAATACCTTGCCACAGGTCAACCCTGCAGGAGGTACCACTTCGAATAACCCCGGCAATAGCGGACAATCAAATGTCAACCTGCGAGGCTTGGGTTCAAACCGTAACCTGGTGTTAGTGGATGGTCGTCGGGTTATGGTATCTCAGGCAAATATGACGGTGGATTTAAATACCATTCCTGCAGCAATGATCGAAGGTATTGAGGTCATCACAGGGGGCGCCGGTGCTGCTTACGGCGCAGATGCGGTGTCAGGAGCAGTTAACCTGAAGTTAAAGCGTAACTTTGAGGGTTTCGATTTCCGTGCTACCCATTCGAACCATGACAAGAACCGTGATGCACGTGAAAACGGCTTTTCTGCAGTGCTGGGATCAAATTTTGAGGGTGGTAAAGGTAACGCGATCATTGCCTTTGACTATTCAGAACGACAGGAGCTGATTAAGGCGCAGCGGCCTTTTGCCGCTATGGCTACGTCAACCACTACCTTTTTTCCGGAGGGCTTGTATTTTTCACCAGGTAACTCGCCTACCCAGGCCGCAGTGGATGCAGTTTTTGCAGGCTACGGCGTTCCTGCCGGTAGTGTGCCAGCGAATGCAAACCTGATTGGTTTTAACAGTGATGGTAGCTTGTATTCACGTGGAGTGCCACGGAATGAGAATGTAAACGTTGAGAACTGGCGTTATCCGGTAGATTTATCAGTTAATCAAAAATTTTTCCCGGACTTTTATAGTTATAACTTCGATGAAGTTAACTTGTTAGTGTTGCCACTGGAGCGCAAAACGTTTAGTAGTAAGTTTGATTACGATCTCTCTGACAGTTTACGGGTATTTGCTTCGGTATCCTGGACTAATTATGAATCGCAGACGGCATTGGCACCAACACCATTCCCTACTGTAAACAGTCAAAGTCTAACCGGTACTAATCCACAAACCGTAAAAACAGGTCTTATTACTCCAGGCACTACGATAGCGGGTAATTTAGTTGTTCCTGTAACAAACCCTTTTATTTCTAACGATTTCAGAACAATTTTAAATTCACGCACCGGCGACAACCCAGGTTTGGTGGGTAGTGGTGCAGACGAACCATTCCAGATCCGTTCTCGCTCATTATGGGGGGGCTACGTAGTTCAATCCAGGATAATACCGTTATTCAGTATATGATGGGTTTCAGTGGTGACATCGGTGCTGACTGGACATGGGATGCGTACGCGATGGAAGGTAAAACCACTATTAGTACTGCACAGACCGGTAATTTGAATACTCAACGGATCCAAGAATTGCTTGAAGCCCCCGATGGTGGTGCCAGCCGCTGTGAAGGGGGCTATAACCCATTTGGCCGTCAAACTGTATCCCAAGCATGTATTGATTATGTGAGTATTGATAATACCACCGTAAACGAGCTGAATCAGAGAATATGGCAGGCGTATGTCTCAGGTGATGCTTTTGAATTACCAGCAGGTATGCTAAGCACCGTGTTTGGTATTGAGTCACGTAAATTTGAGTATGACTTTAACCCAGGCGCATTAAGTGGTCCCGTCTCTGGTTTGAACGCTGCCGCTCCGGCAGGAGGTAATAATAATTTCTTTGATATATTCGCAGAAGCTTTTATACCGGTATTGGAAGGAGTTGCTTTTGCCGATTCATTGGACTTATCTCTTGGTTTTCGGATTTCAGAATCTGAATTTGAAGATACCGTTAAGAACATTAAGAGTAAAAAAGATAGAAATAACGCTTTTAAAGCGGAATTAAGCTGGGTTGTTACGTCAGATTTGCCGCGGATCCGTACATCGTTCCAAAAAGCTGTACGCGCCCCTAACTTCGGTGAGTTGTTCAATCAGTCGCTGTCTGCTCCGCAGTATTTTGACCCGTGCTCGGTTGGTACTGATTTCCGTAACATTACTGGTGCTGCAGGCGCAGCCTTGTGTCAGGCAACAGGCGTAAATAATACTAACGTGTATGTTCAGTCTCCGGGTAGCCAAACGCGTACCGACCTGACAGGCAATACAGAGTTGGGGCCTGAAAAAGCAAATACCTTTACATTGGGTGCTGTGCAGACATTTGATTCAGGCTTGGTAATTGCAGTAGATTATTACAACATTGATATTAAAGACGCGATCATTTCTCCTAACCCACAGCTGGTGATTGCAGATTGTTACAATTATTACGGTAACAACCCGAATCTGAGTGCTGATTATGCTCCATGCCGCGCTTTGGTACGTGGTGGTGGTGGTGATGTAACTCAAGTTAATAACCCGGTTACGCAAGAGGGGACTACGCCAACTATTAATGGCGGGTACATTAAGACTTCAGGTATTGATGTACAGGCGGCATGGAGTTTTGAACCAGCTTGGTTGCAAGGTAATCGCCTCAAAATGGATTTATATGTGAACCATTTGCTGGAATATGAAACGCAACAGCGTGATTATCTACCTGCAGTAAAATATGAAGGCACAGTTGGTTACTTCGGCGCTGGTTTAGGCGAGTCGTTCCCGGAGTGGAAAGCTAACCTGAATACTCGTTTGACCTTAGGAGACTTTGATATCGCGTTACGGGGCAGATATATTCATGGGATGGACAACCGTCTGACTCCAGAGTTTCCTCTTGAAACCAGCCCGCAAGGCGTAGGGTCAGTAACTTACTGGGACTCATCAGTTACTTATAACATTGGAACTAACTATTCGTTCCGCCTTGGTTTGAATAACATGTTTGATAAAGCCCCGCCAGTATATTCACCGAATGTCCAATCGGGCACAGATCCATCTCTGTACGATGTTGTTGGCCGCAGATACACATTGTCGGCTAATATTAAGTTCTAATAGAAACCATGCTTTGTGTCTGAGAATAAATCCCGGCTTTGCCGGGATTTTTTGTCGGCCTTAAACCACCTCCTATGGAGGTGGTGATCGTTCAGTCGGGGCTATGCCCGTAGAGTACCCATGTTAGATACTTCGCTCGTTTGTAACCAGCAAATGATGCGTATTTCGGTTTGTCCGGCCACCTGTTCCGGTTTCATCCGGCCAGGCGTTTCGGTGTGATCCGGCCAGCATGATCTGACCTTCGTTTATGCTCTCTTTTTACCCGACTTCTTCACCCTGAACCAGTGTTTTTTTACGTTGTGACTCACCTGTTAATTCTAGTCGGTGGGCGTTGTGGATCACTCTGTCTAATAGCGCATCTGCGACAGTCGGGTTATCCATCAGACCGTACCATTCTGAGACCGGTAACTGACTGACGATGATCGTGCTGCGTTGCTCGTAGCGATCTTCAATCACGTCCAGTAAATCACTGACTTGCTTACCTTTAA
>NZ_FNXF01000030.1 GCF_900108485.1 Rheinheimera pacifica | reverse complement strand
AACCGCTTACTGTACCGCAATGCCGACGTTGACTTAAGCCTGCTGGCTGCCAACACCCCGGCCAGCGCCGACTACAATGCCAAAACCATCCACCACTGGCAGTTGGACGGCAAAGCCTATCGCGGCGTGTTCAGCCGCCTGACCACGGCAGATCAGCACTATAAGGTCATTGCTGCTATTGATATCAGTTTTCATACCCATTTCTTAGCGCAGTTACAGCGCAGCCTGGGGCTGATTTTACTCGGCTCTGCGCTGCTCACCTTGCTGGCGGCCTGGCTGGCGGTGCATCAGGGGTTGAATCCACTCAGAGGCCTTAGCGAGCAAATGCGTGATATTCAAACCAGTAAACTGGATATTCGTTTGTCACCAGGCGAGGTCCCGACCGAACTGCGCCACATGGTGCAGTCTTTTAATCTGATGTTAGATCGGCTGGAGCAGGGATTTACCAAGCTGTCGCACTTTAGTGCCGACATCGCCCACGAACTGCGCACGCCGCTGACCAATATGATCACGCAAACGCAGGTCAGCTTATCACGCGCGCGCAGCGCAGACGAGTACCAGAATCTGCTGTTCTCCAATCTGGAGGAGCTGGAGCGGCTGAATAAAATGATAAGCGATATGTTGTGGTTAGCGAAAAGCCAGAACGGTTTACTCACACTGCAAAAGCAAACGTTAAATCTGGCGGACGAAATTCAGGCGATTTTTGACTTTTTTGAAGCCCTTGCTGAAGAGTCTGGTGTTAGTTTGCATTTTTCCGGTCCGGTAATTTTGGTGCAGGCTGATCGCACCTTACTGCGACATGCTTTAACCAATCTGCTGTCAAACGCATTGAGATACACTGCTCAGAGCCAAAGCATTACAGTAACAACAGCACTGGCATCACCAGACTCGATCACTATCAGCGTCGAAAATCCTGGACCGCCTATTCCTCCGGAACATTTACCGTATTTATTTGAGCGCTTTTATCGTGCAGATCAATCAAGGCAACGGCATAGTGAAGGTGCCGGTTTAGGGTTGGCTATTACCAAAGCCATTGTGGAAGCACACGAAGGACAAATTAATGTCGAATCAGATTTAGAGAGCACGCGTTTTGTGATCAGACTTAAAACAGCCTGATCACAGCTTCAAAGTAAAAACTGCGCGGAATCGTCCCACGCAGTTCCGTTTTAGCTAGCTAAATTCATCAAAGGCAATATTACTTTCTGGCACACCTTTGTCGCGCAGCAACCGAATAGTGTCATCCATTAAGCCTTTAGGCCCACACAAATAAAACTCAGGTTCACCTTGCTCAACCACATTCTGCCAGTTTAACGCCAGCACGTGCTGAGCATAGCCAGTCGCACCAAGCCAGCCTTTGTCCGGTCGTGACAACACCGGGTAGTAATGAAAATGCGGATACTGCTTCGCCAACTCATAAAAGTAATCAACGTAAATCACATCATTTTCGTTGCGAGCGCCGTAAAAGAAATGCAGCGGGCGTGGTGGCTTATCACCTTTATTATTCCGATGCAGTGCTAACTGTTCTTCGATCAGCGCTTTAAGTGGCGCCATGCCTGAACCTGCGCCAACCAGTACCATTGTCTTATCGCTACCGGGGCTAGCGTAAAACTCTTCAAAAGGCCCCAAGGCCTCAACCCGGTCGCCAATGCGTAAGTTACCCAGATAGTTCGAACCGATACCGGGTAGTACGGACGGGTTCTTAGCACTTTGTAGTTTAATGACAAACACTAACTCGTTTGTCGTATCATCTATGCCAGCCAAGGAATAGCTCCTGCTACAGGCACCGTGTTGATAGTTTAATCGGTCAATATGCTGCCAGTCCTGTTGTAGCAACTCAGGCACATCCAAGGGCACCGAACAGCCACTTGCCTCAGGGATAAAGAAGCGCATAAATGCACCAGCTTTATATCGCATAGGAATCTTCGATTGAGTAGTAAAGCGCAACTCTTTAATAAAAGGGCTTAAAAATTTACTGCTAACTAATTCCAACTGGTACTTCTTCGCATCAGTTATGTCCATTAATGTCATATGTTCAACATCATCACTGAAGTGCTGACAAGCCAACCGGTAACCCTGTTCTAGTTCGAAGGCACTAAAATGCTGCAGATCCGCAGCGGTAGATTTAACATTTTGATTTATCATAATGCGGCATCGACCACAGGTACCGCCACCGCCACAAGTTGAAGGCAAGATAATATTGTGCTCAACCAAACCATCTAATAAATTTTTATGATTGGAAAAAGCCACCTGTCCCAGACTTTTTTGGTTACGGTCAAATAACTTAACGGTGGTTTTGCGAGCAAACAGCTTAATTTTATACTGGCCGCGTAGAGCCAGATCTATGGTCCAGACTAGACCTGTACCGCTAAGCCATAGGGCAATAAAGGCAAACACTATCATTAGCGCGCTGTTAAAACTGCCTTCATTGGCATAATCCATAAAATGCAGTTTCAGGAAAAAGTCGGCCAGGCGTTTATCATCATCACTGTGACCGGCAATACGGCCTGAATCGGCCTCAACATAAACGCTGGTGTTAATTTCATCGGCAAAGTTTACCTGCCACACAGGATTCTTTTGTTTGAGTAAATCGGCAATCGGTGGCTGCAGCAATGTTGCAGACACAATTTCTCCCGGTCCGTTATAGGATGCGCTGGCCAACTGTTTAGCAAAATCAACATCAAGCGTCACTGGCAAACCTGTCCGCGCATCGACCAAACTGTGTTTGTTGACAAAGTTAGCGTACAAACCGCGCTGATGGTTAAGCAAATAATAGGGTTTTTGCGCTAACTCAATTAACGACAGCGTGGTGCTGGGTGCATATTGCCGTAGCACGTCGGCTGGCTCCTGCAACGCCAGCGTATTCCAGGCCAGCGACGGATGCTGATGCACTTTGTAAGTGTGTCCTGCCGCTTTGGTATGATCCATAAAGTTGAAGTACATGCCACTACCCAGCCAGATAAGAAACTGAACACCGACGATAACGGAGGCCCATTTATGGATTTTTCTGACCAAATTCATCGTGCTACTCCTGCTACGTGACTGTCATTGCTATCAGGAGCAAGTAATGCTTCATCTGCTTTGCGAAACACGCGGAAATAGGCCAGCACTAGTCCCAGTACCGAGGCTAAAATGCCTAACATGGTGAACCAGAACAACAGGCTGTTATCAATATCTGCACCATCGTCATAATCCATCACATGAAAGCGGAACATCCAGTCAAACAGGCGCCAGAAACTATGCCGTTTACCAACCAATAATCCCGTCTCAGCAGACACATAAATTGCCGGGGCGCCGAAGTCCGTGAAATTTACCCTCCAAGCTGGCATGACCGCAGGATTGAGCTCAAACGGGGCGTTTTCACTTATCAACTCAGCACTTTCGACTGTGCCTGCACCGCTATAATAGAAGCGGGCAGCTTTTTCTGCCTGAGCCTGGTCTAACGGCGGCATTACAGCGCCGCTACTGGCATCAATGGCTAACTTTTGTTCTTCCAGTGTAAAACGATATACAACCTTATCCAGATAACGCCCCAAGGAAATGGCTTTTGCCTGCGGATAGTGTTGTAACAAACTTTGCAGTGAGTAGGTGACCTGCTGTGGATCGATTTTATCCTGTTCATTATTAACCAAAGTATCGCCATGGATATAATCAATATCCAAAAACACCATATAGGCCCCGGTTACCGACCAAACCATAAACTGCAGGCCAATAAACGCCATCAGCCATTTATGGTATTTTCTGCTGATTTTCAGCAGCCGCATTGATTTATTCATTATCAGCCCTCTAGTGCGGCTGGTTCACACAGCAGCTTAGTAACTGCACATGAAACCATTCGTTCCGTTCAACTCATTGATTTTTACTATTGAATAAAGTAAGCACCTGAGTGGAATGCTTGTATACCATTCCACTCAGGTGCTACCGGTTAACAATGACTTAGAACTGGTAGGTGGCGCGGATGAAGCCGCGGCGTCCTAAAAGATCATATGTCATAACGTCAGTGTTGGCATCGTTCCATGACGTCAGATACGGTGCTTTTTTGTCGAAAATGTTGTCGACACCCAGGCTAAATGTTAACGCATCACTGTAGTACCATGAAGCTGATATATCGGAATAGGTAACTGAACCGACAGATTTACCAAGTGGGTCGGAATCAGTACCATTGACATCATCTGCACTGCCGATATAACGCAAGGAATAGCTTGCTGACCAGTCATCTGTCATCACGCTGTAGCTTAAATTACTACGCCATTCAGTGTAACTTCCTTGGTCCTCAGTAATAAAACCTACTTTGTCGATAGTAGGTTGGCCTTGGAATGGAGTGCTTTCATGTTTTAGCAAACGGGTGATGTCTAAAGTCGCTCGGCTGCTCAAACCAAAAAGGTTAAATTTGTATACCGTGTTAAGGTCAACACCGCTGACAGTTTCTACCGCAGCATTCACCGGGCGCTGATTCAACTCATTAACCTGGTGAGTTACCGGATGCCGGGTAAAGGTATCGCAGAACTTCGCGTTACCGATAGGGTCTTCATAGCATAACCGCAGCATATCGGAACCATTAACAGATGTAATAGCTTCGTCGATTCTAATATCGAAGTAATCTATCGTCGCAGAAAAACCTTCAAGGAATTCAGGCTGCCACACGATACCTACTGTGGTAGTGTCAGCCGTTTCCGGTTCCAGTTTGGGGTTGCCGCCAACACTGGTCAGAATTGTCGTGCCGTCCTGTACAAAATCTGCGGGTACACCTGCCGCCTGGCAGTTTGTAGCTATCGCGCCGGTAGCATTTTCACAAGGGTCTATCGTGCGTAGGTTTTCGCCATTGGTACCGCCGAAGAGCTCAGTAATCACTGGTGCACGAAACGCTGTTGAACGCACAGCACGCAGCATCAGGCTGTCGTTCACACTCCATGTTAAACCCATTTTGTAAGTCGTTTCCGCGCCTGCTGTGTTGTAATCGGAGTATCGTGCAGCTAGTTCAACTGATAACTGTTTAACCAAAAACTCATTGGCCAGCAGAGGGACGGATAACTCACCAAAAATTTCATTGACATCATAACTTCCGCTGATGGGATCCTCTAATCCGTTACGCAGTACCGTGGAATCGGGATCTCGCCATCCTTTTTCTGTTCGACTTTCAGCACCGATAGCAAAACCTAGACCGCCTGCTGGTAGCTCATATAAATAACCATTCATATTTGCAGACCAGACACGCATTTCATTGCCACCGGTTCCTTCACGGCGGTATTTTACGTAATCAATAACGTCTTGCGTCAGCTCGTTTTTCCCGAACCAGTCACCACAAGGAATACCATTGCTGTTGTCATAGGTGCAAATGCTATCATCTAAAGTTTGTGCAGCTCGGTCTGGGTCAATATCAAAGGTCCAGCCATCAGTACCAGTATTGCGGCCATAGTTGTACGATATGTCCCACTCCCAGCCATTGCTTAATACACCGGTTAGCCCCGTTACAACCCGAACAGTATTAGTTTCCTGGAAAAAATAAGGCGCGCCCAGTTCGGTATTACGCCGACGTAAAAACTCTAGATCCTGACCGGTAGGGTTGTATTGAAAATCGGCATCGACTTTGATACCAGCGAAACCATTCCTCGGTGTAACGATTTGCTCCCCCTGCCGGTTAGCGTAACTTGCTTCTACAAACAGCTGCACCGAGTCATTAATGTTGTAGTTAGCAAAGCTGGATATATTTATCCGCTCCATTGGGCTGACAGCATTGAGATAAGGAATGGAGTTAAAACTGTGTATTGCACTGTTATAAGGGCCATAGTTGTTACCGTTCGTGGCGGTATCTGGATCCAAGTTAAACTGAACCTGAGTTCCGTCAGCCAATAACGCACGACCACCTTCGCTGGTGGTGCTGCCAAAACACTCAAAAGTGCCATCTTCTGTACCGTACTTTGAGCATGCAATACGATCAGATTGACGCACCGCAGACGTGTTGTTGTAACTCAAATTTACAACCACATTACCCTTGTCAAATTCGCCGCCCAGTGTCAGGCTCAAATCCTGATTTTCAGCATCGCCCTTATCCGACATACCAGCCTTCACGTTTAGCTCAGCGCCGCTGAACTCTTTTTTGGTGATTATATTCACCACACCGGCCACCGCATCGGCACCATATACAGCCGATGCGCCGTCTTTTAAAACTTCAATTCGCTCAATCATTGATGTCGGGATCATATTCAAATCGACCGAACTATTGGCACCAGTACCTCCGCCGACGACGCGACGGCCATTTAACAATACCAGAGTACGCTTAATACCCAGGCCACGTAAATTGACCTGCGCGGTACCATAACCACCACTGGTCCAGTAAGCGTTGGTAGCGTTACCAGCCACACCAGCTGAAAAAGACATTTCCTGCAGCAGGTTTTCTACATTAGTAATACCTGATGCACTGATATCAGCTGAGGATATAACCGATACTGGACTAGCTGTTTCAATATCGGTACGTTTAATTTTTGAGCCGGTAATTTGAATACGTTCAACTGGCTCACTGTCTTGCGCCTTCGCTTGCGTGGAAACCGCCACCGCACCGGCCATCAACATCGCGGTATATACACGACTAGGCGTCATATTTATTGCTGTCATTGAATGTTCTCCTGAGTAGCATTTGTACCAGCTGAAGCCGGAATTTATTATAAAGTCGCTGCTTGCTCAATTGTTATACAACAGCATACCGGTATATACAACAGCAGTTTTGAAATTAATTTTCTAAGATTGCCTTGGTGAATACCGATTGAGTTGATTAAAAATTGACAGCGTAGCCGCGTGGTATATACTGGCACAGTGTTGCTGACATGTAACTTGTGCGAAACGCCCATTTAGCACCGATCAAACGTGGAAAATCTGTTGGCGGAAGTGCAACCCAGTATAAAATTACCGTTCATGCATTGAGGTGTAATGGTATAGCTGTATATCCACTTCAAACTTATTGTTAATAGGTAATATGGACATTGCATGAAGCTGCCAAAGTACCGCCTCATTTCTAATGAGATTAAAAAGAAGATAAGTGCCAGTTTATGGAAAGCTGGCAGCCAGATCCCGTCGGAAACCGAATTGGCCAACCACTTTTCGGCCAGTAGGATGACCGCGCGAAAAGCCGTCGAAGAGCTGGTCAACAGTGGCGTACTTGAGCGCGTTGCCAGTGTAGGTACATTTGTAAAGGAACCTGCCGCGAAAAGTTCGTTATTGGAAATCCGCAATATCGCAGACGAAATTCGCTCCCGTGGTCATGTGCATAAGATGACCGTGTTAAGCAAGCTGACGCTAATCCCCAACGACGCCATCGCATTTACGCTGTCACTTAATAGCAGAACGGTTTATAAAATTATCATCGTGCACTCAGAGAATGAGCAACCTATTCAGTTGGAAGAACGTTATGTAAATGCTGAACGGGTGCCGTTGTTTTTGCAGCAGGATTTTAGCAAGATAACTGCCAGTGAGTATCTAAACTCAATAGCACCAGTCACTGAAGCTGAAATAACGGTAGAAGCGGTGATGCCTACGAAAATACTAAAGCACAACCTTCAAGTGGACGATGGAGTACCGTGCCTGAAAGTCACCCGGATTACACATTCTCACGGCCAACCGATCTGTTATGCAGTTCTGTATCACCCTGCCAACCGGTTTAAACTCACAAGCCACCTGGATATCAATGCTTGATTTTGCCCATGGTGTAATTCACGTACACTTCGTTTAATATTCAATAATACAGTCTAAATATTACTGGCTCTGACGGTTACTAGGCACTTTGCCATAGCAGATGTGTAGTTCCAGCTAAGAGCTTTGAGGAAAGTATGTGAACAATAAGCCTCTTGCATTACTACAACCTTGTCGCTGAAGATATTTCGCATAAAAAGACATTGACTGCGGATAATCATTCCGTAACTAGGCAGAAAGCAGTGCAAATTCTGCAGGAATGGTATTGGACTGGATTTGTTGTCACTTGTAAAACTTCTCGCTGACAATAGCAAGAAGGGAATTGTTTTGATGTTACCCGGGTATCGCTGTAATCAATGGTATCAGGTGGGCGAATCACATTCTTGCTATACCGAAGCACTGAAAAGCTTAGGAACCCTAATAGACAGAGTTCGGGTTCCAAGGTAAAGCGTTACTACAACATAGCAATTCTGGAACGCCACGTTTCATTGCGCTCTATGATGCTATTGGCATTATTTATCCAACTGCTGTAATGCCCTTCCGACACTGATACTGAAATTTGTTTCAGCTCAGCCATACTATTGTAAAACGCTACGCCATTATCACTTCCGTAAGACTCAAATAAGTAACGTGTAGCACTGCTTAATACAGAGGTTCCTCTTGCTAATGGATAGACAACTCGCTCATGCTGGCCTTGCTCAAAACCGGGTGAATGATGAAGAACAAACCGACTGTTTGAAATCAGGTTTTTTAACTCAGTAAATGGTACTGCCGGCAAGTAGCAATGAGAGTCGTACTGATGCGTCTTATCCCAGTTACTACCGACAATGGTTAGTGCAAGCCCTGCCTGATGACATTCTTTTATCAGCGTATTTCTATCACGCCCTCGTAAATATAAATCGCACCGCCGAAGGAAAGTTACAATCTGATCATTAAGCTGAACGCTTGGCGATATTCCAGACTGCATAAATCCGAGCATTCTTAACACATCTGAAATGCTGCGAACATTAGCGTCGGTTAACTTCGCTGCGATATTCGGGGCGACTTTATTGATTTCAGCAAAATGTGCGCTTTCATCTGTAAATGAGGCTGGAAAAAGAATGCCTTTCTTCTGACTAAAAGGGACATATTCAGCTGATAGTTCAGTATCGCACACTGCATGCGGCCAGAACTGAGCTTGAATACCAAGTTGTGATAGGAAAGTGACATGCTCTTTGTCTACACAGAGAAGCTTTGCTTTGGTGCCATAAAATCGCGGTAACAAGTGGATTGGATGGTCAACTAGGTAAGTGTAAAAAGGGATCGTCGCGAGCTGCGGCAATTTGTTTATCAGCTCAACGGCCAAGGCATTGACCGACAGTGCGAGTTTTAACTGAGCTGTATCAATAAGTGATAGCTGGCTGAGCAGTTCGTCATCGGAGCTTTTATCTTTTAAGCTAACCTCATATACCCGATATCCAAGCAGCTCAAATGCCCGTTTTATACCGTTTATAAAGTCATCAACATCAACCACTTGGCGGCAAGTACAGTGTAAAGGCAACGTACTAAACGTGGGTAAACTTGCCAAGCAATGTTGCATCATATATTTAACGTCTGATCGTTTGCCGTACTGGTTATAACAAATTACCAGTAACTCAGAATATGCATGGATGGCGCTCGGATTGTTAACATATTGGCTGTGCCCGAATGTCTCAGAATATTCGAGCGCAGTATTTTGTTGATACTTATCAATGTCCGCTTTCAGTGAAAAGCGCCGTTTTAATCGAATCTCAGCGAATTTCCGCTTTTGGCACACAGCAGAAGAAGTGTTTCCAAACTCACTTAATAGCTCATACTACTATCATTTAAGTGGTAAATTGAGTTTAAGGCATGTGCGGCAGACTTAACGTAATTGACGATCCCGGCGTAAGAGAACTGTGTGAAGGGCTACAGATACAGCTGTTCCCTGAGCGCCAAATATTTAGCAGATTTATCAGGGCTACTAATCAGGTCAGTATTGTCAGGCAGAAAGATGGCGTCCGTCGAATGGACAACGCTATTTGGTGGCTATTACTTGAACCATCTGCTACCGGCTTTAAACCATCTAAGTACACCTCGTTCAACACCCGGTATGACAAGCTAAATGTTAAAGGCTCTGCAGGCTACCATGCCTACCGCCATAGCCGGTGTGTTATTCCAGCTAAGGGCTTTGGTGAAACAGAATACTTGAACAACAAGCCACACCACTACCATGACCTTGTTGCTAAAGATGGCGCTATTTTACTTGGCGGCCTTTGCCGGGAGTGGATTAACAAAGATACCGGTGAAACAGCATTATCTTGCTCAGTTATTACCCTGCCGCCACATCCTAAGCTGATGCATATTCATAGCAAGGCATCACCACTATTACTGCCATTAGACATGGCTTTGGTGAACCGCTGGCTGGATGAAAGCATTACTGACCCAAGCGAGTTTGAGCCACTGCTGCAGCCATATATACCCTATGACCTGATAGCACAGCAGATAGATAAACCGAGTACTTACAGTGCAATCGCCACTCCTTCACTAATTAACAAAGATTAGCCGCCCAGCTATCCAAGAATCAGCTTTTTCAGGTGCATTAGAGCCTTTTCCTGCGCTAGTTCTAGCAAACTATGATTGATGGGAATTTCATGGGCAATCAGCTCTTGTACACTAATCACACTTGCGCCATTGTGATTCATATACCAGTACATAAAACCATATTTTCTGACGAGCTTCTTTTGTTCTTCGGTTAGCTTAAGCAACAGGCGCGGACAATAAACTTTTGTTCCTTTCAGAAAGTATTGCGAGCCATAAACAAGATTTTTTAATTTCAATCCACCTGAATCATGGGGCTTACGCACTCGTTCTAAACGACTAATTTGTATCGGCTGAAATGGCACCTTACTGAACGACAGCAACGGAATATCCCAAGGCCCCTGGTCAATTAATTTTTGCAGTTTATTGTAGGCTCTCAGATGACTAGTTTCAGGGCTCCCGATTCGCTGTGTTCCCACCACTTCTTCATCAGCACTCTCATTCAGAAAGTAGTCATACTCTGTGCATGCTGTCTGATCGACTAACAACTCTGGCAAATGCAAACCGACGATATCAAGTGCAATATCAAGCCGAGTAACATTGGAATTGAGAAGTTTACTCTTTGCGTTTTTACCAATCGCTTTTTTTAACCAGCGAAAGAATGCTTGCAACTCAGATTCCGTATGACGTGCAGGATTCAGTGTGATTTTAAGAAGGTTTTGCTCACTTCTTTTTGCTGCTACTTCAGGATGCAAACCCCAAAGTAGCAATATCTTGTCGTCGCGACCAAAACTTAGCATCGCAAAACGTTGATATACATCTTTGTAGTTAGCAAGGACTTCAGCCTTCCCTTGTTTTATAAGGTTTAAACATTCGGGCAACTGCTTTAGATGACTGGCCTTTAATGCTTTTAACTCATCCTCATTAACATCTATGGTTAGATACAGCATATCTACAAATGGCGTTGAACCAAATGCTGATGGATTACTGAAAAATAACGTTAGAAAGCTGTGTAGTCTGGATAACTTGAACTGACGCACTGCTTGAGAATCTGGCTTATGGCTAAACCAATTTTTGGTCTCTGATTTAACCATAAGCTCACTATTAGTATTGTTAATCACTTGCATATACCAATCTGTGCTATTTAGCTTATTGGTAGCTGCTGAGTAATAGGTCATGTTTTCCAGATAGTCATTACTGGATTGGGTAAGTAATAGGTTGATATGTCTAGGAATAGAATCAGAATCCTCTGTTGTATTATAGAGCTTGGTTGATGCTGTCTTCTCAATATTACCGTTCTGCATGTCTTTATACCTAAGAGCTTTTTTAATCAGCAACGCAACTACAGCAATCTGATTTAGAACACTAATCACACTAAAGCTGGAGGGTGTTCAATATTCTGTGTCAGCTTGGTCACAGGTCGATATGAGCGTCTAAGCGCCCCTCGAAGTGTATCGACAGCTGTGACAGCGTCAGATTCCAGTTTTGCACCGGGTGTGTCCAACGCTCAGATGCCTGCAAGATACCGGCATAAAGCAGCTTAAGCAAACTGTTTTCATTGGCGAATCCGCCCTTGGTTTTGGTCAGTTTACGGAACTGGCGATGCACGGCTTCCACGGCATTGGTGGTGTAGATAGCCGTTCTGACGTAGTCAGGGTATTTAAAATAGGCTGATAGCGTTTGCCATTTGTTGCGCCAGGATTTAATCA
>NZ_FNXF01000022.1 GCF_900108485.1 Rheinheimera pacifica | reverse complement strand
GATGCTGCTTGGCCTTGTTATGAGCTGACCGCTACTTTGATTTGAATTCAAAATGTTTACCACCTAACCAGCAATGTACCCACTCAGGGTCAATTCGATACTCGAAACCCGCTGGTCTAAGTGAATCGTGTATTACCCACTCTGGACCAGGTGCCGAAATTACTTCGACTGACTGGAAGGTGCCACCCCTTACTCGGATTTGACTCGCTTTATTGCAAGATGGGCAAATAAAACCAAGAGCCTCCATTTGCGGATAAGAGTACTGGCAGCCCGATAGTATTTGCTCTGCCGTAAACTCACTATCACAATGATGGCACTTTAATTTTCCATCCATACTTCATTCTCTATTTGGCTCATAACGCCCGCATTTGGGGCCGAAGTGCAGCGTAGCGAAGGTCCCAGCCCCAACGGGGCGAACAACATGCGTTTGTTAGGCCCACCAGAGTTTTACTACGGCACATAAATTAAACCGACGGTAAACATTGCCTTACCGTTAATATTGACAACCTTGCCAGTTAGTACCAAATCGCTAATGCCATCTGTTGCGGTACACAAATCAATAATGATATCCCAATGCGTACCCATCCATTGAGCGCAGGAGCTGTTCCAGACTTCATTGCTCAAGCTTGCAAGCGGCTGCCCATAGCTAGTTACGTAATCTTTGTTATGCCTTGCTACGTCAGTTTCTACAGGCAATACGCCTGACACAGGGTTAGATAAATTGAAATCACCTTTTACAAAGCGCTCCACAACCTCTGCCAACATTGGACGCCAATCGGTCGCAATTGGATGTGAGGCATGTTCATCTTCCACTGCAACTATATTCTGGCTCATAGTCCGATCGCCTAACAGCTTTATAGTTTGGAACGTACACGCTTTCACGCTGTGTAAATTCCATTCTATCTTTTGTAAATGAATTCACACTAGCCAATAACATTAGGTAAATCAACAGATTTTTATTGAGCAGGATGTTTTTGCCTGGTGAAAGCATAGTTTAAGTTTGCGATATACTTAACAACAGTAAATTCACCTGCAACTGCTTATTTATCCATGCAATTTATTCAACTTACACGCTATACAACGCTTGCTGCAAAGCGTGAAACTCGTCTTTAAATGCCTGTTCTGCTTTGGCTGGAAAGGGGTAGCCGGCTGGGCCGACAAAAACGAAATCGGTTTGGGCGGTCAGGTTATTGTCATTGCGAATGCGGTTATAGGCTTCTATCCAGGCGTCGTAGTGTTCTATCAGGCTAACGGCGTGCAGCATAAGATGCGCTGGGATCAGGTGGCCTTTGGCCAGTAACAGATCACGAATGGCGATATTGCCCTTTTGAATAACCTCGGCTTCTAAATGCAGGTTTTTATTATCCCAACGCTGAAAGGCGCGTTTGGTGCGCTCTAGCTGCATTTGCATCGGGCCAAACAGCTCGGCCAGTGCTTGCTCTTTCCAGTTGCGGGTAGATTCAAACACCTTTAAACCCTGGCTAAACTGGGCTTCTATCTGGGTTTCAATAGTTTTATTGCGCCGTAAAAACAGCAAGCCCAGTAATGCAGTTACCACGCTGCTGCCAAGAAAACTGCCGATAATCACGTCCAGAAACTGTGCCATTTGCCAGCCTCCTGCTAGTTGTGGGTTTTAGCAGTAAAGATAGCAGGCCGCTGTACGCTGCAGCGCAAATTTTAAGCTTTATCTTTTTACGCTACACACTTATGACCACAAAATACTTAAGATAATTAAGCCGACAATCGCCGACATAAACAATATGTTATACAACGAGCTGGTAAGCCAGAACTTCAGCAGGGTTTTACCCCAGCTTTGCTGGTAGTAAAACTTTTGGCATAACAATAAGTAAGTTGGGATCCAAATCAGGGTGGCCGTGGCCAGCCATTCAATGGGCGGCACCAGCCAGGGCCAGCTAACGGCAGCAAGTGCCTGCAATGCCAGGTACAACACTGAGAACTGCAGAATAAAACTGTGGCTGTGCAGTGCCACAATTAAGTGCTCGGTATAATACCGCTCTGAGCGGATATACAGCAGCTTAAGCAGTAGCGCAAATAACGGCAGCAGCCCAAACATCATTTGCGGCGCCAGGCTGAAGAATTTATTTATCGCCAGTTTCGGGTTGGCAGTGATGGCATCCAGTTTGGTGTAAAAGATGTCTTTGTCGTCATCTGATAAAAACATCAGATCGTTATCAGTCGGCCCCTGCTTTTTTACGCCTTCATTAATACCGCTGAGCAGGCCGCTAATGCTTTCGGCCTGCTCTGCTGTGATGCCATCAGCAGCCAACTGAGCGTTATCTTTGGGTATATTTACAGTGCCCACTGATTCAGGCATTAATTGAGCAAACAGTAAAAAAGCAATAATTGAGGTAAATAAATACAGCCGCAATGGCGGCACATAAGGTACGCGGTGGCCCTGTACATAACGGCGGCTTAAAAAGCCGGGCCGGAACCATAGCGGTACCAGTGTGCGCCAGACGCGGGTGTCCCAGTTACTAAACTCACCGAAAAACTCTGTTACCACACCACTGACATTACGAATGTAACTTTTCTTCTCCTGGCCACACTGATGACAAAAATCACCTTGTAAGCTGGTGTGGCAGTTATCACACTGCCGGGCTGATAAATCCATTTTAGTCTCATGTTTTATTATTATCTGCAGCACCGATTCTACGTTAAGCAATTGTTTTGGCAACTGTTGTCCGCAACTTTGCCGCGGACACCACAACTGTCCGCGGACGGTGCTGAACACCACAACAAATGAAATAAATCATTATTATTCAACATGTTAAACTTTGGCACTAAAGCTGCTATATCACTACATTGCTAACGGATAAGAGCACAGTAACGATGATCCAGGGTACACAACAACAAGACAATATTATTCAGCGCCCGGCTAAAAACGCGCTGCGCCGGTTTCTCCCAGCCGTTGCCATCACCGGTACCACTTTGGTACTGGCGGTGGCGTTTTTTCAATCGGTTGGCGAAAGTGCCAGTTTAGTTTTACCACGCAGCCAAATGCAGTTTGCCAGTGTGCAGCGCGGTGATTTGGTACGCGATATTGCCGTGCAGGGCCGTATTGTGGCCGCCAATGCCCCTACCCTGTACAGCCAGGAAACCGGCCAGGTGCAGTTATTTAAACAGCCGGGCGAAGCGGTAACGCTGGGCGATTTACTGGCTACCATTACCAGCCCGGCACTGCAAAACGATTTACAGCAACAACAAGCCGTATTAGCCAGCATGCAAAGCGAGGCTGAACGCGCAGAGTTAGACGCGCGTGAGCAGCAGCTTGATATGGAGCAGGTAATGAATGCGGCTCAGGTAAATTTGCTGGCGGCCCGCCGCGAACTGCAAAGGGCCACCCAATCGATTGAGCTTGGTGTGATCCGCAAACTGGATTTTGATATCGCCACCGATAATCTCACTAAAGCGGAATTAGAGTTTGATCACGCCAAACGCAAAGTTGAGCTGGCAAAAGACAAACTCAGCTTTGAGCTCAGCTCACGGGCGCAGGATATTCACCGTCAGCAACTGGTGGTAAACGAGCTGGAGCGCAAAGTTACCGCATTAAATATTACTGCTCCGGTTACCGGCCAGCTGGGTAACTGGCTGGTTGAGCAACAAAGCCATGTGCTGCCAGGCCAGGCACTGCTAACCGTTATTGATTTAAGCCAGTACGAAGCCGAACTTGCCGTACCGGAAAGCTACGCCCGCGATTTACTACCCGGCCAGCAGGTAGAAGTCGATTTAGGCAACCAACAGTTAAGCGGTGCCATTAGCTATATTGCGCCAGAAGTACGCAGTAACCAGGTGAGTGCCCGGGTGCGCTTTAGCCAGGCCGACAGCCGGCAATTGCGGCAAAGCCAGCGCTTAACGGCACGGGTAATACTGGAGCACAAAGAAAATGTGCTGAAAATTGCCCGTGGTGACTTTATCAGCTCAGGTGGCGGCCGCCAGGCCTATCAGGTGCTGAATAACCAGGCCATACGCAAGCCGGTTGAATTAGGCGCCTTATCGGTACAGTGGGTAGAAATACTCAGCGGTGCCACTGAGGGCGAGCAATGGGTCATTTCCAATTTAGCCGACTTTAAAGACTTGAACCGGGTAAACCTGAATTAACCACGCAACGAATCAAATATAGGAATAACAAATGATAACGCTAACCAACTTAGGCAAAGTTTTTCGCACCGAATTAATTGAAACCCATGCCCTGCGCGACGTTAACCTGCAGGTAAATGAAGGCGAGTTTGCCGCCCTTACCGGCCCGTCGGGTTCGGGTAAATCTACGCTGCTAAATATTCTTGGCACGCTGGAAAGCTTCGATAGCGGTGACTACCAGCTTGATGGCAAATCCGTAAAAGGGCTGTCAGATGCGGCGCTGTCCAAACTGCGCAATGAAAAGATAGGCTTTATCTTTCAAAGCTTTAATTTAATTAAAGACTTCAGTATTTACGACAATATCGAATTACCCCTGCGCTACCGCGGTTTAAATGCGACAGTGCGCAAGCAGCGTATAGAGCGGGCACTGGAGCTGGTTGGCCTGCATGCGCGGCGCGATTACCTGCCTGGCCAGCTGTCCGGTGGCCAGCAGCAGCGGGTGGCCATCGCCCGCGCTATTGCCGGTGAACCGCGTATTTTACTGGCCGACGAACCCACCGGTAACCTCGACTCGTTAATGGCGCGCCAGGTAATGGAACTGCTGGAGCAAATTAACAGGCAAGGCTGCACCATTTTAATGGTAACGCATGACCCGGATCAGGCGCGGCGCGCCGGGCGCAATATCCAGATCATCGACGGCCAGTTACACGACTCTACTATGTACGACCCACTGGCGCAGCACACTGCTTAAGGACATTTTATGGAACAGCTATTTTACTACCTCAAAGTCAGCTGGTTTAGCATTAAACGCGCGCCACTGCCTTATATGTTGACAGTATTGATCTTAAGCCTGGGGCTGGGTGTGTTTTTCAGCAACGCCACCTTTTATTACCGGATGAACAGTGACCCGTTACCAGATAAAAGTGACAAGTTATTTTTTCCAATGATGATGTTGGTGCCTTATCAGTGCAGTGATTGCAAAGCGCCGCCAGTGCTAAGTTACAGTAATGTTGCCAAGCTGGCTGCCAGCGATATTCCGTCAGCCAGAGCTGCGATGTACAGCGCCGATGGGTATCTGCGTCAGCATGCAGCACAGCCACCAACGCCGGTAACTGTTCGCATTACTCAGCGTGACTTTTTCAGTATGTTTGATGTACCGCTGCTGCATGGCACTATCTGGCCAGACAATCAGGCACGCGACGAACTGCTGCTAAGTAAAGCTACGGCAGAAAAAATACTTGGCCGAACCGACGTAGTTGGGCAGCAGTTACTGCTGGACGACAGGCTGTTTACCATTATAGGCGTACTCGATGACTGGCAAATGCTGCCTAAACTATACGACGCTTATAATCGTCAATACCTGAACCCGGCCGAAGATATTTATCTGCCACTGGAAAGTGGCTACGACTACAACTATTTATCAAATAATAACTCATCTACTTATGACGATGCCGATTACCGCAAACTGGCCACAGATGGCCGTACCAAAGCCATACACCAATTGCAATACTGGGTTCAATTAGACACTCCCGCACAGCAGCAGGCATACCGCCAGTTTATGGCTAATTTGGTTACCGATGAAAAAGCCGCAGGCCGCCACCCGAGCCCGGAAGCTAATCAGTTAGTGATGTTGCGGGATATCGTGCGCTACTTTGGCGGTGAGTCTGCGGATATTAAAGCCTTTGCTATCGTTACGCTGCTGTTTTTACTGGTAAGTGTATTTAATGCCAGCCATTTATCGTTAAACCGTTATCTGAGTAACCAGTACGAATTTAGCCTGCGCCGTGCGCTTGGCGCCAACCGCAGCCAGTTACAAATGCAGTTGCTGGTGGATATGGGGCTGATGAGTACCTTTACCCTGGCTGGCGCCGCAGTTATTGCGTACGGCTGCACAAAACTGATGAACAGCCTGTGGCCTGCTAACCGGTTATTTGCCAGTTGGGACGTACAATTAATGCTGGCACTGGCCGTACTTACCTTATTTTGTAGCTACCTGGTAACGCTATATCCGTCATTACGCGCCTCTTTTGGCTCACTGAACAAGCAACTTAAGGAATAACGCTGATGCCACTACATTTACTGTTTAAATCTCTGCAACGGCGCAAAGTGGTCACCACCCTGCTACTGGTCCAGCTGGCTATGACGTTTGCTTTACTGCTTAACAGCATATTGCTGGCGCAACAAACGCGGCAACAACTGCAGCAACCTACCGGGCTGCCGTTGCAACAAACGCTGCAGGTACAGCTTAAACCGACGACAGTAGCCTTACGCCAATACCCGGCCCTTGGCGATTTACTTACGCGGCAATTAGAGGCTATTCGCACTGTGCCTGGCGTGGTTGCTGTGGCTTACAGTAATCAGGGTCCGCTGTTATATGGCGGCAATAATGGCAACGTGCATGACCCCGATCGCGAAGAGCTTAGTAAAGCCAATGGCGTGCCGTTATACACCGTATCAGCCGATTTTTTTAACGTGTTGCAACTACCACCCCTGGCCGGAGAATTACCACAAAATGAAATCGCAGTAGACGGCTTAGCAAAGTCGCCGGTGGTCATTACTCAAAGCCTGGCCAATAAGGTGTTTGACGATAAACCAGCAGTAGGCAGGCAGGTAAACCGTGGCCCGGTGGCTGCCGTAGTGGCAGACTTTTACGGCCAGCGCAGTGCCGGTACCGTCAACTATAACGCCATTCAAGTAGCACCGCTATACGGTGTAGACTGGGGTTACAGCATCCTGCTGCGCACAGAACATGGCAGTACTGATAAAGTCCGGCAGGCATTACCGCAGGTGCTGCAACAGGTAGATAGCAACATTGAGATCTTTTACATCCGCACACTGGCCGAGCAGCAACAACGCCTGTACAGCAATGAATTTGGCTTGGCCAGCCTGCTTAGCTTACTCAGCGCCTTGATGCTATTGGTAAGCATGATTTCCAGCTATAGTAATGCCTATTTTCATACGTTAAAGCACCAGCAGGAAATCGGTATTAAACGTGCGCTGGGAGCCAGCAAAAGCCGTATTTTTACTGAGCTGCTAAGCGAAAATTGGCTAACCACAGTACTCGGGGCTACTGCCGGCGTTGGTTGTGCGCTGGTGCTTAATCAGGTGTTAGCGCAAGTAATCAGTATTCCCTCTCTAAGCTGGTGGTTGCCGCTGCTAACCTACACCGTCTTACTACTTTGTGTCACTGTAGCCACATGGTATCCTGCAACTATTGCCACCCGGATATCACCGGCCACTGCCACTAAAGCCTTATAAACTATGCTGAAATTATTGGTTATTGATGACAATCAGCCAATCTGTCAGGCCCTGCAAACGCTGTTTGCGTTGCAGGGTTATCAGGTGTTTTGTGCCCATACCCCGGAGCAGGCCTGGCAATTGCTTAGCCAGCATAGTTTTGGCCAGCACAGTATCGATTTAATATTGCAGGATATGAACTTTAGCGCCGGTGAAATGCAGGGCGCTCAGGGCAAAGCCTTGTTTTATCAATTGCGACAGCAATACCCTGCAGTTCCTATTGTACTGATGACCGCCTGGACCCAGCTAGAAATGGTGGTAGAGCTGGTAAAAGCCGGTGCCACCGACTATATCGCCAAGCCGTGGGACGATCAGCGCTTGCTGCTTACCGTGGCAAATGCCCTCAAATTAAAGCAACTGACCGAGCAACAGCAGCGTGCTGAACGCGAACGTAATGCTGCCTTTGCCGGCAAAGACCTGTGCGGCCTGGTGTTTGCCAGCAGCCAAATGCAGCAACTGCTGCAAATGACACTGCAACTGGCACCTGCCAGTGCAGCTGTGCTGATCACCGGGCCTAATGGCGCCGGTAAAGAAGGCATAGCCAATGTACTGCATGCCAATTCTGCCCGTAAAGATAAGCCTTTTATTAAGGTGAATATGGGCGCCCTGCCCGCCGATTTAATGGAAGCTGAACTGTTTGGCGCTGAAGCCGGTGCCTATAGCGGCGCCAGTAAAACCCGTATTGGCCGGTTTGAAGCGGCTGATGGCGGCAGTTTGTTTCTGGATGAAATAGGCAACTTGTCGCTGGCCGGCCAGGCCAAGCTGCTGCGGGTGCTGCAAACCGGCGAGTTTGAACGCTTAGGCTCCAGCCAAACGCGTAAAGTAGATGTGCGGCTAATCAGCGCCACCAACAGCGATTTAACCGCCGCTATTGCTCAGGCCCAGTTCCGTCAGGATTTATATTACCGTGTTAATGTGGTGCAACTGGCGCTGCCAGCGTTAAATGAACGTCCAGACGATATACTGCCACTGGCGCGTTATTTTCTCGCCGGTAAAAAAACCTTAAGCGCTGCTGCCGAACAATTACTGCAGCATTACCCCTGGCCCGGCAATGTGCGCGAGCTGCAAAATGTTTGTCAGCGTGCCCTGCTGCTAAGCAGCACTAATGACATTCAAAGCAGCGATCTGGGTTTGCCGCAGCTTGCCCAGGCGGGCAAAAGAGCGCTGGATGATATCGATCAGGCGCAACTGCAACAGGCACTGCTGCAAGCCGGTGGCGTAGTGTCGCGCGCCGCTAAACAGCTTGGCATCAGCCGCCAGGCGTTGTACCGGCGGATGGAGTACTACGGTATTGATGCCCCCTAAGCCGCGTTTTTATCTGCCGCGTTTAACAAAGTTAAGTACCCATAGCCGGCTTAATGCGCTATGCGCGCTAATTGCCCTGCTATTGCTGGCGGTTCAGTATGCTTTTTTTGCTGCCAACCCCGCCGTTACGCTGGTTATATGCGTTGGCGTTGTGGCTTTGGCGCTGTTACTACGCCGGGCGTTAAAACCGCTAATGCTGGAAATTCAGGCGCTCAACCTGCATGCGCAAAACCTGCAGGATGGCAGTTTTAACACCAGCGCTAACCAGTTAAAAATTTATGAACTCAGCAGCCTGGCTAACAGCTTAAATACAATGTCGGCCCAGCTGCGTGCCGAACGCGCCACGTTATATCAGCGCGAGTTATTGCTTGATACCGTATTGCAAAGCAGCCCGACGGCACTATTGCTAACTGATGCCAGCGATACCGTATTAATGAGTAACCCGGCAGCACGGCTACTGCTTAACGGCGGTAAAGCCTTTGACGGCAGCAAGCTGTTTGCCGTTACCGGTATGCAGCCTGAGCTGGCTGTGGCGCTACAGAACCGCCAGCAAGGCCTGATCCGGCTGGAAAACACCGAGCAAACCGTATGGCATTTATCTGTCAGCCAGTTTCAGCTTAATCAAAAGCAGCACTGGCTGTATTTGCTCAAGCCGCTTACCCGTGAAATTCAACGCGAAGAGCTAAACGCCTGGAAAAAATTATTACGGGTAATCGGCCATGAATTAAATAACACCCTGGCGCCGCTCTCGTCGCTGGCGTTTTCCGGCGGCCAGCTGGCTCAGCAGCAACATAATGCTGCGCTGGGGCAATTGTTTGACACCATCAGTGAACGCTGCCAGCAGCTGAACCACTTTGTGCAGGCCTATATTCAGTTTGCCAAATTGCCGCCGCCGCAGTGCAGTAGCATTAACTGGCCCCGGCTGATAAACCAGCTACAGGATCAGTACGAATTTGAACTGCAAGGCGAGCTGCCAGACTCCAGCTGGCAGGCCGACCCGCAGCAGCTAACCCAGTTAATGCTGAACTTACTGAAAAATGCCCATGAAAGTGGCAGCAACCCGGAGCATATTTCCCTGCGGATAAAACAAACGCCAGACAAGTTACTGCTGATATTGCAGGATGGCGGTGGCGGTATGACAGAGGAAGTATTGCAACATGCGCTGGTACCGTTTTATACCAGCAAACCCCAGGGCTCTGGTATTGGCCTGACATTATGCCGTGATATTGCCGAGGCACATGGCGGCAGCATCAGTTTGCGTAATCAGCCACCGGGGCTTGAAGTAACAGTGCAATTGCCCAGGCAAACACCCATGGCGCTATAAGCTTTTTATTCCCACTGCACCGGGCACTGCTTTTTCTGGGCTTTTTGCAACATTTCCACTAACGGCAGCGCCCTTACATTCAGGCTGACATAAGCTTTGCCTGCCCCGCTTTGCCCATTGCCTGCCGCGTCTTCAGTTTGTGCCACTTTTTCCCGCTCTGTTTCAGCCATCGCAGCTAGGCCCTGCTGCAGTTGGGCTAATGCTGTTGCGACATCTTCGGTAAATAATGCCGATGGAATTTTTTCGTCACGCCCCATTAGTTTTAATAATTTAAGCGCCACCTCTTTAAAATAAATCAGATCGCCACTGGCTTTGGATTTAAAGGTTACTATCATGTTCACTTTACCCCTTTATAATAAGTCACCAGGCTAAGATAATTGCCCGGTTGAATAGTTGCAGCATAACGCTAAAACCGCTGCCTATGTTGAAATAGTTTTTTACTCTGACATAACACGCTAAATCAACTTATCAGGAGTAGTACTACATTGTTGCAAACCGCTATAACTGGTTTATTTAAAAAATAATTTTAATTAAGCAAAATTAAGCTTGCATAAAAAACGAGCGCTAATTAAAATGCGCTCGCTCGAAAGGCAAGTCTTCCGAAAGGAAGTACACGCAAAGCTTCAGGTCTAAGGGTTGTCAAGTAATGACATCTACGATAGCTGGGCTGCCGTCGCAAATGCGATGTTTATTCTGCTCTGTCAGAGTTACTCGACATGCTGCATGTCCTTTCGCGATAAGCACTTCAAATGACTGAAGCTGCTTAATTAAAGATTGTGAAATAACTCATTTTGGAGCACGACTATGAAAGCAAAATTAATTACCTTAGCTACTGTTATCGCCGCCACTTCATTTATCAGCACTCCAGTTGCAGCTAACGACCAGCTGGCACAATCAATCTGCTCTTACGTTGCAGCAGATAACAAAAACAACCTGCGTAAAACCTTAGCCGACAACCGTTTACGTTTACGTGCCGTATACGATGGTATCGTATGTGACGGTTTACCACTGGTTCGTCACGCTATCAAGCACAATGCTGCTGATACTGCAGGCTTTATTCTTAGCCAGTTACCAGGCAGCCTGGTTGCCGCATCAGGTGATGCTGAGTGGGCAGCAAGCAATGGTTTCGCTGCTTCACCAATTATCGCTACTATCAAAGAACGTAGCGCCAGCTAATAAGCTAATTCTTCTAACAAAGGCGCGTGTTTGGCGCCTTTGTTTTTGCTACAACACTTGGCTTACCCCCAAGCTTTGCTATAATCCGCTTTCCATTTAGCCTGACGGGACGACCCGCCAGCGCATCTGTAACGGGGACGACCCCACCTGTTTTTGGTATTACCACTATGTCATGGTTTTTACTTTCTCTGGCTGGCCTGTTTGAAATTGGCTGGGCGCTTGGGCTTAAATACAGTATGGGCTTTACTAAACTGTGGCCATCGGTGTTTACATTAATAGCTATGCTGATCAGTATCAGTTTATTAGGCCTGGCTATGCGCCAGCTACCGGTGGGCACAGCCTATGCTGTATGGACCGGCATCGGTGCTGTTGGTACTGTTATTGCCGGTATTATCTTATTTAATGATCCGGTTAACCTGCCGCGGGTATTGAGTATTATGCTGATTCTGGCCGGATTAATTGGCTTAAAGCTCAGCAGTTAAATCTGCTGATACTGCCAGGGACGGCAGCTTAATGCGGATCATCAATATCCTGCCGCCGTGCAGACTGCACATCATCTTTACGCCGGCTAAATAAGCTGCCATTGGTGCGGGTAAGCCATTCATTGTAAGTGCGGTGGACACCGCGGCGCATAGCAGAAGACGAGTTTTCCAGAATATCTATCCCTACCAGCACCATTACCACCAGCACCGATAACTTAATCGCCACCAAATCCTGGCCGATACCAATACAAACACCAATGGCCGCTAACACCCAGATAGTGGCAGCAGATGTAACGCCCAGTACCATACCGTCGCGGGCCAGCATCACACCGGCACCTAAAAAGCCTACCCCGGTAATAACCTGACCGATAATGCGCGAAGGGTCAGTCATGCTACTGTTAACCGACATTGAAGCGGCAATAAACACATAAGTGCCCATTACAATTAAGATAGAGGTACGAATACCGGCCGGTTTACCACGCAGTTGCCGCTCCAGGCCGATAATAAAGCCACACAGTAACGCCGTACCTAATTCGGTCCAGGCAAAGGGCCTGATATCAAAAATTAATTGCCAGTCCAGCATACTCCATCCTTAAGCTGTGCGCGCTTGCTGCTTTGCAGCCTGCCACTCGGCCTGCGTTATTGCTGTGGTTTCGCCCTCCGGTAGAGGGTGTAGCGCAGCATCCCGTTTTCGTATTGCAACCTTTTGTAATATAGCGGCATTTTGCTCGTTTGTACGCTTGTTCCAGTCAACTATTTCAGTTATATGACGGTAACAGCCCACACAGACCTTGTCGGTATTTAAACGGCATGCGGCCACACAGGGTGATTCAACCATGCAATACTCTGCAGTTAACTATGATTAGGCATAACATTAAACGGCAGGTGCCTGAATTACCGGCGCAGCAACAGCCTGATGCAGTAACACTGTCGTTACCCGCTCACCGACCATTTCAGCCACCTCAAACCGGTATTGGCCAAACATAAATTGCTGCCGTTCCGCTAAGTTGTCTGCCAACTGATTTTTACACAGTTGTTCAAGCGAAATATCACTGTGTAACGCCGTCAGGTTAAGGGCAAAGCACCAGTCAATGTCGCTTAATGTGCTGGTGCCTTTTAACCGCAACTCCGCTGCGGCTTTGGCAGGTTCAAAACCCTTGTCAGCAAACACCTGTTCAACGATAGTTTTGTAATCATTTTTCATGACAACAAATAAATGATCCTGAGCTTGCAATACCGTGGAGCCGCGCGGCGGGATCACTTTCTCACCACGGGTAATCATCGCCACCACTGCGCCTTCCGGCAATGCCATCCGTGCTAAACGACGACTTACCGCACGCGAATTGTCCGATAAGGTGTATTCGACAATTTCAGCGTCCACTTCACCAAGAGAAGTGATTTCCAGCGTTGCCGGCGCTTTCGGGGGCAGTTTCGCTATCAAATCAAGCTTACGTGCCACCCAGGCCAGAGTTGAGCCTTGCAGCGTAGCGGAGATCAGTACCACGAAGAACACCACATTAAAAATCAGTTCAGCGCTGGCCAGGCCAAACATCAGCGGGAATATCGCCAGAATAATAGGCACCGAGCCGCGTAGGCCCACCCAGGATACCAGTGCCATTTCACGGCTGTTAAAGCCAAAACATTTGAGTACCGGCAACACAGCCACCGGCCGAGCAACAAACACCAACACGGCTGCAATTAACAGGCCCTGCCACCATACTTCCAGTAATGAACTGGGCGTGATCAGCAATCCCAACATTACAAACATCGTAATTTGACTGAGCCAGGCCAGGCCGTCATGAAACAAAAAGGTCGTACGCTGAAACACAAAGCGGGCATTGCCCACCATAACACCGCAAATAAACACCGCTAAAAAGCCACTACCGCCAAGGTTAGCTGCTACGCCAAAGGCTAATAAACCTGAAGCCGTTACCATAACCGGATAAAGGCCATTGGCCTGCAAATGGATGCGGTTGATAATATTAACAATGCCATAACCAACAGCCAGGCCAACAACGGCCCCCAGGCCCATCTGCAGCACGAACAACTGCAACAAACCAATGCCGGGTTTTAAGCCATTCAGCAGAATTTCCAACAGACCTACGGTAAGAAAAATAGCCATAGGGTCGTTCGAGGCGCTTTCTATCTCCAGCGTCGATTTAAGCCGACTGTTCAGGTTAATACCGGCATTTCGTAGCAAAGAGAATACTGCCGCAGCGTCAGTGGAGCCGACAATGGCGCCCAGTAACAAGCCTTCCAGCAAAGAAATTTGCAAAATATAGCTGGCAGCAACGCCGGTAACTAACGCAGTAGTTAACACGCCAAGCGTAGCAAGCAAGGAAGCGGGTTTCCAGACCTGTTTAATAGACTGTACCGGGGTTTGTAAGCCGCCATCAAACAAGATCAATGCCAGTGCCAGGGTACCCAGCGCATGCGCCGCCTGCGGACTGTCAAAAGCGATACGGCCCAGGCCATCTTCACCGGCTAACATACCTACCAGTAAAAACAGCACCAGCATAGGCAAACCAAGCCGGGCCGACAGCTTACTGGATAAGATCCCCAGTAAAATCAATATCGCGGCCAGCATAATTAATTGATCAACAACAAACATGGGGGTATTTGCTCAAATAAATAGGTAAAGGTGCCGGTCAGCAACCGGATATAACCAGCCACTGGTGTGTTATTTCAATAACTCAGTATGCAATAATATCAACAGCAACAAGCCACTTACCAGATTAAACTGCACAAATACTGTAACTCAATGCCAAGGTTGGCTAACGCCTAGGCTTGCTCCGGGGGAATATCTTTAGCCAACTTGCGGATATGCTCGGTCAGACCCATGGCTTTTTCCACATCCAGCATAATGGCAATACCGGTATCCAACTTCTCATCCAGACCACCTGCCTGCACTAACGTTTCCAGCACATGGTCAGCACGACGCTGTTCTACCAGAACCAGTATAACGTCTCTCGGATTTAATAATTCCAGGCCGAAAATTCCTATTGCTTTGTTTAAGCCCTGCCCTCTGGCACTGGAAATGATAGTGGCTCCGGTAGCGCCAGCCTGCCTGGCGGCATCAAGCAGCTTATCGGTTTTATCAATATCAGTAAAAACCATAATAAGTTTAAAGTTCATACACAGCTCCGTGGTGGCTTAGTTGCAATCAATGTGAACTATTGTCCTCTATTTTACCAGCCCAATGGCTCAACAACATGATCTGGCACAGTTAGCTCGCCAGTACCATAGCACTAAATTGTTGCGGCATATAAATCAGCACATTTTGTCTCTGTAATGCCGGCTTTTAGCGCAGTGCTGGCAACGGGAACTTAACTCGGGCGTCAGTTTATGTCACTCTGTAGATGCAGCATACAAACGACAATAACAATAGCAAAAACAACTGACAGGAACCTGTATATGAGAACTTTTACCCCTACCTTACTGGCGTTGGCTGTCAGCAGTTTTTTTCTGCAGGCTGAGACTGACAAAGCACCCGCCTGGGACGTTAATGCGCCGCAAGGTCAGTTTGAAACCGTGGATATTAACGTGTCGCAAGGCAGTTGGATGAATGTAACAGTAAGCCCGGATGGTAAAACCCTCGCTTTTGACCTGCTGGGTGATATTTACACTATGCCAATAACTGGTGGCAACGCCACGCAGCTAACCAAAGACATTGGCTGGCAAATGCAGCCCACTTTTAGCCCGGATGGCAAACATATTGCCTACACCAGTGATGAAGGCGGTGGCGATAATATCTGGATCATGAATGCCGATGGCAGCGAGCCACGGGCAGTAACCAACGAAACATTCCGGCTGTTAAACAGCCCGGCCTGGAGCCCGGATGGCGAATTTATTGTAGCGCGTAAGCACTTTACCGCCAGCCGTTCATTAGGCGCCGGTGAAATCTGGCAATATCACAAAACCGGCGGCAACGGTATTATGCTGACCGAAAGAGCTAATGATCAGAAAGACTTAGGCGAGCCGGCATTTTCACCAGATGGTAAATACATCTACTTCTCGCAGGATGACACACCAGGCAAAACTTTTCACTACAGCAAAGATTCTGAAAGCGGCATTTATGTGATCAAACGTTTTGAACGCGAAACCGGCAAGTGGGAAGTAGTGCTGGACGGCGCCGGTGGTGCTATCCGCCCTACACCATCGCCGGATGGCAAATATCTGGCCTATATCCGCCGGGTAGATTTTCAAAGCACGCTGTTTTTATATGATTTAACCAGCGGCGAGCATATAAAGCTGTATGACGGCCTGGACCGTGATATGCAGGAAACCTGGGCCATACACGGTGTGTACCCTACGCTTAGCTGGACACCCGATAATAAAGCACTGGTATTCTGGGCCGGTGGCGAAATTAAAAAATTAACCATCGCAGATAAGCAAGCAGTGCCTATTGCCTTTAATGTGCAAACCAGCAAACAAATACAAACTGCGGTGCGGGTAACACAGGATCTGGATAAAGATCAGTTCGACACCAAAATGCTGCGCTTTATTCAGGTATCACCAGACGGCAAACAGGCAGTATTTACCGCACTGGGGCATTTGTATATTACCGACGTAGACACCCCTAAACCCCGGCGCCTGACTAAACAACGCACCGACTTTGAATATTACCCGCAGTTTTCCCGTGATGGTAAAGAACTGGTGTACGTGAGCTGGAACGACAACGGTCAGGGCGCGGTAAATATTGTTAACCTGCGTAATGGCCGCATCAGTAAACTTACCGGCGAACCGGGCAAGTATGTAGAGCCGGTATTTAGCCCGGATGGTAAAACCGTTATATACCGTAAAACCGGCGCCGGCAGCTTGCTGCCACGCCAATGGTCGCTAAACACCGGTTTATATAAAATCAGCAGCAAAGGCGGCACACCTGAGCTTATCAGCCGCAATGGCCGCGCACCTATGTTTGGCGCCGACAACAACGTCGTTTATGCCGCCGACTACGACAGCGCGCCCAGCCTTATTCGCATTGATTTAACCAAACACACCCAGCAAACGCTGTACACAGCCAAGTTTGGCACTGAATTTAAACTGTCGCCGGATGGTAAATACCTGGCTTTTGCTGATCGCTTTAAAGTCTTTGTTACGCCTTTTACCGAGCGCGGCAAAGCTATTGATATCAGTGGTACAGATAAGCAATTTCCGGTAAAGCAGCTGTCAGTGCGTGCCGGTGAATATATCAGCTGGAGTGGTAACAGCCGGCATATTTACTGGAGCCTGGGGCCAGAGTTGTATCATGCCAGCATTGAAGGGCTGTTTGATTTTAATGATAAAACCGACTTTGCGGCTAAAAATGGCGTTAACCTCGGTTTTACTGCCCCCGCTGATATACCACGCGGCAGTGTGGCTTTTGTTGGTGGCCAGGTGATCACCATGAGCGGTGATGAAGTGATCCAGGATGGTGTGGTACTGGTAGAAAATAACAAGATAAAAGCCGTTGGCAAGCGCGGTGAGGTTGCCGTACCCACCAATGCAAAAGTATTTGATATCAGCGGTAAAACCATTATGCCAGGCCTGTTTGATGCCCATGCCCATAGCTCACAAGGCAGCAACCAGATTATTCCGCAGCAAAACTGGCAGAACTATGCCTCGCTTGCTTTTGGTGTTACCGCTATTCATGACCCGTCTAACGATACCCGCGAAGTTTTTGCTGCCAGCGAAATGCAGCAGGCAGGTATTATCGCCGGGCCACGGATTTTTTCTACCGGTACTATTTTGTACGGCGCTGAAGGTGCCGGTTACACCTCGCATATCGACAGCCTGGATGACGCTAAATTTCATTTAGAGCGCCTGCAAAAAGCCGGAGCTTTCAGCGTAAAAAGCTACAACCAGCCTCGGCGTAACCAACGCCAGCAGGTTATACAGGCTGCCCGCGAGCTAAATATGATGGTGGTGCCCGAAGGCGGCTCGTTAATGCAGCATAACCTGACCATGATAGTCGATGGCCACACCACTGTTGAGCATGCGCTGCCGGCAGCAAAAGTGTATGACGACATTAAGCAATTATGGCAGGCCAGCAAAACCGCTTACACCCCTACGCTGGTAGTGGCCTATGGCGGTATTTGGGGTGAAAACTACTGGTACGACAAAACCGAAGTATGGAAGCACCCGAAAATGCGCAGCTACGTACCGATGGATCAGCTGGCGCCCCGCAGTATGCGCCGCCCTACTGCACCGGATAACCACTACAACCATTTTAATGTGGTAAAAACCGCCAAAGAACTAAGCGACATTGGTGTGGTAGCCAATATCGGTGCCCATGGCCAGCGTGAAGGTTTGGGCGCGCACTGGGAAATATGGATGTTTGCCCAGGGCGGCATGAGCCCGCTGGAAGCATTAAAAACCGCTACCATTAACCCGGCAAAAACCTTTGGTATGGACCATCAGCTGGGCTCGCTGGAAGCCGGTAAACTGGCCGACTTAATTGTAATAGACGGCAACCCGCTGGACGATATCCGTGTTAGCGACCGCGTTAGCCACACTATGGTAAATGGCCGCTTATTTGATGCCAACAGCATGAACGAAATTGGCCTGCGCGAGCGTAAACGCCAGCTATTTGAGTTTGAGCCGCGTTAAACTGTGAAATGAGAGGCAGTGGCAACTGCCTCTCATTTATTTGTTTTGTCTGTTTATTTGTTCTTAATCAATCATTTCTGCCCAATTTTGCCTATACTGAAACCCAGTTTTAGCAGCTGTTCATCCTTCTGGAGCTAGAGTGCCGTTATTGCAGCAATTTCTGCATCAGTTTATTCATGCCTTAAAAAACCTACTGCCGATAGTGGCGGTAGTACTGTTTTTTCAGCTGGCCATTTTCCAGACTCTGCCACCAGAACCCTTTACTATTGTTATTGGCTTGCTGATTGTTGCCATTGGTATAGCCCTGTTTCTGCTTGGGCTGGAGTTGAGCATTTTTCCGGTAGGGAAAAACCTGGCCAATCAATTTGCCCGCAAAGGCTCACTGCCTTTGTTATTGCTGTTTGGTTTTGCTATTGGCTTTGCCGCAGTAATCGCGGAGCCAGCGCTGATTGCCGTAGCGCAGCAGGCGCAATTAATAAGTGAAGGCCGGGTAGATGCACTAACCCTGCGCTTAATCGTGGCCTGCTCAGTTGGTGCAGTCATGTCGGTGGGCGTATTACGGATCATTCTTGGCTGGCCTATCCACTGGCTGATGATTGGCGGTTATATTCTGGTGCTTGGTGTAACCTTTTTTGCCCCCGCTGAAATTGTTGGCCTGGCATATGACTCTGGTGGAGTCACTACCAATATCGTCACCGTGCCACTGATTGCCGCACTGGGGCTCGGGCTTGCCAGCTCAATTAAGGGCCGCAATGCCCTGACCGATGGCTTTGGTTTAGTGGCACTGGCGGTAATGGTGCCGATGATCAGTGTGCAGCTGTATGGCATTTGGGTATACAACGTCAGCGAAGCTACCGCTGTTGTCAGCACTGCCGGCTTGGCAACGCCGGTGTTTTGGTTACTTAAAGCCGTTATCGATTTAGCCACTATGGTAAAAGATATTCTGCCCATGATTTTGGTTGTGCTGGTGTTTCAGTATCTGGTGTTACGCCGGCCACTGGCGAACCCGATAAAAGTCGTTGTTGGTTTTAGCATGGTACTGCTTGGGCTTTATGCGTTTGTGCTGGGTTTAAAACTGGGCTTATTTCCGGTAGGTTCGCTAATGGCAGAACAACTGATCAGCAAAAACTACAACAGCCTGATTTTACTGTTTGCCTTTATGATTGGCTTTGCCACCACTATGGCCGAACCGGCACTTATTGCCATTGGCGAACAAGCTGAGCAGGCGTCCCCCGGTAAACTCAAAGGCTCGGTGATCCGGCTGATTGTGGCACTTGGCGTTGCGGTGGGTATTACTGTTGGCGTATATCGTATTATCAGTGGCGATTCGATCCACTATTACATTATGGCCGGTTACGCCTTCGTGGTATTGCTAACGGCCTTCTCGCCGCGTTATATCATTGCACTGGCATTTGACCTTGGCGGTGTTACCACCTCAGAAGTAACAGTGCCGCTGGTTACTGCTTTAGGTATTGGGCTGGCCACCTCTATTGAGGGTCGTAATGTATTAATTGACGGTTTTGGCCTGATCGCCTTTGCGTCAATTTTTCCTATTATTACTGTTATGTTGTACGCCATCGTGGTGGAGCAACTAAATAATCGCAGGAGTGCACAAGTATGAAATTCTCCGCCATTGTTGTTATAGCGCCGGAAGAGCTGGAGCAAACTGCAATAGAGCAGGCACAAGCCGCTGGTGCTACCGGCATTACTATTCTGACCGGTAAAGGTATTGGCGGCGAGAGTAAAAAAACTTTCTTCGGCATGACATTTGAAGGAAGCCAGTCTGTATTGCTGATGGTGGTGGCTAAGCATATGTCGTTACCTATTCTGAAAAAAATGCAGGCAATACTGCTGCAAGACGGTAAATCACGCGGTATCGCTTTTACAGTGCCAATTGATCACCTGACGGGTATCGATATGGGCCAGATTATGAAATTTGAACAACATTTGCGCGAATAACGCTATTAGGAGCCAAATAATGGCAATTAAACTGGTAAAAGAGTTAATGGTTAGCCCGGTGATTTGTATTTCACCTTTTAGTACTTTACGCGAAGCCATGAGCCTGATGAAAAAGCACCATGTAAAAAGCCTGGTGGTTGACCGGCAAAATGAGCACGATGCCTATGGCCTGATCACGTACACCAATATTTTGAAAACCATCATTGCAGAAGAAGGTGATATCGACCTGATAAATGTATATGACGTTTGCGTAAAGCCTGCCATTGCCGTCAGTGAGCAGCTGGCACTGAAACACGCCGCCAGCCTGATGACCCAGCATAAATTAAAACGCGTACTGGTAATGCAGGATAATCAGTTGACGGGTTTACTCACCATGGACGATATGATTAACGACGTAATGGCTTTAGTGGAATAAGCCGCATTTAGCGGCTTAACAGCAAATGCAGCTGATTACGTAAGCCTTCTTTATCCTGGGTATCAAAGGGTAATACCAGATCGTCTTTGCCATTGCCGGTCAGGTCCATTACCCGCACCTTACTGGCATCGCGCGGTAAATCCAGTTTCAATTTATCACTGCGCCGGCTAAACAGCCGTTTATCATCATGCTGGTATAGCCGCAATTGCTCGCGGCCATCGCCCACCAACAATGACTTAAAACCGTCGCCGTTCAGGTTAGCCACCTGAAACAGCGGCATATCGTAGCGGAAGTTGCCAATGCTAACGTCGATAGTGGCTTGCTGGCGAAAATCGGCTTTAGCACTGTACTGGCGTTGCTCATTTAACAAATAAAAATCAATATCCAGATTAGCACTGCCGCGCAGCAACACCCGAACCAGAGTGCCTACGCCAAAATGGGTGCTGGGAATATAAAAATCCTTGCGGCCATCACCGTTAAAATCATTAATCACCACGTCTATTGGCGAGGTATCGGTGGTAATACGGGTATCCGGCTCAGCATTGAAACTTAACCCTTGCTCAGTTGCGCTACCAAAATGAACACGAAAGCTGTTATTGCGTTCCAGCGCATCGGCCAGTTGCTCGCGGTTAATGATCAGATCGGGTATGCCATCACCGTCAATGTCGGTGATATCACGCAGTGTGTCGATATTCTGGCCACTGTAACTACGCCCGGCATCGTTGCGCTGATCAGCCTCCTGCTCGGTAGATAACCCTACCGGCCAGTTCATTGCCACAGGTTCAGTGGCAAAACTGCCATCAGGCTGCTGCAAAAAAGCCTGAAATTTGCCCTGCCAGACAAAGACTAAATCAGTTTTACCGTCCTGGTTTATATCTGCCTGATAAGGTTTACGTGGGCTGTAATCCGGGCTGGCACGCCAGCTTTGTACAGCAGCCGGAATTTGCAACGGGTAGTGGGTAAAACTACCATCAGCCTGCTGGCGGTATAAGTGTGTGTGCTGAAAATCAGCGATGATAAAATCACTTAAGCCCGAACCGAGGTCAACGACAAAATTAGCCTCACGCAGCCGGTTTTGATCCAACACCCGGTACAAGGAGGTACTGGCAACAAGCCGCTCAGCCGCTGTATTATCCGCATTTAACCGGCTAATGCCCCCCAACCCGAGAAATACTAACTGCGGTTTGCTGTCGCCTGCCAGTATGGCTTTGTTAAAAAACTGCGCATCAGAGGGTATAGGTAGCAACTGCACTTTATAATCGGTTAAATCAATTACCGACAACCAGCGGGCAAACTGGCTAAAACCTGATACCAGCAATTGCTGCCGCTCGGGCAAGTGGACAATGTTACCATTAGCAGGATGTTGCAGCGCAACTGTCACTTTATCTAACTGTGCTGCTAATGCATCTCCACAGACAAAGCCCAAAGCAAACAGCAGCGCACTGACTTTTTTCATTATTTTTATCCCGGTTAAGACGTTAGGTGAATAAATAGTATTACGTAACGTGTTCTTATCCGGATGATAACGCAAAAAGCCGGTAAATACCGGCTGCAATTGTGTAACAAAACTTACTAACGGGCGTTAGTGCTCTCGAAAATTTTATCTGCTGATGCCGCAACAAAGCCGGTATAGAGTAAACCGTTTGTCATGGGATAACGGCGGGCAAACTCATAAAAACAGCTTGGAATGGTAGCAACCACATCGCTGAACTGCACCGGATGTAAATCGGCCAGCGTGGATGACTGCTCTAAATACACTTCTGGCGTACCTTTAATTTCGCCGCCTGAGGTATTTAATAAAAAGCCTGCGTCTTTTAATGTCTCGTTTACCTGCTCTAAGGTACTAAAGCTATGCAAGTCATTCACACTAACGGTGAAATGGTTAGCCCGGTAGCCCCAGGCCGCAACCCAGGCGGCGTATTCGCTTTCTGCCAGCAGTTTTTCGTACGTGGCCTGGCTTACCTGCCAGTGCGTACCACTGTATAAAAAGTTATCAGCTGTTACCGCCTCAGCCGGAATTTGTTCAACCAGCGCGGTAATGGTATCACGCAGGTAAGCCGAGCACTTATCCAGCAGCAGTTCTGAAATAAACACTTTGGGTAAGCTGCGGTCTGCATGCTCATAGTGCTTGGCATACAGCTTTTTCGCTTCAAAATGATACTCGCCACACTCTTCATAGCCCAGGGCTTTAAAGTGTGCCGCCAGTTTTTCCAGCCCGACCTTTTCCAGATTAAAAGTACGCAGCGCAATATGATCGTTAATTACATCATCCTGCTGCGAGCTACCCAGCAACTGGTGTACTTTCTTGGCAGAAGGAGTCACGGCTACATAGTCTTGCCACAGGTTGGCAAACAACGCTTTTACATCAGTATGCATATTTATTCCGCCTTAACATTTACCAGTTATTACTTGTCTGGCCCTCAGGCCTTATCTAACACTATAAATCTTGCCATATCGCCATCGTGCAGCTGCAGTGTATCGGCAAATTCTGCGCTTAGCAGTAGCAGCTGCTGATCTGCATCAAACTTTGCGTTCTTACCAAAGCTGGCCCTGAACTGCTGCAAGCGGGTATTTGCTACCGCAAGCGTTTGGCCACCCTGCACTTCAGTAATTTTCACCCTGACTTTCTGGCTGGCTGCTACCGATTTAATCTGGCTTAACCGCGCTTCTACCGTTGGGCCGGCGTCGAATAAGTCAATATAACCGCGATGAGCAAAGCCTTCATTTTCCAGCATGTTAAGCGCTGGTTTGGTGTTTTGATGCACCTGGCCGATAACATCCTGGGCGGCCTGCGGCAATAAACCAACATAAATCGGATGGCGCGGCATCAACTCAGCAATAAAAGCTTTTTTACCCACGCCAATCAGATGATCTGCGGTAGGAAAATCAATGGTTAAAAACAGTTTTTGCAGCCAGTGCCAAAAGGGTGGCTGGCCATCACTGTCAGCAGCACCGCGCATTTCAGCAATCACGCGATCGCTAAAGCGCTGCGGATACTCGGCCATAAACAAAAACCGCACTTTGGATAAAAAGCGCCCGGCATGGTTGCGCCGGTAACTTTCACGCAAAAACAGTGTGCAAATTTCTGAGGCGCCAGTGTAATCGTTACACAGTGTCAGGGTTTTTAGCTGGTTAAATACATTAAGCTCAGCGCTGTGGTGAATAACGGTGTTCTGCTGAAAGTGATACAGCGGCGTGCTTAAGCCCACCGCAGCCTCTATACCGGTAGTACCGACAATCTCACCGCTTTGGGTATCTTCCAGCACAAACAGATAACCCTGATCGCCCGGTGTATTCACCTCAGCCGCAAAGCTATGCTCGGCATGCGCAATTTTCTGCTTTAGCCGCGCATCGTTTACCGGCAACGAGGTAAAACCAGCACCGGATTCTATAGCGATGTTTTTCAGCGCTGCAAAATCAGCTGCCGTTATCGGCCGGATCACTAACATGGTTTTACCCCTTCACTACGTGAGCTACAGCCTGCTCAAAGCGGGCCAAGCCTTCGGTAATGTCAGCATCAGGAATGATCAGCGACGGCGCAAAACGTACCACGCTGGTGCCGGCAACCAGCGCCATTAAGCCCTGATCCGCCGCTGCCAACATAAAATCACGCGCTTTACCGGCATAATCGCTGTTTAGCACCGCACCAATTAATAAACCTGCACTGCGTACTTCACTAAATACATGGTATTTGTCGTTAATTTTTTTCAGACCATCCTGAAACAGCTGGGCTTTGGCTTTAACACCCGATAATACGGCCGGTGTATTTACTGTATTAACTGCAGCCAGCGCAACGGCACAGGCCAGCGGGTTACCGCCGTAAGTCGAGCCGTGTGTACCAACCACTAAGTGCTTGGCAATGTCGGTAGTGGTTAACATGGCGCCAATAGGGAAACCGCCACCCAGCGCTTTGGCTGTCGTCAGAATATCCGGCGTTACACCATAACCCATATAGGCATACAGCTCGCCGGTACGGCCAACGCCGGTTTGCACTTCATCAAAAATCAGCAGCGCATTATTGGCATCGCACAACTCGCGCACGCCTTTAATAAATTCAGCCGTGGCTGGCATCACACCACCCTCGCCCTGCACCGGCTCTACCATTACTGCGCAGGTGTCGGCGTTAATCAGCGCTTTTACGCTATCAAGATTATTAAATTCACCGTGTACTATGGCTGCTGGCTTAGGGCCAAAACCATCTGAATAAGCACTTTGGCCACCCACAGTAACGGTAAAGAAAGTACGGCCATGAAAGCCCTGTTTAAAGGCAATAATCTGGTTTTTCTGCTCACCGTATTTGTCTTTGGCATAGCGGCGCGCTAATTTCAGTGCAGCTTCGTTGGCTTCGGCACCTGAGTTGGCAAAATACACTTTTTCCGCAAAGGTAGCGTCAACCAGTGCTTTAGCCAGCAACAGTGCAGGCTCGTTAGTCATTACGTTAGATAAATGCCACAGTTTATCAGCCTGTGTTTTTAACGCCGTGACTAACGCCGGATGACAATGGCCAAGGCAGTTAACGGCAATACCACCGGCAAAGTCGATAAATTCGGTACCGTTTTGATCCCACACCCGTGAGCCTTCGCCTTTTACCGGGATAATTTTTGACGGCGCATAGTTTGGTACCATTACATCATCGAATACGCTTCTTGAAACCTGCATAACTACCTCACTGTGTCTGTGGAATGGCCTGTTTTTTTTAAAATAAATGCTGCCAGGCACGAATAAATTTAACTCTATTATATTGCTCACCACTGCCACATTGCAGTACCATTATCGACAATTTAACAAGCTTAAATTGCAATTCAACGGATAAGGTTGTCAAAATGATAAGCAAGGAAGATGAAAAACTACTAGCTGTGCTAAAGCACAATGCCCGCGCCAGTATCTCCGACTTAGCCCGGATGCTGGATTTATCCCGCTCTACCGTGCAAACCCGCATCGCTAAATTAGAGCAAAGCGGTGTAATTAAAGGTTACTCGGTAGATTACGGTGAAGACTATCTGGCGTCGCTGGTGTCAGCACATGTCAGTATTAAAGTACGGCAAAAGCTTACCGCCAAAACCAATGTTGAGCTAAAACAAATTGCCCAGGTTTCAGCACTGTACGCCATCAGCGGTGAGTATGATCTTATCGCCATAGTGCAGGCACAAAGCACCGAGCAACTAAGCCATATTCTGGATGATATCGGTAATTTAGACGGTGTAGAGCGTACTAACTCGTCGGTTATTTTAGAGACCAAGTTTAAACGCTGAAACCGGGGCAGCAGAGCTGCCCTGTATCAAGTTTATCGCTGCAAGGTTACTGTTGGCTCGCGCTTTTGCTGCCATAGCTGCGGGTCGGCTTTCAGATAATCTATAAACGCCTGTGCTGCGACTTTGCAATCTACCCCTTCGGTTTTACATGGTAGCCCATCACTATTGCGATAGCGGGCGCTAAACGACTGCGCCCCGCTGCTATCTTGTATTGCCTCCACCCTTGCCACCGGATACAACTGAGGTTGCTGGTGGCGCAGTATTATATCCTGCCGGTCGCTCTGTTCTGCCTGCAATTGTTGCAACAGTTGCCAACCATCGTTGCCATCGGCCAGATAGCTGGTGGTTACCAGGTTATAGTGCTGCCGGGCGCTGACAGCTTGCCAGCCATTTTCCAGCTTTATATCCAGTGTGATTAGCTCTACGGTATCAGGCCCGGCTTGTTTTGCCACATAGCGAATACCGGCAACATAAGGAAACTTACCGGTGTGGGCACCTGCGACCACAGACTGACTAATAATATCAGTTAATAGCGCACGTAGCTCGGCACCGCTAATGCTCAGCACACTGAGCGGCGTATCAAATGGCAATACTTCCAGGCGGATATTACCTTCGCGCACTTCACCTGCGGCCAACGGCGCGCGAATATTACCGGCTGCAACTAATGACAGCTGCACCGGTCGTTTCACCAGGTTTTGCACTGCACTTTGGTTGACATATTTAAGCATGGCATCGGCGATATACCCTGCCAGAGGCGAGCCATGTTTATCGCTGCCGCCGCTACCGGGCAGGCGTACATGCGGCACTTCGGTTTCGGTGCTGCTGATCACCGCACCATAAGCTTGCTGTACCGCCGGTAAGTAAGTGTTATCAAGCACAGAGCGCAGCGCGGCATCTTCGGCCACAATAGCGGTACGCGGCAGGCTGGCAATATAGCGCTCTGTCTGTGCTTGTTTATCTGTGCTGATACGGCTTGATTTATCACGCACTGCCGAGCTGAAATAATCGGTGCTTGCCAGTAAAGTATTCTGCCCGGCGCAACTTATTAACTGGCCTGCCGGGTTAAACTTCAGCCTGGCCTGACCTACGGCCTGCGCAAACTGGCCGGCCTGTACCACACAGGTTTGGCCTTTGCCATCAGGGTTACTCACTATCTCGGCGTATGGCCGCTGTGCTCCCAAATACCAGTGCCGAAAATCGCCCAGCAAACTGTGCGAATGGCCACCAACGATGGCATCTATACCATTAACGGCACTGGCCAGGGCTAAATCACGCTGGTGGCCTAAATGCGTCAGCGCAATAATATGTTGCACGCCCTGGGCACTTAAGGCATCTACGGTGCGCTGTGCGCTTTGTATTTCATTGTTAAACACCACGGCGCCGGTATCGGGTGCTATAGCGCGCATATCCTCCAGCGCCAGACCAAATACCGCCACCACTGCCCGCCCTGCCGCTGCGTCAACACTGGCCACGGGCTTTAGTTGGTTGTTATCAAGCACAAATAAACTGTAGGGTTTCAGGTTCTGGCTGTTAGCCAGTAGAGGTTCAGCAGCGGTATCAATATTGGCCGCCAAAATAGGGAAATTAACCTTATCAACAAAGTCGGCCAGCTTGGTTAAACCTATATCAAACTCATGGTTACCCAGTGCCATGGCGTCGATGTTCATCCGGTTTAGTACATCAATGTTAATGCGTTGCTCAAACAACTCAAAATATGCGCTACCTTTGAAGGCATCGCCGCCGTGCAAAAACAGCGCCGGTATCCCCTCTTGTGCTGCTTGCGCGCGTAGCTGCTGCGCCTTGGTTAACAAGCGCGGATGCCCACCAATATAGGTGTAAAGCGGTTCGCCGCTGGCGTCTTTCACACTGGCCGGGCTGCCATCAAATTGCGAATGGGTGTCGTTAATATGAATAAGGCTTAAGGTTAACCCAGACTCTGGTGCTGAGCCGCAACCGGCCAGTAGCATTGCAGAAAAAAGCAGTGAAGAGGTAAATCGCATAAACAGCAAACCTTGTTGCGGTGCATAGGGTAAAGATATTGGCCGCTACCTTAAGCACAAACCGGCTTGATCTCAAGCGGAAATCTGCAGTTGCCGCTTGTTTTAGCCAGAACTGACAGGCAGGATCGTCACCTTACAGCAACCAATAGCAACGAGATTTAAGCATGGCAACAATTGCAAATGTAGCCTTACTGGTAACAGACTACGATGAGGCGATTGCCTTTTACACCCAGAAACTTGGGTTTGATTTACTGGAAGATACCAGCCTTGGTGCTGGCAAACGCTGGGTGCAGGTTGCGCCGAAAAACAACAGCGGCACCGCCTTGCTGCTGGCCAAAGCCAGTAACGAAAAACAACAGTCAGCCGTTGGCGATCAGGCTGGTGGCCGGGTCTGGCTATTTTTGCAAACCGATGATTTCTGGCGTGATTATAATGCTATGCAGGCTGCTGGCGTGATATTCCACGAAACACCACGGCAAGAGCCTTATGCTACCGTCGTGGTGTTTGAAGACTTATATGGCAATAAGTGGGATTTATTGCAACGGCGCAGTTAATTAAGCCTGCCCATCACTTTAAAGTACTGCGCTGATTTTCTCTGCCAGTGCTTTTATTTTTTCCATATCACCCATTGCCGCACCATGGCCGGATAATTTGCTTAAATGCTCCGGAATTAAGTGAAAATGCAGGTGCGGCACAGTTTGCCCAGCAGCGGTACCATTTAACTGCAGCAGTACGACACCTTCTACTCCAAGCGTAGATTTAAGCGCTGACATCACTTTTTGTACTGTGGTCATGGTGTGAGTTAGCTCGTCTGCCGGAATATCCAGCAGGGTTTCAGCAGCAAACTTGGGGATCACCAGCGTATGGCCGTCGGCCTGCGGCATAATATCCATAAAAGCCAGGGTGTAGTCATCTTCATACACTTTAAAGCTGGGGATTTCATCGCGCAGAATTTTGGCAAAAATATTGTCGTTATCGTAGCTCATGCAGCTCTCCTATATGCGGGCATATACAGCAAACTTAGCCGATTATGCCAGTACTTGACGATATTAAACCAGCTTTTGACGGAACAGATTAGTACGCAAACGCGGGCTTTATCGCTCGGCGCCATACATTTTTACCGGAACACGCCGTAAACCCATCCGTGGGGGCTCGATTCGCGCCGTCCGGGCGCTCAACGGTTCCGGCTAAAAAGTATTATGCCGGGCTCAATCAGGCATTGCGGCAAATTTTATCAACCCATCAGATACTTTGCATGAAACCGCAAATGCTGCTCAATAAAGCTGGCGATAAAGTAGTAGCTATGGTCATAGCCTGCCTGTATACGAATATCGGCTTTGGCACCACTTTGCTTAGCTGCAGCAATTAAACTTTCAGTGCGCAATTGCTCAGGGTAAAAGTTATCGGCTATACCCTGATCAACCAATAGTGGTAGCGGGTCTTGCGCTGCAGCTAACAATACAGATGCATCATATTGTTGCCATTGGCTTTTATCATCGCCCAAATAGCCACTAAAAGCTTTAATACCCCAGGGGCAATTTACCGGGTTACAAATGGGGGAAAATGCCGACATACTGCTATAACGCTCTGAATTGCGCAGGCCTATCACTAAAGCGCCGTGGCCGCCCATAGAGTGGCCGCTGATGGCACGTTTGGCCGATAACGGCAGTTCAGCTTCCAGCAACTGCGGCAGCTCGCTAACGATGTAATCGTACATGCGATAGTGTTTGGCGAATGGCTCCCGGGTGGCGTTAACATAGAAGCCCGCTCCCAGGCCAAAATCGTAGGCGCCATCTGCATCGTCCGGCACGCCGTCGCCGCGCGGGCTGGTATCGGGCATAATCAGTGCTATACCCAGCTCAGCCGCAACGCGTTGTGCACCGGCTTTGGCAGAAAAGTTTTCATCAGTACAGGTTAAACCCGACAGCCAATACAGCGCAGGCACAGCCTGTGTTTCTGCCTGCGGCGGTAAAAACACTGAGAATTGCATATCGCAGTTCAGTACAGTGGATGTATGAGTAAAACGGATTTGTTTGCCACCAAAGCAAAGCTGTTCGCTGACTTTGGTTAATGCTGAAGTTGTCATAGTCTGTCCATAGTGTTAAGTAAGGACAGATTACAACACCCGCCTTGGCTCGCCACAGCAACTATGTCGGGCTATCCTGCCCGACACCAGAGGCCAGCTGAAGCTGTTCAAATTCGTTCCAGACGAATTTGTCGCCAGCCTGCGGCAGGGCTCAGACACTCTGTGGCGACCAAAACGGGGTTGTAATCCGTCCATCAATTACATTTGCTTGATATTAAAAATGAATTACTGTGCGGATAGATTTACCCTCATGCATCAAATCAAACGCTTCATTAATTTGCTCCAACGGCATAGTGTGGGTAATAAAAGTATCCAGCTCAAACTCACCGTTTAAATAGCGCTCGACATAATCTGGCAGCTCAGTGCGGCCTTTTACGCCACCAAAGGCAGTACCGCGCCAAACACGGCCGGTAACCAACTGAAACGGACGGGTAGAAATTTCCTGGCCGGCACCGGCAACACCGATAATGACCGATTCACCCCAGCCTTTATGGCAGCATTCAAGCGCCGAGCGCATCACATTCACATTGCCGATGCACTCAAACGAGAAATCTACCCCGCCATCGGTCATCTCAACAATGACATCCTGAATTGGCTTATCAAACTTTTTCGGGTTTACCACATCAGTTGCGCCAAGCTTTTTCGCAATATCAAACTTACTTTCATTAATATCAATGGCAATAATGCGGCTGGCTTTGGCCATAACAGCACCAATAATGGCAGATAAACCAATACCACCCAAGCCAAATACCGCAACCGTATCGCCCTCTTTTACTTTGGCCGTGTTCATTACAGCGCCCATACCGGTAGTTACGCCACAACCCAGCAAACACACTTTTTCCAGCGGTGCGGCTTTGTTAATTTTAGCCAGCGAAATTTCCGGCAGTACCGTGTACTCAGAAAACGTGGAAGTGCCCATATAGTGATAAATTGGCTTGCCGTCTTTAGAAAAACGTGTGGTGCCATCCGGCATTAAACCTTTGCCCTGGGTAGCGCGAATAGCCTGACACAGGTTGGTTTTGCCGGATAAACAAAACTTACATTTACCGCATTCTGGTGTGTAAAGCGGGATAACATGGTCGCCCACCGCAACCGAGGTTACGCCCTCGCCCACGGCTTCTACTATACCGCCGCCTTCGTGGCCTAAAATGGCCGGGAAAATACCTTCAGGATCTTCACCCGATAAGGTAAACGCATCAGTGTGGCACACGCCGGTGGCAACAATTTTAACCAACACTTCGCCTTTTTGCGGTGGCATTAAATCCACTTCTTCAATCGATAATGGCTGGCCCGGGCCCCAGGCTACCGCGGCGCGTGTTTTAATCATCTTCATTTAGTTGTCCTTTTACGTAAGTTGCACTGGCAATACTAGCATTGGCTACAAGTGTAACCTGATTTTTATTTTTGCCATATCAGTATGAATAGCACTAAAATGCAAATCAGTTTTTCATAAATGGAAAAGCGGAGTCGGCAGCTTGCGTTACAACACCCGCCCAGGCTTGCCACAGCAACTCACTCACGCTGGCGCGTTCGCTCAGACACTCTGTGGCAACCTGAACGGGGTTCTAACCGCTGCCTTCGTATCCGGCAAACAATCTGGTCAGAAAAATAAGGTTCTATAGTGAAACATTGGATTGGCATCAGCGAATTTGTAGCGGTAGCAGAGCTGCAAAGCTTTACCAAAGCCGCAAAGCAACTGGGTATTTCAGTAGCCCAGGTAAGCCGCAATATTGCCGAACTGGAAGCCACACTGGCGATAAAACTGCTGTATCGCAGTACGCGTAGCGTTAGCTTAACCGAAGAAGGCTTATTGTATTTGCAGCACTGCCGGCATTTGGTAGCCAGTTTAGAGGAAGCCAACCGCACTTTAGCTAACTTAAAAGCCACCCCGCGCGGCCAGATTAAACTGACCGCGCCGGTATTTTATGGCGAAACCCGTATAGCGCCGCTACTGCATGACTTTATGCAGCAATACCCCGACACTGAACTGGATTTACAACTAACCAACAACAAGCTGGATTTAGTTCAGGGTGGCTTTGATTTAGCTATCAGGTTAGGCACATTGGAAAGCTCCAGCCTTATCGCCCGTAAACTGGCAAGCCGTACACAGTATGTCGTGGCTTCCCCGGTCTATTTAGCTCAGAACGGTACGCCACAAAACCTGGCTGATCTTACGCAGCACCAGTGTTTAACCGGCACAGTGGCGCAGTGGCGTTTTATGCAACAGGGAAAATTAGTGCAGTTTAAACCGCAGGGCCGTATTGTTTGTAACAGTGGCGTAGCATTAATGGACGCCGCACTTAAAGGCCTTGGGCTGGTGCAGTTACCGGATTATTATGTCGGCAGTAAATTACAAAGCGGTGAGCTGGTGGCTGTGCTAAACCCGCTACGCCAGCCAGATGATGGTATCTGGGCGATATATCCGCAAAACCGGCATTTATCTGCCAAGGTACGGGTGTTGGTAGATTATCTTGCTACTAAGCTTAATTAACTGCGCATTTGTAGCAGTCCAGCTTGGCTGTCAGCCTGTGCTGTGGTAGCGTTTTAGTATTATTTACTGTTTTGGATACGTAATGAAACAACTCCTTTTTGCTTTTACCCTGCTACTGGGCGCCAGTTTTGTAAATGCCAGCGACAAATTTAACGAAGGTGAGCACTATCAGGTGCTTAATACAACACAGAGTGCCAATACCAAGGTAGTAGAGTTTTTTTCTTACTACTGCCCGTTTTGTTATAACTTTGAACCCATAGTTGCAGAGCTAAAACAGGCTTTACCTGCTGGTATCAGTGTACAAAAAATACCGGTATCTTTTCATGGCGGTAAAATGGCACCCACTGTACAACGCGCCCATGCCATGGCGGTAACGCTTAATGTTGAAGAGCAGTTTACCCCATTGCTGTTTACACAAATTCACCAGCAACGCCAACCACCCGCAGACAGAGCAGCGCTTCAAGCCCTGTTCAGCAAAGCCGGAGTAACCGCCAGACAGTTTGACGCTAACTTCGATAGTATGCCGGTTACTGCTATGGTGGCCGATTTTGATCAGGCCATTGAGCAAGCCGCAGTGCGCTCAGTGCCCAGTTTTATTATTAACGACAAATACATGGTAAATATCAGCGCGGTGTCATCACAGCAGCAGTTTAATGCGCTGGTGAACTATTTACTGACTTTAACGCCCGAGGTTGGAACCGAATGACCACACTGAAAATTGATTTGGTATCAGATATCGCCTGCCCCTGGTGTGCTATCGGCTACGCCCGGTTGCAGCAAGCCGTGGCAACTCTGCCACAGCTGCAGATTGAGCTCGAGTGGCATGCGTTTGAACTAAACCCGGATAAAAATGCGCCGCAAGAACCTATTTTGCCGGCGCTTAGCCGCAAATATGGCCGCAGCGAAGATGAAATGCGCGCTAGCCAGGCCAATATGATGAAAATAGCTGCAGATTTAGGACTTAACTTCAGCAAAATGCAGCAGCGTTATACCTGTAATACTTTCGATGGCCACCGGCTGGTGAAATGGGCGGCTACAGAGAATAAAGCAACCGCGATGAAACTGGCACTGTTTGATGCCTATTTTGGTGAAGCTAAAGATGTATCTGACGCAACGGTATTGGCTAACTGCGCCGAACAGGCCGGGCTGGACAAAGCACAGGCGGAGCGCATTTTGTCTGGAGATGACTACGCCGATAGCGTAACTGAAGATATAGCGAATTATCAGCAAGCCGGCATTTCATCGGTACCGGCGTTTATTATCAATAACCGCTACTTGATTTCCGGTGCGCAGGAACCCGCCCAACTGGCTGCCAGCCTGCAGCAAATCGCCGCTGAAATGGCTTAACCGGCTACTGAGAACCTGTACCAGGCGTAAAGCGGTAATGGCCGGTAATGTTGTAATCAAACAGCATATCTGCCAGTACCGGCCCGGCACCAATATTATGCACAATTAACGGCCGCTGGCCGTCGGCAGAGGTTTTATTAACCACTATGCCTATGTGCGGCAAATTACCCGGCAACATCCAGGTAACCAAATCTCCCGGCTGATAATTATTGCCCTGCTGACTAACCGCTAAGCTTTTGCCATGGCGACTAAAAAATGTTTGCAAATTAGGCACGCGGCGATGATCAATATTACTGTCTGGCCTGGTTAAACCCCAAATCCGTTTCGATGGATATAATGCAAAATTATCGCGCATATCCTCGTGCACCAATTGCTGTAAATCTATACCCAAGGCGCGGTAACTGCGGATCACTACATCTGTACAAACACCGATATCAGCCGGTACGTCACCATTAGGGTAAGCAATACGCATATAACGGCCGTCGTACCGCACCTGTTGCTCGGTGCGTTTTAGTGCAGCCTCGACCAGTTTATCGCTAAACACTTCTGCAATACTGTGCTGCGGCAATAACCACAGCACCAATAGTAAGGTTAATTTTAAGTGATGGGGTAACACAAAAAAAACTGGCATTCAGCACTCCGGGCAACACATTCAGACTCTGCCGTAAGGCTCAGCGCTATAACTAAAGTTCAGGAATTGCCTCACTAAATTCAGGTTGAGCTTAACACCGGCCTTTTGACTTTCGGCAGGCTTTTTACAATCAACTGATATGAGTTTTCAATCTGTCGTTTTATTTCGTTATCCGGCACGCTGCCATCAAGCAACACAGTATTCCAGTGCTGTTTGTTCATATGGTAACCAGGCGTAACGGCAGGAAAAATATCGCGCAACATTAGTGCTTCGGCGGGGTCACATTTTAAATTTACCCGGGCTACACCTTGCTCTTCCCCTAAAATCGCGAAAATTTTACCCGCCACTTTATAAACATAAGTATCGGGGCCAAACGGAAAGTCTTCAATGCTTTGCAGTTGCATCAGGCAATGATCACGGCATTGTTGAAAATTCATAACTGTCCTTGCTATCTGCTGTCAGTAGATTTATTACAGGGGCTTTGTACAACAGCATAATAAGCAAGGCTTAACGTGGAAGGGAAGTAAAATAGCGAAAAACGCCTGAGAAGCAAGCCCTCTCAGGCGTGTTATGATGTTATTTCGCAACGATGCCAGCACTCTGGACTTTTTTCCATTCATCTTTGTCCAGCACCATATCACGGTTAGTATCAAATTTCTCAAACAAACCGTTGTACAACTCGGCCTGAGTTAAGCGGCTGTCGCCATCACGATCAAAATCCGCTAATTTGCCACCAAAACGGGTACCACTGAACTCGCTTTCATCAATCATACCGTCGCTGTTGCGGTCCATCTTACCGAAAAAACGATCACCGATATGCCGTTCAAACTCTGTTTTAGAAATTGAACCATTATTGTCCTGATCAATTTCATTAAACTTGCTGTTGGCAGCCAATGCCGAAGCAGACACCAGTGATAAGGCTAATACCAGTGCAGAATTGATATGTCTTTTCATGTCAAATCTCCTTCAGTTATTAAATAAAACTGTGCTGCAAAAGCGCAGCTGGTATTAACTACGCAACTGTTGTACCAACACATTTTCGCCGTGGTAAATAAGCACTTATATTGCTGATAATAAGCAATATATTACTATGTCTTACCACGGCTAACCTGCTCGACATGACTATACAGCGCGGGTAATATTTGCATACCGCCGGTAAATACTACTGTCACAACAGCTGAATGAATCAGCCTTTTGTATATTTATCCAGCCACTGAAATACTTCGTTATACCAGCGCACACGGTTATCTTTATTTAAGATCCAGTGATTTTCATCCGGAAAGATCACCAACCGGGAATCTATCCCCTTGCGTTGCAAATTAGTAAAGGCGCCCAAGCCCTGAGCATAAGGTACGCGGTAATCTTTTAAGCCGTGAATAACCAGCATGGGCGTTTGCCACTTATCGGCCAGAGCAGCCGGGTTAAATTTCTGATAATCCGACTCAGCCTGCCAAACCGGCCCGCCTAAATCAAACTCCGGGAACCACAACTCTTCAGTGCTGCCGTAAAAGCTTGGCATATCATATAAACCTGCATGGTTTACCAGGCATTTAAAACCGGTTGGCCAGTTGCCGGCAATCCAGTTCATCATATAGCCACCGTAAGATGCGCCAAGTGCACAAGCGCGGTTAGCATCTATCCACGGCTGCGCCTGTACTATATAGTCAAAACCTTTTTTCAGATCTTCCAGCGGCTTACCTCCCCAGTCACGGCTGATTGAGTCGGTAAAAGCCTGGCCATAACCGGTAGAGCCATGAAAATCGACCATTACTACCGCATAGCCTTTGGCTGCATACATTTGCGCGTTCCAGCGCTCGTTAAACATATTGCCAAAACTGCCCTGCGGCCCGCCGTGTACTAAAAACGCCATCGGGTATTTTTTCTTTGCATCAAAATCCCAGGGTTTTACCAGATAGCCGTATACCGTAGCGTCGTTAGCACCTTTAAAGCTAAATTGCTCATAGTCGCCAAATTGTACTGCTTTGCGCCAATTGGCATTGATATCGGTCAGCTGTGTTAAGCTGCCACCATCTGTGCTTAACTGAAATACCTCAGGTGGCATATCCAGTTTGTGGTTAGTAAACACAATTTTGTCACTGGCTACGTTCAATGCTCCGGCAGTACCATCGCCATGCACTTTGCGCACATCACCAAAACTGGTGTTAATAGCATAAATGCTGTACTGGCCTACATCCTGAGTGGTGACATAAATAGTGCGGTTATCCGGACCAAATTTGTAATCACTGATTGAGCGGTCAAACTCCGGCGCCAGTTCGTTGCGCTGCCCTGTTACCATATCCAGCAGTATCAAACTGAATTTATCCGCTTCAGCCTGTGGTTTACTCATGGCTTTGTAGGCCATAAAACGGCCGTCAGCAGAGAACGATGGCTGCGCATCCCAGGCCGGGTTTGCCTCTGTCATATTTTGCTTTTCACCGCCACTTACCGGCACTTTAAAAATGTCGTAATTGGTATGCCAGGCCTGATCTTCAGCCGGGATTTTGGCACTGAATACCAGGCTTTCGTTATCCGGCGTAAAAGCCACTTCGTTAATACCTGCAATATCGGTATTCCACTCACTCATCAGGTTAACAGCATTCTTTACTGTGCCCTTGCCAAGCTCTGCAATATGTAAATGGCTGCGATAAGGTGTTAACCAGCTGTCCCAGTGGCGCACCATTAACTGATCGTACGCCATAGCCGTATCTTTTTTCGCCGCATCAGCCGCTTTAGCATCCAGCGTACATTGCAGGTTCTGGCAACCTGGCTTTACCGACAATGCCAGCGCCAGTTGCTTGTTATTTGCAGAGACTTTAAACCCCTCTACCGGCAGCGGCAAATCGGTAATTTGCAACGCCTCACCACCATATAACGGCAACTGCCATACCTGATTGGTGCCACTGCGGTTGGCAATAAAATAAATACTTTGGCCATCATTGGCCCACTGCAGCTGGCTTTCACGGCCGGCACTCTGGGTTATGCGGGTGACTTTGTTCAGGTTGGATAAATCCATCAGATATAAGTCGCTGGACGTATCTGCCGGGCTAAAACCGCCGTTGGTTTGGCCGTAAACTAAAAAGCGGCCATCGGGCGACAACACCACATCATGCAGCTTATTAAACTGATTTAAATGTTCTACCGTCAGTGGCGCTTTGGCCATCACGGCCCCGCTTAATAATACTGACAGCGCAACTAAAGTTTGTTTCATTATGGGTCCCCTGATTATTTTTGTTATTGCAAATCCAGTTATCGCAAATGTAGTTATCGACAGCCTTGTTATTATCACCATGTTAGCGGCAAAAAAAAGGCCACAGTTATTGCTGCGGCCTTTTATCGGATCAGGCCTTAAGCGCTGTATCCATATTTTCAATATTCACTTTCCAGATGGCCGGGCCTTGCTGATGCACGTTGTTGCCATTGGAGTCTACCGCTACCGTTACCGGCATATCCTGCACATCAAACTCGTAAATGGCTTCCATGCCTAAATCGGCAAAGGCCACCACGCGGGATTTTTTAATCGCTTTAGACACCAGATAAGCCGCGCCGCCTACCGCCATTAAATACACCGCTTTGTGCTGCTTAATGCTGGCCACGGTTTTATCACCGCGCTCTGACTTACCAATCATGCCAAGCAAACCGGTTTGCGACAGCATCATATCGGTAAATTTGTCCATCCGCGTGGCAGTAGTCGGGCCGGCCGGGCCTACTACTTCATCACCCACCGCATCTACCGGGCCAACGTAGTAAATAAAGCGGTTTTTAAAGTCGACGCCATCGGGCAGTGCTTCGCCACGATTTAGCATATCGGCAATGCGTTTATGTGCAGCATCACGGCCGGTCAGCATTTTGCCGCTTAGTAGCACCGTTTCGCCGGCTTTCCACTCTAATACATCTTGCGGCGTTACCGTATCCAGGTTTACCCGGCGCACATTGGCACCCAGCTCCCAGGTGACCTGTGGCCAGTCTTCCAGTTTTGGCGGCTGAATATCAGCAGGGCCTGTGCCATCTAAATGAAAATGCAGATGGCGCGTAGCGGCGCAGTTAGGGATCATCACTACCGGCAAGCTGGCAGCATGGGTTGGCACACTGTTAATTTTCACATCTACTACCGTGGTTAAACCACCAAGGCCCTGAGCACCAATACCCAGTTTGTTTACTTTTTCGTACAGCTCTAAGCGCAGCTTTTCATCGGCGGTTTCTGCACCTTTAGCAATTAAGTCCTGAATATCTACCGGCTCCATTAAGGCTTCTTTGGCCAGTACGGCCGCTTTTTCGGCTGTACCGCCTATACCTATGCCCAGCATGCCAGGCGGACACCAGCCGGCGCCCATTTTCGGCAGCGTTTCCAGCACCCAATCGACAATGGAATCAGACGGGTTTAACATCGCCATCTTGGTTTTATTTTCCGAGCCACCGCCTTTGGCAGCAATCATCACTTCAACATGGTGGCCAGCCACTAAATCGATATGCACTACAGAGGGCGTATTATCTTTGGTATTTTTACGGCCACCGGCAGGATCTGCCACTATGGAAGCGCGCAGCGGATTATCCGGGTTTAAGTAAGCACGGCGGGTACCTTCGTCCACCATCTGCTGCACTGTCATATCGGTTTTATCCCATTTGACATCCATACCAATTTTAACAAAGCAGGTCACAATGCCGGTGTCCTGACAAATTGGCCGGTGGCCTTCTGCCGACATACGGGAGTTAATTAAAATTTGTGCTATGGCATCTTTTGCCGCCTGGTTTTGCTCTTTGTGGTAGGCCACTTCCAGCGCTTTGATAAAATCCAGCGGATGATAATAAGAGATGTACTGCAGCGCATCTTCGATGCTGTCGATAAAGTCTTGCTGGCGAATAACCGTCATGTTGTTTTACCTGTCCTCTGGCGCCTCTGGCAGCGCCATGTTTAACTATTAGTGTCGGTGCTGGTATGATAACGCGCATCAGAAACAGCGGCTAGCCCCATTCATGCAGCAGTACCTTATTCCGCCTCAAATTTACGGTGATACGCCGGACAACTTGCTTAGTTTCTTCTGCCACTTTGCGCAGCAGCCCTGGGCTATGCTGCTAGATTCGGCTGCGCCAGAGCATGTTAACAGCCGGTATGACATTTTAGTGGCAGAGCCGCTTGCGACCTTAGAAGCGCAAAACGGCGCCAGTATTTTAACCGATGAACGCGGCGCACATAGTTATCACGAAGACCCCTTTCTCGTGCTTAACTGCGCACTAAAACGTTATTTCCCACAACCGGTTAACAGCGCCCTGCCCTTTATTGGCGGCGCTCTGGGCTACTTTGGCTACGATTTAGGCCGCTATATTGAAAAGCTGCCCGCAACAGCAGAAGCTGACATCAGCCTGCCGGATATGGCAGTAGGTTTTTATCGCTGGGCACTGGTGCTGGATAAACAACTTCAGCAGTTATGGTATGTCGATTATCAGGGCGACGCGCAAGCGGGCTGGCAAAAATTACACACCAGGCTGCAGCAAAAATCAGCACCGGCAGCGCCCTTTAGTTTAAGCAGTAGCTGGCAAGCTAATATGGATAAAGCCGGTTACGTGGCCCGCTTTAACCAGGTACAGCAATATCTGCTAAGTGGTGATTGTTACCAGATTAATCTGACACAGCGCTTTAGCGCAGGTTATAGCGGCGATGAATGGCAGGCCTATTTACAACTGCGCGATAAAAACGCGGCGCCCTTTTCTGCCTTTATCCGTTTGCCGCAAGGTGCTGTACTGAGTATCTCGCCAGAGCGTTTTTTACAGCTACACAGTAATAAGGTAGAAACCAAACCGATAAAAGGCACCCGGCCGCGTGGTATTTGCCCGCTGACAGACGAAGTAGAAGCCGATAACCTGCGCCATTCTGCCAAAGATCGCGCCGAAAATGTGATGATTGTGGATTTACTGCGTAACGATTTAGGTAAAGTGTGTGTGCCAGGCTCAGTCGCGGTGCCGCAACTGTTTGCTATTGAAAGCTTTCCGGCGGTGCATCATTTAGTCAGCACGGTAACCGGCACTCTGGCGCCAGAATATAGCGCCTGTGATTTACTGCGCGGCGCCTTCCCGGGCGGCTCTATCACCGGTGCACCTAAGGTGCGGGCAATGCAAATTATTGAGCAGCTGGAGCCACAGCGGCGTTCAGTGTACTGCGGCGCCATTGGTTACATTAACAGCAGCGGCGATATGGATACTAATATCGCTATCCGCACGTTAATTTGCAGCGAAGGGCAAATTCACTGCCAGGCCGGTGGCGGCATAGTAGCCGACTCGGAAGTTAACAGCGAATATCAGGAAACCTTAGATAAAGTGAACAAAATCCTGCCGGTGCTGGCCGCTAAGGAGCAATAAAGGTGCTTGCTGCAGAATTTCGCCAGCGTTTTTTACTGCAAACTGCTGCCAAAGCCGGGGCGATACTGCACAGCGATCAGCATCAGGCGGCGGTGCTGATCCCCATTATCGATTACGGTGATAAGCTGCATGTACTCTTTACCCAGCGCGCCTTGCACTTGCGCCATCATCCCGGCCAAATCAGTTTTCCGGGCGGTCGGATTGAAGCCGGTGAAAGCAGTTGCACAGCAGCCCTGCGTGAAGCCCACGAAGAAATCGGTTTAGCCCCAAATGCAGTGGAGCTACTTGGCCGGCTGCCACTGCAAAGCACCAGCACCGGTTTTACCATAGCGCCCTGGATTGGCTTGCTGCAGCCACAGCGTAGCTGGCTATTACAGGCCGATGAAGTGGCCGGCATTTTTGAAGTGCCGTTAACGCATTTTTTGCAGCAGGAGAATCGTCACCAATTCAGCCTAAGGCTACGCGGTAAAGTGCAACAGCTGCATGCCATGCCGTATCAGGATAAATTTATCTGGGGCGCCACTGCGGCAATTTTGCATAGATTGTGTTTACAAATTGCATAAGCAACTCTCATTAGTTTTTCTCATCTGTAATAAGCACCGACCAGTTACCAACCGACTTACAGAATAGCGCGGCTTGGGCTACAATGGTGCAACTTTGATAACGACCAAACAGAATTAATTATGATTATCAGCGCTTTTGATATGTTCAGCATCGGCATAGGCCCGTCCAGCTCGCATACAGTTGGCCCAATGCGGGCAGCGAAGAAATTTACCGACGATTTGACTGACAAAAACCTGCTCGACAGCGTTACCAGCGTAAAAGTAGAGCTTTTTGGCTCACTGGGCCAAACCGGCATTGGCCACGGCACCGGTAAAGCGGTTATTTTAGGCCTGGCCGGCTACCTGCCGGAAACAGTTGACCCGGACGCTGTACCCGGCTTGTTAAAGCAAGTTAACGACGAGCAGCAAATTCGCCTGGCCAAGGTAAAGCCAGTCAGCTTTCCGCGTGAAGGCGCCATAGTGTTTCACCGGCGTAAAACCTTAAAAGAGCACTCCAACGGCATGGAGCTGATTGCTTATGATAAAGATAAGAACATTGTGCTAAGCGATGTGTACTTCTCTATCGGCGGCGGTTTTATAGTGAAAGCCGAAGATTTTGCCAAAGAAAAAGAAGCCGCCAGCCAGTTTGCCACCGATAACCCGCCGCCGTTTCCGTTTGAGTCAGGCGCTGAGCTGCTGGCACTGTGTAAAGAACATGGCCTGTCGATCGCCGGCTTAATGCTGGAGAACGAAAAAGTACTGCGCAGTCCGGCGCAGATCACTGACGAGCTGAACAATATCTGGTTAACCATGCGTGCCTGTATTGAGCGCGGCATTAAAACCGAAGGCATACTGCCTGGCGGGTTAAAAGTAAAACGCCGCGCTCCGGCGCTGTATAAAAAACTGATGGCGGAAAAAAGTAACGATCCGCTGCAGGTGATGGACTGGGTAAACCTGTTTGCGCTGGCGGTAAACGAAGAAAATGCTGCCGGTGGCCGTGTAGTTACCGCCCCCACTAACGGCGCCGCAGGGATTATCCCCGCGGTATTAATGTACTACGACAAATTTATTCAACCGGTTACCCCGGATATCGCCGTGCAATATCTGTTAACCGCGGCTGCTATCGGTATTTTGTATAAGAAAAACGCCTCTATCTCCGGGGCCGAGGTTGGCTGCCAGGGCGAAGTGGGCGTAGCCTGCTCTATGGCGGCTGCCGCACTAACAGAAATTCAGGGCGGCACACCCTCGCATGTCGAAAACGCCGCGGAAATCGGTATGGAACACAACCTGGGACTAACCTGCGATCCGGTTGGCGGTTTGGTACAGGTGCCATGCATAGAGCGCAATGCCATGGGCTCGATTAAAGCTATCAATGCCTCGCGCCTCGCGCTGCGTGGTAGCGGCGATCAGAAAGTCTCGCTGGACAAGGTTATTAAGACCATGTGGGATACCGGTAAAGATATGCAAACCAAATACAAAGAAACCTCTCGCGGTGGTTTGGCCGTCAATATTATTGAGTGTTAAGCCTTTTATGCAGCCAGGCCACAGTAGCCTGGCTGTTCACACAGCTACAAAATCGCCGCGCTGCAGCACTAGGTGAAGCAGCGCTGTTCTGCTATCATTACCGGCTGTTTGTTAACCCGCCTTATCACCGTTAACAGGCAACCTATACTGATACCGCTTTGCTTGTGCAGGAACTCTTATGATTAACCACTTTCGCGTACTTGGCGTAAAAACCAATGCCAGCGATGACGATATTAAAAAAGCCTATAAGCGCTTCGCCAATAAGTATCACCCGGACAAACTGCATGGCCTGACTGACGATGAAAAAGATCAGGCAGCAACACAGTTACAACGGGTAAAGGCCGCTTATGAGGTGTTATCTGATCCAAAACAAAAAGCTGCTTTTATCAAAGATTTTAACAATGTTATTGTTACCGACCCCGCCTCTGCCATGCAGGAGCTGTGGGATCAGTACTATTCATAAAACATCATGGTCGTGAACAGGTTATGGCAAACAAACTGAATATGGCGCGCATTCGCGCCCTGCAAACTGATGCGCTGGAAAATATTGAATCCTATATGGATCCAGACACGCCCAAAGCGCTGGAGCAATTTACCGCCAAGATGAAAGCCATTTTACTGGCTGATCCACAAATGCTCGAATCCGTACCCGAGTATTTGCCAATGGCATTATACGGCCGCGTCAAGTTTCCGCCGGCGGCCAAAACGCAGTGGCAGCAGTGGTTAAATAGCAGTACAGCACCGAGCTGGGACGAGTTTAAAACCTCAGTAGCCTTTAATAACGCCGATGTTGAGCTGGTAAAGGCTATTCGTGCTTACTCTGAAGCGCAGTTAATCGAAGCCTGTGCAGTGTTGTTTTTACTGGAAGGTGGCAAAATTACCGCCAAGCGCCGTAACGGTAGCGAAACCTATAACGAAGACCCCAGCTACGACACTGATGACGATGAAGAGACCGACAGCTACCACAGCGACTACGACAGCGACGATTACGGTAATGATGACGACAGCGACGAAGAAGGTTACGACGATCAGTACGACGACATTCGCTTTAACGGAGAAAAACCTTAATGACGACTAATTTAATTGAGATTGCCGTAGCAGAAATTAAACAGCTGGCCGTAGTAGAGCCCAAACAAGCCAGCAAGAAATTTGAACTGATTGCCAATACTATGAGCGATGATCAGCTGGTAGAAGTGATTGAAAATATAGATATTGTTACGCTTACCCAAATTAACAGCGAGCATGATCTCTCCTTTCCTTCTATTATCTCTGAGCTGATGACGCCCGAGCGTATCCGCGATATCGTCTGCCAGCAGCCGTTGTACTGGGAAGAGAAAATCAAAAATAATGCTGAAGAACTCAAACAGCACACCTTTGATTTTTTAACTTATTTAATCCGCACTCAGGATAACGAAGACAAACAAGCTGCCATTTTAGAATGCATAGCAGAAGACCCTGCCGGGCTGTTTTATTTATCTATTCCGTTTATTGAAATTTACCGCGGCGAACAGATTGCCGATGAAGATTTTTATGCCGACACCCTGCACGAAGAAGAAGAAGATTTAGAAGAAGCCCTCAGCTATACCGAACGGCAAATAAGCGAAGACGCCCACGGCCTGGGCTTTGACGATCCGCGAAGTTTACTGGCCTTGATCCGCCAGTTAGCACCGCAGGTAGAACAAGCGATTAAAGCGTTGATCCGCAACGAAAACTCCGGCTGGGAAGGTATTATCAGTAAATTTGCTACCGAGCTGGTAATGCAGGCAAAAGAGAAAAACCAGGCTACAGACGAATACGCCGAAGTAGACGACATGTTCAGCTTTCTCGACTAAGGAATAACGTCATGCAGTTAATGCTACGCGATGGCAGTTTTGGTCCGTTTTTAACTCAGGTTATTAGCAAAGCACAAGCCGACGACAAGCTCAGCAGTAATGATTTGCAGCAAATTAAAAGCAAAGCCGTGCTGATGAGCTTAAAATTTGCCGATAAATTCTACAATAAATACAAAATGCACCTGCTAGAGCAAGCAGCGCACGACATTATCGGCGTGGTAAGCTTAGGGTTGCAGGAGCTTAGCGACAATGACCCGGAGCGGGCGTTAACTCTGCTGCTGGCGCCGGAGGGCGTGGTAAAGCCGTTTCAAAAAGGCTGGAATATGCTAAGCACCGTCAGCAAAAAAACCGGTAAAAACTCGCTGTACGGCGATGTGGAAGAACAACTGCAGCAAAGCATTGCCACGCCGCCTGACGCTGAAGAATGGAACGGCTGGACACAGTACCAGCAGGCACTGAAAGATCACCGCCGCACTCAGTCAATGCAGTTGCTGCAGCAGCAGTTTTACGCCCGCAGCCACTTTGACGAGTTTGAGCATTTCAGCTTAGAAGAAGTGCTGGCCGAAGTGGTATTTTACCGCGCGCTTACCGGCGGCGATAAAGTACGCCAGGATTTAAAAAAGCGCATCCGTAATATTGAGCTACAACCGCACTGGTTTAACGACACCTTTTTCCAGCTACAAACCGAAGCCACTTTGGCAGAGCTGCCCGCCGCAAATGCCGACGCGATACGAGCTGACTTAGGCCAGCATTTTATTCCGGCACTGCTGCGAACCTTAACATTTGCCAAAGACTATAAAACTATGGCACACACCGATGCCTCGCCGGAAAAACTCGACGCTTTTGAAGGCAAGCAAGGCTTAAGTAACCCACTACTTGGCTGGCCACAGTATTTAGAGCTTTAATGCGACCGCGGCGGCGTGTATTAGTGCATGCCGCCTACATGTCTTAAGCTTAACCTGCGATAAGTTAACCCCCTACTGTCAAAATTTACACTGTTAGCTGTGTGCGCTGGCGCACAGCCAGTAAGCTGCCAACCCGCTACTATGGCGCAGAACACATCGGCTAAATATTGTTGCCGGTGCCACGTTTTTAAGCGCCATAAGGAGCAACGCTATGCACTTTATCAGCAGCAAAGATAACACCAAACTTTATGTCAAAGACTGGGGCGAAGGCCAACCGGTTATATTGATACATGGCTGGCCACTATCTGCCGACTCCTGGGACGAGCAAGCCATGGCAATTGCCGCTGCTGGTTACCGTGCCATTAGCTACGACAGGCGCGGTTTTGGCCGATCGTCACAGCCGTGGAATGGTTATGATTACGACACCTTAAGTGACGATCTGGCCGCTGTTATTGCCTATGCAGATGCCCCAAATGCCATCATTATTGGCTTTTCCATGGGCGGAGGTGAAGTCGCCCGTTATATGTCGCGCCACAACGCTAAATCGGTAGTAAAAGCAGCGCTGATTTCATCTGTGGTGCCGTTTAGGCTGAAAACCGAAGATAACCCCAGCGGCACCGAGCAGGAAGCTTTCGACAAAACTGCCCGCGCGATTAATAAAGACCGCGCGGCATTTTTTACCGACTTCTTTAAAACCTTTTTTGGCGTAGATACACCGGATAATAACGTCAGTGATGAAGTGCTCAGGCATATGGCTGCCGTTGCCATGCAAGGCAGTATCCGGGCAACACTGGAATGCCTGAAGGCATTTTCCAGCACCGACTTTCGCCCGGATTTGGAACATTTCAAAGTACCCACGCTGATTATTCATGGCACGGAGGATAAAACCGTGCCGATTGACGCCTCGGCCAGGCTGGCGGCAGCAGGCATCAGCCAGGCAACCCTTATTGAATACGAGAATGCGCCACACGGTTTATTTGTCACCGACAAAGACAAGCTAACCAAAGATATTCTGGCGTTTATCCGCCAGTAATGTCTAAACAGGCTTAACGCTGCACCTGCAGTTGGTAAATATGGTCAGGTAGTGTTCAAAATTCTGTGTCATTTCATTAAACTAAGCGAAAACGAGATGACACATGACCAACCCAACTTTCGATATACAAGCAGCCATTCAGGCATTACGTGATGGCAAAGGTTTGTCTGGTAAAGACGGTATCTTAACGCCGTTAATTAAACAACTGACCGAAGCAGCGATGCAGGCCGAGTTAGAGCAGCACCTTGAGCAAGATGAAGCCCCTAATCGCAAGAACGGCAGCTCTGCCAAAACCATGAAAAGCACCGCCGGCAGCTTTGAATTGAATACACCACGTGACCGTGCCGGTAGCTTTGA
>NZ_FNXF01000037.1 GCF_900108485.1 Rheinheimera pacifica | reverse complement strand
GGTCTTGTTTTTTTGTTCATCATGTCACCTAATGTCATACGAGGTGGATCATAACACCTCTAATCAGGTGGCCAAATTTAGTGTGCCACTACACTCTATCTAATGCCGACGAGTCACCACCCTGACGGCTGGACAATTTTAAAGTTCATTGAAGGTGAGAAGGTTGTCTACAAGATTTTTGCAACCTGGCGCTGGGATAATGACATATGGAGACTGTCCAGTGGGGCTGAAGACCTTTGCGGCCTCTCAAAAATTGGCGACGAATTTATTTGGCCACAAGCATCCGGTAGTACCTATCATCTGCCAGTGGACGGGGAGCATTGCTATACTGCCTATCAAGGGATGGTGCTTGAAAACATAAAGACGCGCTGCGTTGACGAAAAAGTCGAGTTTGAAATTGTCAAACTTAGTGATTTGCTGAATTAGTCACTACAGCTAACCGACGCTGACTTCAGCCTTACTCAGCCAATACTTCATCTATTAGCTTTTGCATCGTTGCTTCACTTCTCTGAAAAAAGATTGAGAGAGTTGAAATATTCGAATTTTTGGCAAAACGCCGAAGGATTTCTCTAACTTCTTCGTCAAATATGGGCATTCCATGATTTAGTCTACGTCCAGCCTTAATGTTGGCTATACGTTTATTATGCAAAGTCTCAGGAGTCATGTTTCTCTGCTTTAAAACATGGCCTTGAACGATATAATTCTCAACCTTAAAAAACATGCCATCCATAGAGGCTAATTTGACTTCCGCACTATCTTTCTCCGGAACGCAATCATCGTCCCAGTGAGCAGATGCGGAGATATAATGTGGCTCTGCAGACTTAAGACTGATTTCTGGAGTATTTTCTAAGGTGTCTTCACGTAAGAAGTAAAACCCACCAAAATCAACTGAAGCATTTGTCAGAGGAGAGCCTGATTTTATCATGGTCTCTATCCAAAAAACCTCCCTGCAAAAAGCCTCTTTTTCAGTTGAAACTCCGCCTTCTAATTCAATTACCAGTATTTTATCTTCTATGGCTGATGTTATCTCTAAAATCCTTTTTTGCTTTAACGTTGTATGGTCAGTCTCACATAGATGCTCGTTCAAGCGGGTTTTTAAAGGTTTGCTGGTTCTTCCAACATAAAAAATCTTTTGATTCCTGGGATCTACCAGACCATATATAGCATACATAAATCACTCAACCCAAATTATCTCTGTATCGGAATTATCAAAGAGATTAGCGCATATTTTACAAATGTAAGCCTCGCCGCCATTGTCTACTTCGAGAAAAGATACATAAACCTTACCTGCCAGACACTTGGTATGTCATGCCTGTCAAACCCAGCCGTTTTACTACGGACTTGAAACTGTCCGGTCTGTCGGTACTGAAAATCCCCAACGTCAAACCTTTGATTCGGAACAACACACCATCGGCAATTCTGTCCGTATTTAAAACAACTTTTTTCCAGATACGACTCGGTGTGCCATCGTCTCTTATCTTACGCTCAGATAACCGGTCATTGAAGATATCTTCCCTTGCCAGTACGTGAATGACGTACCACTGCTCGCCTTCGAGGTCCAGGGGCAGAAACTCTACGTAGTCTCCGATGTATGGCCGGAGCTTTTCACAAGTCTCGGCGGATGCTGCGAATGCGGTTGAGCCTAATGCAGCAATATCAGGTTTAGGCCGAACCTTCTCTTCGGGGTTATAGAACCAGGTTACCCGCATGGATTTCCAAATATGTGCCAAGGGTTCACCGTAAAAACCCACGGGGTCATCAATCTGCATAAGAAGTTCGAGTGTCGATTCCTGCAACATCGCATAATTGCTGATGTCGGCAAACACCGCATAACAAGTTGTGTCTGTTTCCGTGTTAAGCATGTTCAAACCTCGTTGTCAGCGGGAAATCACCCTTTTTCAAATCACTCGCAACATCCCGCAGGGTGGATATTACGGCATTACGTCCTAGTCTTTCAGCTATGGTTGCTTCAAGCAAGAACTCCACGTTGAAAAAATACTGATCTGTATGGCTTTTAGAGTGCGCTTCAGCGTTCGGCAGATATGCATGCGGGCAATGTTTTTGATATCTGGGCAGATAGACCCCATTGCATTCATCGTCAATATCAATCGCGTATGCAGCCAGCCGAATGCGTGCTTTTGCTGCCCGAGGGTGGTCCCACGCGACAACGTGATGAGCGGCAACGTTCTTAGGTCGATGGTAGCCAGCCTGCAGCATGTTCTTGGACAGAACTTCATTATGCCGCTTTGCATGCTCCCACCGGATGTGGCGGCTAAGCTGCAGGGCTTCACTGTCAATTATGCCGTGCTGGTATCGAACAGTATCAATTACTAAATTTTTGTAGTAAATCGCATACGCCATTGAGGCAGATCGGCCATATTCTCTGTTGCCGGTGACATTCGCGAGGTCCTCTGCCATTTCGTGGACGGTTAGGTATGTTTCTTCAGATGAAGTATTCAAGCTAAGTTCCCTTTTGCAGCATAGTGGTAAAAATAAGCTACACTATGAAACCGATTTGTTAAACAAAAACACTGTTAAAAGTTGCAAATTCGCAGTTTTTACTGGTCTTGTTCCGAATTATTGTTGTTTTTAGTGAGCAATTCCGTTAGCGTCGCACAGACTTTGTAAGGGAGGACTGGGAAATGTTTTGGTGGATAGTGTTCTTTATGCTTTTAGGTGCAGGAACTATTAATGGCCCTTTAGCCGGGCTTCTGGGGTTGGGTGTGTTGTTGTGTCTGTTTTATAAACTCTGTGAGGTTATCCAGCAGGGTAATGATGCTGCGCATTCTGCTTTGGATAGGCGTGACCAGCGCAATTACGAAGAAGAACAGATCCGTAAGCACACTTTAGAGCGATTAAATGCTAATCGAACTAAGCCGGATTAGGTCAGGCCATAGTGCAATTGGGAAATAGCCGGTTTAAGCTATCTGGACTAATGCAGCTTAATTGGATTGGTCTTAATGTCATCTAACACTTTTCATGATCGAGCTTGATCAAATCTGACAATCAGCTTAGTGCCAATTGCAGACATTCCAACTTTAAGGCTGTAAAGTCCGCTTTTAGGTGTTAGCAGAACGCAAAGCTTTGGGGCGGCTGAAGCGCAGCGTAAGCCGTCCCAGCCGCGCATGCGGCGACAATAGCGCCTTGTTATACAAACTGACAACTTACCGCTTTTTTGGTGTTGCAGAGATACTGTATGTATTTCGTGGCAAAGGCGGTAAAGATCGAGTCACGATGTTACCTGAAAAGCTTGTTGAACCCCTTAAATTGCATATTGAAAAGGTTCGTGATCTTCATGAAAAGGATCTTTGCGAAGGTGAGGGTAAAACAAGTCTCCCGCCAGGGCTCGCTCGAAAATACCCTTACGCAATTTCTGATTTTAAGTGGCAATTTATATTCCCATCATCTGTCAGGTGTAAGCATCCAGTGGATGGATATGTTTGCCGCCATCACTTGCATTGGACGTCCCTAACAAAGAAATTAAGGAGCGCTGTTATACCATTCCGTCTAGTTTTCTGTTCTAATTGCAGGTTTCGAATAATCACTCGCTTAGCTTTATGAATCAAACCGCTGAAGAACTCCTCAAGCTCTCCCGAGCGGAGAAAAATGCGCGTAAACGCATGCGTTTACTCGCGATCGCGCAATTCCTTGAATGTAAAAACCGCACACAAGTCGCTAATCAATAGAAGGTCAGCCGCACCAGCGTCAATAACTGGGTGTCAAGTTACCTTGAAGCGGGCTTGGATGGTCTTGAAGCCCGCAAAGCAAAGGGGCGGATTCCTTATCTCAGCGCACAACAGCAAAAGCAATTAGGCGAGTTTATTGAATCGCATAGCCAAAGTGAGCAAGGTGGCAGACTGACCGGCGAGAAAATTCTTCACTACATCAAAACCGAGTTTGGTGTGGAGTACCACCACAACGCTATTTATAAACTCCTCAAACAGCTGGGATTTAGCACCACCTTAAGGTGGCTTTTTCGTTAGGCGCTGTGGCAGGTGTTCGCCGGATTACAGCAGCTGGCTTTGACTTCTGTCGCCGGATATCCCGCCTCTGTTAAGACCTCCATTACCTCTGCAGAGCTCAGTTCCGTGCTGAGTTGCAGCGTTTTGTCGGTCAGGTTAGTCTGTATTTTTGCATCACCATCTGCTGTGAGGATGGCTTTGGTGACCATGCTAACGCAGTGGCCACATGTCATGTCAGCGATATGGAATTTCATGGTGTTTCTCTCCTGTGTTGTGTTCATGACACAAGCTAATGCTTGCCACTGTGGTACAGTCAAGCCGCTATTTTAAATTTTTTTGGGGTATACGGATTAAATGGTTGATCTTACCTTTGCATGAGAGTGAGGCAAACCGGCATCTCATCGGATTATCTGGTTGGCACTCCAACCTACTGCTGATGCATGCTTCCCTCGCTAATTCCAGCAAGAACCCCACACGCCTTAACTTCCCGGTCATCGTTGCAACGCGCTCTTAGTGAAACGAGTTGTTTCTCAAGCGCCTGTAGAGCGGTTATCTGCGAGCGCACATGAGAGATGTGATCATCGAGCAAGGCATTGACAGCGGTACAGGACTGATGAGGGTCGTCCTGATAGCGCTTTAGTTCGTGAATTTCTGCCAGTGACAGATCCAGGATGCGGCAGCGACGAATAAAGGCCAGCCGCTCAACGTGTTTCTCGGTATAGACACGGTAACCGTTCTCCTGCCGACCAGGCGGCGGCAACAAGCCCTGCCGTTCGTAGAAGCGGATCGTCTGTGTAT